>NZ_PJQW01000009.1:5326-203758 GCF_004303025.1 Flavobacterium sp. J27 | reverse complement strand
GGAGAAAGCGAACCAAAAGTACCTTGTAAAGAGTGTACCGAAGAAGAACACGCACAAAACAGACGCTCAGAATTCTTAATCGTGAAAAAATAGTGAATTAGTTATATTGCAATTTTTATAATTCTATAAAAACCCTTAAAGAATTCTTTAAGGGTTTTTTTATTCATTATCTGAAGCATACCACTCAGCAAAAGAAGTTTCAGTTTCTTGTAGTTTTAAAGAGTGTAATTTTATTCCAAAAGGTAGTCTGTGTCTTATTTTTTTGGCAAAATCAATAACCATATTTTCACTTGTAGGTTGATATTCTACTAAAATAACATGATGACCTCTATTGCTTAATTCTTCAGCAAGTTCAATATGAGGTGTGTTTTTATTAAATACAGTAGCATGATCAAATAAATCGACAATTTCTTCTTTTACTATTTTTTTTAAATCCGTAAAATCGATAACCATTCCAAATTTTACATTTGAAGTATCTGTTATAGGCATACCAATAACGGTTACAGAAAGTTTATAACTATGACCATGTACATTTTTACATTTACCATCATATCCATATAATGCATGACCTGTTTCAAACGAAAACTGTTTAGTAATTCTTATTTTACTCATTTTTGCTAATCTATTTTTTTACAAAGTTACTAAATTTTAATTCTTGTTTTTTATTCCTTTTTTCGCATTATATTTGCTCACTTTTTTGAATATAATTATGAGTGAATTTGTCTTAGTTCCAATGTATGAAAAGGTTATAAAAGATCTTTTAGAGGAACAATATAGTATTGTGGATAATTTCTTTTCAGTTGAGGAAGTTGAAAATCTTCGGAATAGTCTGCTAAAAAAATACGATGAAGACGAGTTTAAAAAAGCAGCCATTGGTAATCAATTTAATGAACAAATAATTAAAACGATTAGAGGTGATTTCATTTCATGGATTGATGAGTCAGAAAAGAACGAGGCTGAATCTGTTTTTTTTGATAAGGTAGCCCATTTTACTAATTATTTAAATCGTACTTGTTTTTTAGGGATTCAAGAACGCGAATTCCATTATGCATTGTATCCAGAAGGGACTTTTTACAAAAGGCATTTAGATACTTTTCAGAATGATGATAGTAGAAAATTGTCTATTGTTTGTTATCTTAATGACGAAGATTGGAAGGAAGAATACGGAGGAGAGTTGGCCATTTATAAAGATGACAAAACGATTACAGTTTTTCCTTTAAAAGGAAGAATGGTTGTTTTTGAAAGCCAATTATTAGAACACGAAGTAAAGCCAGTTTGTAGAGAGCGCTTAAGTATTACGGGTTGGTTAAAAACACGTAAGTTAAATTTCTAGAAGCACAGCACTTTTTTTCAGTAGTAAACTCTCCCGTTTTCAGCGTTACATGGTAACTTGCTTCAACCGGGGCTAAAATAGTATTTTCCTCTTTTTATAGATTTGTATTATTGTTTTAATTTTATTTTTTATTAAACTGAGACAAGGCTTGTTTTGTGAAATCTGAAAGTACTAATCTGCCAGAAATAGCTGCACGTTCATACAAAAGAGTTTCCCAGTTTTCTGTTCCTTCCCAAAGTACTTTTTTCATTTCTACTAAGGCTTCCGGATTATAACTAGCGAGTTGTTCGGTAAATTTTTTGAGAGAATTATCTAAGGCTTCAACAGTAGAAAAAACCTGAGCATAGAAACCTTTTGCAAATGCCCAATTAGCATCTTTCCATGCAGTAGGTTCTAAGGTCATAGTTGCCATTGCTGTTTTTCCAATTTTTTTAGAGACGGCAGGTTCAATTACAAAAGGGCCTATGCCAATAGCTATTTCAGATAGTTTTATAGCTGCATTTTCATGGGCTAAAACATAATCACATGCAGCTAATAAACCCACACCTCCACCAACAGTTTTTCCATGAGCACGGCCAATAATCAGTTTTGGACACTTTCTCATAGCATTGATTACATTAGCAAAGCCAGAAAAAAAATGATTTCCTTCTTCTAAATTTGTAACAGCTAATAATTCATCGAAGGAAGCACCAGCACAAAAGGCTCCTTCACCTTCACTTTTTAGAATAATTAAATTGATTTTATCATTCTTTCCAATGGTATTAATTTCATTTGTTAAACGATTTAATTGGGAACTAGGAAAAGAATTTCCAGCTGGATGAAAGAATGATATAGTTGCTATGTTGTTATGTATACTTGTTTGTATTGTGGCTTCCATTATCTTTTTAAACTAAAGTGCGATTTAAATTCTTTTATTGTGCCGTTATCTTTGTATTCTAGTTTGAACCAATAGTCTGTTGATGGTAATAAATGACCATTATATGTGCCATTCCATCCTTCTCCGTAAGGACTTATTTGTTTTATTAATTTGCCATATCGATCAAATATGTATAGTTTGGCTTCAAAAGATTGTGGTAAGTTTTTAATATTCCAATTGTCATTATATCCATCTCCATTTGGAGTAAAAAAAGCAGGATACGTTATGGCATATAATAAATTTGAAGACAATATACCGCACCCTAAAATATCTCGTACATATACTATATAACTTCCATTTGTAAGTCCAGTAAATGTTGGGCTTGATTGCCAATTAATTTGATCTAGGCTATACTCATAGGTGCCGTAACCACCAGAAGTTATTGTTTGAATTGTTGATAATCCAGATGAAAATGTTGGGTTAACCAAGTTTGCTTCAAAATGAACAGGTTCTGATGAATATGTAGCTACAATACTGTCATAATTACTACAGCCTGTAGTGTTATCTGTAATGATTACCGAATAGGTTCCTTCTTGTGTTATGGTGTATAAAGGACTTTCATTTCCTCCAGAATTAGTGTTTGGGTTTGCTGGAGTCCATTGGTAAGAATAATTTCCAGAAGTAGCAGGTGTAGCATCTACTAATTGAGAGCCTAGTCCGCTTATTGGATCTACACATAATGTAAAATCAACTCCTAGATTTATTTCAGGAATTGATACTACATGGAGGTTTAAATATGGGCCAACACCAAAGCATTCGTTGTTTAAACTGCTTTCTATTCTAACCCATATTGATTGATTTGTAGGAGTATTATTTCTATAGTTAGTACTATTAACTATTTGATTTTGTTCTGCTAATGCATCTAGTTCTGTTTCATAAAAAGTAACCACTAAATTTTGATTGGACGGAAATAAATTTTTGAAATGCAATTCCGCATTATTAGCTAAATTATTTGGATCATTAAAATTGAAATAATCATAACCGTCGTCGTCAGGGTCATTTAAGTCAATATAATCGTCACATTGATATAAATCAAAGCTATCATTAGTTGAAAGAGTAGTTGCTGAAACTGTTAAATTTACTTGTGTGGTTCTATAACAACCTTTGTCGTTTATAATCCTTGCCCAAACTATACTTCCATTTGCGGCAACATAATTCATTTCATCAGTAACTAAATTAATGTTGTTTATGGCACCAGATTGCGAAGTATGATAAGTGAAAGTTAAATTAGTATCAGTAGCAATAATTGAATTTGCTTGAGACAAATTAAATGTAGTTATCGCATCGTTATCTGTATCACATTGTTTTAATGTTACATTGTTTTGGATTGTTGGTAACGGATTTACAATTAAATCTAAGGTTGTTACAGCGTAACATTGAGTAGTATTGTTTCTAAGTCTAACATAGATAGTTTTGGAATTGGAATAGAAATTGTTTGGTAAATTATTAATTCCTAATTCTGCTTCATTTTGTAATGAATGATAACTTACAGTAATGTCTGGTTGTCCATTTATAACTTCTAGATTCTTTGTGTTTAAAACAAAGTTTGCATAGCCATTTGTGTCATCTCCATCCACGTTGTCATCACATATTTCATATGGAGTAACTACCGTAATTTCTGGTGCTTGATTAATAATAACTGTCACTATGGATGATACGGTTTCACAAACATTATTGGTAGATATTGTGTAAACATAATCTCCAGAACTATCTGTAGCAGGATGGATAATTCCATCGGGTCTTGGGTTTCCATTAAATGACCATGTTCCAGAAGAATCCGATGTTCCTAATAATGTAAATAAATCTTCATCAGGATCAATTGTACAGTATGCCTTAGAAGTATCAGATCCTACATCTGGAGCTGTTTGAATGGTTATGGTTATATCCACTGATTCTGTAACAGTAAATCCATCACAAGTAATGTCATATGTATATTGATAAGTGCCAGGAGCATCAATATTTGGGTCGTATATATTGTTCCCACTAGCTAATGCAGGATTCCATGATCCATTTGGTAAAGGATTTCCTTCAATAGCTTCATATAAATCTATAGTTGAGTTAGAACAAATATCTATAAAAGTATCTCTTGGTTGACTTCCAAAACCTGAATAATAACCGCCATATCCTGATGCATTTCCGTCTGAACCAAAAACGCCAACGGCTAAAGCTCCAGTTGATTCAACTATAATATCACCACCTATACCATCAATTCGATAGGTTTCCCAACCAGCGTTTCCATTTACTAATTGTGGTGTGGCTGTCGTTGGGTTTCCATTAATTGAAACTGTTGAACCTACTTCAGTTACAATAATAATACCACTATCGTTATATGATTTACCGCCAATAGCATTGTATTGAGGAATCATGTTGACACTTTTTTGCCAATAGCAACTTAAAGGAGGAATAAAATTCAAACCAGAAGTAGCATCATTTATACTTCCTGCTAAAACTTGGTATAAATATACTGGTTGATTACTTTCTATGTACATGTTTCTATTTGTTCCACTTCCTTGATAATTTGATGCAGGTATAGGATAATAATCTCCAGCATCTAAAGTTATAATTGGGACGGTATTTCCATTTACATATATAGCTGTATTATCTACTGTTGCAATTACTATTGGAGTTTCAGAATTATTACTTCCATTACCTTTAACTACAACATATTTTTGCCCAATATTCTCAAAACCTACAATTTGATCTAAATTAAAATCTTGACCAGAGCCTGTGCTAGGCATTGGTCCTGCACCTCCTGTTGCGTTACCAGTATTCACAACTATTGGTTTGGAAGAATTGATCAAGGCACCTATAAACCCCGTTCTATTAGCTACATTGTCTGTATAGCCAGATAAAACTACTGATTGACCTTTATTTAAGGTGAAATTTTGTGAAGAAGGATTGATGGTTCCTGTTGCACTTACGAATGTGACATTTGGATTGTAATCTGATACTGTAACTGTTGTATTGTCTTCAGTAGCCATAAAACTAGTTACAAAATTTCGAATTGAACTATCATATTGTTGTGGTACACTACCTACTCTAAAGGATGTTCCTAAAGCGGTCCTTCCTTTTGGTACTAATATTTCAGCATGATTTTGTGATTTTACCCTAAAACTTACATAGAAATCTTCAGAAGCTTCAAGTATTAACCCTTTATCAGACTGTATGCTATTTACATTGTTTTGTGCTACAAACATCGCAGAAGGTTGTGTGTTTCCTATAGTTACTCGTACAGGATTGGATTGAGATAAAGTAAAAGGTGAACCAGTTATTGGAATCCCATTACCATAAGTAATAGTAACTTGAAATGGAGTAGTTTCTGGGGTTGATAAATAAATATAGTGATCATTCACCGTTACATCTTCTCTTGAATGTAAAGGAGGTATCCAGTGTTTATTACTAAGTTGTGCAAATCCAACTGAAGTTAATAATGATAATAATATAATAGCGAATAATTTTTTCATTTGTAATTCTGATGAAAAATTAAAATTTAGTAAATTTAGTAAGAATATTGTTTTTTCTTTTGTTTTAAAAGTTAAAAAAATGCTCTTAGCTGTATATTTCCATTGTGAATGGTTTTACTTGTTTCAGATTTTCTTCCTTGATAGTTAATGTTAATGTCTAAATATTTAGTAATGTTTTTTTGTAGAAGTAATCTCCAAACACTATTTTTTCCAGCTTGTAATCCTTGTAACATTTGAAACGCTACAGGAGATAATTGATTGCCAGTGAAATTGTTGTTGTAAAATGAATACTCTCCATTTATCGTAAACCCTTTCTCACTATTAAATGAAAAAGAGGAGCCTATTTTGTTTTGTTGTAATGATTCTAAAGCATTTATAGTGTTGTTTTGGTTTTGATATTCATAAAAAATATCCCAACTAGCATTTTTTGAAAATAAATAAGACAACTTTGGATTTATTAAATAATTTTCAATTTGAAAATTTCTATTAGAATAATTTTCTGAATTACTTTCTGTTTTACCAAAGCTAGATTTAAACTGAATTAACCAATTCTCACTTAATAAATGATTGTATTGAAATTGATGAGAGTAAAGATTGTTTTCTTGTGAGCCGATATTTAATAAACTTTTAATTTTACTGTTTAAATAGGTGTAAATCATAGAATGATTTTGTTTACCTCTATTGTAAAAAAGACTATTCCTAAATGTATTATTTAAACCGATACTATTTTCATTTTTTGAAAAAGGATTTAAGTCAAAATCATTGCCATTTCTTATTATTTTTCGTTCAACTAAGATGGATGATTGGTTGTAAAAATAAGAGAGTAATTTTTTAATGCCTTTCTCATTTTGCCAGACTAAACCATTAAAATTTAAAGATTGAGAGAATTTATTTTGGTGGGTTCGAATAAAAACTTGGTTGGGTAAAAAGACTCTTACATATTTAGCCTGATCAGAAAAAGTGGCAATTTCAAATTCTTGTAATTCTTGAATACCATTATTGTTGTAATCATTCCACATATACACACCTTGCCCAGGCTCAACTTCTAAGTAGGTGAATTCTTGCTGTGCTATCGTTCCAGAAGTTGTTTCGTAAGCAGTAGAAGACTGTATTAAATTATTATAAAAAGTAGTATTATATAAAATTCTTGAGTTGAGCGATGGTTCATTTGACTTGGTTTCTTCATATTTCAAAATTCGATAATTAGCAAAAACAGTAAGATTGCTTTTTGTTGTTTTTATTAATTGTGATTTTAAATAATAAGAATCGGAATGATTTACACGTCTTATTTGTCCGTTTTTTAAACTGTCATTTACTCTATTTAAGTAGCCTATTTCGGCATATACTTTTGTCGAATCACCACGCCCAACAAAGACACCATATTCTGTAAATTGCTGGCTTAAATTACTAAATTCATTAGTAACAATAATTTTTTCTTTATTGTTTTCTAAACGCAAAGAAGTCCCAATCCAATTCTTTCTAAAATGATGTTTTATCCTAGATTGATTTCTGATAAATGTTGAGTTTGTAATTTCACTATTACTATTTAAAGCACTGAAATTGGTTGTAATTGTTGTCTTACTTAATTTTATAAAACTTTCTATTAGATGTCTGTTGCCTGAGAAATTTTGACTAAAATCAAGTTTTTCAAATTGATATTTTGTAAAGCCATTTTTTTTCATGTTTAGCGTAATCCCAGTAGTTAACAAACTTTGATTTCCTAAAGGATTATTTAAATTCCAATCTCTATTAAATTCAATATTAAATAATCGCTCGATGGTTTTATAATCTTTGTTAATTAGTTGAAAATTGGCAAAACCATCCCAATTGAATTTTCCAGTATATAGTCTTTTGTTAAAATTAAATTTCCCAGCAATTCCTTTATTGTCATTGTCATCTAAATTGGAATAAAGATTTCTGTCATAATTACTAACAGCTAGTTCAAAGTCTAAATTGGTTTTTTCTGAAGGATTGTATGTTCCTAGTATCGTGGCAATTTGTAATTTGTCTGGTGAGACAAGAGGAATAATTGGTTCGTAATTTCCTTGTGGAACACCAGCAATAGGTGCAATATATTCATATATTTTTCCAATGGTATTTGTGTTTGATAAAATGTAATTTCCTGTATTTTGACCTACAAAAGTAAAACGAACATTATATAGTACATCATTTGGGTCGTTTGAAAATTCAAAAATTTCGACAGCACCTGCCATTGTTTTTCGATATAAAATTTTATTTTCTGAATACGAATCTATGTAAGCAGAAGGAGCAGTCATTAAATTTTGGTTGTCTCCAGCATCTTTTAAAATAGTTACTTGTTCTTCAGATAAATTTTGCTGTAATGGTTGATTTTTAATATCATTTTCTGAATATACAAATCCACCAATTTTAAAAGACTCTTGTTCGTGTGTAACACCAGAGTAAGCTACAAAACGCGTGTAATTTCTATCTGAAAATTGATACTCAATTATAATACGCATTTCTGAGGTTATTTGAAATAGAGAAGTAAAAATAACTTCACCAGCATTGTAATCTATAACATAATCTTTGTTTTCACCTCTTTCTAATAAAATGCCATTTACATATATTCTTTCAGAACCAGAAATTACTAATACAAATAACTCACCATTGGTTCCTTTTAATTTGTAAGGACCTTGGTTTCCTTCTTGACCTATAAATGAACTTCGAGCATATTGCCCTCTTACTAAGGCTGCTGAACCAAAAATAGTTGTTTTTTTTTCGGGTGTTCCCAAAGTAAATTGAGTCGATAGACCCTGAACTTTTTTATTAAAATTTAAAAATTGAGATTGTCTATTTTCTAAGAATAAATCGCCCGCTTTAATGCTCCATTGATCCGAAGCTAATTCTATAAAAATTTGATCAAACTCATCTAATTTCTGTGAATAACCTCCTTCTTGAAGTGGAATGTTACTGTCTTGTATCGAGGCTCTTAAACTTACTTTGTCTGATATTTTACCTGTAATTTGCAAATCTAGATTTGAGTTAACTACTGTGTTTTGGTTGTTACCAATAGTAATGCCTCTTGAAATACTTCCTGAAGTGTTCAAGCCATCAAAAGGTTGGAATAAAGGCTTGTCTGGATTTTTAATAGTATACAAATTTCCTGCTTCATTTGAGACTACTTTTTTATCGTCATAAATAGTATATTCTTTGGTTAAGAAGTCTGGGAATTTTAAATATTCAACAAGTAAGGTGTCTTGAGTTGTAAAGTTTTTATTAAAAATAAGACTTGCCTTTTGAAAATCTACACTATAGTATGTAGAATCAATTTTTTTCTGGTTTTTATCTTTGAGTGAGAAAAAAGCAGGATTAATACTCACTTTTTCTAAAAAGATAGTATCTTTTGAAGTTATTATTTTTTTTAATTGATACCGATTATTAGATGGCTTTTCCTGAGAAAAGACCACAGAAAAAAACAGAAAAAAAATCCATAAAAACCACTTTTTTATCATAAATAGATAACTCCTATTTTTCAAAAGTAGTATTTATGGATTAATTTATTGTATAAATCTTTTGGCTTATTACTCTTTTGTAATAATTTGTAAGGTTTCTCTCGAAATTTGTTTTAATAAAACAGTCTTGTTAGTTTCTACAATTTGAGTTGCATTTTCATCAAAATGTCTAATGGTATATAAGGATACATTTTCACTGAACGAAATCTTAAATTTCTTTTCTAAAATTTCTTTCACTTCTAGAAAATTTTGAAATTTATCTTCTATGCATACTGAAAAACTTATGGCCGAGTTTTGAATTAAATTTACTTTTAATTTATGTTCGTGAAACAAAGCAAAAATTTCGCTAATATGCTCTTCCATTATAAATGAGAAATCTAAAGAGGATAGCGATAATAATAATTGGTTTTTTTTGATAATATAGCAAGGTAATTGCGGTTCTAAATCGGCTCCTTTTGAGACACTTGTGCCAGGTAAAAGTGGATTAATAAATGATTTTACAAATAGCGGAATTTCTTTGTTTTGCAATGGTTGTAATGTTTTTGGATGTATTACACTTGCTCCATAAAAGGCTAGTTCAATAGCTTCTCTGTATGAAATTTGATTTAAAAGCGCTGTTTCTTCGAAATAACGCGGGTCTGCGTTTAAAACACCAGGTACATCTTTCCATATGGTTACGCTTTCTGCATTTAAACAATAAGCAAAAATAGCCGCTGTATAATCTGAACCTTCTCTCCCAAGAGTAGTAGTGAAGTTGTTAGCATCTGACCCTAAAAAGCCTTGTGTGATATACAACTCATCTTTTTCAATTTTTTTATTTATTACATTCTGAGTTTGTTCCCAATTTACATTAGCATCTCTATAAGTAGTGTCGGTTTTTATAAAGTTTCTAACGTCTAACCAAGTATTTTTAATGCCTTTTTCATTTAAATAATAACTTACAATAGTAGTAGAAATAATTTCACCATAGCTTACAATTTGATCATACACAAAATTGTAATTTGGAGATTTATTACTTCTTAAAAAATATTCTAAATCATCAAAATGGGCATTTACAGTAAAAAAAACTTCATGATCTTCATCTTCAAAAAGATCCTGTAAAATTTGATTGTGGTATTTGCGAACTTCTTGAACTGAAGCATTTAATTGATTCGATTTTTCGAAATAATTTTTAATAATTACTTCTAAAGCATTGGTTGTTTTGCCCATGGCGGAAACAACGATTAATGTATTTCTATAACCTACTTTTCCAAGGACAGAAGTTACGTTTTTTACACCTTCTGCATCTTTTACAGAAGCACCACCAAATTTAAAAATTTTCATAGTAAAACCCTGATTGATCTTTTTTATTAATATATAACTCGTTTATTTGTTGTTCAATGTAGCTACAAAATTTTCTATTCCTTCTTTATCCATTTGCACCACTTTCCAATCTTCTAAAATATGAGCACCACTTTTTTCATAAAAAGCAATGGCATGAGTATTCCAATCTAATACATTCCATTCCATTCTTTTTACGTTTTCTTTATGCCCTTGTTTAATAATCTCAGAATATAACGCAAAACCAGCACCTGTTCCTCTTTTGTCTTCCTTTACCACTAAGTCTTCTAAATGAATTGTTTTGCCTTTCCAGGTAGAGTAACGGTAATAATATAAGGCTACCCCAATAATTTCTTTTTCTTCTTCAGCAACGAAAGTCTGAAATAAAGGCTGCTTTGAAAAACCGTCTCTTTCTAAATCGGTAACACTAATTTCTACAGCATTGGGTTCTTTTTCAAATATGGCTAATTCCTTTATTAATTCTAATACTGAGGGCATGTCTTGTATGGTGCCTTTACGAATAATCATCTTTTTTATTTTTACGCTAAATTACCATAGTTTATCTGTATCACAAAGTTTATAATGGTATATTTTATTTATGCAAAATTAAACAATATTTTATATTTTTTCATTTAAATATTTTTTTATAACATTTTTTGATATTTCTGTATTAAAATGATTTTTTACATGTAATAATGCTGTTTTAATTTTTTTTTATAATTTATTTCTTTTTAAATGTTTTATAAAAAGCGATATTTGCCACTTAAACACAACTATATCGATTTCGTAAAATGGAAGAAAAAAACAGAACCCTTGGCGAGTTTATTATTGAAAATCAAAATTCATTTCAATATTCTACAGGTGAACTTTCTAGAATAATTAATTCGATACGCTTAGCTGCTAAAGTGGTAAATTATAAGGTGAATAAAGCTGGTTTAGTGGATATAGTAGGAGCAGCTGGAGAACAAAATATTCAAGGTGAAGATCAACAAAAGTTAGATGTTTTTGCCAACGAAACATTTATTCAAACGTTAATTAATAGAGAGATTGTTTGCGGAATTGCTTCCGAAGAAAATGACGATTTTATTACTGTTGCTGGATCTGATAAAGGACATAATAATAAATATGTAGTTTTAATGGATCCTTTAGATGGGTCTTCAAATATTGATGTAAATGTATCTGTAGGGACTATTTTTTCTGTTTATAGAAGAATTACTCCAATGGGAACGCCTGTTCAGTTAGAAGATTTTTTACAACCAGGAGTCAATCAGGTGGCTGCTGGATATGTAATTTATGGTACTTCTACTATGCTAGTATATACTACAGGTCATGGTGTGAACGGATTTACTTTAAATCCAGCGATTGGAACTTTTTATTTGTCTCATCCTAATATGCAATTTACTCCAGATGGTAAAATCTATTCTATTAATGAAGGAAATTATATTCACTTTCCTCAAGGAGTGAAAAATTATTTAAAATATTGTCAAATGGAAGAAGGAGATAGACCTTATACTTCTCGTTATATAGGTAGTTTAGTGTCTGATTTTCATAGAAATATGATTAAAGGAGGGATTTATATTTATCCGACAAGTTCAAAAGCACCTAATGGAAAGTTACGATTATTGTATGAATGTAATCCTATGGCATTTTTGGCGGAACAAGCTGGAGGAAAAGCATCTGATGGGTTTAATAGAATTATGGAATTAGAACCTAAAGAATTACATCAAAGGGTGCCTTTTTTCTGTGGAAGCAAAAATATGGTAGAAAAAGCAGAAGAATTTATGAAAAACTCTTAAATAAAAAAAAAGCTCTGAAATTTCAGAGCTTTTTTTTTATTTATTCATATGTTGCATTTCAT
Source organism: Flavobacterium sp. J27 (assembly GCF_004303025.1). GTDB lineage: Bacteria > Bacteroidota > Bacteroidia > Flavobacteriales > Flavobacteriaceae > Flavobacterium. Next base: position 191,394 of record NZ_PJQW01000009.1, on the reverse strand, counting down.
AAATGAAAGTGTCTAAATCTACATTTAAAACAAGTAGGGATAATGCTTTATCTACAATATAGTTTACGTTACTTGGAGTAAATCCTAAAGCTAAAGCAAAACGAGTTAAAATTTGTTTTTGTTTTGGACCTAAAACATGATCTGCATAAACCATTCTTGCTAAATCATACAAACGCTCTAATCTGCTTAGATGAAGGACAGGAGGATTAATAGGGTATTTTGTTGGGTTCTCTAAAATTTCCTCATATTCAGCTGCAGAAATTTCTAAACGAGTGGCTAATTTATCTAAAAATTCTTTTTCTTCTACAGTTAAAGCTCCATCAGATAAAGCAACTCTTACAATTGCAGAAAAATGACCTTTATTTCTATTTTTAAATTCGTTATCAAATAAATCTGAAAATGGCATATCGTTTTTTTTAAAAGTTGCACAAAATTACATATAATTTAGCTTTTAAAACAAGCAAAAAAATAATTTTTGACAGGAACACAAATAAATACTGTAATTTTTGCTAAGCTTTTGATAAAGCCATTTATTTTTACTAAAATAAATTGTATGTTTGAATTCCCCAAAAAAATAGAATTATGTCAGAATTTTGGTTGTATTTTAAGATAGGTCTTCATCATGTTTTGGATATACATGCTTATGATCATGTACTTTTTTTAATTGCCTTAATGGTACCTTATGCTTTTAAAGATTGGAAACGAGTATTAATTTTAGTTTCTCTATTTACTTTAGGGCACACTTTAGCTTTGATTTTGTCAGTTTTTGGCATTGTTTCTGTTAAAGCCACTTTGGTTGAATTTTTAATTCCAATAACGATTTTGATTACCGCAGTATTTCATCTTTTTACCGCAGGTAAATCTTCTAAAAATGAAAGCATTACTTTTGTAGCTCTTATTACTTTGTTTTTTGGAATCATTCATGGATTAGGGTTTTCTAATTATTTTAAAACCATTTTACCAGGTAAAGCAACAGATAAATTGTTGCCATTATTAGAGTTTGCTTTGGGTATAGAAACGGCACAAATTATTGTTGTCTTTGTAGTGTTAATTTTAGCCTATATTGTGCAAACCTTCTTTAGATTTTCAAAACGAGATTGGGCATTGGTTATGTCGGCTTTTATTATAGGGGTAGTTACGCCTATGATTATACATAGCGAAATTTGGAATAGATAAAATGAAACAAAAAAAATTAAAATACGATAAAGCATATTTACGTATTGCAAAAGAATGGGGGCAACTTTCTTATTGTAAAAGAAAACAAGTTGGCGCGATTATTGTTAAAGATAGAATGATTATCTCAGATGGTTATAATGGAACACCTTCTGGTTTTGAAAACTGTTGTGAAGATGAAATTGGTTTGACAAAGTGGTATGTGCTTCATGCGGAAGCTAATGCTATTTTAAAAGTGGCTCGTTCTACTCAATCGTGTGAAAATGCAACATTATACATTACTTTGTCGCCGTGTAAAGATTGTAGTAAGTTAATTCATCAGTCTGGTATTACAAGAGTGGTGTATCATGAAGAATATAAAGATACTTCAGGTGTTGACTTTTTAAGAAAAGCAGGAGTTGAGGTAGAATTATTAGAAGATTTGAATTAAATGAAGTTAAATAAAATATATTTTCCAATCATTGTTGCAACAGCTGTTGCGATTGGACTTTTATTGGGAAATGCATTGCACTCATTTTATGATTCTGACTTTTTAAGTAATAATTCCAAAAAAAACAAGCTTAACAAATTAATCGATTTTATAGACAGAGAATATGTAGACGATATTAATACAGATTCTATTGTAGATTTAACGGTAAATGGTATTCTTGAAAATTTAGACCCTCATTCAGTGTATATTAGTAAAAAAGATCTGAAGGCGGTTACAGAGAATATGAAAGGAGATTTCGTAGGAATTGGTGTCAATTTTTATGTTTATAAAGATACCGTTGCAGTTATTAAACCAATTAAAAATGGGCCTTCTGAACATGCAGGTATTAAAGCAGGGGATCGAATTTTGTTTGCTGATAAGTATCAATTATTTGACAAAAAAATTCAAAATGATAGTTTATTTTCTAAATTAAAAGGAGAAAAAGGATCAATAGTTGATATAACTGTTTACAGAAAAACGACGAACGAAAAGCTGAAAATTAAAGTTAAAAGAGATGTAATACCTATCAAAAGTGTGGATATTGCTTTGAAAGTTAATAATGAAATTGGGTACATCAAAATCAATCGTTTTGCAGAAACAACATTTGATGAATTTCATAAAGCCTTACTGTCTTTGAAAAGACAAAATATAAAAGATTTAATTATAGATCTTCGGGATAATGGTGGTGGTTATTTAGAAATGGCAGTTGCAATCGCTGATGAATTATTGAAAAATAAAGAGTTAATTGTAAAAACTAAAAATAAAAAAGGTTCTGAAGACCAGACCTTTGCTACTTCAAAAGGTGATTTTGAAGAAGGGAAAGTATATGTGTTAATTAATGAGAACAGTGCTTCTGCTAGTGAAATTTTAGCTGGTGCTATTCAAGATAATGATAGAGGAACAATTGTAGGAAGACGTTCGTTTGGAAAAGGGTTGGTTCAAAGAGAAATGCCTTTAGGAGATGGCTCTGCAGTTCGATTAACCATTGCGCGCTATTTTACACCTTCTGGACGTTCTATACAGAAACCTTATGAAGATAAAGGAGAAGGTTATTTTAATGAATTTGAAAAACGATTTCAAAGTGGAGAACTGTATGAAGCGGATAGTATAAAAGTAGCAGATAGTTTAAAATTTAAAACTAAAAAAGGTAGAATTGTATATGGAGGAGGAGGTATTACACCAGATGTTTTTGTTCCCTTTGAAGCAAAGCATGGTGAAGAAGCTACTATAATGATTATGCAGTCTGGTGTAGTGAGTTATTTTGTTTTTGAACAATTGGATAAGAAACGAACTTTTTTTAATGCTTTAGATTTTAAGATGTTAAAAGCTGAGGTGCTTGAAAATGATACCTATTTAGATGCGTTTAAACAATATGTTTCCGAAAGTGGAGTCATTTTAAACTTTTCTGATAAAGAAAAAATTAAAAAATACTTGTATGCCGAATTCGTAAAACAACTTTTTGATGATAATAGCTACTATGAAGTTATTCTTTCTGAAGATGCTATGATTAAAAAGGTTTTAGAACTAAATTAGTTTTTTTATATTTGAGTACAGTTGTTTGAATTCAAAACTATGCGGTTAAAAATCCCTTTTTTTCTTTTTATTCTATTTTTTTATAGCTGTATTGATAATCCTAAAAACAAGGGTCAAGTTAAACAGGAAACCATTTCACAAACCAAAATGGTAAAGCTATTTGATAAAGATGTTTTTATTTCTTTACAAGATACTTTTCTAACGGTTTATAAAGTGGGTAATATGAGTAAGATGACTGCTTTAAATAAGAAGTTTGAACAAGCTGTTGTGTTTTTTGATTCGATACATGACTATCAAAACCAAATAAACGCATTACATTATTTAGGAAGAACAAGTTTAGCACTTTCCAAACCATCTGAAGCTTATCATAGTTTTGTTTTTGCTGATAGTTTGTACCAATATCATAAAATTAGAGATAATAAGTTGAAGCATAGTATAGATTATTATAAAGTCTATTCCAAAGTGCAACATACTAAAAAACTACATTTTGATGAAACCGTTGCAGTTTATGAGAAATATAAAACAAAACCTAGAGACGAATATGTTTTTGCTTTGTCTGAAGAATACTTAGCTAGAGTCTATATTGATTCAGCCTATTATGATAAAGCCATATTTAACTTGCAAAATGCGATTCAATACTTTGAAAAAGAAGGTTTTAATTTGTCAGCTTCTATTGCTTATTCTGTTTTAGGTGTTGCTTATGATGGAAAAGAAGATATTGAAAACTCATTACAAGCTTATAAGAAATCGGTAGCTATAGGAGAGCAGTTAAAGGAACCAAATTATTCTGTATTAGCTAGCAATAGTTACAATATTGGTTTAATGTATCAAGATCGATTAGGGAATGCTGTTAAAGCTATCGATTACCTTCACAAAGCAGTAGATTATGATAAAGCCAGTGAAGCGCAACAATCTTATTTAGTTGATGATTACACGAGTTTAGCAGCGGCTTATTTGGCAAAGTATGATTTTAATAATGCTAAGATTTATGCAGAGTTAGCCTTGTCTATAGCGAAAGAAAAATTACCTGATACAGAATTTTATAGAAAAGCAATTGCTTATTTTACACTATCTACTGTGCATGCTGACAATAATGAGGTAGTAGAGGCTTTGGATTTTGCACAAAAAGGATATGATTTAATTATAAAAAACACACCAGAAAAGCATCGATATGTATGTAATGCTAATCTTCATTTAGGGAATGTTCATTTGAAAAATAAAGACACCTTAAATGCCATTACTTATTTTAAAAAAACAGCTCAAATTGCTAAAGAAATAAAAAGAGGTGTATTTGAAGTCCAAGCGAATAAACAACTTATTAATTTAAGCCGTGAGCCTCAAGAGGTAAGAACTTTTTTTTCTAGACAAGATGCTCTTTTTTCTGAAAAATTTGAAGATGCATTTAAATATAAAATGGAGAATGAGTTGCAAAAATTAAGTTTTTATGAGAGAAACAAGGATACTTTTCATAGTAAACTAACTTATGCTAATTTGTCAAAACTAATCAAAAAAGAAAATTTTTATGCAGAAATAGCAATACAGTTAAAAGCGTATGAAATTGCTATTTTTAACAATAACAGTTTTACGCTAAAAAAAGAAGTTCAATCATTTATTAAATTGGTAATTAATAGTAAGAATAAATATCAAAACCCAAGTAACAAAGTGTTTTTTTCTAACCAATTGAAAGAGCCAATCGCTAAAGTATTACAAATCGTTTATTATCATTTTAAAAAGACAAACGATAAAGATTACTTGCAATTAGCCTATCAATTAATAGAAGTAAATAAGAACACAGTGTTATTGGAAGGATTGCAATATGTTTCGTTTAAAAATGTAACAGGTATTCCAAAAGAAATTTTTGAAAAAGAAGAGGCACTACAAGAAAAAATTAATAATAATTATCAATATATTCATTATTATAAAAATAGTTCCAAAGCAAATCAGGATTCGATTCGAAAACTTTTTCATAAACAATTGACTTATGAAAAAGAATACGCTACTTTTTTACTTGATGTTGAAGAAAAATATCCCAACTACGCAAATGCTAAAAAATTAAACGTAATTCAGGATTATTCTAATTTTGTAAAAAATAAAATCCAAGACGATGAGGTGGTTTTACTTTATTTTATCGATGGAACTATTTGGTATCGTTTATTGTTGTCTCAAAAAGAGGTGCGATTGGAACAGTTTAAGACAGGAAAAGAAGTTTTAAAAAAAACATTGCAATTACAAGAAAACATAAAGCAAAGAAAAACAATCGCTAGTTTATCTAAAGAATTGGCAAATATGATTGCTCCAAAGTTAGAACCAAATATCAAAAGAATTACTGTCATTGCAGACGATTTTCTAAATATTATCCCTTTCGAAATTTTGCAAGTTAAAGATCAATTCCTGTTTGAAAAAGTAGCGGTTCGTTATGCAGGTTCTGTCCAACTACTAAACAAGCAAATGGAAATGATGCTTTCCAATACGAATACAGATTGGGTGGGGTTTGCTCCGCAATATGTTACTGCAGAATTGCCTAATAATGAAAGAGAAGTGGAAGCTGTTCAGGAGATTATAGGAGGAAAGGCTTATGTAAAAACGAGTGCTTCAAAAGAAAATTTTATTGCTGAGAGTAGTCAAAATGGAATCATTCACTTGGCAACACATACTGAATTGAATCAATTAAATCCAATGTTTAATCAAATGAGATTCAGTAACACGACTAAGAATAATTCTTTAACTGCTGCTGAGGTTTATAATTTAAAGATTCCTGCTCATTTAGCTGTTTTAAGTTCTTGTAACACAGGTTTTGGTAAACTTGAAAAATCAGAAGGGTTAATGAGCATGTCTCGATCATTTACTTATGCAGGAGTTTCAAGTACAGTGATGAGTATGTGGAAGGTTCCAGATAAAGAAACCTCAGAAATAATGGTTTATTTTTATAATAATCTAACTTTGGGTAAACCAAAAGACGAAGCATTACAATTAGCAAAATTAGAATATTTAGAGAAACAACAAGATGAAGACTTAAAACACCCTTATTATTGGGCAGGATTTATTGTTGCTGGAAATGTTGAAGCATTGCCAGTAGCAAAAAGTTACTGGATATATGTTGTTTTTAGTACTCTTGTATTAAGCCTTGGAATATTTTTTTATGTAAAGAAAAAACGTTTTTAGTTTGTGGTTAATACCTCTAAAATTTCTTTCGCTTTCTGGTAATTATAACTTTTATGTTTCACAATATCTTCCAATATAATTTTACATTTTGGTATGTCGTTGTTTTTTAAATAGGCTAAAGCCAAATACCATTTGCCTTTTTCTTTAAATGAGTCGTTTAATTTTTGATGCGTTAAAAATGAATCAATCGCGTTATCAACCTGATCAAGTCGCAACTCACAAATAGCTTTATAAAAGAGATAATAAGATATTTCTTCTGTTTGATATAAACTTGTAAATTCAAGTAAAGCAGTTTTGTAATTTCCTGTTTCATAATCATAAAATGCCAAATATTCTTTGTTTTTATTTTGATTTGGAATCGCGGCTCTTTCAATTGGTATAATGATATTTCTATAGGGCTCAAAATTTTCTAAAAAAAGCGTATTATTAGAACTAGGAACGGTAAAAAGAAAATAGGCTATAGTAAATATACTTATAACAAAACAAGCGGCTATTCCATATTTAATTGCAGAAAAGAAGGTTGGCTTTTTTTGATTTTCCAATTTTTTAAAAGTAGTTCTTAAAGTTTCTTTTTTATGAGCAATTATGGCTACTCTTATGTTTTTTGCTTCTTCTAGCTCTTTTTCAAAATCAGGATTAATACTTGTTTCATTTTCAAGTAAAATCTTCTCTTCATCTGTTAAAGAATGGTCAAGATATTTTTGAATTAACTGCTCTTTGTTCATGATTTTTTATTTATCATTTCACGTAAACTTTTCATGCATCTCGATTTTTGTGCTTTTACGGTATTCTCATTTTCATAATTTTCTAATTGCACAATTTCTTTAATGCTTTTATTCTCAGTATAAAATAATTCTAATATACGTTGGCATCTTTTGCCTAAATTTTTAAAGGCGAACTTTAGCTGCTCTTGATATTGGTCTAGCTGTGCTTCTGTATTATTCCAATTTTCAATAGCTTCCATGTTTTCTATTTCATCTAATACGATTGTGTTTATCAACTTCTTTTTTGTACGTAACAATTCATGTATTTTATACTTACCAATACTGAAAATATACGTTCTAATTGTACTTTCAAAAGAGGTTAATTTACCTGTCGCTATATTTTCGTAAAAAACAATAAGCGCTTCTTGATAAATATCTTCCATTTCTTCTTCTGTAAGACCAAACTTTCTAGCATAGTTCATGAAAGCATCTTTGTGTTCTTTATACAAGATACTATAGAATTTATCATTCCCACTTCTTAAATCTTCAATAGAGAAGGTTTTACTCATTAATGCTTTTTAATTGAAAAAGTTAACATACTTCAGACAAAAATAGATAATTAAATTAAAAATGTTAACCTATTTCTCAATTCGTCATTAAGTAATAAATATCAAACAAAATTTATAATGAAAAAATTTAAAATTAGTAGCTTTCTCTTAACGGCTTTCTATGTTTTTACATTGATATCCTGTTCAGCAGAAGACGGAGTGGATGGTCAACAAGGTCCACAAGGAATTCAAGGACCTCCAGGTACCAATGGAATAAATGGCACGAATGGAACAAACGGTCAAGACGGAAATGCAAATGTGGTAATTTCTGGTTGGTTGCCAGCAGATTGGAGTTTTTATGATACACCTCACAAGAAAATCATGCGTGTGGTTGTGAATCAATTTACACAATCAGAATTAAGAAATGAGTGCTTAGTAATGGTGTATGCAAGACAATATGGTACCTCGGCAGTTTATAGTATTCCGGGACCAGGAAGGTGGTCTAATGTAGCGTATAATCTCTATTTTGGTTCCAACTCAGCGAATGCTGATGGAATTTTAATTGAAATTAAATCAACGGAAAATGGAGTTGACTTAACTGATTATCAATATGATGTGGCTAGAGGGAATTACTTTAGATATGTAATCATTCCTTCTAATCAAACCAATAGATTACCTGACCTTTCCAATTATGAGCAAGCAAAGGCTTATTTCAATTTAGTAGATTAATAAATAAATAAATTATGAAAACAATTTTTTTTAACACATTCGCTATTTTTACTTTTTTCTCTTTGTCTTTATTTTCTTGTTCTAAAAATGATGACAATAATCCTCCAACATCTGAAAATACGTTCTTTTGTAAACTAGATGGTACAGCTTACAATCCTCCTAATGCTACAGGGTTAATTTCAACAATAACAAATACCTTAGTTATTACAGGTTCAACTGGATCAAATTCACAGAAAATTCAGATTTTTTTGCCTAAGGATATAGCTGTAGGAACCTATACCCAATTTTATGATTATAACGCAGATGAATTTATCCAAATGTATTATTCGCCACCAAATTCTAATGATGCAGATGATGATGGTTTTGCGACTTCAGGAGAATTAGTTATCACACAACATGATGTAAACAACAAAAAAATTAAAGGGACTTTTCATTTTGTAACAGATCCATCTATCAATGGAAATAATGTTTGGAATGTTACTGAGGGAACTTTTAATATAACATATAAAAATTTGTAAAGTGTAAGGAAGCAAAAAAATAAAATTTGTTTATTGTTTAATATGAGTTGGTTAAAAAAATGAGAGCAGTGCTCTCATTTTTTATTTATTGCATCATGTACTTGAGCATGATTGCCATTATTCCATAAGGTTAAAATATCGCCAGCTACACTCGCACCACTACCAGCAGCAATGGAAAGCTGGCTCCTAAGTCCTGCCAGTGTGCCACAAGCATATATTCCCTCTGTTACCAAATGATCTACATTGCGTAATTGAATTCTGTTTTTTTCTGGTATAGCCTTTTGATGAGGTATAATGTGATTTTCTAATCCTTCAATAGTAAACGGATTTCCTGAACCAATACCAATTACTACCATTTTTGTACTATATTCATCCTTATTGGTTATAATTTTAAAATCTCCTGCTGTTCCAGTTATTTTTACCACTTTTTCATTGGCAATTTGAATTACATGAGGGTAACTTTTTTCTAGATGAGATAAGCTTTCTTCTAATAATTCAGAGCCTAGTTTTCCTGCTGGAATTCCATAAGCATTGTTAAAAACTGCATTTTGTAAAGAAGAAGCTTTTTGATGGGTAATAATACCTATTTTTTTATCTATAGCAAACGGTTTGTTTTTGGCTGAGCCTAAAACTAAGGCACATGAAACTCCTGAAACTCCAGCTCCAAGGATTAAAACATCATACATAATATAATTGATTTTTTTGAATGTGGATTAAAATTATCCTTTAGTTTTTTCTTCTATTTTTTTGGAGACCAAAAAGATTAACATTAAAATAATAGCACAAAAACCAGATACAATACCTATTAAAGCAACAGAACTATTGCCTTCTAAAGGTGTGTCAAAATTAACTTGTGTCGCATTAAAAATAATCAATGCAAAGGCTAAAATAATAACAACAATACTAAATATTTTCATTTTTAATGAGGATTAAATAAATAACTGTTTAACATTGGCTCCGAATAATTTTACAGAAATAGCCAATAAGATAATACCAAAAATTTTACGAATAATGCCTAAACCGTTTGGACCTAAAACTTTTTCAATTTTACCAGACAACTTTAAAACAATATAAACCACTATTACATTAATTAGAATTGCTATAATAATGTTAATTTTAGCATATTCAGCACGTAATGATAACAAGGTAGTCATGGTTCCTGCACCCGCAATTAATGGAAAAGCAATAGGAACTATAGAAGCTGTCGTTGGGTTGTCTTCTTTGTATAATCTAATACCTAAAATCATTTCCAAAGCTAAAAAGAAAAGGACAAAGGATCCAGCTACAGCAAAAGAGTTTGCATCGATTCCAATGAGTCTTAAAATCTCTTCGCCTAAAAAAAGAAAGGCAATCATTATGATTGCAGCAACTAAAGTGGCTTTTTCAGATTGGATGTGTCCAATTTTACTGCGTAAATCTACAATAATAGGAATGCTTCCTATTATATCTATTACCGCAAATAAAATCATACTTACAGTAAAAACATGTGTCCAATCTAATGATTCTGCAATATTCATAGCGCAAAGATAAGAATAAGAAAGAAAGAAACGGAGGTTCGTAAATAAAACTATGCTTATTTAATAGTTGCAAACTTGTATCTTTGCCAAATAATATTTGTGAATATGTTTCAGCTAAATAAAACCATAGTTTCGGAAGAAATTTTAGAAAAAGAATTTGTTTGTAATTTGTCTGCATGTAAAGGAGCTTGTTGTGTGGATGGTGATGCAGGCGCTCCGTTAAATGATGACGAGACAAAAATATTGGAAACTATTTTTCCAAAAGTTAAACCCTTTCTTCGTCCTGAAGGAATCAAAGCTATTGAGGAACAAGGGACTTTTGTAACAGGTGAAGATGGCGAATTTGAAACTACTTTAATAGAAGGCAGGGACTGTGCTTATGTTATTTTTGATAAAGAAACAGCACTTTGTGGTATAGAACAAGCCTATAATCAAGGAATTATTGATTGGAAAAAGCCTATTTCATGTCATTTGTACCCTATTCGTGTTAAAGAATATTCTGATTTTTCTGCTGTGAATTATCATAAATGGCATATCTGTGATGATGCTTGTTCTTTAGGAAAAGAATTGGAAGTGCCTATTTATAAATTTGTCAAAGAGGCTTTGATTCGTAAATTTGGAAAACAATGGTATGAAGAATTAGAAAAAGTGGCAACAGATTTAAAAAAATAAACCTCTCTTTTTGAGATAAAAAAACCCTTCTTAGCAAATGTATTTACTACTGTTTACGGCTATTTAACAGTTGTTTATTAAAAATGTAATTTATTGTAAATCAATACTTTGAAAATTGTTTTTTGAGTAGGAAAATTTGTACCGGTTGTTAAAAACTTGCCTTAATTGTGAATAAGTTTGACTTTCATTTCTCGTTACAAATTGCAAACTTTGTAAACTCTAAACCAATCAAAAATCTATAACAAAAATTTCGTTTAAACAAAAACACAATTATGTCGGCAGTAGAACCAATTTTACAAGAAAATAAAGATCGTTTCGTAATTTTTCCTATCAAACACCATGATATTTGGGAATGGTATAAAAAAATGGAAGCCAGCTTTTGGACTGCTGAAGAAATTGATTTACACCAAGATGTTACGGATTGGAATAATAAGTTAAATGATGATGAAAAATATTTCATAAAACATATTTTAGCTTTTTTCGCAGCTTCCGATGGAATTGTAAATGAAAATTTAGCAGAAAATTTTGTTAACGAAGTGCAATATGCAGAAGCTAAATTCTTTTATGGTTTTCAAATTATGATGGAAAACATTCATAGTGAAACCTATTCTTTGTTGATTGATACCTATGTGAAAGATGAAGCTGAAAAAGATAAATTATTTCATGCAATTGAAGTTTTTCCTGCGATTAAGAAAAAAGCGGAATGGGCTTTAAAATGGATAGAGTCTGATTCTTTTGCCGAACGTTTAATTGCTTTTGCCGCTGTAGAAGGAATTTTCTTTTCTGGAGCTTTTTGCTCTATCTTTTGGTTAAAAAAACGTGGTTTAATGCCTGGTTTAACCTTTTCAAATGAATTAATTTCTCGTGATGAAGGAATGCATTGTGACTTTGCTGTTCATTTGCATAATCATCATTTAGTAAATAAAGTTTCAAAAGACAGAATAAAAGAAATTATTGTAGATGCATTAAATATTGAAAGAGAGTTTGTTACAGAATCACTTCCAGTTAGTTTAATTGGTATGAATGCTACTCTTATGACACAATATTTAGAATTTGTTACCGATAGACTTTTAGTAGAATTAGGATGTGAAAGAGTGTATAATGCTTCTAATCCATTCGATTTTATGGATATGATTTCACTTCAAGGAAAAACAAACTTCTTTGAAAAAAGAGTGGCAGAATATCAAAAAGCTGGAGTAATGAATAACGATTCTGAAGCTGGTAAAATTAGCTTTGATGCTGATTTCTAGCTTTTTTTAAGGGTGAGCTCTATCAGAATTTAATTTCGATAATAACAAGACAAACAAATAAACTTATTGTTTACTTACAAACAATAAATAATTAAATTTTTTTAAACAAATTTTAGGAAACCCCATGTTTTCTAGAGATTCGTATCTATTTATTATTGCAAAATGCAATCAGTTTTCTAACTGGGTTTTTTGTGGTAGTAATATGTGGCTTCCTATAAGACGGGAAGTAAAACAAAGTCTTGGCTGATTAACCATTATATATAAATAAGTTGTAATATGAATGTAGTAAAAAGAGACGGTAGAAAAGAGCCAGTAATGTTTGACAAAATTACTGATAGAATTAGATTTTTATGCTATGAATTAAATGAGTTGGTGGATCCTGTAAAAGTTGCAATGAGGGTTATTGAAGGTTTGTATGATGGTGTAACCACATCAGAGTTAGATAATTTAGCAGCAGAAACAGCAGCTTCTATGACTATCACGCATCCAGATTATGCACAACTTGCAGCTCGTATTGCTGTTTCAAATTTACATAAAAATACGACAAAATCATTCTCAGAGACTATGACTGAGATGTACAATTACATTAATCCAAGAACCAATCAAAAAGCACCCTTGTTATCGGATGAAGTTTATCAGGTAATCATGGAAAATGCAGAAAGATTAGATTCAACAATTATTTATAACCGCGATTTTAATTACGACTACTTTGGTTTTAAAACACTAGAACGCTCTTACTTATTAAAAATAAATGGTAAAATTGTAGAAAGACCACAGCATATGTTAATGCGTGTTTCTGTAGGAATTCATTTAAATGATATTGAGTCTGCGATTGAAACATACGAATTAATGTCGAAAAAGTTTTTTACGCATGCTACGCCAACTTTATTTAACGCGGGTACACCAAAACCGCAAATGTCTTCTTGTTTCTTGTTAACCATGAAAGATGACAGCATAGACGGTATTTATGATACCTTAAAACAAACCGCAAAAATTTCACAATCTGCTGGTGGAATTGGTCTTTCAATTCATAATGTAAGAGCAACAGGTTCTTATATTCGCGGTACAAATGGAACTTCTAACGGTATTGTGCCTATGTTGCGTGTGTTTAATGATACCGCAAGATATGTAGATCAAGGTGGAGGAAAACGAAAAGGAAGTTTTGCTGTATATGTTGAACCATGGCATGCAGATATTTTCGATTTCTTAGATTTAAAGAAAAATCATGGAAAAGAAGAAATGAGAGCTAGAGATTTATTCTATGCGATGTGGATGTGTGATTTATTTATGAAAAGAGTTGAGGAAGATGCGAAATGGACATTAATGTGTCCTAACGAATGTCCTGGTTTATATGATGTGTATGGTGAAGAGTTTGAAGCATTATATCTTTCTTATGAATCGGCAGGAAAAGGTAGAAAAACGATAAAAGCACGTGAACTTTGGGAGAAAATCTTAGAATCTCAAATTGAAACGGGTACACCCTATATGTTGTATAAAGATGCAGCAAACAGAAAGTCAAACCAGAAAAATTTAGGAACCATTCGTTCTTCAAACTTATGTACAGAAATTTTAGAGTACACATCTGAAGATGAAATTGCGGTGTGTAACTTGGCCTCAATTTCGTTGCCTATGTTTGTGGAAGAAGGTAAATTCAATCACCAATTTTTATTCGATGTAACCAAAAGAATTACAAGAAATTTAAATAGAGTAATTGATAGAAATTATTATCCTGTTAAAGAAGCTGAAAATTCTAACATGCGTCATCGTCCAGTAGGATTAGGGGTGCAAGGTTTGGCAGATGCTTTCATTTTGTTAAGAATGCCATTTACAAGTGATGAAGCTAAAAAATTAAATCAAGAGATTTTTGAAACAATTTATTTTGCGGCAGTTACTGCTTCTATGGAATTAGCGAAAGAAGAAGGGCCGTATTCTACATTTGAAGGTTCTCCAATTTCTCAAGGAGAATTCCAATACAATATGTGGGGCTTGAAAGATGAGGATTTATCAGGAAGATGGGATTGGGCTTCGTTACGTAAAGAAGTTATGACAAACGGAGTGCGTAATTCTTTGTTGTTGGCTCCAATGCCAACAGCTTCTACATCACAAATTTTAGGAAACAATGAAGCTTTTGAACCATATACTTCTAATATTTATACTCGTAGAGTGTTATCTGGAGAATTTATCGTGGTAAACAAACATTTATTACATGATTTAGTGGCTTTAGGATTGTGGAACGAAAGTTTAAAACAAGAGATTATGAGAAATAATGGTTCTATCCAAAATATAGATATTATTCCTCAAGATATTAAAGATTTATATAAAACAGTTTGGGAAATGAGTATGAAAGATATTATTGATATGTCTCGACATAGAGGTTATTTTATCGATCAATCTCAATCATTAAACTTATTTATGGAAGGTGCTACCATGGCAAAATTAACGTCGATGCATTTCTATGCATGGAAAAGTGGCTTAAAAACAGGAATGTACTATTTAAGAACTAAAGCAGCAGTAGACGCCATTAAATTCACCTTAAATAACGATAAAAAAGAACAGCCAGTGCCAGTAGCAGTTGAAGTTGAACCAGAAATAGAAATGACCGCTGCTGAATTTAAAGCGATGGTAGAGCGTTCTAAAAATGCAGGACCAGAAGATTGTGAAATGTGTGGTTCTTAATATTTAATTTTATTATATGAAAATAAAAAAAACAGCCATCGTTAGATGGCTGTTTTTTGTAAAGTAGAATTGCGTTTCAATTCGTACCTTTGGAACCAAATAAAAATATCATGTCAAAAGAAAAAAAAGGAATTTATACCGGAAAAATTGAGCAAGATGAAAAAGGAAATTTTTTCTGTGGAACCTATTTGTTAGATTACAAATACACCATGACAAAATTTAAAATAGGAGATGAAATAACCATTAAATCGGTTATTGAAAACCCAAGCGATATTAGCTATGAGCAATATCCAAAAAAATCGAAAGATTTCTTTTTAGCTAACGATAAACCTGCTAAATAATTTTTTCCTACTTCTAAATTCTAACTTCAAATTTCTAATTTCAAATGATGCACTGGGAACAATTACTATCATTAAAAAGACAAGGTGATACGGCAAAACGATTACGAAAAGACCAAGACGATACCCGTTTGGGTTTTGAAGTGGATTATGATCGTATTATCTTTTCCGCAGCTTTCCGCAGTTTGCAAGATAAAACACAAGTAATTCCACTTTCTAAAACCGATTTTGTACACAATCGACTAACGCATAGTTTAGAAGTTTCTGTAGTAGGAAGGTCCTTAGGACGTTTGGTTGGTAAACAGGTTTTAGAAAAGCATACCTATTTGAAAGATTTGGGTTACCAAATGAACGATTTTGGAGCCATAGTAGCGGCAGCAGCTTTAGCACACGATATTGGAAATCCACCTTTTGGACATTCAGGAGAAAAAGCGATTGGAGAATATTTTAAAACAGGAAACGGACAGCGTTTTAAAGAGCAATTGTCTAATAAAGAATGGCAAGATTTAATCGATTTTGAAGGAAATGCCAACGGTTTTTCGGTTTTGGCTACTTCTAGAGAAGGTATTGAAGGTTCGTTGCGTATTTCCTATGCCACATTAGGAGCTTTTATGAAATATCCTAAAGAAAGTTTACCCAAAAAACCCACCTCAAAAATATGCGATAAGAAATATGGTTTTTTTCAACAAGACAAAGTATTTTTTACTGATGTGGCAGAAGAATTAGGGCTTGTTTCTAATAAATCAGGAAAAGATATTGGTTTTGAACGCCATCCTTTGGCTTATTTGGTAGAAGCAGCCGATGATATTTGTTATACGATTATCGATTTTGAAGATGGAATCAATTTAGGTTTGATTCAGGAAGAATTTGCCTTGGAATACTTAATTAAATTGGTTAAAAATGGAATTGATACTCACAAATACCGTCAACTTACGACTAAAGAAGATCGTATCAGTTACTTGAGGGCTTTGGCTATTGGTAGTTTAATTAACGATGCGGTAAAGGTTTTTATGGAAAATGAAGAAGCGATTTTAAAAGGCGATTTTCCTTACTCTTTAATGGATAAGAGCCAATATATTGCTCAAATGAAAGATATTATTAATATCAGTATTAAAAATGTGTACCAATGTCGTGAAGTGGTTCAAAAAGAAGTCATTGGTTACAAAATAATCAACACCTTATTGGATAAATTTTGTACAGCTTATCACAATAAAATTCAAGGAAATGCATCTAATTATGATACGATTGTCTTAAAATTATTACCAGAACGTTTTTTATATCAGAAAGAAAAGGTGTATGATCAATTATTGCATATATGTCATTTTGTTTCTCTTTTAACGGATGGAAAAGCGTTGCAAACATATAATATTATAGAGGGAAATCCGAATTGATATCACATCTTTAAATAAAAATCTTGGGTAAGATTGATATATTCTAAAGTGTATTCATGACGAGAAATTTCAATAGTTAATTCGTCAATTAAAGGAGTTTGTTGGATTCTTGAAAAAGCCAGTAAACTTCTTTTTATTTCCGTAGTTGGAGTTCCTTTTACACGAGTGATTTGTAAAGGATACAATTCAAAAGAGGCTGCTAAAGTTAAAAAACGATTTTCTTCTTTATAAGGAATGATAATGGAAAAAACACCATTTTCAGAAAGTAATAAATCGGCGGCTTCAATTAAATCTTCAAAAGGTAAGGCGTCTTCGAAACGTGCTAAATCTCGTTTTGTATTTGATGTTTTGTGATCTTCAGTGTAAAATGGAGGGTTAGAAATGATTAAATCATATTCGTCTTCAGGTTCCTCCATAAATTCATCTAAACCTGCATGAAAACAAAAGAGGCGGTCATTCCACGGTGAAGCTTCAAAGTTTTCTGTAGCTTGTTCAAAAGCGTCGTCGTCAATTTCAATGGCATCAATTTGCTCTGCTGAGCTTCGTTGTGCTAACATTAAAGCTAAAACGCCTGTCCCAGCACCGATGTCAAGAATGGCATAAGGATTGTTAATTAATGGAGTCCAAGAACCTAATAAAACAGCGTCTGTGCCAATTTTCATAGCGCAACGGTCTTGATTTACAGTGAATTGTTTGAATTTGAACTCCATAAGTCCCAATTTTTTTGTTTGGATTTTAACTCAAGTATAAATCCACTAAGCCTTGTGGGGTGTTTAAAATGACTTTTTTGTTAGTTCGGTCTATTTTAACAATGAAATCATCAATCATAGGAACTAAAATTTCAATTTCGCCATTTATAATCTCAAAGAGAGGTTGTGCGTTATTGTCATTTACACCTTTCATAGTGCCAATAGTTCCTAAACGAATATCTTCTACCTCAAAACCGATGATTTCATGGTAATAAAATTTATTTCCGTCTAATTTAGGCAACATGGTTAAAGGAAGATATAAATCGCAATTCATGATTTCATCAGCCGCTGCTTCAGAATCTATATCTTCAAAACGAACGCGTAAAAATTTATCTTTATGAAGTGCACTTTTTTCAATAAAAAATGGAACCAGTGATTTGTTTAATTCAACAAATACTGATTCCAAATTTTGATACAATTCAGGTTCGTCTGTATCTAAATAGATCAAAACTTCCCCTTTAAAACTAAATTTTCTCGCAACTTTGCCTAAATAGAAACACTCTTTTTTATGCATTATTACGAATTAAAAATTAAGCTTCTGTTTCTTCGTTGTTTTCTTCTACAGCTGGAGCCTCTTCAGCAGCTGCTTCTTCAGTTGCAGCTTCAGCTTCAGCAGCTTTTGCAGCCTCAGCTTGAGCAGCTAAACGTTTTTCGTTAGCTTCTTTTTCTGCTTTTAAAGCTTTCGCTTTAGCGTCAGCTTGTGCTTTGCTTAAACCATCTTTCTTAGCATCAACTTTTCCAGCTTTCTCATCTAACCAAGCTGCTAATTTAGCGTCAGCTTGCTCTTGAGTTAAAGCACCTTTACGAACACCTCCATCTAAATGGTGTTTTAATAAAGCACCTTTGTAAGATAAAATTGCTCTTGCAGTGTCAGTTGGCTGAGCACCATTGTGTAACCATTGTACAGCGCTATCTAAATTTAAATCGATAGTTGCTGGGTTTGTGTTAGGATTGTAAGTTCCAATTTTGTCTAAGAATTTACCATCTCTTTTTGAACGAGCATCTGCTGCTACGATCCAGTAAAAAGGTTTTCCTTTTTTACCATGTCTTTGTAATCTAATTTTTACAGGCATAATCTTTTGATTAATGTTGAGGTACCCGACCTCAGTTATTTAAGGGTGCAAATGTACAAAACTTTGTTTTACAATGGTGTATGTTTTTGAAAAAAAATTTTGTGATTTTTATGTTAAGTTTAAATTAAAAAAATTATTTTTGTCTAATTATGTACTAAACAAGATATTAAATGAAAAAAATAATTGCTTTATTTGGTTGTGTATTGTTGGTTACTTCTTGTGTTAATGAAACACAAGTTAATAATCCTGCATTTCAAGCAAAATTAAATGATGCTAATTGGAAATCTCAAGAAACACATTTGTCTATTGGAGTCAATGGAGGTTTAATTATCACAGCTTTAAGAGGAAATGAAAAATTAGTGCTCACTACAAGTTCTGCAAATCTTGGAACCTATCTTTTAGGAACTACAAACCAAGCTAATTTTGGTACTTATACTTTAAAAACAGGTAATAGTACTGATGTTTTTGATACAGATATTTTTCCTGGACCAGCTTTCTTAACTAGAAAGTTAACTTCTGGAAATGCTTATTCGGCTTCTACCTCTGCTTTAACTACAGGAGGTTCAGGTGCTGGTTTAGTGTTTAAAGTAACAGTAAATAGTTTAGGAGCGATAGTTACTGATACAATTAAAGCGAGAGGTGCTAACTATGTTGCGGGTGATATTGTTACTTTAGATGGTGGTAATAATAATGCTACTTTTAGAGTGGTAAATACCCAACAAAGCAATGGAGAAATTGTAATTCAAAAAGTTGAAAATGGAACTTATACGGGTACATTTAAACTGAATGCTGTTGATGATAATGGTGAAGTGATTACTTTTTCTCAAGGGGTTTTCTATAGAATTCCTGTAAATTAATAAGTAAAAAATACAATTTAAAGCCATCTCATACCGAGATGGCTTTTTTGTTTTCTTGTTAACAACTAAAATTGCTCCTTATTTTTAATAGTCGTAATTTTGAAGTTTGTCATTTTGAAAAGCAAAGATGTTTTAATCATTTGGAAATAAGCAGATTATGTATTTAATATTCGATACTGAAACCACAGGGTTACCTAGAAGTTGGGCAGCACCTATAACCGATACTGATAACTGGCCGCGTTGTATACAAATTGCCTGGCAGTTGCATGATGAAATGGGGAATGTTGTCGAACATCAAGATTATTTAGTAAAACCAGAAGGGTTTAATATACCTTATGATGCGGAACGAATTCATGGTATTTCTACAGAATTAGCAGAAGAGCAAGGGGTGCCTTTAAGTGAAGTATTAGAGAAATTCAACTTAGCGCTATCTAAAGCAAAATTTATTGTGGGTCAAAATGTAGGGTTTGATATCAATATTATGGGGTGCGAATTTTACCGAATGGGTGTCGCTTCTGAAATGTCTAAAATGCCTGTTTTAGACACATGTACAGAAGTAACAGCTGAATTATTAAAATTGCCAGGAGGTCGAGGTGGTAAATTTAAATTGCCAACCTTAACTGAATTGCATGAGTATTTGTTTGGAGAACCTTTTGCAGAAGCGCATAATGCAACGGCCGATGTGGAAGCCACTACGCGTTGTTTTTTAGAATTAATCAAAAGGGAAGTATTCACAAAAGAAGAATTAGATGTAACTCCTGATTATTTTACACGTTTTAAAGAAAGTAATCCTGCTGAAATTCAATTAATTGGGTTAGAGCATATCAATTTAAAAGCTGCTTCAGACGCTATACGTAAAAGACTGCAAAAAATTGAACAAGAAAATGTACAAACGACGATTTCTGAAGAAGATAAAAAAGATTTTTCTAATGCAAAGTTTGCTCATTTACACAATCACACACAATTTTCAGTATTGCAGTCCACTATTGGTATTCCTGCTTTGGTAGGAGCTACGGCTAAAAATAATATGCCAGCCGTTGCCATGACAGATACGGGTAATATGATGGGAGCTTTTCATTTTGTGAGTGCGGTTATGAATCACAATAAGGCGGCCAAAGCAAAGATTGAAGCAGCGATTGAAGCAGGAGAAGAGCCTACTGATATAGAAATTAAACCAATCGTAGGTTGTGAATTTAATATTTGTGAGAATCATTTGGATAAAACCAAAAAGGATAACGGATACCAAGTTGTTTTGTTAGCAAAAAACAAAAAAGGATATCATAATCTAGCAAAAATGGCTTCCATAGCTTATGTAGATGGGTTTTATTATGTTCCTAGGATTGATAAAACGGTAGTTGAGAAATATAAAGATGATGTTATGGTTTTATCAGGGAATTTATACGGTGAAATTCCTAGTAAAATTTTAAATATTGGTGAAAACCAAGCCGAAGAAGCTTTGATTTGGTGGAAAAATCAATTTGGATCCGATTTCTATTTGGAAATCATGAGGCACAATCAAGAAGATGAAAATCGGGTAAATAAAACCTTAATTGAATTGGCTCAAAAGCACCAAGTAAAATTGGTTGCAACCAATAATACATTCTATCTGAATAAAGAAGATGCGAATGCACATGATATTTTATTGTGTGTGAAGGATGGAGAAAAACAGGCAACTCCTATTGGTAGAGGAAGAGGATATCGCTACGGTTTACCCAATCAAGAATATTATTTTAAGTCGGAAGAAGAAATGAAAAAACTTTTTACCGATTTACCAGAAGCCATTATAAACATCCAAGAAATAATTGACAAGGTCGAAATTTACTCACTTTATCGCGATGTATTACTACCAAAATACGATATTCCAGATGAATTTGTAGATCCTGCCGATGCTGAAGATGGTGGTGTTCGAGGTGAAAATGCTTACTTGAGACACCTCGCTATGGAAGGGGCCAAACGCAGGTATGTCGAAATTACCCCTGATATTCAAGAACGTTTGGATTTTGAATTATTAACGATTTCGAATTCGGGTTATCCTGGCTATTTCTTAATTGTACAGGATTTTATTGCTGAAGCTAGAAAAATGGATGTTTCTGTTGGTCCTGGTCGTGGTTCAGCTGCGGGTTCTGCGGTAGCATACTGTTTAGGAATTACGAATATAGATCCTATTAAATACGATTTACTTTTTGAGCGTTTCTTAAATCCTGATCGTGTCTCGATGCCCGATATTGATATTGATTTTGATGATGAAGGACGTGGACGTGTGATGGATTATGTAATTAAAAAATACGGAGCCAATCAGGTAGCGCAAATTATTACTTATGGTAAAATGGCTACTAAATCAGCTATTCGCGACACGGCTCGTGTACTGGATTTACCTTTGTTTGAAGCAGATAGAATTGCAAAATTAATTCCTGGAATGATGCCTTCCAAATGGAATTTGGCCCGATTTATTTCTGAAAAGGAAGAAGATGTGAAAAAAGCCTTGCGTTCTGATGAGTTTGACCGAGTAAAGGAATTAATTACCATCGCAAATGAAGGAGATTTGGCAGGGGAAACGATTCAGCAGGCTAAAATTCTAGAGGGTTCCATGCGTAATACTGGAATTCATGCTTGTGGAGTAATTATTACACCTTCAGATATTACGAATTATGTTCCAGTAACTACTGCAAAAGATTCCGATTTATATGTAACTCAATTTGATAACTCTGTAGCAGAAAGTGCTGGGTTATTAAAAATGGATTTCTTGGGTTTGAAGACCCTAACTTTGATAAAAGATACGGTTAAATTAGTGAAATACCGAACTGGAATTCAACTCAATCCAGATGAATTTCCGATTGATGATATCAAAACGTACGAATTATTTCAAAGAGGGGAAACTGTAGGAATCTTTCAATATGAGTCTCCTGGAATGCAAAAGTATATGAAGGATTTGAAACCAACGGTATTTGGTGACTTAATTGCAATGAATGCGTTATATAGACCAGGTCCTTTGGAATACATTCCTTCATTCGTAAGAAGAAAAAATGGAGAGGAACCTATAGTGTATGATTTAGATGCTTGTGAAGAATACTTGGGAGAAACCTATGGTATTACAGTGTATCAGGAACAGGTAATGCTTCTATCTCAATCTTTAGCAGGTTTTACTAAAGGTGAAGCTGATGTCTTGCGTAAAGCTATGGGTAAAAAGCAAAAGGATGTTTTGGATAAGATGAAGCCTAAATTCGTGGAACAAGCAGCAGCGAAAGGACACGATGCAACGGTGTTGGAAAAAATATGGAAAGATTGGGAAGCTTTTGCAAGTTATGCTTTCAATAAATCACATTCGACTTGTTATGCTTGGGTTGCTTATCAAACAGCTTATTTAAAAGCACATTATCCTGCAGAATATATGGCTGCAGTACTTTCGAATAACATGAACGATATTAAGCAAGTTTCTTTCTTTATGGAAGAGTGTAAACGCATGGGATTAGCTGTTCTTGGTCCAGATGTTAATGAATCGTATTATAAATTTACTGTTAATGAAGATTATGCCATTCGATTTGGAATGGGAGCGATAAAAGGAGTGGGTGAAGGAGCGGTAAATACCATTGTTGAAAGTAGAAAAGAGGGTAGGTACAAATCTATTTTTGATTTAGCCAAACGAATCGATTTACGTGCTGCTAACAAAAAAGCCTTTGAAAATTTAGCTTTAGCCGGTGGATTTGATTGTTTTTCTGACACACATAGAGGGCAATATTTTCATGATGAAGGAGATCATGTTACATTTTTAGAAAAAGCGATGAAGTACGGAGCTAAATTTCAAGAAAATGAGAATTCCTCTCAAGTAAGTTTGTTTGGTGATGCTTCTGAAGTGCAAATTGCTGAGCCAGTTGTTCCGCCATGTGAAGAATGGAATACTATGGAAAAATTGGCAAAAGAAAAAGAAGTAGTGGGTATTTATATTTCAGGGCATCCTCTAGATGATTATAAATACGAAATGAAATATTTCTGTAATGCTAAATTAGAAGAGCTGAAAGATTTAAATAATTTCGTTGGTAAAAATATTAGTATTGGTGGAATTATTACAAAAGTGGAACACCGTGTGGCAAAAAATGGGAAAGGTTGGGGAATGTTTACGCTTGAAGGTTATGATGAAACCTATGAATTCAGGATTTTTGGGGAAGAGTATTTAAAATTTAGACATTTTTTAATTCAAAATAATTTTACGTTTATAAAGTTAGTTGTTAAAGAAGGTTGGGTCAATGCGGAAGGTAAAAAAGGAGATCCTAGATTGCAATTTATAGAAGTAAAAATGTTACAAGATGTACTAACAACTTTTGCTAAAAAATTGATTTTACAGTTTAGTATAACCGATTTAAGTGAACATCTGATTCAGGCGTTGTATGATTTGTTTACCAAAGAAAAAGGTGAAAATACGGTGACTATTGAAGTAATGGAATTGGAAAAAGTAAAAAAACAAATTATAGAAACTATTGAAAATGAAACGATTGATGTGAGTGATGAAACAGAATCAGAATCGGAATTTGAAGCAGTAGAGATTGAACCAGAAATAAAGGAAGTGGAAGAGATAAAAGTGGTCACAAAACTGAGTATGCCTAGTAGAAAAATGAAAATTAAGATTTCTAATGAATTGTTGCAAGAACTAGAAAATATGCAAATTAATTTTAAACTCAATTAATGTTAGCTAGCCAACAAACCTAAAACAATAGATGAGATACTTTTGTATTAGAATTTATAAAATAATAAAATGAAAAAAGTATTTACAATTATTGTGTTTACTCTAATGGTATCATTGCAAGCACAAATAGCAGATAAACCTGAAAATATTGCTCCTTTATTAATTGGGGAAAAAATACCAAACGTAGAACTTCGGGATGTTAATGGAAAAAAAGTAGCTACCAATTCTCTTTTTGCAAAAAAGACAGTTTTAATTATGTATCGTGGAGGTTGGTGTCCTTATTGTAATGCGCAATTGGCCGATATGCAAGAGATAGAAAAAGATATTTTGAGTTTGGGTTACCAAATCATAGCAGTTAGTCCAGATGCGCCTTCTTTTTTAAAAGAAACTACTGAAAAAGACAAATTAAAATATAGTTTGTTTTCTGATAGTGATGGTTTTTTTTCGAAAGCTTTAGGAATAGCCTTTGCTTCACCTGAAAAATATGGCAAAATGTTAGGACAATATTCAGATAATAAAAACACCAGTTGGTTGCCAGTTCCTACCGTGTATGTGGTTAATGAGAATCAAGAAATTGACTTTTTATATATCAATCCAGATTATACTAAACGATTAAAAGGGAGTTTGTTAGTAAGTGTGTTAAAGAATCTATAAATTCGTTTTATAAATTGAACCATAGGTAAAATTTATATTAAAATAGCAAATTTGGGATTTTTATTTCTAAATTTGTAATTGAGTTCAAACAAACTCAAAGTTAGGTAAAGCAATTTAAAAATATAAAAAAAGAAAGAAATGGCATTAGCAATTACAGATGCAACTTTTGAAGAAGTAGTATTAAAATCAGATAAACCAGTAGTAGTAGATTTTTGGGCAGCTTGGTGTGGTCCTTGTAGAATGGTAGGACCAGTTATAGATGAAGTAGCTACAGAATATGACGGTAAAGCTGTTGTAGGGAAAGTAGATGTAGATGCAAACCAAGAATTCGCAGCAAAATATGGTGTTAGAAACATTCCAACTGTTTTAGTATTCCAAAACGGAGAAGTAGTAGGAAGACAAGTAGGAGTAGCACCTAAAAAAACATATACAGATGCAATAGATGCTTTGTTATAAGATATATTGAAAAAGAAAGTAAAAACCCAGCTTTTTTAAGTTGGGTTTTTTTTGTCTCTATGTAAAAAAAGTATTATTTATTCTTTTACATTATCAGAATCTTGTTTATGTGTTCTTAATAGGTAAATAGAATTCTTTATCTTTACGATATGAAATTAGAATCTCAATTAGAAAAAATAGCCAGTTTTAAAAACTTAGAATTGCTTGCTAATCAAGTAGTGGAAGGTTTTATTTCAGGAATGCATAAGAGCCCTTTTCATGGTTTTTCAGCTGA
Organism: Flavobacterium sp. J27; assembly: GCF_004303025.1. Classification (GTDB taxonomy): domain Bacteria; phylum Bacteroidota; class Bacteroidia; order Flavobacteriales; family Flavobacteriaceae; genus Flavobacterium. The sequence continues at coordinate 165,973 of NZ_PJQW01000009.1, read as the reverse complement.
ATTTGCCGAGCATAAAATTTATAATGCTGGAGAAAGTACAAAGCATATAGATTGGAAACTTTACGCAAAAACAGATCGTTTGTATACCAAACGCTATGAAGAAGAAACTAATTTAAGGTGTCATTTAATTATAGATAATTCGTCTTCTATGCATTATCCAATGTTGCGAAAGGATGAAAATTTTTATGAGAATAAAATTGGTTTTTCGGTTTTAGCTTCAGCTGTTTTGATGAATTTGTTAAAAAAACAAAGAGACGCAGTAGGAATGAGTATTTATTCAGATACATATGAATTTTATACCAATGAAAAAGGGAGTGAAAGACATCATCGTATGATTTTAAATAAACTGGAAACCGTTTTAAATGATGTTTCTCCTAAAAAGCAAACGGATACAGTTGGTTTATTGCATCAAATTGCCGAAAATATTCACAGACGTTCTATGGTGATTTTATTTACGGATATGTTTCAGTACGAGAATGAAGAAAAAATATTTAAAGCGCTTCAGCATTTAAAGCACAATAAGCATAAAGTAGTAGTTTTTCATGTCTATGATAAAAAAACAGAGCTTGATTTTGATTTTAACAATGTTCCAAGGAAATTTATAGATGTAGAAACAGGTGAAAGTGTTCAATTGTTTACTGAAAATATTAAAGAAGAATATGAAAAAAAGGTGCAAGATTATTTTCAACAGATAAAAAATACCTGTATGCAATATAAAATTCAGTATTTACCTGTTGAGGCTGGGAAAAAATTTGAAAAAATTTTAACCACGTATTTGATTGAAAAACAAAAGTTTGGCTAATTTTTGTTTCTTGATTTTGAATTTTTTTGAATTTTTTTTTGAAAAATATTTGCAAGATTAGAAAAGCGTTGTATATTTGCACTCGCAATAAGGCACTGGTTTGGTAGTTCAGTTGGTTAGAATACATGCCTGTCACGCATGGGGTCGCGGGTTCGAGTCCCGTCCAGACCGCTTAATTGGGAGAAGCATTCTGAGAAATCGGAATGCTTTTTTGCCCCTTAAAAGCATCTAAAATAGTTGTGTTGTTTAGTTCCGAGTAAAATCGGAATGGTTTAGTAGTTAGACCGATGAAAAGCTTTTCACCTTAAAGGTGGATGGCTTTTTTGTTTAAACAGTGTTGTTTTTATTGAAAATATTAAAATATTGAGATTAATTTAAAGTATTTGTTAATTTTAATAGGAAATATAAAATTGGGTTTGGTAGTTCAGTTGGTTAGAATACATGCCTGTCACGCATGGGGTCGCGGGTTCGAGTCCCGTCCAGACCGCTTCAATTTTTTAAAAGCATCTCAATTTTTGAGATGCTTTTTTTATGATAAAAACTTAAAAATAAACATTTGAGTTTTTCCAAACAATTACAAAGAATAAACCAAAATAGATTATGGAAATTAAAAACTTCATAAAAGTGCTCGCTACAAAGCCAAAAAAGGAACCTGTTGCGGCTTTTAAAGCACGATTATGATTTTTTTTATCGTAAAGCAATTCTCCAATAAATGCGCCAACGAATGGACCAATGATGAAGCCAAAAGGAATTGGGGCTATTAATCCTACTATTAAACCAATATTGGTTCCCCAAATACCATATTTACTGCCCCCAAATTTTTTAGTTCCTTTTGCGGGTATGATGTAATCCAAAATCGAAATGCCTAAGGCTACGGTTAGTGTAATTCCTAAAACCCAATAATTCAATTTTATTTCAGGTGTTAGGTAAAGTAGCAATATCCCAATCCAGCTTATAGGTGGTCCTGGTAGTACAGGTAAAAAGCTTCCAATAATTCCTATAATCATACAGCAAAAACCAATAATTAATAATAAATACTCCATTTTATAAATATAATTCTTATAAATATAAAAAGTATATTTAATAAATCTTTATTATCAGGTGGTTTTAAATCTTTATAATTCATAATAAACTGATGTTTTTATTGTTAATAATTGTTTTTATTAATTCATTTTATGTTTTATTATTAAATTTATGTTTATTTGGTTGCTGATTTAACATTTTTTTGTACATTGGTAAAGGGTTTTTACTAATACAAGAACAATTGTTCGAAAAAAAGACACACTTTAACTGAATTATTAACCTAAAACCAAACAACTATGTTAAAAAATACTATTCAAACAAAATGGGTAGTTTCGATGCTACTTTTTTTTATTTCTTTTAGTTTAACTTCATTTAAAAATAGGGTTGAAATGTTTATTATAGAAGACTTTGTTGATTTTGCTGTTGCTGAAGAAATTCCTCAATTTAAAGGATGTGATGGATTTATGACAAGAAAAGAAGCAGTGGAGTGTTTTAATAAGAAGATGATGAATCATATAAAAAGAAACTTTACTTATCCTGAAGAAGCTGTTGATAGAAAAATAGAAGGAAGGGTTGATGTTAGTTTTATTATTACAAATGCAGGATTAATAAAAGATATCACTGCAAAAGCATCAAATGATAGAGAAAGCGATGGAGAATTATTAGAATATGAAGCAAAACGAATTATTTCGATGCTACCTAAATTTACACCAGGAAAACATCAAGGTAAATTGGTTAATGTAAAGTATGGTTTGCCAATTACTTTTAGAATGATGTAAATCATCTATTAATTGTCTCTATATTTTAGTGTTTCAAAATATTTGTAAATAAAAAATATTATTTTTACAAAAAATACATTTTGAAGGTAAAAACTTATATTTTATTACTACTTTTCTTTGCTTTTTTTTCATGTCAGTTTTTTGATAAAAAAGTTCCTAATAAAGAAGAATTGTTGCAAGAGGAATTAAAAAAAATTAATTGGGAAGAAGTTGATGAGTTTCCTACTGTGAACAACTGTGATTCATTGTTAGATAAGGAAGCACAGAAACATTGCTTTTTCGATTATCTTATTCAAAATATTCAAGAAAGAATAGGTCTTGATACCTTGCAAATTTTATATCCTGAAGTGGATACAATTAATCTGATGGTAACAATCAATCCAGATGCTTCAATTGTATTTACTACTGAAAAGCCAACAGATACCATTACTTATGATATTAAAGTGATAGATAGTATTTTGCAAAGTAAATTAGTAAATTTTCCTCAAGTTGAACCTGCTGTTAAAAGAGGTGTTAAAGTGAAATCTCAGTTTGTTTTACCAGTTATTTTAAAAGTAGAAGAATAGTTAGCGCCTGAACGTTCTTCCTTTCCATTGGTATTTACCTGATAAAGAATAAAAAGCAACAGTTGTGCTAAAAATAGGGTATACAATCATGCTGATTAGTAACCAACGTAATTTTGATTGATAACTTGTAGCAGTCTGTAATAGTATGATGTAATCTATAATGCATTTCACACCCACATAAATTAGTAGATAATTGGTGTTTATTTGATTCAATAAATGCAACATCAGAAATATAATCCAGAATAAATTAGCAAGAAAAACAATAATAGCTACTGATTTTCCAAATAAGGAATGATATTCTGTGCTTTTGGAAGCCCAACGTACTCTTTGAAAAAAAACTTTTTTCCATGTATCAACACTACTTGTATGTACAATGCTTTCTTGGTGTAAGCAAAAACCAATGGCTTTCTTGTCTTTTTTTATAGCTTTTTGTAGTAGAAAAACATCGTCGCCACTAGCTATGTTGTTGTTGTTTTGAAATCCTTCTAATTCGAAAAAAAAATCCTTTCTATAACAAAAATTGGCTCCATTACACATAAATGGTTCTTCGATTCCAAAACTACCAATAGTTGCTCCTTGAAGGCTTAAAAAGTCTAAGTTTTGAAAAGCATGTAAAAACCCTTTTTTTTCCAAATAAGCCACACCAGCTGCTATCATTTTAACATGGGTTTGTTGAATGTAATTATCTAAAATAAGGAGCCAATTTGGGTGTACCAAACAATCCGCATCAGTAGTAATAATCCAATCGTGTTTAGCGATATTGATTGCGGTCTCAATGGCATCTTTTTTTGGAGAATTAGATTTTCTAATATTGTCTAAAAGTGTAATTTCATATTTGTAACTCTGAATTTGAAACTTTTCTTCCGAATCATCATCAACTAAAATAACTTCAAAATGTTCTTTGGGAAAGTTTAATTGAGAAATAGATTTTAATAATTGTGGTAAATTCTGAGCTTCATTTCGAAAAGGAATTATAATGGAAAAGGAATTTTTAGGTGTTGTTTCATGAATGGTTATTGTTTTCATTTTGGTAAAACCAAAGATAAGAACGCCAATAATCAATGTGTAAATACTTAATATAATAAACAATATATAAATCATTCTTTATAAGGTTTAAATCGAAAGACAAAATAACTTCCTATGCCAACAGGAATAAATAGGTTGAAAAACCACATCAATGTGCTGATAGTAAGAATTTTCCATTCGTCTATACCAAATTTAGTAAATAAAAATACAGCAACACTACTTTTAATAGCAACATCCATAATGTGTATACTAGGTAAAATAGACGCTAAAAAATACATTAAAAAAATACAGCCTAAGGCAATTGAGTAATTAATAGGGCAATCAAAAAGTGTAAGTAAATAATAAAATTGATGTGAAAATAGTAAATAACGGAATGTGGCCAACTGAAAATTTGTTACAAGAATGTTACTTGGAAAATCCTTTATTTTTGCGAATAATTTTTCAATTGAATATCCGTAAAATTCTATTCTTTTAAATCGGAATAGCAGTATAGCTGCAATAATCAGAAATAGAAAAATAACAATATGACTTACTTTTATTTTTATGACAAACCAAAACATCGTTTCGGAAGTCTTTATTTGAAGTAAAATAAAACCTAATAGTCCAAAAAAACAAGTGGTTATCATTTGAGAAGTGTTGCTAATAAAGTTTAAAAAAATAACTTTTTTTACGTCTTTTTTAGGATAATATAAAGCTTTTGCGCCATATTCTCCTATTCGATTAGGGGTAAAAATAGAGGCTGTTAATGAACCTAAACTTTGTTTGGTAGCCTCAATAAATGAAATTTTTCTAAAATAAGAAACCAAATTCTGCCATTTTAAAATTTCTAACAACCAGTTTCCAAAGGATAGTATACTTAAAAAACAAAAATGCTTCCAAGAAAGATATTGATGGATTAATGACCAATCTGGTTTTTTTGTCTCTATTTGTTGGTAAATGTAATATAAAGCAAAGCCTGCAACTAAAAGTTTGATAATAACTAATAAGAATTGTTTAGCTTTGTGTGAAATTGCATTCATAAGTGCAAAATAACAAACTTTGTGCTTTAGTTGCTTAAATTGTTAAAAAATTGTGGCTCACGAACGTATAATATTAGGAATAGATCCAGGAACAACCATTATGGGTTTTGGTTTAATAAAAGTGATAAATAAGAAAATGGAATTTCTTCAGTTAAATGAACTAATTCTTAATAAATACGATGATCATTATACTAAATTAAAAGTCATTTTTGAGCGAACTATAGAATTAATCGATACGCACCATCCTGATGAAATTGCTATTGAAGCGCCTTTCTTTGGTAAAAATGTACAATCAATGTTGAAATTAGGACGCGCACAAGGAGTAGCGATGGCAGCTGGTTTATCTAGACAAATTCCAATTACGGAATACGAACCGAAAAAAATTAAAATGGCAATAACAGGTAATGGAAATGCCAGTAAAGAACAGGTGGCTAAAATGCTACAACAATTGTTAGGTTTAAAAACACTACCTAAAAATCTTGATTCTACAGATGGTTTAGCAGCAGCAGTATGTCATTTCTTTAATTCCGGTCGTGTGGAAGTGGGAAAAAGTTATTCGGGTTGGGAAGCTTTTGTAAAACAAAATGAAGATAGAGTAAAAAAATGAGCGGTATTTATATTCATATTCCTTTCTGTAAACAAGCCTGTCATTATTGTGACTTTCACTTTTCTACAAATTTGAAAAAGAAAGAAGCTATGATTTTGGCATTAGCAGAAGAAATTAAAATGCGGAAAAATGAATTTCAATATGATCCCGAATTTTTAGCAGTTGAAACTATTTATTTTGGAGGAGGAACACCTAGTATTTTAACAGTTACAGATTTGAATTTTTTGTTAGATACAATTTATCAAAACTATAAAGTTGTTGCTTTCCCAGAAATAACAGTTGAAGCCAATCCAGATGATTTAACGGAAGAAAAAATTATTGCATTTTCTAAAAATGGAATCAATCGTTTGTCTATTGGTGTGCAATCTTTCTTTGAAGATGATTTAAAACTAATGAATCGAGCACATAACGCAACAGAAGCAGAAAAATGTTTACAAATTGCTACACAATATTTTGATAATATTTCAATCGACTTAATCTATGGTGTTCCAGGTTCGGATAATGAAAAGTGGAAGGCAAATATAGAAAAAGCAATTTCTTTTGGAGTGCCTCATATTTCTAGTTATGCTTTAACGGTTGAGCCCAAAACAGCTTTAGATGCATTTGTGAAAAAAGGAATTGTTAAGGTGCCAGATGATGCAATTGCTGAAGCGCAATTTCATATATTAATTCAAACATTGGAACAAAATGGGTTTGTGCATTATGAGTTGTCTAATTTTGGTAAACCAAATTATTTTTCTAAAAATAATTCAGCGTATTGGTTAGGAAAGAAATATATAGGTATTGGTCCTTCGGCTCATAGTTATGATGGAAAAAACAGGAGTTGGAATATAGCAAATAATACATTGTATATACAGTCGGTTACTGATGGGAGACTTCCGGCAGAAGTGGAAGTATTAACGCAAAAAGATCGTTATAACGAATATATTATGACAGGGTTGCGAACGATATGGGGTGTTTCTTTAGAGCGAATCGAGACAGAGTTTGGAACAGTTTATGTTGATTACTTACAAAGCCAAATGCAGCGTCACTTACAAGAAGGGTTGTTAGAAATTAAAAATGATTCGGTTTTAGTAACTACAAAAAAAGGAAAGTTTTTAAGTGATGGAATTGCAAGTGATCTGTTTTTAGTACATTTGAAATAAAACATATTCTTTTGAAAACAACAATTCTGTATCAAAATAAAACGATTCAAATCGATTTATCAAAGCCTTTAGATATTTCTATTTCACTTACCAATGATGCTCAAAACCCTATAGCTTGGTATCAAGGTGTTCCAGAAATAACACCTGTTAAAATGGGAGATTGGATTGGAAAAGTCTCTGAAGGAAAATCGTCGACCAATTTTAATAATATTTTTTTTAACCCTCATGCGCATGGAACGCATACCGAATGTTTAGGACATATTACTAATGATTTTTATAGCGTTAATCAAGCGTTAAAACAATTTTTCTTTACTGCTGAAGTAATTTCGGTATATCCAGAGGTTTTTGGAGAGGATCTTATTATAACAAAAGAGCAAGTGGAAGTACTTTTAGAAACTAAAAGACCAGAAGCCTTAATTATAAGGACATTGCCGAATAAAGAGTATAAAAAACACTTGAATTACTCTAATACAAACCCTCCTTTTCTTTCAGAGGAAGCGGCTATTTTTATCAGAGAAATTAAGGTATTGCATCTTCTAATCGATTTGCCAAGTGTTGACAAAGAGCATGACGAAGGAAAATTATTGGCTCATAAGGCGTTTTGGAATGTAAAAGACGTTTATCAAGTAAATGAAACAGCACGTTTTAATGCAACGATTACGGAAATGATTTATGTAGATAATGCAATTTTGGACGGAAGCTACCTATTGAATTTGCAAATTGTTTCTTTTGAAAATGATGCATCACCTAGTAAGCCAGTTTTGTATAAAATGATGTAGGAAATATTTTTTAAAATAAAAATATTTTTATTTACCCTGTTTTTTTAAGGGTTCTTCTTTTATTTTTTTTAAAATTTACATATTAACCCCTATTTTTAAAAGGGTATATTTTTAAATGTGTTACTTTCTATTTTTTTGTTTTGTTAATATTTTAATATATTATTAGTAAAAATAAGTTATTAAGTAATTATTTTTAAGTATTTATACTTAAAATTGAATTAAACGCAATTATTTTGTCAAAACGATATTTTATTATGTTTGAAATTCGTAAAAAAACAAAGTTTAAAATACGAAATTAATTATTTTTCAAGCGCTATATTTTTAAAATCATAATAATGAAACCGATATTTTATTATTAAAGATCTTAGTTATAATTTAGTTGTGAAAGGGATGTTAAAAATCTAAAAATCAACAACTATGTTAAAAAAACAAGGACTTTATTTGCCAGAGTTTGAACACGATAATTGTGGTGCTGGTTTTATCTGTAGCCTAAAAGGGAATAAATCAAACGATATTATTCATAAAGCGTTAGAAATTTTAGAAAAACTTGAGCATAGAGGTGCAGTGAGCGCTGATGGTAAAACTGGTGATGGAGCTGGTATTTTAATTGATATTCCTCATGATTTCTTTGTTAAAAAATGTCATTTTACACTTCCTAAAGAAGGAGAATATGCAGTAAGTAATGTGTTTCTTCCAAAAAAAGAAAACCAAAGAGCTTATTGCATTCAAAAATTAGAATTCTATATCGAAAAACAAGGATTAACGGTTTTAGGTTGGAGAGAAGTACCTGTAGATACTACTGTTATTGGTAGAATAGCGGCGGAAACGGAACCGTATATTAAACAGATATTTATTGGTAAACAAGATAAAAAGCAAGATGATTTTACTTTTAATCTTAAACTATTTACGGCTAGAAAGCAAGCCGAACACGATATTAATACGTCTAAACTTTCTGAAAGTAAACAATTTTATCTCCCAAGTTTATCTACTAAAACAATTATTTTTAAAGGACTTTTAATACCTGAGGATATAAAATTATACTATAAAGATCTACAAGATCCTTTATTAGTAACTCGATTAGCCCTAGTACACCAAAGATTTTCAACAAATACATTTCCTACTTGGGATTTAGCACAACCTTTTCGATATATGTGTCATAATGGGGAAATTAATACACTTAGAGGAAATGTATCTAGAACATTATCAAGACAAGAATTAATGGAAAGTGATTGGTTTGGAGAAGAAATTAAAAGTTTGTTCCCTATCATTTTACCAGGTAAATCAGATTCAGCTCAAATGGATATGATGGTAGAATTGTTGCTCATGACAGGCCGTTCTCTACCCGAGGTGATGATGATGTTAGTGCCAGAGGCATGGGAAAAAAACCCAAATATGTCTGAAGCCAAAAAAGCATTTTATGAGTATAATTCTTGTATCATGGAACCCTGGGATGGTCCTGCTTCTATTCCTTTTACCGATGGAAATTATATAGGAGCCGTTTTGGATAGAAATGGATTGCGACCATCTCGTTACACTGTTACCAAAGATGGTTATGTGATTATGTCTTCAGAAACGGGTGTTATTGATATTGATCCCAAAAATATTGAGCGACATGGAAGATTAGAACCAGGAAAAATGTTTCTAGTAAACATGAATCAAGGAAGAATTGTAAATGATGAAGAGATTAAAGAAAAAATTGTTTCTCAACAACCCTATAAAAAATGGTTAGATAAAAATTTAGTCCATTTAAAAGAGATACCTGCAAAGAAAGGACCTATCAAGCACAAAGAAGACCTTCTAGAAAAAAGACAAATTGTTTTTGGATATACTGAGGAAGATCTAAGAACTATTATTTTACCTATGGCTCAAACTGGTAAAGAGCCTATTGGTTCTATGGGAAATGATGCCCCAATTGCTATTTTATCTCAAAGACCACAATTAATATATAATTACTTCAAACAGTTGTTTGCTCAAGTAACCAATCCGCCTTTGGATGGTATTCGAGAAAAGTTAATTACAGATATTAGTTTAACATTAGGTAGCGATACCAATATTTTTAAGATTAATGAAGATCAATGTAGAAAATTAAAAATCCAAAATCCAGTTATCTCAAAACATGATTTAGATAAAATCAAAAATTACACGACAAATCCAGATTTTGTAGTAACGACTATTCCAATTTTATATGAAGTAGGTAAAGGATTAAATGAATTAGAAAGGGCTTTAACTAAATTAGTGGAAACGGCATCAAAGGTGATTGATGAAGGAGGTAATATTATTATTCTATCTGATAGAGGGGTTACTAATAAGTTGGCACCAATTCCTGCTCTACTAGCTTGTTCTTATGTTAATCATGAGTTGTATAAAATGGGTAAAAGGGCCAAAGTAAGTATTATTATTGAATCAGCTGAGCCTCGTGAAGTGCATCATTTTGCATTGTTATTTGGTTATGGTGCGAGTGCTATAAACCCTTATATAGTAAATGAAATTGTATATGATCAGGTGCAACAAAAAGAAATTGAATCTATCGATTATATTCAAGCGATACAAAATTACAATAAAGCCATTGGAATGGGAATTTTAAAAGTAATGAATAAGATAGGTATTTCTACTTTAAACTCTTATCGTGGTGCACAACTTTTTGAATGCATTGGATTAAATACAAAACTAGTAGAAGAATATTTTCCAAATACCATCACTAGAATTCAAGGAATTGGTTTAAAGGAAATCGAAAGCGAAATTTCAAAAAGACATTACAAAGCCTATGCAACAAGTGATATTGATGCAACATTAAGTTTAGAGTTTGGTGGAGATTATAAATGGAGAAGAAATGGCGAAAAACACGCATTTAATCCACTGTCTGTAGCAAAATTACAAGAATCAGTTAGAAGTAATAAGCATAGTACTTTTAAAGAATATTCAGAAATTATCAATGAACAATCGAAACGATTAATGACTATAAGAGGTCTATTTGAATTTACAAATTATGATCCAATTCCTTTAGAAGAAGTAGAACCATGGACAGAAATCGTAAAGCGATTTAAAACGGGAGCCATGTCTTATGGTTCTATAAGTAAAGAGGCTCATGAAAATTTAGCCATTGCTATGAATAGAATAGGTGGTAAAAGTAATTCTGGTGAAGGTGGCGAAGATGAAGAACGATTTTATAAAGATGTTGATGGAGATTGGAAAAACTCAGCCATAAAACAAGTTGCCTCTGGAAGATTTGGTGTAACCTCAAATTATCTTACCAATGCTTCTGAGATTCAGATAAAAATGGCACAAGGAGCAAAACCAGGTGAAGGTGGACAGCTTCCAGGTCCAAAAGTAAATCCTGAAATCGCTAAAACCAGAAATTCTACACCTTATGTGGGATTAATTTCTCCACCACCTCACCATGATATTTATTCTATTGAGGATTTATCTCAATTAATTTATGATTTAAAATCGGCCAATAGAGAGGCGCGTATAAATGTTAAATTGGTTTCTGAAGTAGGAATTGGGACAGTAGCGGCTGGTGTTGCCAAAGCAAAAGGAGACGTTATTTTAATTTCGGGTCATGATGGAGGTACGGGAGCGTCTCCTTTAACTTCTTTAAAACATGCTGGATTACCATGGGAGTTAGGTTTAGCCGAAGCCCAACAAACATTGGTAATGAACAATCTTAGAAATAGAGTTGTTTTAGAGTGTGACGGACAATTAAAAACGGGTCGTGATGTGGCTATTGCTTGTTTATTAGGCGCTGAAGAATTTGGTTTTGCTACAGCTCCATTAGTGGCTTCAGGATGTGTAATGATGCGGGTATGTCATTTGAATACTTGTCCAGTAGGAATTGCCACACAAAATCCCGAACTCAGAAAGAAATTTCAAGGAAAACCAGAACATGTAGTCAATTTTATGTATTTCGTAGCACAAGAATTAAGAGAAATTATGGCCCAACTTGGTTTTAGAACTGTAAATGAAATGGTGGGTCAAGTGCAAAAGTTAAACCGAAATAAAAGCATTAAACATTATAAGGCTTTAGGATTAGATCTAACACCTATTTTACACAAGGTTGACGTGTCTCATGAGACGAAGTTATACCATACCGAATCTCAAGATCATCAATTAGAAAAGGCACTAGATTTTAAAATAATTCGTCAGGCACATCCTGCTTTGTTTAGAAAAGAAAAAACAGTTTTAGAGTCTAAAATAACAAATAGAGACAGAGCTTTTGGAGCTATTTTAAGTAACGAAATTTCTAAAATTTATGGTTCACAAGGTCTTCCAGAGAATACTTTGAAAATTAATTTTACGGGCTCGGCAGGACAAAGTTTTGGAGCATTTGCAACTAAAGGATTAACCTTAATAATTAATGGGAATTCTAATGATTATTTAGGAAAAGGTTTGTCAGGGGCAAAGTTAATTGTTAAAGTTCCTGAAGAAGCCACTATTGTTCCTGAAGATAATATAATCATTGGAAATGTGGCTCTATATGGTGCTACTTCTGGAGAAGTTTATATAAATGGAAAAGCAGGAGAGCGTTTTTGTGTTAGAAACTCTGGAGCTACAGCTGTGGTAGAAGGTATTGGTGATCATGGTTGCGAATACATGACAGGAGGAAGAGCAGTTATTTTAGGTCAAGTAGGCCGCAATTTTGGTGCTGGAATGAGTGGAGGAATAACGTATGCGTATGATAATAAAAAAACATTTGTAAAACAGTGTAATACAGAAGGATTAAATTTAGAACCAGTTGTACTAGAAGAAGATATTTTAGAATTAAAGCAGCTTATTGAAAATCATTATAATGCTACAATGAGTCCTCTAGCACAACGGATTTTAGAAAATTGGGAAAATGAATTGCAGCACTTTATAAAGGTCTTACCGGAAGAATATAAACAAGCCTTAATAAGAATACAACAAGAAAACCTCGTAAAACAATAATAATATGGGAAAGTCAACAGGATTTTTAGAATACGAACGGGTAAACGAAAGCTACCTAAAAGTAGAAGAAAGACTTCAAAATTATAATGAATTTACGGTTCCTTTACCTGAAAATGAATTACATACGCAAGGAGCTAGATGTATGGATTGTGGGATACCTTTTTGCCATAGTGGTTGTCCTTTGGGAAATTTAATTCCCGACTTTAATGACAAAGTTTATAAAGGAAGATGGAAAGAAGCAGCAGCCATCTTACATGCTACAAATAATTTTCCAGAATTTACTGGAAGATTGTGTCCTGCTCCTTGCGAAGAGGCTTGTGTATTAGGGATTAATCAAAATCCAGTAACTATAGAGAATATTGAAAAAAATATAGTAGAAACCGCTTTTAAAGAAGGTTGGATTACACCAAAAGTGCCTAAAAAAAGAACCGATAAAAAAGTAGCAATTATCGGGTCAGGGCCTTCAGGTTTAGCCGCCGCGCAACAATTAAATAGAGCAGGACATTGGGTAACTGTTTTTGAAAGAGATGAAAAAATAGGAGGTTTATTACGCTATGGTATTCCCGATTTTAAATTAGAAAAGAAAATTATAGATAGAAGATTGGCCATTTTAAAAGAAGAAGGTGTTGTTTTTGAAACGAATGCACATGTTGGGAAAAATATTAGTGTAGAAACAATTAAAGCCAATTTCGATGCCGTTTTATTATGTGGAGGCGCTACGGAAAGAAGAAGTATGCCAGTAAAAGGAATTCATTTGAAAGGAATACATCAAGCTATGGATTTTTTAAAATTAAATAATCAGTATGTAGATAATTTGATTGATTTTAACAAAATTATTTCAGCAAAAGATAAAAAAGTTATTGTTATCGGTGGAGGAGATACTGGCTCCGATTGCATTGGTACTAGTAATCGTCATGGCGCTACTTCAGTAATTAACTTTGAAATTTTAAACAAGCCGTCAGAAGGAAGACCAGCTCATCAACCTTGGCCTTATTGGCCTATGAAATTAAAGACAACCTCTTCCCACGAAGAAGGAGCAGAACGTTTTTTTAGTATATCAACCAAAGAATTTATGGGAGATAAAGAGGGGAATCTTATCGGTCTAAAAACGGTTGAGGTAGAATGGGTTTTTAATCAGGGAGAACGTCCTCAATTAATCGAAATTCCAGATACTGAAAAAGAATGGGAATGTGATTTAGTATTGTTAGCTTTAGGCTTTACTGGTGCTGAAAAAACCTTAGCAGAACAATTTGGCGTTGAAATGGATTTCAGAACAAATGTAAAAGCAACTACAAAAGATTATGCCACCTCAGTAAAAGGTATTTTTACTGCTGGAGATATGAGAAGAGGACAATCTTTAATTGTTTGGGCCATTTCTGAAGGACGTCAAGCAGCATATCATTTAGATGCCTTTTTAATGGGAAATTCTAATTTACCGTTAAAAGACGAAAATGATTTACCTAGACTCTAATATTTTAGTATATTAGTTCTTTTTAAAAGAATGAATATACAACAATTATATGAGTTTTGCCTTTCTAAAAAAGGTGTTTCCGAACATTTTCCTTTCGATGAAGATACTTTAGTGTTTAAAGTAGGAGGGAAAATGTTTTGTTTAACATCTTTGCAAAAATGGGAACAAGGCAATCCGTCATTAAACTTAAAATGTGATCCAGAAAAAGCGTTAGAGTTGAGAGCAACACATGAAGCGATTCAGCCTGGATTTCACATGAGTAAAAAACATTGGAATACGGTTTTTTTTCATAGTGATGTTCCTACTAAAATGATGGTAGAATTAATCAATCACTCGTATGATCTAGTTTTTGAAAGTCTTCCCAAAAAAATCAAGCAAGAAATTGAAAAAACAGAAAATTAGCCATTACATTTGCTAATGGAATAAAAATCAATACCATGTTAGATAACTTAAAAAAGATTTTAAACGAGGATCAGGATCCAAAGGCTATCGAAAAAATTACTTCTAAATTAGAAAATCTAATTATGACTAATGAAGAAGTAGGTTATATAGCGGTTCAAAAAAAACCTGCCATTACCATATTTCCAGACAGTATCGTGGTAACAAACAAAAGAATTATTCTTTGTAAGCCAAAAAATCTTGGATTATCTATGGAATTTGTTGATTATGATTGGGAAGATATTGAGGCCGCTTTTGTAAAAGAAGGAATTTTAGGTACCGATTTTACTTTTACAACCAAAACACAACTTACCCAAACTATAGATTATTTGCCTAAAAATCAAGCTAGGAAATTGTATACTTATGCTAAAGAACAATTGGATCAATTTAAAAAAATAGATCACAACACTATCATAAATAAGATTACTGTTTTGGAAGACAATCAAAGAAAAGCTAATGAAAAAGAAATTGATAAACCTAGTTTTTTAGCTGAAGAAACACAATTTAATCAGGATGAGGTTGAAGAAACTATGACAGAAGAAGTTTTTGATTTTGCAGAAATTATTCCTGCTGATAATAGAAAAAAATCTTTCGAAGAAGTAAGCAAAATAAATGATTCGGATGATAAATTAAGTGAATTGTCTCCAGAAGAGTTATTCGAAAAATTACAAAATTATAAACGTTTACTCGATAATGGTCTTATTTTACAAGGAGAATATGATAAATTAAAAGCGTCAATTTTAAAGTATATGTAATTTATAAAATCGATATTGCACATTGAGCCTACAATTTGTAGGCTTTTTTTATGCCGTTAGTCTACACTTTTTTTCCATTCGTCTACAGTTATTTAGTTATAATCGAAAATCAGATTAAAAATATAAAATTCAAAATAACTTTGTGATTGAATAAGTGTCTGCTATAACTAAAAATAATTAAAAACAACATGATCAAATCTTTAAACATACTTTTAATTGAAGATGATGCTATCGAAGTAATGAAATTTAATAGGGTTTTGAAAACCTTAAACTTAAATCATAAAATCATTGAAGCTAATAATGGCGAAGAAGCAGTAACGATTTTAAAAACAAAAGAAATTATTCCCGATATCATTATTTTAGATTTAAATATGCCCAAATTAAACGGAATAGAATTTCTTACAATTCTTAAAAATGACGAAATATTAAAATATATTCCTGCCGTAATTTTAACCACATCTAGTAATCATAAAGATATGTTAGAATGCTATAAAATAGGAATCGCTGGATATGTCTTAAAACCTTTAAAATATGAAGATTATATAGACAGGATTAAAAAACTTATAGAATACTGGAGTATTACCGAATTAATATCTCAATAAGATGTATGGTATTGTTAATAAAGCTATCCAGGATTTAGTAATCACAAATTTTGGAATTGAAAAATGGGAGAAAATCCTACAGAAAAGCGGTATTGAAGAAGATTTTTTTATAAGTAATGAAGCTTATGACGATGATATTACTTTTAAATTAGCTCAAGCCGTTTCAGACGAAATGAAAATGCCAATAAAAGAGGTTTTAATCGCTTTTGGAGAATGGTGGGTTGTGAAAACTACCAAAGAAAAATATGGTGGTTTAATGGAATCTGGTGGAACAACGTTCAAAGAGTTTTTAATTAATTTGCCTCTTTTTCATAATCGAGTTATGTTAATTTATCCAAAATTAACACCTCCTGAGTTTAAAATTAGTGAAATATCAGAAAATAGTCTTAACTTACATTACTTTTCAAAAAGAGAAGGATTGCAAGAATTTGTAAGAGGTTTGTTGCAAGGTTTAGGAATTATGTTTCATACTCCAGCAACTATCGAACTTTTGCAAACTAGAGATTCTGGCAATAGTCACGAAATTTTTAAAGTAAGTTGGTAAATTATGCAAGATTTTCAATTCAATTTTAATGTTACTAGTTTTAACACTATTTTTCCATTTTACATTTTAATTGATAAAAATCTACATATTATCAGTTTAGGTAAGAGTTTGCAGAAAATCTTACCAAACTTAAAAGAAGATATTCTTTTTACTGAAATTTTTCAACTAGAAAGACCACATCTTGAAAAACTGTCATCTCTCAATTTTCATGAAACTTTTCACACCTTAGTTGTTTTTAAAGCAATCAATGACCCATCTGTATCTCTAAGAGGTCAGATTAATCCTCATGAGGATAATTTTCTTTTCATTGGTACACCATGGTTTGAAAGAATGGAGCATGTAATCGAAAAAAAACTAACTTTACACGACTTTGCTGTTTTTGATCCATTATTAGATTTATTGCACGTATTAAAAAATCAAGAAATAAATAATCAAGAACTGAAAGAGTTACTAGATACCGTCAATTTCCAAAGAAAAAAACTAAAGAAAGACAAAGAAGAATTGAATAAAATTTCTTTAGTAGCTAGTGCTAATAAAAATGGTGTAGTTTTTACTGATCCCATGGGGAAAATATTTTGGTGTAATCAATCTTATATCGATTTAACTGGTTTTTCTTCTGAAGAAATCATAGGAAAAACACCTGTGCAAATAGGTAAATGCCATTTGTCTAATCCAGAAGAAATTAATAAAATGGTTACTGCTTTTTTTAAAGGTGAACATTTTGATGTAGAAGGCTATCATGCGCATAAAACAGAAGTTCCTTTTTGTTCCAAAATTAAAGGACAACCCGTATATAATGAAGCCGGAAAATTAATTCAATATTTTGCTATTATTGAAAATCATACTAATGAAAAGTACAGAGAAGAGCAATTGTTGATGTTGTCTTCTATTGCAGAAAAAAACATGAATTCTGTTATTATTTGCGATAAAGAAGGTACTATTGAATGGGTAAATGATAGTTTTCTTAAAATGTCTGGTTTTTCCAATGAAGAACTGATTGGGAGGAAACCAGGGCATTTACTTCAAGGACCAGAAACCGATAAAAATACAATTCATTATTTATCAGAAAGAATTCGTAAAGGCTTACCTTTTAATTGTGAAATAATTAATTATACAAAAAATAAAAAGAAATATTGGGTTCGTATCCAAGGTCAGGCATTACTTGATAAAGCTGGGGAAATCATCAAATTCTTTGCCATTGAAGAAGATATTACGTTAGAAAAAGAATTTCAGCAACAATTAATTGATTCAGAAAACCGACTTACTTCTTTAATTGAGAACTTGCAATCAGGTATTTTACTAGAAGATGAGAATAGAAAAATACGTATTGTGAATAAAAAATTCTGTACAATGTTTCATATTCCAGTTGAACCTGAACAAATGAAAGGAGTTGATTGTGAAATAGCTGCTGAAGAGTCTAAACATTTTTTTAAAAATCCTGAACAGTTTTTGGAACGAATTGCAATAATATTAAAAGAGAAGAAAAGGATTGTTTCTGAAGAAATTGAACTAATAGATGGTAGAATTTTTGAAAGAAGTTTTTTGCCTATTTATAAAGATGGTGCTTATGCAGGACATTTATGGAGTTATGATGATGTAACTATTACCAAGCGATATAAAGAAAGTCTAGAAGCAGAAAAACAAAAATACAGTAGCATTATTGCAAATATGAATATGGGCTTGCTAGAAGTAGATAATAATGATGTTGTCTTGTTTGCCAACCAATCGTTTTGTGATATGAGCGGGTATTCGTTAGTAGATTTATTAGGAAATAAGGCCGCTGATTTAGTTTTAACAAATGATAGTAAAGATATTATCAAAAATAAGAATAATGTAAGAAGAAACGGAGTTTCTGATTCGTATGAAATCACTTCGCAAACCAAAACTGGTGAAATCAAACACTGGTTAATAAGTGGTGCTCCAAATTACAACTTAAACGGTGAGGTTACAGGTTCCATAGGAATTCATTTAGATATTACAGCACAAAAAAGTTTGGAATTGCAAAAAGAGCAATTATTATCTAAATTGGAAAAACAAAATGAACGACTTAATGAGTACGCACAAATTGTTTCCCACGATCTTAAATCTCCACTACGAAGTATTCATTCGCTTATAACTTGGATAAAAGAAGATAATGATAAAGAGTTTAGTGAGCAAACGACACAATATCTTGCTATGATTGAAAGCAAAGTCGAAAAAATGGATCACTTAATTCAAGGCATTTTAATGTATTCTAAAGTACATTCTGATGCGACTATTGGTGAAAAAGTAAGTATCCATGATGTGGTGGAAAATTGCATTCAAATTATACATATTCCAGAAAATATTGAGGTTGTTATCAAAAATAGATTGCCAATATTACAAGTCGAAAAATTTAGGATGCAACAACTTTTTCAAAATATTATAAGTAATGCGGTTAATTATATCGATAAACCAGAAGGTATTGTGGAGGTTGATTGTATCGAGAAAAAGAACAGTTATGTTTTTTCAATAAAAGACAATGGACCAGGAATTGCTCCTGAAAATCAGGAAAAAATATTTAAAATCTTTCAATCATTTACAAACCATGAACAATCTACAGGAATAGGACTGTCGATAGTAAAAAGAATTGTAGACAATTATAATGGAAAAATTTGGATTGAGAGCAAATTAAATGAAGGAACTACTTTTTTTATTAAATTACCTAAATTATAAAGTATGAAAATCAATCAAGCATATCAACTAGAAGGAGAAGCATGGCAGTATCTTCAAAAAAAGGAAGTATTGAAAAATCCTTTAGTTTTAATTTTTGGTAACCGAATGGTATTAGAAAAGAAGGACGTTATAGATGGGATAAGAAAAGAATTTCCTTATGAACATCTGGTATTTGGTTCCACTTCAGGAGAAATTATTGATAATAATGTATATGATAATTCGGTTGTAGTAACTGCAATAGAATTTGAAAAAAGTACTTTCGAAATTCGTACAGAAAACATTTTCAATTATAATAAGGATGCTAAAAAATTAGGAGTTGCTTTGTATGAAGCGATGCCAAAAGAAAAATTAAAGCATTTGTTTGTATTATCTGAAGGTAGTTTTGTTAACGGAAGTTCTCTAATTGAAGGATTAGAAGAGAAGATACAAAATAGTATTCCTATTTCAGGTGGGATGTGTGGAGATGATGCAAAGTTTGAAAAAACATTGGCTTCTTATAAAGAAAATCCTAAAGAGGGAGAAGTCGTTTTAATTGGTTTTTATGGAGCAACTCTAGAAATTTCGTTTGCCAGTTTTGGCGGATGGACAAGCTTTGGTCCAGAACGAATTATTACAAAATCAGAGGCTAATATTTTATACGAAATAGACGGACAACCAGCATTAGATTTATATAAAAAATATTTAGGAGAAAAAGCAAATCAATTGCCTCAAGCATCGTTGTTGTATCCATTAAATGTTACTCCAGAAGGGAAAGAAGCAGCTGTTGTTCGTACCATTTTAGGAATTGATAACGAAAAACAATCTATGACCTTAGCTGGAGATGTGCCAGAGAATTCAAAAGTACAACTCATGATGGCTTCCGTAGATGCTATTGCAGAAGGGGCAAGTGAAGCGGCTAAAAGAGCAATGTTTAAAAGAATAAATAAACCCCAATTAGCTCTTTTAGTTAGTTGTGTGGGTAGAAAATTAGTGATGAATCAACGAGTAGAAGAAGAAATAGAAAGAGTACAAGAAGTAGTTGGAAACGATACAGCTATTACGGGTTTTTACTCCTATGGAGAAATGGCTCCTTTTTCAAATAACACTTTTTGCGACTTGCATAATCAAACCATGACATTAACCCTTATAAGTGAATAATGAAATCACTGTTAAAAAGACAAATAGACAAATTAATTAAAACCAAACCGGAAATACTAGAAGAATTAGCTCCGTTTTTTGATGCGGTCAACGATTCCTATGAAAATTACGAAGATCAATTGCGTATGTTGCAACGTGCCATGCAAATTAGTTCAGATGAACTTTTTGAAGCGAATAAAAAACTGAGAGAGGAAACGAATAATTTAAAAGAAATTAATCAAAACTTATCGAATGTTCTCAATTCTTTAAATTTAGACGCCAGTGAATTAGAAGATGAAAAGAATTTTAATCAGACTGAATACTTAAAGAAACAAGCTTTAGAAATAATCGCAATAACAAATCAAAGAGAACAATTATTTAAAAATTTAGAAGCTCAGAATCAAGAACTCAACGAGTATGCACATGTTGTTTCTCATGATTTAAAAGCACCTTTACGAAATATCGATACTTTGGTGAACTGGGTAATTGACGATAACCAAGGAGAAATCAGCGAAAGTGGTTTGAATTCCTTGAATTTAGTATTATCCAATGTGGAAAAAATGGATTTATTAATCAAAGGTATTTTAGATTATTCTACCATTGATAAATTAGAATCTGAAGATAGGGTTTTAAGTATTAATCTTGTGATAGAAGATGTTTTACGAACCATTTCAATTCCAAAAAATATTACGTTTATCATTCAGGATGATTTGCCAAAATTAACAGGAAATGCTTGGCGCTTTAAACAGGTTTTTCAAAACTTAATTCAAAATGCCATTAAATACAACGATAAAGAGGAAGGATGTATTGAAATTGGCGCCATAGAAAAAGAAGCCCATTTTGAATTTTTTATAAAAGACAACGGTATCGGAATCGATTCTAATTATTTTGATCGCATTTTTAAAGTCTTTACTAAATTAGAAAACAATACTTCTTCCTCTGGAATAGGTCTTTCTATCGTTAAAAAAATAGTACATTATTATCAAGGAGAAATTTGGTTAGCAAGTGAATTAGGTAAAGGAACCACATTCTTTTTTACAATTGCAAAATAAAATGGAACAACCAAACACCACATATATAAATCAATTATCTGGAGACAATGTTGCTTTTAGAGAAAAAATGATTGCTATTTTAAAAAGAGAATTACCTGAAGAAATTCAAATTTATAGAGAACAAATTCAAAAGAATAATTTTTTGGCAGCGGCCCAAAGTGTCCATAAATTAAAACATAAAGTGTCTATTTTAGGACTTGAAAAAAGTTATTATCTTGCTGAAACGTTTGAAGAAAATTTAAAAGAAAATAGTATCCAATTGCAGAAAGAGTTTGAAACAATTTTAAACGCAATGGACACTTTTGTAAAATCACTATAAAAACTTTATTTACATGAATTGCATTATAATTGATGATGAAGAAATGGCTAGAGCAATTATTGCTCAAATGATTTCTAAACATAAAGAACTAACTTTGATTGATGAATTTTCTAATGCAATCCAAGCCATAAAATTTTTAAATCAGAATCAAGTTGATTTGATTTTTTTAGACATTCACATGCCCGATTTTACGGGTTTTGATTTTATTCAAACGATTAAAAACCCTCCCAAAATAGTTTTAGTAACTTCTGATAAGAATTTTGCTATTGAAGCTTTTGAATATGATTGTATTGTAGATTATTTGGTAAAACCAATCACAGAAGAACGTTTTTTGAAAGCGCTACAAAAAGCTAAAACAGCTCAATCTATTTCTGTAGACCAAACGGTAACTGTAGCTAAAAAGATTGAGAAAGAGGTGACAGAAGATAATACCAAAGAGTTTTATGTAAATATTGATAGGAGATTGATTAAAATCGAATTTGAATCGGTAAAGGTGGTGGAAGCCAAAGGAGATTATATTCATATAAAAACAGATGATAAAAATTATATTGTTCATTCGACTTTAAAAAAAATCGAAGATAAACTACCAGATAATTTATTCTTAAAAGTACATCGTTCTTACATTATTAATACCCAAAAAATAATCGATATAGAAGACAATAGTGTATTAATTGGAAAAGAAGTAATTCCTGTAAGCCGTGCTAATAGACCAGAATTAATGAAACGATTAAATTTATTGTAGAAAAACATTCATCTATACATATCTACAATTGGGCATTACTTAGCTTAAGTTTATCTAAAAAATAAATTTTTAAGAGAAGATAGAAGTAATTTTATTTCATAATAAAAAAGAAATATTATGAGAAAAGCATTATTCTATTTGATACTGATATTCACTTTTTCATTGCAATCTCAAAACTATCAGTTTTTAGGTCCCTATACAGCAGACGGTACTCCTTTATATTTTGCAACAAATGATACGGTGAGTCAAGAAACGTTAGACTTAGTTGCCAGTTCATTACCAGAAAATTACCCAGTACCTGTTTATAATCCACAGTATATTTCTTCAGGATATGATACGGATTTAATTATAGATGAAACCGCTGAAGTTTGGGTCACTTTTGTGAGCGAAGGTGCTGGATATAAAAATGTTTTAGGCTTCTATACTTATGATTTAAATAATCCTCCAGTCACTCCACCTACAGATTCAGACATTACAATTGTTTTTCCTAATGTTTCTGGAGCAGGAAGTGGTGGTAGCTTACTTGCTGGGAATAAAGTGAAAATAGGTAATTTTCCAGCTGGGACAGGTATCGGTTGGGTACTTTTAGCTAATGGATGGAATGGGAGCCAAGTAACGAATGGCTTATGGCGATTGTTTTCAAACCCAAGTTTTAATCCAGAGGCAGATCCTAATTTGCAATATCATAATGTATTATTAAATGATCCAGATAACGAACGAATTTTGTTAGGCTTTGAAGATATTAGAAGAGATAATTCTGGTTGTGACAACGATTTTAATGATGCTATTTTTTATGTAACAGCTAATCCATATACAGCTATACGAACGGTTAATGTTGCCGATGTGAGTAGCAGAGCTAATATAACTTCTGCCAATGAAGGAGGTCTAGAGAGTGAAGGAAGTTTAGCAACATTGATAGCAAAAAGAAATTTTAATCGCATAAAAAAACAAAAATTCGCAAATAAAAAACAACTTCAAAGACCTTTTGTAAAAGATACCGTTACTTATGGATTGAATAAAACAAATCTTTTAAACCTGAATACTCTTTTTCCTGCTACGGGCATGTTTGGAACAGAAACGGCTTTTGTTTCTAGTCCAACTGATTTAATTCAAATTACAAATGCTGAAGAAGTTTTTTCAATTGATTATTATGATGGAAATTATAGAGTTGCTGCAGCCTTAGGAACAAAAACGTCTGGTGAAGTTTATAATCATTCTAAGGTTATTTGTGATAGATT
This sequence comes from Flavobacterium sp. J27, assembly GCF_004303025.1. Classification (GTDB taxonomy): domain Bacteria; phylum Bacteroidota; class Bacteroidia; order Flavobacteriales; family Flavobacteriaceae; genus Flavobacterium. The sequence goes on along the minus strand of NZ_PJQW01000009.1, from coordinate 142,333 downwards.
AAACGATTCTGAACTAGAGGATATTCGAACTATTAGCTTAAATGGATACGAAATTATAATGTCTAAATTAAAAAGGATTAACGGGGAAGTTGAATTTGCACTTCATTTTTCCATTGAAACGTTAGCGAATGAAAATAAAATTCATAGTTATTGGAATATCAATCAATATCCATCGGGAGATTATAATAATTTTCAAATTTGGGGTTCATCTATGGGGCAAGTGGCGCATATTGCTTATGCCATTTTAAATGCCTATTTACAAGAAGGGACTTTATCTCAAGATAATGTGAGTCATAGAATTCCTAAACTTTTTGTGAAAAAAGGAGTTTATAAAGATGGAAAAATAAAATTGACATTAATCAATAAAGCAGGAGCGTCTAGCTTACAATTTGAAGGGAATAAAAAAGAAACAGAATTGTCTCTTGAAACTAATTTTAGTATGAATATTCCAATCTCAACCTCTTATGAAAGTGAGATAGAAATTACCACTGGTTCTCTTTTTGATATTGGTTTTACAATTTTAGGAAATAATGACATACAAGATGATGCTTTGTATTTGGCTGATGGTCCTTGGGGAATAGATTATATAGATACAGAAACTACCATAAATACATTTCAATTAACCTCTTCTACTTCTGTAAGCTCTTCGGAAATATATGTTGTTGAAAGAAATGCTACAGTTGTAGGTGAAGTGAAAGGAACGGCTAATTTATTTAGAAATATTTTGCCTGGAGAATTATTTTTTGACGCTTCTAATTTTGACGCTTTACAATTTTCAATTCTGAATACCTTACCTGTTGAACTGGTTTTAGTAACTGAAAATACTTCAGATTGGAACGAGAGATTACGATATCAACTGAATCCTAATAGTAATTATACGGAGATAGTTATTTCTTTTCAAGATTTTTATAGTCCAAATGGAAATAGCTTTAACAATGAAAGAATAAAAGGGATTGTTTTTTCTGTTATAGGCAATTATAATCAGTTCCAGCCTTTTGAATTGCATGTCTCCGAGCTAAAATTAACGAACAATACAGTACTGAGTAATTCCTCTTTCCCCGAACTATCAAGAACAGTATACGCTTATCCTAATCCTTTTAGTGACCAAACAACATTAGTGTTACCCGAAACTGCTTCTGAAGCGACTTTAACATTATTAGATATTACGGGAAGAATCGTGTATCAAAAAAAGCAGAAGGTGTCAGATAAAAAAATAATTTTTACCAATGCGTTCCAAGTACGCGGTATATATACGATTTTAATTATAGATGACTTATATAGAGCATATAAGGTAAGATGTGTTATAAAATAAATTAAAAAAAATAGTATTAGTTGAAAAAGAAAACCTAATTTTGCACCGTTTGTTCGTCTATACTTTTTTACCGTTTGTCGAAACAAAAAATGGAATTGACGAAGAGTAAAATAGGAAGTAAATTGTTTTTAATAATTTAGCAGTATCAAAATAGAAAATAAATTATTATAAAAATAAAGAAGTTATTTTGCACACACACTTAAAATAACTCATATAAAACATCGGAATATGGAATAAATGATGTTATTAACCAAGAAAAAGCCGAAGATTAATCTTCGGCTTTTTTAGTTTTAAAAATCGGATTCTTTAAGAAATACCATTTTATACGTAAACCAAATTCATTATATGTAAAACCAGCAGCTGTTGCTGAAGCTATATTACTTCTTAGTCCATATAAGTTAGCTAAAAAGCGTTCTGAAAACTGATATCCTAATTTTGTTTGTATACGATAAGTCCATTGTTGATCATTATCTTCGATGTATTGTATACCTGTAGCCGCATTAATGTTATAAAAAATATTTTTTGAAGCCATGTTGTTTTCATCTTTCAACAGATCAACAAAAATTTCGAAAGCATTAAACTTTTTTGGACTAAAATAAGCAGTTGGTACTTGATTTTTAAAAGCAATAAATTGATAATTCAATCCCGCTTTTAAGACTGGTTTAGATAAAAAACTATAGTATAAAGAGGTGAATAATAAATTTCTAGTATTTGAATCAGATTGTGTCGTGTAAAAATATTGGGTAAACCAACCGAGTTTAAAATTAGTACTTACATTATAATTTAGATAGGTATTATTAGTAACGATTTCCCGATCAATCAAATCGGAATTGAAATTTTGCATTTCTCTTTTAAATCCAATTTCTAAGTCTTGTAAAGGAAGCGGTTTTATTTTAAAGTAACTATGTAATACTATTTGATTATAACTAGTTGTAAAACTAGAAGCATTTGTTACACCAGTAGCTAATGAAAAACTAATTTTAGGCAAAAATTTATAGGTTGCTCCTAGACTGATGTCGTTTGTTGTAGCGTGAGCAGCAGTAACTTTATTATTTGTTCTTCTGAATTGATATGAAGAAAAAAAGGACCATTTAAAAGAAGTAGGAAAATGTATTTTGGTTAGTGTAGTAAAAGCAGTATTCTTTCCGTTATCAAAAGAGTAACTCATTTTTTCTTCTAAAAACGGAGTGTGCTCTCGATCTAGTTTTTTTAAAAATTGAAGCGCATCATTTTGATTTTCGAAAATAGTTAACGTTTTATAACCTGCTTCATATGCTTTGTCTATTTTTCCAGAAGCATAATAGGCATTGGCAATCCCTAAATTACCATCAAAAGAATGGGTATCATTTTGAAGAATTTTGGTATAATAAATAGTGCTTTTTGAGTAATCACTTTTATAGATAGCTAAAGTTGCGGCTAAAGCTAAAACCCAATTTTCATTAGGATATAGTTGTTCTAATATATTGATTTCTTCTGTAGCAATTTTATATTTATTATTCCAAATTAAAGCTTGAACATAACGTTCTTTCGTTTGTTTTACAATCGTTTGATTTGAAATGGAATCACTTCGTTTTAAAGATTCTGTTGCTATTGCTAACGCTTTTTTATTTTTATCTTCTAAATGAGCTAAAAGAGCCAATCCATTTAAAGCAATATTTGGATTATCTGATTCTAATTGTAAGTATACTTCTTTTCCTTTTTTTATTTGTTTAGTTATTAAAAATAAGTTTGCTTTGTTTTGTAATGTTTCTTTGTCATTTGGAAAATAGATTAAAATTTCATCGTATAAATTTTCAGCTTCATCGTATTTTTTTTCTTTAATTTTTTCAGATGCATAACCTAACAAAATATATTTTTTTGAAACCATTGCACCCTCATTTTTGGGTGAAATAGTTAAGGCTTTATTAATATGGATCAATGCTTCTGTATATATCTTTAAGTTTGAAAGCGTATTTGCTAAGCCTAAGTGAGCTACAAAATTATTTGGGTTTTCAGCAACTAATTGTTCGTAAAATAATTTAGCTTCTTCAAATTTTTTATTCCAAAGTAAGGCTTCTGCATAGTTTAGTTCTATTTCTAAATCATTAGGATACTCGTTCTTTAAAGTTTCGAAAAGATCTAATGCTAAAATAGGATTTTCACTTAGTCCAATTGCTCTAGCATAACATAATTGAGCCGTTTTATTATTTGGATATTCTATAAGGATATTTTTAAAAAATAATGTAGCTTTTTGAAAATTACCTTGTTCTAAGTATTCAAAACCTTCTTGCATATTTTGCGTGTAGGCTATTGAAGTTATAAATAGAATTATACTAAAAATGATTGGTGATATAATTTTCATTCTGTTTATAAAATGGTTCTATATGCAATTTAAGTATAAACTTAGAATATTCACCTACAGTAATTTGTCATTCGTCGAAAAAGACCCATTTAATTTTAATTCTGAAGCGATATTTGTACTAGTATTAATCATAAAACTAAATGTTATGGCACTTCAAATTAATAATAATCAGGGAATTTTTGAGATTTGTGGCTTGTTAAACGCACAAAACACATCTTTAATGAAGCATTACTTTGAATCGTTAATTGAGAATGCAAGAGCAATTACGATTTCATTAGACAAGATAAATGATATAGACGCTACAGCTGTTTTATGTTTAGGCTCTTTGTATAAAAAAGCCATGGCTAAAAACAAGATATTTTACATTATTGGTTCTGAAAATAAAAATGTGAGAGATCGATTTAGAGAAGAAAAGATGTTCTATGTTTTAAGAAGAGATATTTTATAACTCAAAAGAAAAGAAAAATTATAACGTTTAAAATCAAGAAATCATGGCTTTACAAATTAATGATAACGCAGGAATTATAGAAGTAAAAGGGAAATTAAATGCTCAAAATGCCCTCTCATTGAAAAATTATTTTGATGCTCTAATCATGCACTCTAGCTTTATTATTGTTTCATTAAATAAAGTTTCTGAAATGGATAAATCTGGTTTTGATACCTTAATTAATTTATACAAAAAAGCTTTATCTAAAAATAAAGTATTCTACATTATTAGTGAGAAAAACAAAGAAGTTACTTCTTTATTCCAGTCTGAAAAAATGAATTATGTGCTTCAAAATAGAGCAGCTTAATTTTGGAATGTTAATTACAAACTGTAAAAAAAAATAAAAAATGATAACTACCATTACTATAAAAACAAAACAAATTTCTTCAGAACAAATTTTTATGTTCACGATGTTTCTGGTTAATGCAGGAAATTATCTTTACAACCTATTACTAGGACGATTTTTAGGACCAAAGGCTTTTGCTGATGCTGCTATTTTAATTACTTTTTTGTTAGTGCTCTCTTTTGTAGGGATGACTTTTCAGATTGTAACTACAAAATATAGTGTGCTTTTAGAAGAACCTATAAAGAATAAATTTATTCAATTGATGACCAAGGTATCCATTTTAGCAGGTATAGGCATCGGTTCCTTTTTTATGTTTTTCAGTAAAGACTTACAAAATGTATTACATACTGAAACACAAACGATGTTTCAATTATTTGGCATCGGAATTCCGTTTTATTTTTTAATGAGCGTTAATAGAGGAATATATCAAGGTGCACAAAATTTAAAACAATTATCAGTTACTTATATTACTGAAATGGTTGCCAGACTTTTTCTCACTGTTGTTTTGTTGTATTTTACATTGCAATTACCTAATACGGTTTTGGTAGCATTTGGAATTGTTGTTTCTTTTATTTTTGGATTATTTCCGTTACAAAAAAGAGTTTTTCAAAAAAAAGAAGCGAAAAGAGCTGTTTTAGAAATGAAACCGATACTTACATTTTTTGTTTTGACGGCTTTTTATGAATTAACACAAATAATTATCAATAACAGTGATGTTATTTTAGTAAAACATTTTTTTAATAATACCGAAGCAGGTTATTATGCTTCATTAGCACTAATAGGAAGAGTAGTTTATTTTGTTACTTGGATTTTTGTAATGCTTTTATTGCCTAAAGTAATTCAATTACAAAAAGAAGGCAAGCAAACAGAGCCTATGCTAATGAAATATGTTTTATTCATTTCTTTTTTCTCCAGTAGTATTGTTTTGGTAACTTTCATAATGCCAGAACTAATTGTAAAAATAATGTTTGGTAATGCTTACTTAGCTATCGCTCCTTTATTGTGGAAATATGCATTGGCTACGGCTGTCTTTGCAGTAGCTAATGTTTTTGCGTATTATTTTCTTTCTATTGGGAATTATGTGCCTGTTATTGTATCTGCATTTTTAGGAATTGTACAAGTGGGTTTACTATTGTTTTTTCACAATTCCTTACATCAAGTAGTGTATATGCAAATAATTGCAATGATCTTTCTATTGGCATTACAAATTATCTATTTCATTTATCAACAGAAGAAAAGGATTCGTCTACAGTAAATTACGGTTTATCGAAAAACACTGATTTTGATGTTTTTTCAGAAGATATTTGTAATGTAATCAAGAACATAATATAAATTTAAAAGACAAACATATGAAAATAGCAGTTGTAACAGCGTTTCCGCCGAGTAAAGTAACTTTAAATGAATATGGATATCATTTAGTGAAAAATTTTGTTCAAAAAGACGAAATCTCAGAATTAGTTTTGTTATGCGACAAAACAACAGCACCAAAACAATTAGATTTTGAGAATAAAGAAAAAGTAAAAGTAAATGAATGTTGGACATTCAATAGCTATAAAACCATTTTTTCAGTTATAAGACAAGTAATAAAGGAAAAACCAGATACCATTTTATTTAACTTACAGTTTGTGAAATTTGGCGATAAAAAAATACCCGCAGCTTTAGGATTATTATTACCAATGATGTTGCGTTTTCTAGGTTTTAAAACTATGGTTCTAATGCACAACATTTTAGAACAAGTAGACTTACAAAAAGCTGGTTTTACTTCAAATAAAGTAGCTCAAATTGTTTATAATTTTATTGGAACGACGCTAACTAGATGTATTCTTAAAGCAAATAAAGTTGCTGTTACAATTAATAAATATGTTGCTGTTTTGAATGCAAAATATAAGTCTGATAATGTGGTGTTAATCCCTCATGGTACATTTGAATCGATAAAACAACCCAACTTTAATTTGCCCTCTGGACCTAAAAAAATTATGGCTTTTGGTAAATTTGGAACCTATAAGAAAGTCGAAATTTTAATTGAAGCGGTTCAAGAAATAAGAAAGCAAAATAATGAAGCCATAGAGATAGTAATTGCTGGAACCGACAGTCCGAATACACCAGGTTATTTACAAAGTGTGCAAGAAAAATATGCATCTGTTGAAGGAATAACATTTACAGGATATGTGGAAGAAAATGATGTGGAGCGTATTTTTACGGAAAGTACTATCGTGGTGTTTCCCTATACTTCTACAACAGGTAGTTCTGGTGTGTTGCATCAGGCAGGCAGTTATGGAAAAGCAGTTGTCATGCCCGATTTAGGCGATTTGGCATTGTTAGTGGATGAGGAAGGATATAAAGGAGAATTTTTTAATCCTACAAGTGCTTCCTCTCTGGCTAAGGCTATTGCTACAATTTTAGATGACGATGGTTACAGAAGAAGATTGGCCATAGCAAATTACAAAGCCGCAAGTGCGCTTTCTATGGATAAAATAACGGCGATGTATGTAAAAGAATTCCATCAAATAAAAGCGCAGGTTGCTATTGAAAAAGAAAACATGGTAGAATATATCTAATTAGAAATATATTCAAAAGAAGGTTTCTTTTTGCCATAAACATCAATAAAACCAAACTGTTTTTGTTTGTTTTTTATCCAAGGCCATTTTCCCGCTACAGCATTTGGAACATTTGGGAAATCGTATAAGGTCCAAGACATAAATGCAAGTTGTTTTTCTTTAAAAATAGCTTGCATTTTTTTATGGTATTCTGCTTGTTTATTTTGTGAATTGCCAAACCAACTCCAAAGTCCTCGATTAGAAGAAATTCCAAATTCTTCAAGTAGTATAGGTTTGCTGGTCGTTTTTTCAAGTTGATTGTGTTTTTCTTCAAAATGGGTAATGTCTTCATAATAATGATACGAAATAAAATCGACTTTGTTTTCTAAAATTGTAGCCGAACTTATGTTTGAAAAACCAATAGTTACTAAATGATTGGGGGCGTTTTCTTTAATAACATGAATTATTTCTTCTAACCATGGGATTACATTTTGTTTGCCTCTAGAGGTAAAATCTAAATTGGGTTCGTTTTTTATGTCCCAAGCCAGAATATTGGTGTAATCTTTGCATGTAGAAACTAAAGTTTCTGCATGCCGTTGTGTTAATGTCCAATTATTAATAGCATAATCTCCATAGAAATCAAATAAAGTTATTATTACAGCTAATTCTTTGGCTTTGGCCAAATCTAAAACTTGCTTTAATTTTTCTATTTTTTCAACTTTTACCTCACCTTTACCAAAATCTTCGTAAGGCACAAAAATGCGAATCGTGTTTAGTTTTGCTCTTTTGATGAGGTCTAAATCAGCTGCGATAGTGTCTGTATTAAACGTATCTCCATACATGTTCCAAGCTGAATTTTTAGGATAATAGTTAATGCCTTTAATATGAAAGGGTTTACCCTCTTTAATTATTTTTTTCCCGCTTATTTCAAATGTTTTTTTTACTAAATTGGCTTGCAAAGTATCAGGTATTTTGGACATTCTTTCACAATGTCTAATTCTCCAAAAACCATCTTCTAAAAGCATTAAAATTTTGTAAGATGCAGTATCTTTAATTGAAGTAATTAACTTTTTGTCTTTGTAAATATTTTGAAATTCGATCACATTTTGATCTGTAAAAACGACTAATTGCCCATCTTCACTATAAAAATCTAACACAGGATGATGTGCTAAAGTAGTTGTTTCAATTGTAATTTTTTTTTCTTTATTCTTTTGTAAAATGGTATCTAGAACTTTTCTAGGATTTTCTGTAAAATAATCTGCAATGCCTTCCGGAGAATTAGTCTGTAAAGCATTGTTTTTAACAAACCATGAAAATAGATAATGTTTTTCTAAAGTCGCTAAAGTTTGTTTTTCCATTTTTCTGCCTGGATTTTCTAAACGTAACCATTTTATTTTTGGCAAATAGGTGCTTTGTGTTGTTTTATCCAAATGTAACATGTTATTTCTGTCTGCTCCTTTATTTAAGTAACCCAAAATTTGACTAATAGCAAACAAAACAAATACATTTACAGCAATGAATGAAGTGATTAAAAAGATACGATAACTGTTTTTATTATTAATTAGAGACATTAAATGGGTTGATTTTTATGGTTTTACCTAAAGATTCAATGGTTATAGAGTAGGTCTTTTCAGTATAAAATTCACTTGGAAGTTGAAATTTTGCCATTCCTCTATTGCTGTTTTCAGTTAATTGCGCTATTAGTTTTTCATCATGATATACGTTTACATTGACTTTAATTCCATCTGGAACCAATTGGTCCATAAAGCTTTTAATTGGTCCTACTAAAATAGTTCTATTCCCATTAGAAAAGGAATAGGTAATGGTTGGCGTGATAGGAAGATATTTAATTTGTAAAGAATTGCTTTTACTAATGCCATTTATATAAGCAGTAACGGTATATTCATTCTCTTGTTCAGGATGTAATATTTGACCTTCAGCAATACCATTAATTGTTGTTCCAAATGTCTTTAAAATCATATTTTGATTATTGGTAATTAAAAAAGAAACCAAAGTACCATTACTTACCATATTGCCAAATTTATCCTTTATTGGAGAAGTACTTATAATTGTGATTTGGTTTCCATCTGCGAATTCATGATTTCTAGTATAAGAAATATTGAAATCTGTAGCTATAGAAGGATAAATTACTGCGTCAAATTCTTTACTTAAAGCATCATGGCATTGAGATGCAATTAATACAGTTCCCGATTTTTCTGGTGCTTGAACATTTTTCCAAGCAATAAAATTTTTCGTTTTTACCGTTTCCTTTTCAATAGATTTTAAAAACTGATGTTGTATAGCTACAGCTGTATTCGATGCTTTAGGATTGTCAAAATCATCAGTTGGAATAGTAACAAACATAACAAAATGATTGTCACCAGCTAGAGTACTTGGCGGTCCGAGATAAGATTCTAAATGTGTTCTTGTAGTGTTATTTGGAATAATTGAGAAACTTCCTTTGACTATTTCTTCTTTATTTTCAAGTAAAAACCAAGATACTAGTCCCGTTTTTTTCGTATAGCTAACAGGTATCGTAAATTGAATAGTATCGTTTTTAATTTGTCCATCTAAAATAGTTTTTCCAAAAGAATGAATCAGAAATAATCGCGGAGTTTGTAGATTACCTTTAAAGAAAATAGAAATGGGAGTTCCAGCAACAAATTGTTCCTGCTTGGTAAGACAGGTAAGTGTTTTTTTTGTGGGAGTTTTGGTGGCAACCATTGTTATGGCTACTAATCCAAAAATGATGCAGTTTAAAATAAGAATATGTATTTTTTGTTTCATCATTTTGGATTACCTATATAGTTGTTTAATTCTATTTTTATATATGAAAAACCTTTCCCATCAATTTTTTGTAATTGCGCTTCTTCTTGATCTGGTTTTCTATTTGAAATAACATCTCTTGCAATGGCTTCGTTTGAAATACCATTTACAAAACAATTTTCTGTAGAATATAAAATACTTTTTAGAGAGGTTAAATCTAGAAAAGAATAAGTAAAATATTGTTTTCTTTGTACGCGAATACCTTCTTTTAGAAATTGATGATCTACATAAAGTAGTTCTTTTTTGTCATCGTAATATGAGATCAAAATTTCAGGGACTGTTACTTCTTGAATACCAAAATTAAATAAGGTACCTTCAACCTTAGTTTTATCACAATTTATTTCTGTTATAGCTACCGAAGTATATAAGTCAGAGATGGCTACATTTCCAGCACTCTGGATGTCAAAAGTAATCGGTTCTTCTTCAAAATATTGATCAGTAAATTCATTTGGATTAAAACTGGTTGGTTTTACATCTGAAGTATTTAACCAAGCAATGTCTTCAAAATTTACTTTAAAGCTTGTGGTTTCTTTTGGCATTAATTTGTGTTTTATAACATATTTTGCATTATGAGACGCTAAAGATTGATCATTTTGATTGTACAAAGTAGCTTTTACTACCACATCAGCAGCTACGTTATCTATGTTTTGAACTTCTCCAACAATCATGTATTTGTTTTGGAAATAAATTAAATTAGCTTTTATTATCTCAAGGTCAGGTTGACGTAAAATATCTTCATGATAAGTTTGTTGTGTTGAAATTTTTCTTCTTCCTTGTTTATAATAAGTGGTATTATTTGAAGAGATAAGTTCATCTGGAGGTAAATCGGTATCTTTTTTTTCTGCGATGATAAACCATTTACCATTTATTTTTTGAACATCATGAGTGTATTTTTTTTCAATGATTTCAAGAGGAGTTATCCATTTAGTATAGGCAATTACTTGTGCTTTATTTTTAGATTGATATTTTATCTTAGTTTCTATCGCATCTAATTTCCCATAGGAATTTAAAATACCATCTGAGACAGATATTTCTAACATAAATTGTGCTAATGAATATTCTTTTGTAGGAACAATATAAGTATGTGCTTTTTCAAAGAATTTAAAATCCAAAGCGTCATAATAGGAATGTACCACATTTTCTGGACTTATTTGTGTTGCATTTTTGAGGTAAGTTCGATAAATACCAAAGCCAAAAATGAGCAATACTATAAATACCCAAACATGTAAGAGTTCAATCATTTTCTTTTTAAAATCAGTATACATGATTCCATGATGTAAAAAAGCAGGTTTTTCTAATGGTTTGATTTTTAGCGCTTGAAACCAAATCATTTGAATGTTTAAAATAAAAGCTATAAGTACTGTTAAAAGAGGTAACATACCCCACATAAGTTTTAAAGCTAGTGAGACATCTTCCTTTGGTAAAATTTTAGATAAAGGTTGTACGTTTAGCTTTTCCCAAACCATAATTCCATTTTCTAATTGGGTTAAGCGATGCCAACCACAGAAATATAAAATGGGGTCATAAAATTTGTCATTAGAGAACACATACTTTAAGTTGTATTTTTCAGGGACAGTTAAAAACTGCTGTAATGAGCCAATACCTTCAATACCTCTAAATTTTGAGTTTTCTAAACGCTCTACAGCTCTTGTGGTTAACTCGGGTAGTCTTCTAGCAGAATGATAATTACCATCTACTGTCATTGCTTTAGTTTGTGTAGATAAAAACGCCATTTGATCACCAAAACCAAGAGGTAAAAAACGCCATTGATCGTGTTGATCCTGATTTAAAAAATTAACTATGGGTAAGAAATTAATTTTATCGGGTTGTAAAGGTCTAAAATAACCTAATGTGATGGTGAAAATAGAAAACAATAAAAAACACCCAGCAAATAAACCACCTAAAATTCTATGATACACAGTTCCGAAACGATTTTGTAGGCTGGTTTTTAAGTCTCCTTCAACTAATCGGTAAACAAATTCACCGAAAATAGGTAAACTCATAATAGATGCCCATAATGTAAAACGGTCTAATGTAAGAATGTTAAAAGCATTGGTTCCCAAAATTTTTAAGGGAATAGGAGTTGTACCACCAGTCCCTAAAATGGTTAATAACGTTAAGGATAGACCAAAAAACAAATATCTTTTAGAGTAGTAACGATAAAAAATATAAGGTAAAATAAAGAGTAAAATTCCCCATGGAATTAGAAAGAACATCAATCCAGACGAAGTAACTTCTATGAAATTATCTCTACTTCCATGTGGAATAGGTACTTGGGTAATCGGATTTGCTTTAGAATTTATCCAATAGGGTAGAATGCAAAAGACAATTAAGAAAACAGCGGATCCACAAAAAAGAACAATTCGTTTTAATAAAGATAAAAAGGTTTTAAAAAAAACTACAAACGTAACATCCTTAAATGAATTTACTTTTTCTCTGGAAGCATCCATAATAATCATCCCAATTAAAGGTGAAATAAAAAAGACCATACCAAATAAAGGAGTCACATGATGTGAACAAACAGTAACTGCAATTAAAGATAAAGAAGTAAAAAAATACTTCCACTTACCTGTTTTAATGTACAAATAGATTTCAGGAAGAGCGTGCATTAAAATAGAAATACCAATAATACTAGGTAATTGTCCAAATATGTGTAAGGTTTCTACAAATGAAGAGGAAATTACTGCAACAATTGAAGCATAACCAGCAACGGTTCTATTACCTGTAATTAAAACTGCATACCTAAAACTACCTGTAACAAATAGTATAATAGCAATAATAGCAACAACATATAGACCAAATTTTAATCCACCTATATATGAGAATAATCCTATGGCTTGATGTACTAAAGGCGGGTAACCCATAACAGTAAAGCCTGTGTACCAACTGTAATTCCAAGGTTCAAACCAACTCGTTGCATAATGATTCCCAAAAAAAAGATGGATTAATGCGTCATATGTGTTTTCAAGAGTGAAAAAAATAGCACTACCGTGGAATGTAATTCCAAAAAGTAAAGCAACTATTAAATATTTATTAGACTTTTCTTTCAATACATCATTTTTAAAATCTCTCTAAGATAAAGATAATAATAAAGATAATACTCTTCAATTTTTACTATCTTATTAAAACTTCATTTCGTCTACAGTAATTTTCCATTCATCTAAAATTGAGTATTTTATTTTAATAGGTATGTACCTTTGAATCAAATAATTAAAAAGAATTAATTTAAAACTACCCCAATATGAAAATTTTAATAATAGACGATCAAGATTTAGTATTACTATCTTTAGAAAAATCGCTAACAGATTTAGGTTATGAAGTAATTACTTCTAAAAGTGTAACTAATGGTATATTAAAGTATGACAATCATTTGCCAGATTTAGTAATTGTCGATATTAATATTCCAGAGAATGAAAATGAAATGGTTCAAAATAATCACGAATTAACTTCAAATGTTTCTGGTTTAGATGTTGTTGAACATATAAAGATATTGCGTGAAGCAAAAACACCAGTTATGATTTTATCTGGCAATACTGATGAAGCAATTATAGAAAAAGGGTTTATTTTAGGTGCAGAGGATTATATGAAGAAACCATTAAGTTTAACTGAAATTGGTCTGAGAGTAAAACGATTAATTGGTTCAGGAACCATTTATAAAGTGGAACAAACTAACAAATTATTACAAAAAGGAGTGATAGGTGTAGTAATTCCTTGTTATAATGAAGCTGAAAGATTACAAAGTGAAGCATTTAAACAATTTATTGATAAAAATTTAGGGTATCATTTATGTTTTGTAAATGATGGTAGCAAGGATAATACACTGGAAATACTGAATGAATTAGCTGCAGAACATGAAGAAAGAATTAGTGTTTATAATTGTGAAAAAAATGGAGGAAAAGCAGAAGCGGTACGTTTAGGAATGTTGCATCTTTCTAAAATTCAACAGTTTGACTATATTGGGTTTTTAGATGCTGATTTGTCAACCAATTTTGATGATTTTCAAGATTTAGTTACTACAATTTCAAATTCAGAATTTCAAATTGTAAGTGGTTCAAGAATGTCGAGAATGGGAGCTAATATTACTAAAGAATCTGCCAGAGCAATCATTAGCAAAACAATTAATTTTATTATTAGAAAAACATTGGGTATGGAAATTAATGATACACAATGTGGTGCTAAAATAATGACTAAAGAAATTGTTGAGAAAACATTTCAAACTAAATTTCTAACTCGTTGGCTTTTTGATGTTGAAATATTTATGCGTATGAAAAAAGTGTATGGTTTACAACAAGCAAAAAAATTAATTTGTGAACAACCTTTAAAAAGATGGATCCATGCAGATGGCTCAAAATTGAGTATGAAAGACTCTTTTAAAATTGTTGGGCAAATTGGACAAATTGCATTGAAATACAAATAAAAAGTAGGTAGTTTTAAATAGAAAAGGAGTTGTTTTTTTAACGGCTCTTTTTTTTATTGTATAATCATTCTTGTTTATTATAAATTTAGTAAAGAATTTTTACATGTAAAATCTGTAGTAGTTTTTACTGTGATTCGTATTTGTTAAATAAAGATTATATGTACTAAATTTAACTACTTTTATAGTGCTAATAAACTATTTATTTTTACTTTAGCCTTGAAAATAATATCGTTTATTTTAATTCTATTTTCACGAGTATTTAGAGACTAATTGTTGTAGTGTTGATTACTTCAATTTTGTTTTGTTGCTAGTTCAAATTGCTTTTTTGTTATTAACCACCCAAAAAGTATCATGTTTCTATAAAACATAAATTAAATTTGAATATGAAGTTAACACTACTCAATGCTTTTTCATTGAGAAAAGGCAATTTAAATGCAGATGGTTATCCTACAGTAGAAAAAAATGATTATCCCAAATCGCTTTTTGGATGCAACCTATTAAATCCTAAAGAACTCAATCAAAATCAATTTGATTTTTCTTTACTTAAAAAGAATAAACACTTTTTTCCAATGAAAAGAGCATCCTATTCTTTTTCAACTTCCCACTAAATTTTTTTACAATAAATGAAAATTGCTTTAGTATGAAAATGCTATTTGCAGTGCTTTTTAATGTTGAAAATTTAAAAATCAATTGATTATAACTAAATAATTAAATAAACGTGTTTTTATGATAAAAAAAGATTTTCTGTTATTCCTCCTTTTAGGAAATTTATTCCTATTACAGGCACAAACTCCAGGTTTGATATATAAGCCTTCTTCAACTGCTTTTGGTAAAAGTGTATTGGATTTTAATGGAGATGGTTTTGCCTCTGTGACTACTTCTGGATTTGCTACCATAGACTATGGTGCTGAAAGTGAATTACAAATGATTGCCATTCCTGAGATTACGAGCGAACCAAGATTAGATTTGGCTTCTGGAGGAAGTAGCGGATACTTAGATATTGTTAGTTTTAACGGAACTAACTCTGTTTTTGTACTCACTAAAAATGTGAATGGAACGAATTATTTTATAGTTCGTTTTAGATTGGATAAAGCGTCAACCGCTAGAAAAGGATATTCCTTATTGATAGATACGAATAATCAATTTGGGTCTACTACTTCTTCTAATCCAGGATTTGAAAAAGAAATTATTTTGGAAACAGGGGTTGGTGTTAAAATTAATACGCTTAATGTGGCTTTAGGAACCATAACCAATACCATTTCATATGATGTAGAAGAACGCCATCAAAGAACGATTGCTTTAAGTACTAATAATGGAGACCTCGACTATTTCTATGATTTCTTTGTCAATTTGGATGATTTGGGAATTTCAGGCCCTGTACGATTTGCAGCTACAACTGTAACGAGTACTCAAAGTGGTGTTATTGGGAACCTTGCAGATGTTAATGGGGTAGACGGAATTAATTTTGGAGGTAACACTTCCTCTATGCTGAACAGCTTAATCAGTACTTTCCCACCAACAGATTTAACGACATTGGTACAAGGGGCTACTTTTGGTCCAAGTATTACACTTGCACCTGTAATTTTAGGGTCAATAAATACGGCAAGTTCAACAATTTCTGGTACTTCAAGTGAAAGTAATGGAACTATCATAAAAGTTTTTAATGGAGCTAGTCAAATAGGATCAACTACGGTTACATCAGGAACTTGGAGCCTAACAGGAGTTGCGGGTTTAAATGTAGGCGATGTGATAACAGCTAAAGCTACTGCAACTAGTAAAACGGAATCTATAAGTTCAAATGCAAAAACAGTAACTGGTGTTCCAGTTTGTTATTTACCAGAACCTGTAATTACTTCTCGAACCAATGGGACGCAATTAATTAATGGAACTTGGTCTAATGGAAATCCTATACCTAACGCAACCACTTATAGAATAAGATTATATGCTTTGGCTAATAATGGATTGGTAGCAACAGAATTTTTTGCATTAGGAGGAGCTATTTCATATGTTAACACCAACGGAACTTGGAGTTTTGATGTAGATGCTCCACAAAGTACCTTTAATAATTCGGATTATTTTGCAGTTGTGGAATCTGCTACTTGTACTTCTGATTATTCGAATGCATCTGTTAAAAATGGTTCGCCAACTACCATTGCTCCTACGGTAAATACCAATCCTATTTATGCTGCTTCTGGAAGTCAAAATATTAGTGTAACCAATAATCATGGTTCAGCAGTAAAAATTTATTTATATGTAAATGGAAAAATTGTTGCGCCATTAGCTGGCACTAATTTTGCCACAGGTGCTACAGCTAATATAAGTGTTTCAGGATTACTTCAAGGAGATATTGTTAAAGCAAGAGCCGTTGCTACAACTGGAAGTTTTGTGTTGTCAGATAATTCCAATACAGTGAAAGTAACTGTAAATACTACAACGCTTACAAATAGCCCTGTAATAACGGGTAGCTATGTGGCTGGTTCCAATGCTACTGTGACTGGAACTTCATCCGAACTTCCAGGTACTATAATTACGCTTTTCAAAGGAAGTACACAAATTGGAACTGCTGTTGTAAATTCATATGGTAATTGGAGTATTTCCGGACTTACATTGGTTGGAGGAGATGTTTTAACGGCTAAAGCGGTAGCAGATGGGAAATTAATAAGTACTACTTCAAATGCCGTAACTGTAGCAACAAGTTTACCTGCTGCTCCAACAGTTAGCGCACCCATAAATGCTTATGCTACATTAATAAAAGGAACTTTAGGTCAAGGAGATGTAACGGTTTATGTAGATGGAGTTCGGTTGCGAAATCCAACAGGTACTACAGTTTTAACCACTACTGCTGCGAATTGGAATGGGGCAGCTGGATTAACAGGTTACAGTACATCTGAAATATATAGAGGTGCCAAAATTTCTGCAACGAATACAGTAAGCGGAGTTACTTCGGTTCGTTCGGCTGAAGTTACCGTTGTTGGAGTGGCTAGTTTTAAAATTACTAATACTTCAGATGGTGTTTTAGGAAACCAAGTTTCTGGTATACCTTTTAATATAAAAATCACTGCAATGGACGGTTTAAACGGAACCGGTTCAGTGGTAACCAGTTTTACAGGTAAAGTAGTACTTAGTAGTTCCACTTCAATATTATCAGGTGGAGGCGAGACGCTTTCATTTGTAAATGGTGTGCTTGCTTCTCATACCATGACATTAGGAACTATTGGCACTGGAATAAAAATAAATGCCATAAATCCTCTAGATCCAACGGCTTTTGGGTCAACGACGTTAGATATAACTTCTTCCGTTTGGATGGGAGCAGCAGGTAGTACTGATTTTGCAGTTGCTTCTAATTGGGTTGGAAATGCGGTACCTATTTCTGGTGCTGATATTCAATTTGCAACGACTCCTTTAAATGATTGTATTTTACTTTCTGATAAAACAATTGGGTCATTAAGAAATGCCTCTTCAAAACAGTTCATATTAAATGGAAATAGAGTTACCGTAACGAATCAATTAGTATTGACAGGTGGTGTAAGTGATGGTTTAATTGATGCAACTGCTTTGGGCTCTACTTTGATAATGAAAGGTATTACTGCACAATCTTTGGATGCTAATAAATTAGTTACGAATACATTATATGGATTAGAAATCAATTCAAAAAGTCAGGTTCTTTTAAATCAGGATACTAAATTAACAGGAATTCTAACTCTTACAGCAGGACAGTTGCTAATTGATACAAATAAAATATTAACACTAAAATCAAACGCATTAACTACAGCCGTTGTGGCTCCCGTAGTTGGAGGTGCTACCATTTCTGGAATAGTGGAAGTGGAACGATTTGTTCCTGCTAAAAGAGCATTTCGTTTCTTAAGTTCTTCGGTAACTTCAACTACTACAGTAAAAGAAAATTGGCAGGAAAATGGAGTGAATACTCCAGGATGGGGTACACATATAACGGGTGGCGGTAATGTGAGTGCTAATCAAACAGCAAGTGGTTTTGATGTAACTAATACAGGAAATCCGTCTTTATTTACTTATGATAATAGTAATCAAATTTGGAATTCGGTTTCTAATACGTCTTCTACTATTGCTGCAGGAACACCGTATAGAATTTTAGTGCGTGGGGATCGAACCATTAGTTTAGCAACCAATACACCAACACCTACCAATACGACTTTGAGAGTAAAAGGAAGTTTAGTAACAGGAAATTTTGCTGTAACCAATTTAAGTGCAGTTGCAAACGGTTATAGTTTTGTTGGTAACCCTTATCAATGTCCTGTAGATATGAATGTAGTGTTACAAGCTTCGACAAATTTGAATAAAAACTTTTATTATGTATGGGACCCAACAAGAAACGTTAGAGGGGCTTATGTAACGGTTGATGTGATAAATAATATCAATAATTTTCCAAGTTCTTCAGCGAATAAATATGCGCAATCGGGTCAAGCTTTTTTTGTACAAACTTTAACCAATGGCGCTTCTCAGATGCTGTTTAAAGAAACGGATAAAGTAGTAAATACTTCATCTTCCACTATTTTTAGAAACACGCTAGATGTGCCAGAATTAAAATTGGTTTTGTATGAAAGCCAAGCATTTTTAGATGGAGGTTCGGAAGCAGATGCTTTATTAGTTCATTTTGATGCTTCCTTTTCAAATGCGATAGATGAATACGATGCTGAGAAACCGATCAATCAAGATGAAAATTTTGGATTAAAAAACAATTCAAAAACCTTAAGTATTGAAAGACGTAATTTCCCAATTGAAACAGATGAATTACCGTTACATGTAGATCAGTATAGAAACACCAATTATACCATTGTAGCGACATCTAGTTTAGATAATGGATTATATACGTATTTGTATGATAAACATACTCAAAACTATACGATTATTCCATCAAACCAGTCTGCGATTTATAATTATTCGGTTTCTGCAACTGATACAGGTAGTATGGATACCGATAGATTTAAAATTGTCTTCCAAAATTCCATTTTGTCTACTCCTCATACTGAATTAGGCAGCGAATTCGTGTTATTTCCAAACCCTATAGATTCCAATCAAGGTTTTACTATAAAAGTAGTACAACCTGTGAATGAGGCTTTGGTTGAAATTTATAATGCTATAGGACAAAAAATATTTAGTAAAATAATAGCTAATGTAGATGGAAAAATTGAAGTGAGAACTGAAAACTCTTTATCTGCAGGTGTTTATCACGTTTCAATAAAAACATCAGGAAAAACAAGTATTCAAAAATTAATAGTAAAATAATATAAAATGGCAAAAAAAAAGATTGTACTGCTACTCGTATTTATATTTTCAATTTTAGAAATAAAAGCACAGCCAGGATTTGGAGACGATGTTGATGATGTAGGTCCTGCTGCTCCCATAGATAATCATTTAATCTTAGCGATTGGTGGAGCGATTGGTTTGGGTTATGTATTGATAAAACAAATCAATAAGCATAAAAAAATATAAAGTGAGGCAATAAAAAAGCCCAATTAAGGGCTTTTTTAATATAAAAGTAGAATTTGTAACATGTTTTGTCTTCAAGATGTTGTTTATGACATCGATTTTTTTTGTTTAGCTACAAAGCCATCTGCTTGTAACTGAAGTAATTCTGTTGCTTTTTGCTTTTTGTATTGGTACAGTTCATTATCTTCTTTAATATCAGCATATACTTTATCGTAGATTTCAGCATCTGTTTTGCGTTGCAATTCACTTTGATATTTATTTTGTGCCAAAACGCTTTTAAGCGCTAATTCATTGTCTTCTTGCTTGAAATCGTATTCTCCTTTTGGGGATAATAATTTTGCAATTATGGGAGAAGTTTCTATGGCTAAAAATAATAGCATAATAAAAAAGGAAGGTAACCAAGGTAATTTATCTAAAGCATTGATGCGAGCCATTAAACCATCAAAACCTTCAATTACAGGTTGTGTTTCTGTGATTTTTTTATCTAAATCGCTTTGAATGGTTTTTGCATTGGCTTCTAATTCAGAAATCTTTGCTTTATTGGTTGCTTTAAGAGCCGTAAGTTCTTGTAAGGCTGCGTCGTGCTTGTCTCTTTTTTCTTTGTAAACCGGTCCTTTGCCTAACTTTTTAGTTCCAGCTGTTCCTTCTGCTTCAGTGATGTAAACCGAATATAAAGCGTTCACTTCTTTTTCCTTTTTTAGAATATCGCTTTTTAAACTGTCTATTTGAGCTTTATTTTTATCCAAGTCACTTTGAAAATAATTGGCCACTTCTTTTTTGTTATTTAAAGCCATGGCATTTTTTTCTTTTAGTAAAACTGTATTGATTTCTTTTTCAAAAATTTTGATTTCCAAGGGTTTTGAAATCACAATAGCGATAATAATGGCCAATACAATTCGGGGCGAAGCCTGCAATAATTCGTCTAAGAAACTGTCTCTTTTTTTTATGGTAGAAACAATAAAACGATCGAGATTGAAAATAAGCAAACCCCAAACGAGGCCAAAACCTATGGCAGTAAAAGCATTGTCGAAAACAGTATATAAAGCATAGGAACCTGCTATAAATGCCATAACAGCAGTAAAGAATACTGTAGCACCGATACCTGCATACTTGTTTTGTTCGCCATTAGAGGAAGATTGAATGATTTGTCTGTCTGCACCAGAACAAAGGATAAAAAAGTCTTTTAACATGATGATTGATGATTTTGATTTTTGAAGTATATCGAAAGTTTCGAATTGCTTCTGATGATTAGTACAAATATAACGCCAAATGTTTCATGTTAGTGTTAAAATGTTGAAAAATAGTAGGGTAGGTGTTTTGTTTTTATGTTGTTTTTGTACAACAAGGAAACGCCCAATAAAAAACCCTCACAAATACATGCAAGGGTTTAAATTATATTATTTTTGAGATGCTGAAACGAGTTCAGTATGACAAAAGATTAATATCTATAATATTCTGGTTTGAAAGGACCTTCTACAGCAACACCGATATATTTCGCTTGTTCTGGACGTAAGGTTTCTAATTCTACTCCTAATTTTGCTAAGTGAAGCGCTGCTACTTTTTCATCTAAATGTTTAGGTAACATGTATACTTCATTTTTATAAGCAGCACTATTAGTCCATAATTCAATTTGCGCTAAAGTTTGATTCGTAAACGAGTTACTCATTACAAAACTTGGGTGACCAGTGGCACAGCCTAAATTAACCAAACGACCTTCAGCTAAAATAATAATATCATTTCCGTTGATAGTATATTTGTCAACTTGCGGTTTAATTTCAACTTTGCTAGCACCGTGGTTTTTGTTTAACCAAGCCATGTCAATTTCGTTATCAAAGTGACCAATATTACACACGATTGTTTTGTCTTTCATTTTTTCGAAATGAGAACCTAAAACGATGTCTTTGTTACCTGTAGTTGTAATAACAATATCAGCATTTCCTACAACAGTGTCTAATTTTTTAACTTCAAAACCGTCCATTGCAGCTTGTAAAGCACAAATAGGATCGATTTCAGTTACCGTTACAATCGATCCAGCACCTCTAAAAGAAGCTGCTGTTCCTTTCCCTACATCTCCATAGCCACAAACAACAACTCTTTTTCCAGCAAGCATAACATCAGTAGCTCTTCTGATAGCATCTACCGCCGATTCTTTACAACCGTATTTGTTGTCAAATTTAGATTTAGTTACAGAATCGTTTACATTGATAGCAGGCATATGTAACGTGCCATTTTGCATTCTTTCGTATAAACGGTGTACACCAGTAGTTGTTTCTTCTGATAAACCTTTGATTCCTTTTATTAATTCTGGATATTTATCAAAAACCATATTGGTTAAATCACCACCATCATCTAAAATCATATTTAATGGCTGACGGTCTTCACCAAAGAATAATGTTTGTTCGATACACCAATCAAATTCTTCTTCATTTAAACCTTTCCATGCATATACTGGAATACCAGCAGCAGCAATAGCAGCAGCAGCGTGATCTTGTGTAGAGAAAATATTACAAGAGGACCAAGTTACATCGGCACCTAAAGCCACTAAGGTTTCAATTAAAACAGCTGTTTGAATCGTCATATGAAGACATCCTGCAATACGCGCACCTTGTAATGGTTTGCTTGCTCCATATTCTTCTCTTAAAGCCATTAAACCAGGCATTTCAGCTTCAGCTAACTCAATTTCTTTTCTTCCCCATTCAGCAAGAGTAATATCTTTTACTTTATAAGGAACGTATGGGATGGTTTTTGTACTCATCTATTCGTATATTTGTATTTATAATTTCAGAGGGCAAAGATACATAATTCCTTTTTATTTTTTAAACCATTTTTGCTTTTTTGTGAAATGTCTAACATTCTAATATTTTGAAATTCAGTTTTTTATTTATAATATTTTTACTTAATTAATTGGATTTTGTATATTTAAATTAGATCACTATTTTTAATTTTATAAAATATTCTATTCATGCCATTTTACAGGGAAATACATGTTAATCAAACGACTACTATTTATATTTGGAAAATAGATGAAGATTATAATACTCTTTTTCGTCAGGTTTCATTAAAAGACACTTCCTTAGCTCGATTGGAATGTATGAAGTCGGAAAGTCATCAGAATGGTTTTTTGGCTGTTCGAATGTTATTACAACATATTGGCTATACTGATTTTGATTTGTTTTACGACGATTTTGGCAAACCTCATTTAAAAGACGAAAAACACATATCGATTAGTCATTCTAGCGATTTTTCTGCGGTTTTAATAAGTGATACTCTTATGGGAATAGATTTGGAAATATTGAAAGATAAAATTGTAACGATAGCTCCGCGCTTTATGGACATACATCATCTAGAAAATTTAAATCAACCCGATAAAATAAAGAAAGCTACAGTGGTTTGGGGAATTAAAGAATCTATTTTTAAAATTAAGAATGAAAAAGGAATTAGTTTTCCAAAACATATTTTTGAAAAAGAATTTTGTTTGACGGATAAAAAAGGATTGGCTCAATTAAAATTTAATAATGTAACGGAAGAATATAGTTTTCAATTTGAATTTGTAGATAATTATGCCTTAGTTTGTGCTTTTCAAAATTAATGATGGCAGCTATTTACCAAGAAATACTTCATGCAAAACAGCAAAAGCGACAGCTTTTAGCGATTCTTTTAGACCCTGAAAAATTAGAAATAATTCAAGTTAAACCCTTGTGTGTTAAAATAAAAAAATCGCCAGCTACTCATATTTTAGTTGGTGGAAGTACTTTTAATGGACATCATTTAGACGCATTAATTCAGGAAATAAAAAAACATGTAGCGCTACCTGTTTTACTTTTTCCAGGAGATTATAAACAAGTTTCTGCCTATGCGGATGGAATTTTGTTTTTAAATTTAGTTTCTGGAAGAAATCCAGATTATTTAATTGAACATCAGGTAAACTCAGTTCCTTTATTACAAAAAACAAACTTAGAAGTTATTCCAACAGCTTATTTATTAATAGAAAGTGGAGTTGTAACTGCGGTTGAAAGAGTGAGCTTGACTAAGCCAATGAATCGTAAGGATGTTAATTATGTGAGTCAAACAGCAAAAGCAAGTGAATTTATGGGGAATAAATTGGTTTATTTGGAAGCTGGAAGTGGTGCAAAACAGGCTATTCCTCTTGAAATGATAAGTCATACTGTAGCACAAATAGACATACCTTTGATTGTTGGTGGAGGTATACGTTCTTTGCAAGGTATTCATAAAGCTTTTGAGGCAGGGGCAACTATGGTGGTTATTGGCACAGCTTTCGAAAATAACAATTCCTTTTTTGAAATATGATTGATTTTCTGTTTTCACAATATAAAGATTATGCAACGCTAGATGTTGTTTTAGAGATTATTGCTGTTCTATTTGGGTTAGCTAGTGTTCTATTTGCTAAAAAAAATAATATTTTAGTATATCCGACAGGTATAGTTAGTACTATAATTTTTGTTTATTTATTGTTTCAATGGCGTTTAATAGGAGATATGCTAATCAATATTTATTATACTTCAATGAGTATTTATGGATGGTATCTTTGGACATTAAAAAAGGATAATAAGGAAGAATATCCTATTGCAAAAATGAACAAAAAAGAGTTGCGTTTAGGAATCGTTATTTTTATAATAACAGTTTTGTTTGTCGTAATAGTGTATCATTTTTTTAATAACTTTACAAGTTGGACAGCTTATGTAGATACATTTACAACTGGTGTTTTTTTTGTAGGAATGTGGTTAATGGCAAAGCGTAAAGTTGAAAACTGGATATTGTGGATTATTGGAGATATTGTTTCTATTCCATTATATTTCTGTAAAGGATATACTTTTACCAGTTTACAATATGTCGTTTTTACTATTATTGCAATTTATGCGTATAAAGAATGGAAGAGAAATTTAGAGAATTAGACTTAAAACAGATTAAAGATAAAGGGATTTCTATTGATAAAATAGAACAACAATTTCATTTTTTTGAAAAAGGAATCCCAAAAGTTAATTTAGTACGTTCTGCTACTAAAGATGATGGTATTTGGGTGTTAAGTGGAGAAGATAAAGATAGTTTTATTACTATTTTTAATGAAAAAAAGCATCTTTTTGAAATTCAAAAATTTGTACCTGCTTCAGGTGCAGCAAGTAGAATGTTTCAGTTTTTATCAGAATTTATAAATGAATATGATTACAAAAACGAAACAATTAATGCTTATATAAACAGAAAGAAGGGAAGTGAATTATCTGTTTTTTTAATTGGCTTGAAAAATTTCCCGTTTTATCCTGACTTAAAAGAAAAAACAATTCTTGCCTATCCAGATTTTTATAGTGCGGATCGAGACACTAAAGATTACTTTTTAATTAAAACATTGTTGTCTGAAAAAGAGTTAAATTTTGCCAGTAAACCTAAAGGAATATTACCTTTTCATCAAAAAAAAGGAAAAATTTATTCCCCTGTGGAAGAGCATTTAGATGAAACGATTTTTTATAAAGTTAATGAAACAAAACCTAAAGTTCATTTCACTATTTCTGAAAATCACTTAGAAGATTTTAGAAAAATAACAGATTTGTATTCGAATGTAGCGGTGAGTTTTTCTTATCAACAATCTTGTACCGATACTATTGCTGTGACATTTGAAAATACACCCTTTAGAAAAGAGGATGGGTCTTTGGTTTTTAGACCTGGTGGACACGGTGCTTTAATAGCGAATTTAAATCAGTTGGAAGCAGATTTAATCTTTATTAAAAATATCGATAATGTTTCCCAAAATCATATTGGAGAAATTATCAGATATAAAAAGTTACTAGGAGGTGTTTTAATTTCAATACAAAGACAAATCTTTGATTTCTTAAATTATTTAGAAAAACCGTCCTTATCTAATCATGAATTGCAGCCTATAGCCGTTTTTGTAACAGAAAAACTAAATGTTAATTTGCCAATAGATTTTGATAAGTATAAAAAAACATATCAAGCAGAAATTCTATTCTCTATTTTAAATCGACCATTACGAGTTTGTGGCATGGTTAAAAATGAAGGAGAGCCAGGTGGAGGTCCATTTTGGGTAAAAAATGATGAAGGTAATATCTCTTTACAAATTATTGAAAGTACTCAAGTAGATTTTAGTGTAGAGAAGCAAGTTGAAATTTTTAAGAAGTCTACTCATTTTAATCCTGTTGATTTAGTTTGTGGAGTTAAAGATTACAAAGGAGAAAAATTCAATCTCTTACATTATGTAGACGATAATATGGGATTTATTGTTGAAAAAACAAAAGATGGAAAATTGTTAAAAGCTTTTGAATTGCCAGGTCTTTGGAATGGGGCAATGGCTCTTTGGAATACTATTTTTGTAGAGGTGCCTTTGTCTACTTTTAATCCTGTTAAAACAGTAAATGATTTATTAAAACCAGCACATCAACCTGAAAATGAATAAAGAAATCATCGCTTCAGAACTAAACTATAAAGCCGTTAGGAGTAGTGGTGCTGGTGGTCAAAATGTAAATAAAGTGGCTTCCAAAGTAATTTTAACTTACAATTTAGAAAATTCATTAGGGCTAGAAGAAAACGAAAAAGTACTTTTAAAAGAAAAACTAGCTACTAAAATTACTCAAGAAAATAATCTGATACTTGCCTGTGATGAAGATAGAAGTCAATTAAAAAATAAAGAAATTGTAACGAAACGTTTTTTTAAAATAATAGTAGAAGGTTTAAAAGTAAACAAACCTAGAAAAGTAACTAAGGTCCCAAAAGCTGTGAAAGAAAAGAGACGTTTAGCTAAAAAGACAACTTCTCAAATCAAAGAAAGTAGAAAAAAACCAAAGCCTTAAAAAAAAACTAATTTCTAACATCTAATTTGTAACTTTACCTTACATTTGCACCGTCTCAAAGGGGTGCTCTAAATAACGAGCTGAGATTATACCCATAGAACCTAGAACAGGTAATGCTGTTTAGGAAAAGAGAAAATGTTCATTTTAATGAATAAAATGAAGCAATCTCAAGTGTATCAATTTAAATTTTAACAAAGAATAATGACCCCTTTTATTCGTATAATTTTTTACGAATGAAAATTTTATTCAACAAAAGTGATGAATTAAATGTGCAAAAAGTACAGGTTTGTTCAATTCTTTTACGTAAGATGAATCTGAACTTGTCAAAGACATTTATTTTCTTTTTCCTTTTTTCTTTTTCCTCTTTCTCACAAGAAATAGAAAAGGATAGTGTGAAAGTAACTCAATTAAATGAAGTTGTCCTTTCTTCAGTTAGAGCAAAAGACAAAAGCCCGATTACATTTACTAATATTTCTAAAAAAGAAATAGTAAAAAGAAATTTAGGTCAGGACATTCCTGTTTTGTTAAGTTACCAGCCTTCTGTAGTGACTTCAACTGATGCAGGTAATGGTGTAGGGTATACTTATATGCGAGTAAGAGGCTCTGATGGTTCACGTATTAATGTAACTTTAAATGGTGTTCCTTTTAATGATAGTGAAAGTCATGGAACATTCTTTGTTAATCTTCCCGATTTCGCATCTTCAATCGAAAGTGCACAGTTGCAAAGAGGTGTGGGAACATCTACTAATGGAGCTGGAGCTTTTGGAGCTAGTTTAAATATGGAAACAAAATCCTATCAAGAAAAAGCTCACGCTGAAATTGCAAATTCGATAGGTAGTTTTGGTACTCAAAAGCATACCGTGTCTTTTGGAAGTGGTTTGCATAATAATTTTGAGATTAATGGACGTTTATCTCAAATTGCTTCTGATGGTTACATAGACCGCGCTTCTACCAATATGTTTGGTTACTTCTTTAATGCCAATTATATAAAAGAAAATACCATTATAAAACTGATAGCTTTTGGTGGAAAAGAAAAAACGTATCAAGCATGGTATGGTTTAGAAGACGAAGAAATGTTAGCAAATAACAGAACATATAATATTGCTGGAATGTATTATGACGAAAATGGAAATATTCAA
Organism: Flavobacterium sp. J27; assembly: GCF_004303025.1. Taxonomy (GTDB): domain Bacteria; phylum Bacteroidota; class Bacteroidia; order Flavobacteriales; family Flavobacteriaceae; genus Flavobacterium. The sequence continues at coordinate 114,644 of NZ_PJQW01000009.1, read as the reverse complement.
TTTTATGACAATGAAACCGATAATTATTGGCAAAATCATTTTCAATTACATTGGTCAGAAACATGGAATCCAAAATGGCGTTCAAACGTTTCCTTACATTATACCATAGGGAAAGGATTTTTTGAACAATATAAAGATGATGAAGATTTAGCAGATTATAATTTACCAAGTTATAATGGTAATACTGTAGCTGATTTAGTAAGAAGAAGATGGTTGGATAATGATTTTTTTGGAGCTACATTTACTCTAAATTATGATAGTCAAAAAACCGATTTTCAAATTGGTGGTGCAGCCAATAGATATTTAGGGAAACATTATGGTGAAGTTATCAAGACACAATATTATATTCCAGGAATGAATCGTTATTATGATAATTTTGGAAATAAAGATGATGTAAATGTTTATACTAAACTATCACATGAAATTGTAGATAAATTAAATGTTTTTGCTGATTTACAGTATCGAATGGTGTTCTATAAAGCAACTAGTTTGGCATTCTCTGATGTTGACGATACTTTTCGCTTTTTTAATCCTAAAGTGGGGTTAAACTACCAATGGAATGCTGCGAGTATGTTTTATGGTTATTTTGGGATAGCCAATAAAGAACCAAGAAGAGATGATTATGAGAGCGGTAGTACAAAACCAGAGCGATTATATGATTTTGAATTAGGATGGAAATACAATACTAAAAAGATTAAGGTAAATACCAATGCATTTTATATGAATTATAAAGATCAGTTAGTATTAACGGGAGCTTTAAATGACGTAGGAGCTCCAGTGTTTACAAATAGCGGTAAAAGCTATAGAGTTGGATTAGAAATAGATGCTCAAATTCAATTATCTAAAAAACTCTTTTTACAACCTAATGTAACATTAAGTCAAAATAAAAATAAAGATTTCTTTTTTCAAAGAGATGGAGAATTGCAAAATTTAGGGGATACAGATATTGCTTTTTCTCCTAATATCATTGCAGGTAATAATTTTACTTTTTTACCTTTAAAAGGATTACAGATTTCTTTATTATCTAAATATGTCGGTAAACAGTATATGGGGAATATCGATGCTGAAAAATCAACATTAGAGGCTTATTTTGTTAATGATTTTAATGTAAACTATGAGTGGAAAATTAATAGAGGAATTCAATCAATTTTATTTTCAGGATTAGTGAATAATATTTTTGATGTACAATATGAGTCTAATGGGTATTTTTATACTTACGATGATGATTCTTCTGGAAATACAATTACTTATGAAGGTGCTGGTTTTTATCCGCAAGCAGGAATTAATTTTTTAGCAGGAATAACCATTATGTTTTAAAAGAATTTTATAGCATATTAGCTGGTTTTTAACGAACCAGCTCTTTTTTTGAAGAAACTATAAAATCACTATTTATGATGATGGCAGCTGATTTAATTGAGTTTAGTTTTGTTATAAATTTAAAAAATTAAAATCATGGGATTAGCCGAAAAGCGTTTAGCAGCAACAATACAAACCGATTCGTTACCAAAATTTGAATCTGAAATTCAAGAATTAGCAGGTTATCCAATAAGCGTTGCTATTAATTGGGAAACATTTACAGCTTTTGATTCATATCCTTTAAGTAGATTAGAAAATTATGTGTTTAATGACGTAAAAGATGCCATTAAAAAGATTTGCCAAGATGCTATAGGAAAAGAAGCTTTGCAAGAAAAAGTAACCTGTATTCATATTACGAATACTGATAAATCGGAAGCGTTTCAAATGGAGTTAAAAGATAATACATTGTTTCTTACTGAGCGTTTGTATGGAGATACTTTTAGCAATCATATGACAAATATGATTGTAGATTATTTAGAGCCTTTATTATAATGAATGTCCTATTTAATAAATACAAATTATCACTGCATAGAGACGGGATAAATATTGTAAAAGTGTTTCAACATAAAAATGAGGGTGAATATGAAAATTATTGGAATATACCATTATTAGGAGATGACGAACCTATTATTCTGAGTGAATATTATACAGAAGATCAATTTGTAATTATTAATTGGACAGGTTGGATAAGATTGTACAATGCAGATAAAAAAGAGCTGATAATAGAGTATAAGTTAAATGGAAATATTGGAGCAAATGCAATATTTTCTGTAGACAGAACTAAAGTATATGTTTGTCTTTATAATCATGAACATGAGTCTTTCTTGGCAACCTTAGATTTAAGTACTCCTAAAATTGAAATTCAAGAAATAGCTAATTTTTACAACTCTTATTTACAAATTAGACAAGACGGATGTTTGTTATTTTATAAACATGATTGGGAATATGCAAATAAAGAAAAGAAATATAGTCATGGTTTTACAGTTTTTAATCCAGAAACAAAGGAGCAACAATATTTTAGTTTGCCTCAAGCTCCTTGTTCTTCTTACGATATTGTTAAACCTTTTATTGATACTCGAACTGGTTTAGGGGTAATGCCTTATTATGGTGATGTAGGTGTTACCTATAATGAAAAACAAAATCCCTTATTCGTTTACAAAATCCAGCTTATCGATTTAACAACATTCGCAACTGAAACGGTAGCAGTTAGGGAATTCGAAATAAATGAATTAGGTTGTTATGATTATACGAATCAAGAATTAGCGACCCATTTTTTAGAAAAAAAGATTTTTAAAGAATATCAGCAAGCAGTTTCAGAATTTTGTGAAAATTTACACAATATCGTTTTTGTTTCAGATGGATTTTGGCTGTGCTGGCGAGGAGGAGTAGTAAGAAAAGTAAACTATGATAAAACACTTTCTCCAATGTTTATCCCTACTACTGTTTCAAATGATTCAAGAATATTTCATTTTTCCACGTTTCATGCCCATTTGTATAAAGTAACCGAAGAGGCGCTCTTTTTTAAAAATCATGATGATTATTATGTTTTCAATTTGTCTAAATATAATTTTCAGAATGCAAATGCTATTCATGAGGTTGCGTTAACTAAGCTGTCAGAAGAGCAATTGGAAAACATTTCTTTAAATCAAAAACAACAAAATGAAATTTTAGGTTTAGGAAAAATAAAAATACAAGTTGACGATTTATCAGATGAAAGCGAACAACTTTTAGCTTTGAACCAGATATATGATACTGTTAAAAATAGAGAAACTTTAGGAATAGGAAGTAAACTCCTTTTTCAGTTTGAAGATAAAAAGGAAACGGTTTTAGATGAAGCTACTTTTTTTTCAAGAGTGATTCAGATAGAAGAAAGCAAAATTGTTGTTCAAAAAATAATAGAAGTGTTTTGTACTGATTCAAAAGCAAAAGAATGCTATAGAAACGAAGAAGAAACAGCCTTGTGTTATGCCGTCTTAGAGTTAGCAAAACAAGGAGAAACCTTTTTAACTACAGTTTTACATTACTTGTCTAGAATCGATTTGGATCATGATGTATTTAATATGGAATATATTATTCCTTATTTAAATGAAAAATATAACCGAACTACTTTAAAAAAGAGCATAGCCTTACTTTCTAGTGATTTGTTAGTATGGTTTGAACACTATTGGCAAGAAATTGAAAACGAATAAACGAAATTGTAAAATAATAAAGAAAAAAGAGATTGTCTTAGGATGGTTCTTATTTTTTTTCCTCACTATAAACGCTCAAAGAAAGATGGAAACATATCAATACGATAGAGAATTACTTAATGAAAAAGGGCAACGACATGGTACACTAGTATCAACAAGCTATTTGTTTGATGGATTGGCTTACAGTCATATTTATGAAAATGGTGTTTTACTGCAAACAACCGATTTTCGCTACCAAATTGAAAATCAAAAAGAACTAGTAGGATTTTTTAAAGACAATGTTCCTTATGAAGGGTATTTTATTTCTGAAAACGAATTTGAAATTCCAGAAGTTTCCTATTATGAAAACGGAAAATGTATGGCGATGTATACAACTACATTAACAACTATATTAGAAACTGAAATGAATAGTACACCGCCTGTCTTGGTAAAAACGAGTTTTCAAAACGGAATGCTTTGGGACGGATTACATCATTTAGGATATCAATTAGGTGATGCTCACCTTTTGGTTACTGAATACCATACTAACGGAGCCAAAACACATGTTGATTTCTGGTTGTTAGGAATGCATTATGCTGAATTAATAAAATTAAATTTTATACCTAATGGATATGTTATTTTCAAAGAGAAAATAGAGGTGGAAGATAGTGAAGAAATAGATCCAGAAATAGACACCAGAAGTAAAAGTCTTACCGTGTTATTTAATGAAAATACAAAAGGTAAAGTAACCTACCAAGTCGATGAAAAAATACAATTAGCGTATGAATTTTGCGAAGAAAACCTTTCAAACAAAATGCTAATTATTCCTGGTATTGTGAGTTATAATGTAAGTTCTTCTAATGTTCTTCAATATACCCAAAAATATAATTTTGAAAGTACAATTTCAAGCGAAGACAACTCCTATAATCATAACTTGATTCTCTCTTTTTATATGAATTTGTTATATAGTAAGATTCCTAAACTTTCAACGACAGCTAAAAATGATTATTCACAATTATTTCAAGAGCATCATGATTTTGAGTCTGGATTGTTATTGTTTATCAATGAAGAGAAGAAGCCTGTAGAAGGATTGTATTTCGAAAAGAACAATCAAACCTATTCGTATTCAAAATATAAAAAGGGAGAAAAAACAGAAAAGAAAGAGGGGCTGAGTATTGAAAATATAAAACAATTATTTTTTCAAAATAAGTAACGCTTTATTTTTGTTTCCTTATGCAATAATTTCAACTAAAGGATCTGGTATTGATAAAGTTGGTTTTACTTGTAGTGCAAAAGAAGTTTCAATTTCTACCATAGTTTGTTTGGTTTCTTTGTTTATACTATAACGACCAAACGAATACATATTTACTCGTTCCAAAATAAATTGAGTTTCACTTTCGTAAATAGTATGAAAAAAAAAAGGATTAAAGGGACCAAAATGTTTTTTTACAAATGCAATTGCCTTTGTGTCGCTCTTTGATGGTTGATAAAAATAGCTGATAGAATTGGTATCCAATGGTAAACATTTTTTAGTAACCAATTCAATAGTTACTTTATAAATTTGCTTCCCATTTAGATGATTTTTAGGAACACATCGTACCCATCGTTCAAACGTAATAAAAACTTCTTCTGAACTTTTAAAAGCCGTAACTCGATATGTTTTTATATCAATATCGAGTTTAGGGTACTTTTTATTTACAATGTGAAGCGCTATGGCTATAAGTTCCGTTTTGTTTTTATTTTCTAGATCAGTAATACTAAAGTTCATTTTGGTGATATAATAGGATTACAATATAAATTTAATTATAGGTAAAAAAAACAGATGGTAATTCGTCATCGAAAGCAGTAAAACCAAAAAGACATGGCGATTTTAAGGGAAGTCTATTAAATGATTTGTTTTGTGATACTTCTGTGATAATAGCTTCAAGAATCATTTCAAAGCAATAGATTAATGAAGTATAATCTTCTCCGATAGTTTCAAAACTTTCTGCTCCCGAACAATTAAAATATTTTTGAAAAAAAAGGTCATTGTCAATAGCACTTTCTGCCATTATATAACCTTCATCAAAAGCAGTTTCTTCATCATTATTAGGAGCAAAATCAATTGTAATGTCTCCATCATATTCATTCCAACTAAAGGTAATAGCACCAATTTGATTAATAGTATTATCTTTTAAATCTTGTAAAGACATCTTATCAAAAAAAGCAATCATTTGATTGAAGCAATTTTCTGCTACCGTTTTCCAGTCTACTTTTCTTAGGATGATTTTGTTGTTTTCATCTTCAAATCGATTTTCTATAAAAGAAAGCATCTTATCTTGAAAATCTTCACTTAATTTAGTTTTCATCTTTTTATATTGTGTTTTGCTCTTCAACAATGGCTTGTAAGAAATCTTGGTCTTGCCAAAATTTTTCAAAATCGGTATCGTCTAAGAATTGTTCTTTAGTTTTTCCTAATCGAATGGCTTCTTTTGTGTAATACAATAAGGCTTCTTTTCTGTTGAAATGAGCAAATCCGCAAGCGAGATTGAATGCCAACAAAACTTGTGTAATTTCTTCTAGTTTTTCAATTTCTTTTAGAAGAAGGTCAAAATAAGTTACGTCGTTTAGTTTTATAGCAGCAATTACATTTAAATACAAAATATTTTCACTGCGATAATTCTTAATTTTTGGACATAAAGTATAAAATAAAGTACGACACGTTTCATTTTCGCCATCACTTACTAAATAATAAGTGTCGTAATATAGGTTTTCATAAGAAAATTGGTTTTCTGAGTGATTGAAAATCGCAGTTATTTTATCTAAAATCCAATTAGCACTATTTTTGTCTTGATGATTCGATAATCGGTTAAAATAGAAAGAAAGTAAATTTCTGATTTCTCCTGAATATATTTTACTAATCTCTTCTTTACAAATAGCTACAGCATAATTTCGATAGATTTCCAAATCTTTAAAAGTTTCCTTTTCATTTCTATCCAAATCTTGTAACAACAATCGGATAATTTCAGAAATGAGACTAATATTTTTTTCAGAATCTTTTTCTAAAAGCAAGTTGTCAAAATATAAAATTATTTTTTCAGAACTATCTTTATGATATTTTGATTCTAAAATTTGTGCAATATAAGAAGCTTCTCCTTTATTGGTTAAATAAGCAAGACATTGTGTTATCCATTTTTCATTAAGCGTATTTTTTTGTATTGCCTTAACGATGTTATAAAGGTATTCATCTTCTAATTTTTTAGAAATACCATTGCCTAACTGAGCTATTATTTTTGGAAGATTTTCTGTGTCTAAATTCTCTAAATCTGAAATTAAGGCTTCTTGTAGTTTGTTTTTTTCTTTTGTTTCTGCAAGGAATGTATTCAATTCGGGTAAAGCCACAGCTTTAATTTGGTTTAAAATAGTGTCGAAATATTCTTTCCCAAAGTAAGTTCGTGCTTCTTCCTCATATTGGAAGAAGACTTTGATTATTTTTTTTTGTAAATCGAAATCGGTTGTGTTTTCAAATGCAGGAACAAACAGCTCATCCATTTGGTCACCTCCTTGTGAATTCAACAGGTCTGTAGATGCTTTTTTCAGGAGTTGGTACAAAGCTTCAGACGTAAATTGAGGAAAAAAATTATCTATTAATTGATCTTGAACTGTAAATCCCCAATAGCGATGTCCAGCGTCATAGTATTCACATGCCTTATAGAATTGTTTTATAACTTTTTTTTGAGTGGATCTATTTTTTCTTGAAATAATTTCTTCCAAAACAAGTAAAGTTGCATTATAATTATCATATGCCGATTTAAAAGACATACCAAAAATTGTTGTCAAACAAGTGTCAGAAAGATTTTTGATATGTTTTTGAATAGCTTGGTCTAGTATTTCAATTTCTGTAATTTCTTCTTCTTCTGTTTCTATATCAAAAAAGGAAGCCAAAGGATTTTCTTCATCAATATAATTCGCTTTTACATGTTTACCTAATTGGGCAATAAGTACTTCAAATGCTTCAGTATTTGTGGTGTCTAATTTTTCAATGAGTTCATGAATAGGTAATAATTTTTTAAAATCGTCTCTTTTTTTCCAATTTTTTATAATGTCATTTGAAGCGTCTAGTTCTTTTAAGTTATTATGTTTGTAAATCGGTGAAAAATCTTTGATGTAATCGCAACTTTCAATATCTAATTCTTCTAACATTTCTAGCGAATCTATTATTTCAATAGATCTCATGTAATTGCATGAAAGATTTAGTTTTTTTAAATGTAAACCTTTCAATCCATCTAAGTCTTTTAAGTCATAACTGTTTGCTAGGTCTAATTCTTGCAAATGGGAAAAGCTGGAAAAAGAATTACAATTTTTTAAAGAAGAATAACGTAAAGTAAGTTTTTTTAATTTTTTAAGAGAAGTGATAGGAGTAATATCAAAAATACCGCAAGAACTCAAACTTAATTCTTCTAAGTGCTTAAATTTTCCAATACTTTCAGGAATTGGTTTTAAATACTTAGACTCTTGTTTATTTCCGCGATTCAAAGAGTTGTCTAAATTAAGTTTTTTCAGATTTTTTAAATTACTGAAATTGTTAGGTAATTTGATTAAGGTACTACTAACTTCTAAAATTTCTAAATGTTCTAATTGAGTAATAACCTCTGGAAAGGATTCTAGAGGAAGCCCTATTAGTTTCAATACTTTAAGTCGTTTTAAATTGAATATAGAAGTGGGTATGTTGCTCAATCCACACTCGACTAAAGTTATAGATTCTAATGAAATAAGACGATCTATTTCATTAGGTAATGTTTGTTTTTTTAAGAAGTTACCCCAAATTTTAATCTTTTTCAAATTAGGAAAACAAGTAATTATTTGTTTAGTTTCTGTTTCTACGTTTTTTACACTTACATATAGTTCTTCTATCTGAGGCATTGGTTTCATTTTTGTAAAATCGCAATCTCTCCAAAGACATAAATCTTGAATATGGATAAGTTGTTCTAAATTATTTGGAGTTTCAAATAGATTTTCTTTAGATTGACCATGAAAGCTTAGTTTTTTAATATTAGGATATTCATTTATGATTAAAGGCAATTCTATTTTTTGATTGTAATTATCAAAACGAATGGCAGTGATATTTTCAGGATGAGTTATTTCAGAAAAGGTAAACTGATTTTTTGCTAAGTCGATTCTTATTTCTGTTGTGTTCATAATATACTTGTTTAGATACAAAAATAAGCACTATAAAAATGTAGCTTTTCACTATTTATAGTGATTTTGAATTTTTTAATAAATTTTATTTTTGTTAAATCAATTATAAAAAAGAATCGTAATTATGGAAAATATTAATTTAAAATATTTTAAGTCTTCTTTGTACGAAAGCGTTTTTGAATACTATAGCAATGGTGAAACGTGTCATTTTTGTAAAAGAACTAGTGAGCCATTAGTTAAAGTAGATGAGACAATAGAAATTGTTACAAAACAAAAAGAGGAAGGCCTTGAATATGTATGCCTAGGGTGTTTACTGGATAGAAAATATGCTTTTGTTCAGGAAGTTGAAGGAGGGTATTTAACAGAAGAAGGAATTGTAACAAGTTCTACGAAATATAAATCATTACAGGATTCTATTGATTATCATACTAATTTATTGCCAAAAGAGGAAAATTTACTGGCTATAGAAAAGTCTAAGATTGACGAATTAATGCATACTCCGCCTTTTAGAGCTTGGCAAGGAGCCGTTTGGCTAACGCATTGCAATGACTTTATGACTTTTGTTGATATATGGGAACATGAAGATTTTGTTGCAAAATCTCCAGATGGTAATGCAGAAAAATTTTTTGATGAAATTCTCGATAACTGGCAAGAAGACGATTTTTACAAGGAACAATTTAGTCCTGAAAAATCTGATTATGCAGAATCGGTTTTTTATGCTTTCGAATGTTCACATTGTAAAAAATATAGAGGTTATGTAGATTAGTAATTAATCCAAGAAACCCGATTCAGTTAGCTATTTTACTGAAGCTAATATGCTTTTTAAATTTTGTTTAATTAAAAAAATATAAGATGAATAAAAATAATGAATTATCAATTGAGCTTTTTAATTTATTAGATACTTATAAATATACTTTTGATTTAGTTGAAAAGGCTTTTAAATTATTGGAAAAAGGAGCCGATGTAAATTATAAACAAATAGAGTATCCGTATGAAACAAGTTTATATAGATGTTTGTCTTCAGGTAAAAGTGAATATAAATTAAGTATGGTTGAACTTTTGATAGAAAACGGTGCTGATGTTAACTTGGCAGCTGATATTTTTTCTCCCTTAAGTCAGGCTGTAATGAAAAATGATATTGAAATTATGCAACTTTTACTAAAAAATGGAGCAAATGACTTTAGTTATTCTTTAAAATGCGCAATTGAACAAGATGAAATTGAAATGGTACAATTGTTAATTAATTATGGAGCACAATGTAATTATTTTGAAGAGTATAATTGTTCATTCTTGGAATTTTGCAATGAACCATTTAGACTCAAAAAAGAAGATTGTCATTATGAAAAATCACCAGGATTAGCTATGGCAGAATTGTTAATTAGTTGGGGTGCAAACCCTAATGGTGTTGAAAATGGTACATCGAGTCCTATATCAGAAGCGATAAGGCATAATTTTATAGAATTAGTAAATTTATTGTTACAAAACGGAGCAGCATTTACAGATCAATTAATTTTTTATTGTAATACCTTAGAAATGACCAGCTTCTTATTGGAAAAAAACATGTTTTTTAATAAGTTTTGTAAAAACCATATAGGGCAAAATGTACTTATCTATAATGCGATGCAATCCAATTACGAATTAGTACACTATTGGATAAATTCTGGAATTGATTTATATGATTTTGACCAACAGGGCTTTACTGCTTTTCATTATTTGATTATGAAAGAAAATAGGGATGTTTTTGAACATTTTTTACCTTATTTTGATATTAAGATTTGCAACACAATAAAGCCAATCTTAGATTTAATTAATCATAAAGAAATGAAAGCACAAATAGAACAAATGTTAATTGCTTGAAAAACAAAAACTAATCTAACAATCCAAGTTCAATTGCATATTTTACTAAACCTGCTGTATTCTTTACATTTAGTTTTGATAATAGATTTCTTTTGTGGGTGTTTACAGTGTTCAAACTAATGAATGTTTTTTCTGCAATTTCGGCAGCGGTCAATTGTTTAGCAATTAGCACGAGTATTTCTTTTTCTCTATTACTTAATTCTGTGGTTGAGGATAGATTTTTTTTCAGGTTGTTTTCGTATTCTTTATGAATAGCAGCGACTTCTTTAGAAAAATAATTTTCTCCCGATTGTACTTTTTTAATAGCGTATAAAAGTTCGTCTTTTTCTGCGTTTTTTAAAAGATAGCCATCTACACCTAAGCGATTTAACTTAGCAATAATGTGTGCATTACTATGAGTTGTTAGGATAATAATTTTTAGTTCTGGATAGTTTTTTTTAATTACTTTGGTTACTTCAACACCATCCATTTCTGGCATACTAATGTCTAATAAAATCACATCGGCAGTGTTTTCTTCCAATATTTTGAGAAGTTCTTTTCCATTTGAAGCTTTTCCTGTTACTGTAATTTCAGGAACATTCCTTAATAAGGAAATCAATCCTTCTAAAAACATATTGTGATCGTCGGCAATAATTATGTTTGTCATGTTTTGTTTTTATATTATAGGTATTTCAATGTTAAAAATAGCTCCTCTATTTGGTGTGGAATCAATTTGTAAATTTCCATTGAGTTGATGGATTCGATTTTTAATATTGGTTAAACCAATTCCTTCTTTGTTATTTTCAACAGCAAATCCTTTTCCGTTATCTTCAAAAATAATATTTAATAGGTTCTCAATCAAATTTAGTTGTAATTCGATACTGTTCGCTTGGGCGTGTTTAATGGTATTTGTAGTTAATTCTTGAATAATATGATAGACTTCGTTAAGAATGGATTCCTCTATTTTGTTAATTTCATTTCTTGGGTGAGCTGAAAAATAAGAGTGAATATGACTGGCTTCGGCTAATTTGTTTTGGTATTCTTCAACAAATTCACAAAAATTGTCTTGATGAAAACGTTTGGGTAATAAGTTATGAGAAATGCTCCGTATTTGATTATAGGTGTCGTTAATTTGAGCATTTATGCGTTTAATTTCATTTTCTTTTCCATAAGTTGAATTGTTTAACTGCAACTTAATAGCAGCTAGATTTCCTCCTACACCGTCATGTAATTCTTGGGCAATTCTTATCCGTTCTTTATCTTGACCTTCAATCTCAGCTTTCACTAATTTTAATTCTTGATCTTTTAAAAGCGCTTTGTTTTTTTGTTCACTAATTTCTTTTTGTTTTTTATTAATTAAGAGTTGCGCTTTTTGTTTTTGATAATAGACAAATGATAATGCAATAACAGGAATAAGAAGTACTAAGAAACCAATAACAATAATATTTCGAACTTGTTTTTCTCTTAAAATTTCAGATTCTTTTAGTTGTTTGTCTTTCTGCAACAAATTAATTTGGTTGACCTTATGTTGAGTTACTTCTTGTAATTTTAAGACTTCATTTTCATTTTGTTTTTTCTCTATTGCTTTCTGTAGATTAAGATTTTCAATGGCTCTTTCTTGATTCTTCAATAAAAGCATTTTATTGTTATTTTTTAAAGTCAAATCTTTGATTTTGTTTTCTCTTTGTAACGTTTTAAACTTAATATCTAATTCGTTTATATCTTGATCTTTTTGTTTTTTAGAAATAGAATCATTAACTTCTGCATAGCGTGTCATAAGGGCATACGCATTTTTATAATTGCCTTGTGCTACAGCTAATTCTTTTAGTTTTAGATAAATGCCTTTTTGTTGGTCTAAAAAATGATATTCTAAAGCGACATGCAAAGCGTTTAAGTAGTGTAGTTCAGCTTCTTGAAGTTTGTTTTGAGAGTATAATATTTCGCCAATATTTTGATTCACAATTACTTCTATATTGTATAATTTTCCTTTTTTAGAAATGGCTAAACATTCCTTATAATACTTTAAAGCTTCAGGAATGTTGTCTATATAAACATAGTTAACCCCAATATTTAAGGCGCTTACTGCTTGGCATTGCAAATTGTTTTTTTCTTCGCATATTCCTTTTACTTTTTTGAAATAATTGTTTGAGGTTTCATAATCTTTATCGAGTACATAAACTGAGCCTAAATTAAGATAACTACCAATAACAATTTCTTCCTCTTCTTTATATTGTAAACATTGATTGAAGTATTTCTTAGCGTTTTCGTAGTCAGAAAGTTTAGTATATATATTAGCTAATCCATGAAGATTTGAATAATAGGGATAGGCTTTTTTTTGATTTTCAACAATTTCGATTCCTTTTAAGTGATATTTTTTACTAATTTCAAAAAGTCCTCGCTTATTATTAGCTAATCCAAGTAAATTGTAACCGTTAGAGGCTAAAATTCTTCTAATAGAATCATTTTTAATAGACTCAGAACCTTTTAATGCTCTATTAGCATAAAATGTCATCGAATCGAGTTGTGTTTTTTTGTTATAATAATGAGAAAGTAAGAGTTGTATTCTTACATAAGATTCTTTAGTTTGTAGGGTTTGAAGTAGTTTTAGCGCGCCTTGTTTGGCTTCTTTAGCTTGATTGTTATTTAATAAGTCAAATAATGGATTGATTTCTTGTTTCTCTAATTCAGCTAAGTTATCATGACTTAGTGTGAAAGATTTCTTTTCTATTTCCTGACCAACTATGGAAGAGAAGAAAAGGATGAAGCCATAAATACAACAAAATTTTAGTAACGATTGTAACATTAACGTAGTGGTAATTTGTACTTTTTAAAAAATGAAAAGTAAATATAGTATTTATTACTAAATTAATAGTTCATTTTTTTAATAACATACGTAACAATTCCCCAAATCATGAATTCATTTTCTTCAATAACTTCAATAGGTTTGTAAGCATCATTTTCTGGATAAAGAAATAGTTTTTCATCTATTATTTTTATTCTTTTTACGGTAAATTCTCCATCGATAAAACAAATGGCAATTTTATTATTGCTAGGTTCTATGCTTCGGTCTATAACTAAAATGTCGTCATCATCAATACCTGCTCCTGTCATAGAATTACCATTAGCTCTAGCATAGAATGTGGCTTCTTTGTTTTTTATTAAAAAAGTATCTAAACTAATTCTAGTTTCTTCAAAATCGGCAGCAGGAGAAGGAAAGCCAGCTTTTATACCTGAAGCAATGTAAGGTAATTCGGTGCTTGAATCGGTTTTTGGAATAAAGAAATGAAGTTTTTTACTTTTGTCTAACATTTTACTGTAAGTATTTCTTTGATATCTGTAGTGTATTTTTGGGATAAATGCTTCTGCTTCATTAGCCACGTTTTTTCTAAATCTTGATTGCCTAATTTTATTTTTCTTTCCCCCGTTTTTTGTAAATATTGATCCATTACTTTCATTATGGCTTGATGTTTTGGATTTTCTTCTTCAAACAAATGGAATTGCTTAGTGTCTTCAGGAATGATTTGTGTTACAATAATGCCCGCTTTTTTATAAACAGCATTTTCTTCAAATACTTCTTTGAGCATTTTAATGGCTGTAGTACTAATTGTTATGCCCGAATTTGTTGCGAAGGGTAAGGTATGCATACGTGAAAAATTATAACGCGTATTTTCTTCAATATATTTATCTTTTCGAAGATAGAGAATAACATTATAACAACAGGCTTTTTGTTTGCGTAATTTTTCTGCACAAACCATGGCAAATGTGGAAACACGTTCTTTTAATTCATCATAATTCGTAATGCTTTTTTCAAAGCTTCGAGTAATAGCAATACTTTTTTTGCTTTTTGGTTCTTCAATGCTAATGACCGATTTTCCTTCTAACTCATATTTTAATCGAAGTCCTGTAACACCCATTTCTTTTTTAATAAAAACTTCATGATGTGGTTGAATAAAATCATATGCAGTTAAAATGTTTTTGGCTTTCATCTTTTTGCTTAAACGAAAACCAATACCCCAAATGTCTTCAATTTTTGTCCATTTTAAAGCTTTTATTCTTTTTTCATCGGTATCAATAACGTAAACTCCTTTAGTGTGTTCTGGAAACTTTCTCGCAATTTTATTGGCTACTTTTGAAAGTGCTTTGCTAGGTGCAAAACCAATACTAGTAGGAATACTAGTCCATTTTCTAATTCGGTTTTTAATTTGCAAACCATACTCTGTAAAATCAGAGATTGACATTCCTTCAAAATTCATGAAAGCTTCATCTATACTATATACTTCCACTGCAGGAGAGAATTGCTCTAAGATGGTCATTACACGATTACTCAAATCACCATATAATGAATAATTGGATGAGAATATGGCTACCTTATGTTCTTGTAACATGGTTTTTACTTGAAATTCAGGAATTCCCATAGGAACGCCTATTTTTTTAGCTTCATCGCTGCGCGAGATAATACAACCATCATTATTTGATAATACAACTATCGGCTTTTTATCGAGTTGAGGTTGGAAAACTCTTTCGCAAGAAGCATAAAAATTATTACAATCAATTAAAGCATACATATTGTAAATTTACGCTATAATTTTTACACTATAAAAGAATCAAAAGTTAATATTAATAAAATTAGCTTTAAAAGGTGTACACTAATCCTACGCCTAGTATTTGTTTTAATTGCATTTTTGGACCTACGATTACTTGCTCCCCATCTATTTCTTCTTTCGCTTTAATATCGTCGTCATAGATAATATGCGTACCAATATTAGCTCTTACATATTCGTTTATGGTCATATTGAGTTGTAACTGCCAATCCACATCTATATTTCCAAAATTGTTGAGGTAATCGGTGTATAAACTGATGCGATGTTCTAAGTTGATGTTTTTATAAATTTCTTTTTCCCATTGATTGGTAATCAAGATCCCTATTTCTGTTCTTGATTTTTTTCCATTTTGTAAAATTTCTCCTGTAACCTCATCAATAATTGCTTTGTCAACGCCAAAGGCACCTTGATTTGCTAAACGTTCGTCTAATACTAAAGTTGTTTTTTGTGTTAAAGGGGAAAGGTATAAATTTAAATTAATGTCTTTTCTGGAATATTCTGCACCAATACCTAAAAAAATGTAGGCAGGGGCAAAGGGTTTTGAAATAGCTAATTCTGTATTTGGATAAGAATAACCGTTGGCAAACTGAGTGTTGAAATTGAATTTTCCGCCATAAAACCAATTAGAAATGGTGTCCTTTCTAAAGCCTATAGTTGAATTAATTTGTAATTGGTCGTCTGTTTTTCTTACGTCTTGTCCTTCTTGTTTGTTAATACCGTACCGGAAAATTAATTCATTTTTCCAGTTGAGTGTTTTTTTAGAATATTCGCGGATAAAATTTCCTTTCAATAAGCCAGAAATGGAATTGTTACCACCAGCATTCCAATTTACAAAGGTAATTTGAGAAATGTCTAGACCTATTTTGTTTGTTTTTTTCCAATATGAAATAGTGTCTGGTAATTGTGTTCTAATGATTTGAGCAAAGGTACATTGAATCGTCAGGAATAAAAACCCTAGTAGGAAGGCTTTCTTCATAGTTTTAAAGTAATAAATTGATTTGGTTAATAATAGTTGTAACGCTTATTTGGCTAATATGTTGTAATTCTGGAATACTTCCTTGTTCGATAAAATCGTCAGGTATACCAAGATTGATAACAGTTACAGTGTGTTTTTTTTCTAAAATATATTGATTGATAAGAGATCCGAAACCGCCAATAATAGTTCCGTCTTCTATAGTTATAATTTTTTCATATTGCTTACATATTTTTTCTAAAGCGCTATAGTCTAATGGTTTTATACATAGAAAATGAAAATGACCAATGGCTTCTGGTTGTTCACATAATGAGATAGCTTTGGTTACATTAATTCCAATAGTTCCAGTAGAAAGAAAAGCAATTTTTGAACCTTTTTTTAATTCTTTAGCTTTTCCAAGTTCAATTTTTTCAAAAGGTTGTTGCCAATCTGTAATTTCTCCTCTTCCTCTAGGGTAGCGAATGCTTATAGGGCGTTCTAATCCAAGTTGAGCCGTGTACATAATGTTGCGTAACTCTATTTCGTTTAAAGGAGCTGTAATAATTAAATTTGGAATGCAATTTAAATAAGCAATATCAAAGACACCGTGATGTGTTGCTCCATCTTCACCTACTAAACCCGCTCTATCTAAGCAAAAAATAACAGGTAGTTTTTGTAAAGCTACGTCATGAATAACTTGGTCATAAGCACGTTGTAAAAAAGTAGAATAGATATTGCAAAATACAACCATACCTTGTGTTGCCATTCCAGCAGATAAGGTAACCGCATGTTGTTCTGCTATGCCTACATCGAAAGCTCTTTCTGGAATTGTTTCCATCATATATTTCATGGAAGAACCCGAAGGCATGGCTGGTGTTATGCCAATTATTTTTGCGTTTTCTTTGGCTAATTCTAACAAAGTGTGTCCGAATACATCTTGAAATTTTGGAGCTAATCCTTCTTCGTTTTTGGGATGGATTCTACCCGTTTTAGCTTCAAATTTACCAGGTGCATGATATTTTACTTGGTCTTCTTCTGCTAATTGTAATCCTTTTCCTTTGGTTGTAATAATATGTAGAAATTTTGGTCCTTTAACTTTTTGTAACCGTCTTAATTCTGAGAGTAATTTTGGTAAATCATGTCCGTCTATTGGACCTGAATAGTCAAAGTTTAAAGACTTAATAATATTGTTTTGTCTTGGGTTTTTTCCTTCTTTAACTGTAGTTAAATAGTTTTTTAAGGCTCCCACACTTGGGTCAATACCTATGGCATTATCATTTAAAATAACTAGTAAATTTGCATTAGTAACTCCAGCATGATTCAAGCCTTCAAAAGCCATTCCACTAGCAATAGAGGCATCGCCTATAACGGCAATATGTTGTTTTTCGGTTTCATTCTTTAGTAATGAAGCCATAGCCATACCTAAAGCAGCTGAAATAGAAGTAGAAGAATGACCCACTCCAAAAGTGTCGTAAATGCTTTCACTTCGTTTTGGGAAACCAGAAATTCCGTTTAAATCTCTATTCGTGTGAAAAAGTGTTTTTCGTTCCGTTAAAATTTTATGTCCATAAGCTTGATGTCCTACATCCCAAACCAATAAATCTTCTGGAGTGTTGAAAACATAATGTAAAGCGATGGTTAATTCTATAACGCCTAAACTTGCCCCTAAATGACCTTCTTTCTGCGAAACAATATCAATAATAAAATCGCGCAATTCTTTAGCAAGTTGCGGCAATTGATTTTCAGATAGCTTTCTTAAATCGGATGGATTTTGTATTTTAGAAAGTAAATTTTCAGTCATGTTGCAAAAGTAATAATTGGAAATTGTAATTTTGACAAATGGAAAATATTTTTACTGACGAATATTTTATGAAAAAAGCCTTAGCAGAAGCTGAAATTGCTTTTGAAAAGGGCGAAATACCAGTGGGTGCAGTAATTGTGGTAGAGAATAGAATAATTGCCAGAACGCATAATTTAACAGAATTGCTCCATGATGTTACAGCACATGCTGAAATGCAAGCCATAACTAGTGCAGCAAATTATTTAGGAGCAAAATACTTGAAAGATTGTACGTTGTATGTAACCTTGGAACCTTGCCAAATGTGTGCTGGAGCATTATATTGGAGTCAAATTTCTAAAATTGTTTATGGTGCAGCTGATGAAAATAGAGGTTTTGTAAAAATGGGAACTCAACTGCATCCCAAAACAGCAATTGTGTCTGGAATATTAGAAAAAGAATGCGCTTTACTTATGCGTGCTTTTTTTCGTTTAAAACGCTAAATTTTGTCGGATTTTTATTAAAAAAAACAGTATCTTTAAATTCGAAAAATTCTGTTTCCTTTCTTAATACTTAAATTTATGAAAATCAATCGCTTTCTGAAACTTTTTGTGGTTTTACTACTTCTTGTGTCTTGTTCTAAAGATAGTAAAGACTTTAATTCTAATCCATTATTATTTAAAGAGTATATTTTAAATTTTAGCTCAGGTATTGTTTCAGCCAAAAGTGATGTCAGAATTGTATTAGCTTTTGATAATGCAGATTGGACACAAAATAAGCAATTAGATAATGATTTATTTACCATAAACCCAAAAGTAGACGGTAAAGTAATTGCGCTTTCAACAAATACATTAGCTTTTGTTCCTAATGAAGCTTTAGATTCTAATAAAGAATATCAAATTAGTTTTCATTTATCTGAGATTAAAGATGTTCCTAAAGAATTAAAAAATTTCAATTTTACCCTAAAAACAATTAAACAAGATTTTATAGTTTCTACATTGGATTTACAGTCTTACAGTAAAGATTATATGTATTTGAATGGCGTTCTAACAATGAGTGATGCTTTAGACTTAGAAAGAGCCAAAAAATTGGTTCAAGTAACGCAAGGAGGTAAAAAAGTAACGGTTAAATTTGATAAAGAACTAAGTAACGAGAAAGAATTTAAATTTGTAATCGATAGTATTCAGCGTTTTGTTGAGGACAGCAAAATTGAAATCAACTGGGATGGTAAACAAGAAGGAATTGATCAAAAAGGCAGTTTGGAATATGATATACCTGGAAAAAATAATTTTAAAATAATTAATGTAGAAGTACAAGAAGATAACAGTCAAGTATTGTTGCTTAATTTTTCAGATCCATTAAAAAAAGGCCAAAATTTTGATGGTTTGGTTGATGTAGAATCTGCTACCGATTTAAAATTTTCTACAGCTGGAAATCTTTTAAAAATATATTTTAATGAATCTTTAAAAGGGGAACTTTTAGTAGAAGTGTTTCAGGGAATTCAAAGTGAAGATGGTTATAAAATGAAGCAAAATTTTTCACAAAAAGTTTCTTTTGAACAAATAAAACCTGCCGTTCGTTTCATTAAAAGTGGAACCATTTTGCCTAGCTCTAACAATTTAAAAATAAACTTTGAAGCGGTTAATTTAAGTGCAGTGGATGTAAAGGTGTATAAGATTTTTAAAAATAATATTTTACAATTCTTACAAGATAATCAAATCAATGGCAGTAGAAATCTTCAAAAAGTGGCTGCTCCAATAGCTAAAGAAAAGATTGTTTTAAAAACCAATAATCTTACGAATTATAGTAAATGGGGCGCCTATGCTTTAGATTTGGCAAAAATCATAACACCAGAACCAGGAGCTATTTACAGGGTGGAAATTGGGTTCAATAAAAAATATTCATTGTACAAATGTACGGCTTCAGAAGAAGACAATGATTTAGACGAAGAAGAAAGAGAGGATGATGGAGAAGTGAGAAGTGCTAATTATTACTATGATGATTATTACTATGATGATTATGATTGGTATGAAAGAGAAAATCCTTGTGATAACTCTTATTATTACAGAAATACTATTGCAACGAATGTTGTGGCTACTGATTTAGGGGTAATTGCTAAAAGAGGAGAAAATGGTTCTTATTTATTTGCTGTTAACGATATTCTTACCACAAATCCAATTTCTGGAGCTACCATTGACTTATACGATTATCAGCAACAAAAACTGGCAACAGTAACAACTAATAGCGAAGGAATTGCTACAGCAGAGGTAAAAAGATATGCTTATTTTGCGATTGTTACTAATAATAAAAATACAACTTATGTAAAACTAGACGAAGGACAATCACTTTCTGTAAGTAATTTTGAGGTTAATGGAGAAGCGTTACAAAAAGGACTTAAAGGGTATATTTATGGAGAAAGAGGTGTTTGGAGACCTGGTGATACGTTACATATTGCATTTATTTTAAATGATAATGAGAATAAATTAGAAAAATCGCATCCAATTAAGTTTAAACTATCTGATCCAAGAGGAAAATTAACCTATCAAGCAGTTCAGAAGTACAATGAAAATAATCATTACAGTTTTAAAATTATAACTAAAGACACTGATATAACTGGAAATTGGGAAGCCAAAATATCTGTTGGCGGTGCTCACTTTTTTAAATCGATTAAAATTGAAACCATTAAGCCTAACCGATTAAAAATAAAAAATAGTTTTGCTGATGCCAATATATCTGGAAACAACCCAAACAAAGGTACTTTAGAAGTAAAATGGCTTCATGGCGCCGTTGCAAAAAATTTAAAAGTGGAAATGCAGGCTAAGTTCATGAAAGAACAAACCACTTTTAAAGGATATAGTAATTATGATTTTGATGATGAAGTAAGAGATTTCTATACAGAAGAAGTAAATGTATTTTCAGGTAAAGTGGATGAAAACGGAAAAACTAATCTTACACTTAAACCAGAAATCACAAGTCAAGCACCTGGGAAATTGAAAATTGTAATGCAAACTAAAGCCTATGAAAATGGAGGTGATTTTAGTACAGATGTTGTTACAGCCAGTTTTTCTCCGTATGAAACCTATGTTGGTTTAAAAACCCCAGAAACAAATAAATATGGTATGTTAGAAACAGATAAGATGAATCGCTTTGAAGTGGTTACTTTATCTGAAAATGGAAAACCAAAAGCAGTTAAAAATTTAGAGGTTAGAGTATATAAAGTAGAATGGAGATGGTGGTGGAATAGTGGTGGGGATAATTTATCTCGTTTTAATTCTGATAACGCAACAACAGCTTATAAGAACTTTACTATATCTACAAATAGTAACGGAAAAGGAAGTTTTCAGTTTTTAGTTCCTGAGGGTGATTGGGGTAGATATTTAATTAGAGTTGTAGACCCAAATGAAGGACATGCAACAAGTACTACAGCACTTATAGATTGGCCTTATTGGTCTGGAAAAACAAAGTCAGGTGATGCAGCAACAGCTAGTATGCTTGTTTTTGCTTCCGATAAAGACAAATATGCGGTTGGAGAAAAAGCAATTATATCTTTTCCTTCCAGTGAAGGAGGAAGAGCATTGATTTCATTAGAGAATGGTTCAAAAGTAGTGCAAACACTTTGGACCAATACAACAAAAGGAGAAACGAAAGTTGAAATTCCAGTTACACCAGAAATGGCTCCAAATGTCTATGTAAATATTACTTTGTTAAAACCACATGCTTCTACTTTAAATGATACGCCAATACGAATGTATGGAATTATTCCAATTGAAGTAGTAGATAAAAATACCATTTTAGAACCTCTGGTAGCTATGCCAGAAGTATTACGTCCAGAACAAAAAGCAACCTTAAAAGTCAGTGAAAAGAATGGGAAACCGATGACATATACTGTGGCTATTGTTGACGAAGGGCTGTTAGACTTAACCCGATTTAAAACACCAAATGCATGGGATAAATTCTATTCCAAACAAGCTTTAGGGGTTAAAACTTGGGACGTATATGATGATGTAATTGGAGCATATGGTGGAAAAATAAATCAGATTTTTAGTTTAGGGGGTGATGAAGATTTAGGTGGAGGAAAAGCAAAAAAAGCAAATCGATTTAAGCCAGTAGTAATTTATTTAGGACCTTTCAAGTTAGAAAAAGGAGAAACAAAAGCACATACTATTGAAATGCCGAATTATGTGGGTTCCGTTCGGACTATGGTCGTAGCAGGAGACATTAATTCAAATGCTTACGGAAGTGCAGAAAAAACTACACCTGTTAGAAGTCCTTTGATGGTTTTAGCTTCTTTACCAAGAAAAATTTCTCCAAATGAGAAAATTACTCTGCCAGTTACCGTTTTTGCTATGGAAAAAAATGTCAAAAATGTAACGGTTCAAGTAAAAACAAATAATGGAATTCGAATTTTAGAATCGGCTAAACAACAAGTAAGCTTTAGTTCCCCAGATGAAAAAATGGTTTATTTTAACTTGGAAGTTGGTGAAGTAACGGGTTTAGGTAAAATAGAAGTAGTAGCAACTTCAGGGTCTGAAAAAGCATCTTTCCCTGTCGAAATTGATATTACTAACCCTAATCCAGAAACAACTGATTATATGGATTTGGTATTAGAACCCAATACTACCAAAGCGATTAATTGGGAAACTTTTGGTGTTGCAGGAACAAATAATGCTAGAATTGAAGTGTCTTCTTTCCCAACCATAGATTTTAATAGAAGATTAAAATACTTAATACAATATCCTCACGGTTGTGTAGAGCAAACAACGTCAAGTGTTTTCCCACAATTGTATTTAGCAGATGTTGTCGCTATTGATGATGCTCGAAAACAAAAAATGCAATACAATGTGAATCAAGGAATTCAACGATTAGGAAGATTCCAAGTTTCCAATGGTGGTCTAGCATACTGGCAAGGTGAAGGTTCACCTGATGATTGGGGAACTTCTTATGCAGGTCATTTTATGATAGAAGCAGAGAAAAAAGGATATATATTGCCTACAGGTTTCAAACAAAAATGGATTTCATATCAACAAAGACAAGCGAAACAATGGAGGTATAATTCAGGTTATTATAATGATTTTGCTCAAGCTTATCGTTTGTACACATTAGCGCTAGCTGGTGTAGCCGATTTAGGTTCTATGAATAGATTAAGGGAAACTGTTGGGATTTCAAATGAATCTAAATTACGTTTAGCAGCTTGTTATGCTATTGTGGGTCAAAAATCAGCGGCACAAAAACTAATTTTATCTGTAGGTTCTTTTGAGTATAATTCGAAAAGTTATTATTACTATTATGGTTCAGAAGATCGAAGTAGAGCCATGTTGTTAGAGACCTATTTGTTAATGGATAATAAAACAAAGGCTTTTGAATTAGCCAATGTATTAGCAAAAAATCTTTCTTCGAATCAATATATGAGTACACAAACTACGGCTTATTCGCTTTATGCAATGTCAAAATTTGCAATTAAGAATGGTGAAAAAGGAGTAAATGTTGGTATTAATTTTGGTGGAAAATCGGAAAACTTAGCGACTCAAAAATCAGTTATTGATAAGCAGCTGAATGTAAACAAAGGTAAATACAGTGTTTCAATTAAAAATAATAATAACGGTACTGTTTATGTTCGAGTTTTAAATAGTGGTGTGCTACCTATTGGAGAAGAAAAAGAAATTCAAAAGAATTTAACAGCTGTTGTTTCTTATAGAAATAAAGCTGGTGGCGCTATTAATTTCAATGCAATTGAACAAGGAACAGAAATTATTGGTCAGGTTACCATTAGAAATAATAGTTCAGAGAGGATGAATAACATTGCTTTAACTCAAATTGTACCGTCTGGTTTTGAAATTATGAATTCACGTTATACTGATTTTGGCAGTGAAACGGAAAATAAAGCTGATTACATTGATATTAGAGATGATAGAACCAATTTCTATTTTAATTTAGATATAAATGAATCTAAAACGTTTACCGTTTTATTAAATGCTTCTTTCTTAGGAACCTATTATTTACCTGGAATTCAATGTGAAGCTATGTATGATGATAATTACATCGTGAGAAACAAAGGGCAGTGGATCAATATTATAAAAGAATAATTCAAAAGCTTTTTAGATTTTTTAAAAAGCATAAAATAAAAACAGCCATAGGAATATTTCTTATGGTTGTTTATTATTTTTCGCTACCCAAAGTTCTTTTTGAATCTAATTATACTACAGTTATAGAAAGCAAAGAAGGACAATTTATGGGAGCAAAAATTGCAGATGACGGTCAATGGCGATTTCCAGAAAATGACAGTATTCCTACAAAATTTAAAGAATGTATTATTGCCTTCGAAGATCAACATTTTTATAGTCATTTTGGGTTTAATCCCATTTCAATGTATCATGCATTTCAACAAAATAGAAAGGCTAACAAGGTCGTTAGAGGAGGAAGTACCTTAACGCAACAAGTTATCCGTTTGCATAGAGATGAAAAAAAAAGATCTTATTTTGAAAAAATGTTAGAAGTAATTTTGGCAACTCGGTTAGAATTTCGATACACAAAAGATAAAATTCTACAATTATATGCTGCTCATGCACCTTTTGGAAGTAATGTGGTAGGGTTAGAAATGGCTTCTTGGCGTTATTTTGGTTTGCAACCACATCAGTTGTCTTGGGCAGAAGCGGCTACTTTAGCAGTTTTACCCAATGCACCTAGTTTAATTTATCCTGGTAAAAACCAAAATAAATTATTGACTAAAAGAAATCGATTATTAAAAAAAATATATGAGAATAAAGTTATCGATAAAGAAACTTATGAATTAGCTTTGTTGGAACCATTGCCTCAAAAGCCATTTGCTGTTCCTCAAATTGCACCACATTTATTACAAAAAATTGCAAAAGAACATCATGGAGAAAAAATTAAAACAACGGTTCAATTAGATGTTCAAGAACGAGTTAATGATATTGTAACCCAATACTATAGTTTATATAAACAAAATCAGGTTTATAACATAGCAGTTTTGGTAGTAGATGTAAAAACAAGAAATATTGTTTCTTATGTAGGTAATAGTCCAACAGACAAGGACCATCAAAAAGATGTTGATATTATTGACGCACCGAGAAGTACAGGTAGTATTTTAAAACCTTTTTTATACGCATCTATGTTAGATGATGGTGAGATTTTACCCAACACATTAATTCCTGATATTCCTACACAAATTTCGGGATACACACCTCAAAACTATGATTTATCTTATGATGGAGCAGTTGCTGCAAACAGAGCTTTAGCACGTTCCTTGAATATACCTGCCGTATTGATGTTGCAAGATTATTCGGTAACTAAATTTTATGAGCAACTGCAGAAATTAAAATTGCGAGATGTAAATAGACATCCTTCTAATTATGGACTCTCTCTAATTTTGGGTGGAGCAGAGACGAATCTTTGGGATTTGTGTCGTGCTTATTCATATATGGCAAATACGTTGACAAATTATAACCAAACGCAAGATGAATTTCGAACAAATGAATTAGCAGATTTAAATTATAATGTAGCCATAAAAACAAATTTTGGTCAGCCAAAAAGAGAAAAGAATGTATTTAGTGCAGGAGCTATTTGGCATACTTTTAATGCTATGAAAGAAGTTAATCGTCCTCAAGGTGATGAAGCATGGCGATTTTATGATTCTTCCATTGAATTGGCTTGGAAAACCGGAACCAGTTTTGGCGGTAGAGATGCTTGGGCAGTAGGAATCACTCAAGATTATGTTGTGGGTGTTTGGGTTGGAAACGCAACTGGTGAAGGACGACCTCTTTTAACGGGTGTAGAAAGTGCAGCACCTATTTTATTTGATGTTTTTCGTTTGTTTCCCAAAGCAAATTGGTTTACCATACCTTATAATGATATGGAAGAAAAGCGAGTTTGCAAACAATCTGGATATTTAGCTCAGGAAAATTGTGAAGCGATACTACAATGGATTCCAAAAAATGATAAAAAAACGAGCAATTGTCCTTTTCATAAATTAGTTCATTTAGATAAAACCGAGCAGTTTAGAGTAAACAGTTCTTGTGAACCTATTGACGAAATAGTGTCTAAATCATGGTTTGTTTTGCCTCCTGTTATGGAATGGTATTATAAGAGTAAGCATGCTAATTATAGTGCACTTCCGTCTTTTCGATCCGATTGTATTGATGTAACCAATGAGAAAAAAATGGATTTCATTTATCCAAATCCCAATGCTACAATTATTCTTACTAAAAATTTTGAAGGTAAAATACAACCTGTAATTTTTAAAGTGGCACATTCTAAAGCGGACACTGAAGTTTTTTGGTATTTAAACGAAGCTTACCTAGGAAGTACAAAAACATTTCATGAAAAGCAAATTATTGCTACTACTGGAACATATGTTCTTACGGTTGTAGATGAATTTGGCACAGAGATTAAAAGAAAAATTACGATAGAAAAAGAATAACTCAGAAAGTCAGAAGTGGTTTTCAGAAATAAGAAGTTGCGGTGTGCTTTTAAAATTTTATTTTTGGATAAGTGAAAACGCATTTATTATATTATTTCTTTTTACTTCTACTAGTAAATATTTTATTTGCTCAAGATCCTATTGCTTTAAAATTAACAGAAAAAGAAGGCTTGCCAGACGTTGAGTTTTATGATATAATTGAAGATAGTACAGGATTCATTTGGTTAGCAGCAGATAAAGGATTATATAGATTTGATGGGAAAGAGTATGTGCAATTTTCTCATTCAAAAAAAAGAGGACTTTCTGTTTTTGGTTTAAAATTTGATCCAAAAAAACAGCTTTGGTGTAACACTATTTCTGGACAGTTTTTTTACATTAAAAACGAAAAATTAGAATTGTTTTTAGATTTAAAAAATGAATTAAAAGGGGAGTTAGCTGAGTTTTTTTTTCTAGACGAAGCACTTTTTATTTTTTCTAACTCGGTTCTTATTTCGGTTAATTTACTTACTAAAGAAAGAAAAGAAATTAAGTTACCCGTTACTTTTAAATATCCAGTTATTAGGGCTCCTTTTCTTGTCAATAATAAAATTTATTTTACAGCAAATGATTTTATTTTTTCAGTTTCTAAAACAAATTCAGTTGAAAAAATAAGTCAAAAGTTACCCGTATTTGGAAATAATTTCTTTCCAAAATTTTTTAGATTTCAAAAAAAGGAATACCTACTTATATATGATATTATTTCTAATAAAAACCTTTTTTTTGAAATTAAAGAAAATACATTAATTGCGACTTTTTTTCCAAAAGAATTGCAGAATACTAGAATTATTAAGATTTTAAATTATTATGATGAATTATGGTTTTGTACTTCAAACGGACTTATTCTGGCAGATAAAAATGAAGATGTAATTACTACTAAAGATATTTTCTTTAAAAATGATTTTATTACAAATGCGATACTTGATGAAAATAAAACGCTTTGGTTAACCACTTTAACAAATGGTGTCTTTATTGTTCCAAGTCTACAAATAAAGCGGTATGAAAATTTAGTTACTAATGAAGTGATTTCCGCAACTGCAAAAATAAATGAAAACGAAGTCGCTATTGGTACTACAAAAGGGAATTTGTTTCTTTTAAACCTAAAAACAGGAGAAAAAGAGAATATATTTCTTAATAATAAAAGAAAAATTACTGCACTGTTGTTTTTACCACAACAAAATGAAGTATTAATAAGTACAGAAAATTTTTCTTTTTTGTATTCCTTCGATTCTAAAAGACTAACTTCTTTAAACTGTATTTTTAATGCAAAAGATTTACACCAAGTTAATAATTCTAATCAAATTATTTATACTGGTTATGATAGAGCAACGGTCTTTGAATATAAAAATAACACATTAGCCGAAATTAAACGATTAAACAATAATAGGGCTTACAATTGTTTTTTTAATAACGACACACATGAAACGTATGTTTCTTTTGTAGATAATTTATTGGTTTATGATGCTTCTTTTAATCCTACTGTTTTAAAGTATAAGAATCAAAGTATAATAGCTAGAAGTATTTCAAAAACTGCAGACGGAACGGTTTGGGTAGCTACTTTTACAAATGGAATTTTAGGCTTTAAAAACCATCAAATTGTAGGTAAAATTGATGAAGAAAATGGTTTGAAATCAAATGTTATTCATGAAATTAAAGGTGATGGTTCTAGTTTGTGGATTGTTACTGATCAAGGTATTCAAGTTTTTAATACGACTAAAAATAGTTTTAAATCCACACTCATAAACGCTGCAAACTTTGTTGGAAACATACGAGATATTATTGTAAATAAAGAAAGTCTTTATTTTGTTAGTCAAGAAGGTATTTTTGAAATTGAAAAAATGATTAAATCAAAAGCCTATTATCCAAAAGAAGTTTATGTTAAATCAATAATGATCAATGAAAAGGATACGCTTATTCAAGACCACTATGAGTTACCTTATGAAAAAAATAGGATTAAGATTGCCTTTCATAACAATGGCTATTTTCCTAAAGAAGAATTGCAATTTTCGTATCGATTAATAGGTTTGCAGGAACAATGGATTCCGATTGAAAAAAATGTTAATTTTGTGAGTTTTAATAGTCTTCCACCTAAAGCTTATACTTTTGAAGTAAAGGCTGAAAATTCAAACGGGAAAAGCTTTATTTCAAAAAAAATAAATTTTCAAATTAATCTTCCTTATTGGAAAAGATGGTGGTTTGTCCTACCTATTTTCTTATCTGTTTTTGGAATAATAATACTTTTTTATAGAAACAAATTAGCCATAAAAGAAAAAGAAAACGAGTTGGTTTTAAAGAATACCAGATTTGAAAGCGAATTAGCAGTCTTAAAATTAGAGAACTTAAAATCGCAAATGAATCCGCATTTTATTTTTAACGCTTTAAATTCTATACAAGAATACATTGTTTTAAATCAAAAACATTTGGCTAGTTCTTATTTAGCCAAATTTGCCGATTTAATTAGAGCGTATCTCAATCATAGTTCTAAAGGATACTTATCTTTAAAAGAAGAAATCGAATGTTTGAATATTTATCTTGAATTAGAAAAACTAAGGTTTGAAGAAAAATTTAGTTATAAAATCATTAATTTAGTGAGTAAAGATGAGGTTAAAATACCTACGATGTTAATTCAACCCTATGTGGAAAATGCAATTAAACATGGTTTGTTACATAAAAAAGGAGATCGATTTCTGAAAATACTTTTTGAAATTTTAGCGGATAATCAAATGTTAAAATGTATTATTGAAGATAATGGTATTGGTAGGGAAAAAGCCGCACAACTGCAACGTAAAAGACATCAGTCATTCGCCACTCAGGCAAATAAAAATAGATTGGAATTGCTCAATTTTGGAAAAGAAAAAAAGATAGGGGTTACAATTGAGGATGTAAAAAACGAAAACAATGAAGTAATAGGAACAAAAGTTATTTTAATAATACCAATTTTAAAATAGAAAAAATACGATAAAATATAAGAATATGAAAGCTATAATTATTGATGATGAACCAAAAGCTAGAAGTTTGCTAGAGATTTTAATTCGTGAAAATGTAGCTAAAATTGATACTATTTTTCAGGCAGAAGATTTACTTACAGGAGTAGAATTAATCAAGAAAAATAAACCACAGATTGTTTATTTGGATATTGAAATGCCTGAACATTCTGGATTGGAAATTTTAAATTTTATAAACAAAGATGAATTTAATTTTGAAATTATTTTCACTACAGCATATAGTGACTATGCGATTAAAGCTTTTCAACTAACAGCTATAGATTATTTGTTAAAACCATTGCATGCTGAAGCAGTTAAAGAAGCAACTGAAAAAGCAATACTTCAAATTGGTAAATCTGAAATTAGTACAAAATTAGAAGAATTGAAAAAAAGCTTAAAAACTGCAAATTTTAATAAAATAGGATTGCCTTTTGCAGATGGATTTAAATTTGTAAATTTTGAAGATATCATTCTTTTTGAAGCAGACGGGATGTATACCAAAGTTAGTACAATAAAAGAAAAAGAGTTATTAGTATGTAAGCCATTAAGACATTTTGTTGAAGTGTTAGAATCTCAATCGAACTTCTATAAACCGCATCGTTCTTATTTGATTAATTTAAAATATATAAAAGAATATATCAAAAAAGAAGGTGGATATATTGTTATGGATAATGATAAATTAGTTTCTATTTCAAATGATAAAAAAGAAGAGTTTTTAACAATAGTTCAGAATATAGGCTAATATCTTTAGCAAGTCAAAACCCAATTTCAGAAAATCCTTTTAAAAAGATACAGCATAATCTAGAATTTTGTTCTTATAAACTATAAAAGATTTATTATGAGAACAATATTACTTTTTACAAGCTTCTTATTAACGAATTTTATGTGTGCACAATATCCAACCAGTGGATTGGTCGCGCAATACGAATTTGAAAATGGAAATGTTTTAGCTGATGGTGCTAATGGAACAGATTTTACTCAAACTGGCACAGCTTTATCAGAAATTAATGACCGTTTTGATGTTCCTCCTACTAGTGCTGTCAATTTAAATGGGGATTATTTAACACGCCCTGATATTAATTTTCCAGCTGTAGGAAGTTTAGGTGAATATATTACGTTGAGTTTTTGGCTTAAAACGACAACAAATGATAGCAATACTCGAATTATTTTAGATGATAGTAATAGACCTGATTTTTCAACTTCAACTTGGGCGGGTTATTATGTTTATTTACAAGATGGTAAAGTAGGCGCTACTTTAGGAGTACAGTATAGTGGAGCATTTTCATATAAAAGCGGGGGATTATTGGCTAGTAAGTTTGTAAGTGACGGGAACTGGCATCACGTTGCTATACTTTTATCTCGCTCCGACAATTTTTCTGGTTGTTGTACTTATACATTAATTAATAATTTAGCGATTTATATTGATGGAGTGAGTTATGGTAGTGGAGGTAATAGTCAATCTACGTCTAGTGGTAGCTTAAGTTTGTTGCAAACTCATGATACAACAGGTAATATTACTGTGGCAAATAATAGATATAATTCATTAATAAACACAAATAGATACTTAGATGTTATTGATGATATACTAATTTATAATCGTATACTTACGCCAACAGAGATTGCGAGTATTGCTAACTATAATGGTTTTTGTTTTGCGCCCCAATCTTCTGTTTTAACAGCTTCAGCTATTACTGAAACTACTGCGACAATAACTATTTCTAATGGAGGAACTTTTAATTTAGCGTATCATAAAACATCAGAACCTTTCGCAAATGCAATTATTATTAATGGAGTTACTTCTAGCTCTGTAAATCTAACTAATTTGGATGTTTTTACTGATTATGAAGTATATTTAAGTGAACAATGCACTAATAATACTACTGGTTGGTCTTTACCTATTACTTTTAAAACTGAAAGAGTGCTTGGATTTATTTATGTAAATGCCAATGCAACTGGAAATAATAATGGTATTTCTTGGACAAATGCATATACTAATCTAAATGATGCTTTAGCTGATGCTCAAAATGATGAAGAGATTTGGATTGCTGAAGGAATATATACTCCAGATGCCTCAGATAGAAATGCTACTTTTAGTATCATTGCGTCTAATTTAAAATTATATGGTGGTTTTGTAGGCAATGAAACACAGCTTTCCGATCGTGTTGTGGGCTCAAATGAAACGATTTTGTCAGGAGATTTATTAGGAAATGATGATGCTGCCATTTCTTTTGTTAATTCCACTCGATCAGATAATAGTTATACAGTGGTATCATTAATTGGAGAAAATCCGTTATTAGATGGATTAACAATTACTGCTGGACATGCTAATGCAACTTCTGGAGCAACTGAAACGAGATATGGTGGTGGAATTAATAAAAATGCAAGTATAAGAAATGTAACTTTAAACAATTGTAAATTGACTAAGAATATTGCTACTGAAGCTTCAGGTGCTATTGCAGGAGGTTATAATGTTTTTGGAGGAACGGGTAGTATGGTGATTAGTAATTGCGAGCTTTCTGAGAATCTATCAGCGATTGGTGCGGCTATTTATTCTGCTAATTTAAGCACAGCTGTAATAACCTATTCAATTTCTAATACGTTATTTAGTAAAAATAAAGCAACAAATACAAGTAGTGCTACTAATGGATACGCAGGAAGTTCTATGTGGTTACGTTCTTATGGTTCAGGTTCTAATATTGTGACTACTATTTCAAATTGTACATTTGTGGATAATGTAGATGATGGAGCTAATGCATCAATGAATAACCAGAACAGAGTAACATTGGCTTTAACTAAAAACACTAATTCAAACCATACAGCTACTCTTTCCAACTGTTTGTTTTGGAATAATAAAGCGATTTCTGGTGCAACAGCAAGGCCTATTGGCGGATTTATTGAAAGTGGCATTTCTACAGCAACAATACTTAATTCAACAGACGAAACCAATTTTACAGGAATTACCCTTTCAGGAACCTCTGCAAACAATAACAGTTTGGATCCATTGTTTACAGATTTAGCTGGTGGAGACTATACTTTAAGTTTGGGTTCACCTGCTATAGATTCTGGAGATAATGCAAGTGTAATTGGCACAACAGATTTATTAGGGAACCAAAGAGTTTTCAATGCAGTTGTGGATAGAGGAGTGTATGAGTTTGGTTCTTCAGTTTTGAGTTCGACATCTTTTCAAGAGTTTACTAATTTTCAAATTTACCCTAACCCAGCAACAAGTATTTTGCATGTTTCAAGTTCACAAAATATAAATGTATTAGAAGTATATACTTTGGAAGGAAAATTAGTATTACAAACAAAAGCAAATGAAGTGGATGTGACGTCACTACAAAATGGTTTATATCTTATTAAAGTAACGACTTTTGAAAATGAATTTGGAGTGAAAAAATTTGTAAAACAATAATGTTGTTTTTTATAGTTTTTTTAATGAAAGACCGCTATTGTAGAAAGTAGCGGTCTTTGTTTTTTATTTGTTAACCAATGATTTATAAGTGAAACAGTTACATGTGCCAAGTAGGATTAAAAATAGATATAAAAAAACCGCCCATCTAATTAGAGAGGCGGTTTTGTGTTTATTTAATTTGATTTCCTTGTTTATCAAAGAAATGGTATTCAAGATACGTGTAAGCGTCACGCGGTATAATTTTCACCCATTTTTTATGTTCAAAAAACCATTTTGAACGTATTGATGGAAAACCTTTTTCAAGGTATGCTGCCACAAAAGGATGTGTATTTAAAACGACCTTGTTATGGACTTTTATAATTCTTTCTAGGTCAGCCGTTATTTTGTCTATAATTAAAATTGGAGCTTCTATTTTCCCGTCTTCATTTGGGTCTTCTTCTCTCGTTTTAATATTAACTTCTGGTCTAACACGTTGTCTAGTAATTTGAATTAATCCAAATTTACTAGGAGGCAAGATTTTATGTTTGGCCTTGTCGTCACTCATTTCTTCTCTTAGAAAATCATATAATTGTTTTCTATTGTCTGCGTTTTGCATGTCAATAAAATCTACAACAATAATTCCTCCCATGTCTCGTAAACGCAATTGTCTAGCAATTTCTGCTGCGGCAATCATGTTTACTTCTAAAGCTGTATCTTCTTGGCTTAAAGCCTTGTTTGAACGATTGCCACTATTAACATCAATAACATGTAATGCTTCTGTGTGTTCAATAATTAGATACGCTCCTTTACTCATGGAAACCGTTTTCCCAAAGGAAGTTTTTATTTGTCTTTCAATATGATATTTCTCAAAAAGAGGAAGATCTTTAGATTGATAGTGTTTTACGATAGACACTTTGTCAGGAGCTATTTCTTGCAAATAGTCCTTCGTTTGAATAAATAATTCTTCATCATCGATATGAATACTGGTGAAAGTATCATTAAAGACATCTCTCAAAATAGAAGAAGCTTTATTTAATTCTCCTAGTACTTTTGAAGGATGATGAGCGGTTTGTAGCCTTTTGCACATGGCAGACCATCTGTCTAATAGCAGTTGAAGGTCTTTATCTAATTCGGCTACTTTTTTGCCTTCGGCTACTGTTCTCACAATAACCCCAAAACCTTTTGGTTTAATAGATTGAACTAATCTTTTTAGTCTGTCTTTTTCTTCTCTGGAGTCTATTTTTTGAGAAATAGAAACTCTGTCTGAAAAAGGAACTAAAACGACATATCTACCAGCTAAAGAAATCTCTGAACTAATTCTAGGTCCTTTAGTTGAAATAGGTTCTTTTACTACTTGTACTAAAACCGACTGATTGGCGCTGAGTATGTCAGTTATTACACCATCTTTGTCGATTTCAGCTTCAAAAGGAAAATTTTTGAGTGAATAATCTTTTAATTTACCTGCGCTTACAAGTTTAATAAATTTCATCAAAGAAGGTAGATTTGGGCCTAAATCATGATAGTGTAAGAAAGCGTCTTTTTCATAACCTAAATTTACAAAAGCTGCATTTAAACCAGCTACTGGTTTTCTTATTTTGGCAATAAAAATGTCACCAACACTAAAATTTGTTCCTTCTTCTTCCTCCTTGTGTAATTCAATTAGTTTTCCATCTTTTAATAAGGCAAAATCTACTGCTTCTGAACCCGATCTAATAATTAATTCTTTGTTCACGCTGTACATTTTTATCCATACTTGTTTAGTGAATAGTAAATAGTGAATGATAATTAGTGTAAAAAACACTAATTGCTTATTACTAGTTACTAATTACTTTTCTAGTACAGATGGATTAAACAATATTTTACAGGTATTTTACCCGATAATCAGTAATAAAACTGATTAATTTCAAAGAACTTTAAAAAAAAGAAAAGTAGTTTTAAACTACTTTTTCTTTTTGTGACGGTTAGCTCTCGCTCTCTTTTTACGTTTGTGAGTCGCTACCTTATGTCTTTTTCTCTTTTTACCACTTGGCATAACGTTGTTGGTTTAGATTAATAAATGATTTATACTGCTATTTCAGTTTTCGTTTTTACGCTCTCAACAAATACTTTAGCAGGTTTAAATGCTGGAATATTGTGAGCAGGAATTTTGATAGTCGTGTTTTTTGAAATGTTTCTTCCAGTTTTTTCCGCTCTTGTTTTGATGATGAAGCTTCCAAAACCTCTTAAATATACATTATCACCTGTTTCCAATGAGTTTTTTACTTCTTCCATAAAAGTCTCTACAGTTGCTTGAACATCAGATTTTTCAAGACCTAGTTTTTCAGAAATTTTAGCTACAATGTCTGCTTTCGTCATTTTCTTTCGTATTAATATTTTTATGTTCTTTTTTTGAGTTTGCAAATATATGAATTAAAAAAATAATAAATCAATCATAATTAATTAATTTTTAAGCCTTAATATTTTTATTTTTGTTTCCCAATAAATAAAAATGAATTTTTCTAAGACCTTAATTGCTTGGTATTTACAAAATAAACGAGAGTTGCCTTGGAGAGAAACCAACAATCCATATCATATTTGGCTCTCAGAAATCATACTTCAGCAAACGCGTGTTGCGCAAGGAAAGCCTTATTATGAAGCTTTTGTAACTGCTTTTCCTACAGTAAATGATTTAGCAGCTGCAACTGAAGAACACGTTTTGAAATTATGGCAAGGATTAGGATATTATTCTAGGGCAAGAAATTTACATGCTACAGCAAAAACAATTGTAAATGACTGGAATGGTTTTTTTCCTACTACATATAATCAATTACTTTCTTTAAAAGGTGTGGGCGAATATACTGCTGCTGCTATAGCTTCTTTTTCTTATAATGAAACTATTGCTGTTGTAGATGGTAATGTATTTAGAGTGCTGTCGAGAATTTTTGGAATAGAATTAGATATTGCATTAGGAAGGACTAAAAAAGAATTTCAAAAACTGGCACAAGAATTATTGCCTTTAGATGCTCCAGCTCTTTTTAATCAGGCTATGATGGAATTTGGTGCGTTGCAATGTGTTCCAAAAAGTCCAGATTGTTTGTCATGTGTTTTTAAGACTAATTGTTATGCATTTGAAAAGAATAAAATAGATGTATTACCTGTAAAGACTAAAAAATTAAAAGTAAAAGCACGTTATTTTAACTATTTAATTATAAAAGATAGTAATGAAAACATAGTGGTTTCAAAAAGAGAAGATAAAGGAATATGGTACAATTTATACGAGTTTACTTTATTAGAACATTCTCATAAGAAGAGTTTGCAAGAAGTTGTGGAAGAAATTCAGATTACTTATAATCCTACTACTTTGGTTTTAAAAAACGAAAAAACATTGGTGCATAAATTATCACATCAACATTTATATATTCATTTTTTTGAACTGCAATATAATAATGTAATTCAGGAAGCACTACCTGTTGATGATGTAATGCAACTACCTATGCCTATAGTGATTCATAATTTTATGGTTTCAAATTATTTATAAAACTTCAAAAAAAACACTATATTTGATTTATAAAATGAATATACGCCATGAATGGAACTTTAAACAAGGTGCTTTTAATAGGTCACTTAGGAGACGAAATAAAAATGCATTATTTTGATGGAGGAAACTGTATAGGAAGGTTTCCTTTAGCAACTAATGAGGTTTATATTAACAAAACGACTGGTGAGAAAATTACTTCAACAGAATGGCATAATATTGTAGTAAGAAATAAAGCGGCTGAGATTTGTGAAAAATACCTTTCAAAAGGAGATAAAATTTATATTGAAGGAAGAATTAAATCAAGACAATGGCAAGCTGAAGATGGAAGTACAAAATATACAACAGAAATTCAAGTTACTGAGTTTACGTTTTTAAATACCAAAAAAGAATCTGAGGCAACAAAACAAAATTTTAGACCAGATGTTTCTGAGTCGTCAAAAAACACTAATTTTGACGGCTTAAATGAGCATTCTCATAATGACGATTTACCGTTTTAATGTTTAATTAATATCTTATACTTTGGATCCAGATCCTTCCAGTTTTATAAATACTATAGATTTTGAGCTACTAATAGGGTTAATAGCTGTTTTCTTTCTGCTTATTTGTTCCGCATTTATTTCGGGTTCTGAAGTAGCCCTTTTTTCACTTTCTCAAAAAGATTTAGA
Organism: Flavobacterium sp. J27; assembly: GCF_004303025.1. Lineage (GTDB taxonomy): Bacteria > Bacteroidota > Bacteroidia > Flavobacteriales > Flavobacteriaceae > Flavobacterium. Next base: position 77,746 of record NZ_PJQW01000009.1, on the reverse strand, counting down.
TGATTTAGTTGAAACCGATGGAAATAAAGGTCAAATTATTCTTCGTTTATTAGAAAAACCAAAAAAATTATTAGCTACTATTTTGGTTGCCAATAATTTTATCAATATTGCTGTTGTTATTCTTTTTTCTTCCATTAGTGAAAAAGTTTTTAATTCTATAAGCTCTAATTTACTTCGTTTTATTCTTGAAGTAGTTGTGGTAACTTTTTTGATTTTATTATTTGGAGAAGTATTGCCGAAAATTTATGCGAATAGAAATAATGTTAATTTTTCAAAGAAAGTGTATTTGCCAATTTCCATTTTAGACCGATTGCTTACGCCAATAACAATTCCAATGCGAAACATTATTTTGTATGTAGAGAAAAAATTTAGCGTACAAAAAACGAGTTTTTCGGTTGACCAATTGTCTCAGGCTTTAGAATTAACAAATCAGGCAGAAACAACACAAGAAGAGCAAAAAATTTTAGAAGGGATTGTTACTTTTGGAAATACAGAAGTGAAACAAGTGATGAGCCCAAGAATCGATATCTTTGCGCTTGATAAAGAAGAGTCTTTTTCAGATATTATGATTAAAATTGTTGAAAAAGGATATTCTAGAATTCCTATTTACAATGAAAACATAGATCAAATTGAAGGCGTGTTGTTTATCAAAGATTTAATTCCATATATAGATGAAAAAGATTTTGAATGGCAATCTTTAATTAGAGCTCCATTTTTTATACCAGAAAACAAGAAGCTTGACAATCTATTGAAAGAGTTTCAAGGAATGAAAAATCACTTAGCTATTGTGGTTGATGAATATGGAGGGACTTCTGGGTTAGTTTCTTTAGAAGATATTTTAGAAGAAATTGTAGGAGATATTAGTGATGAATTTGATGATGAAAATATTATATATTCTCAAATAGATGATAAAAATTTCCTTTTTGAAGGTAAGATAAGTCTTAAAGATTTCTATAGAATTATTGATATTAATGGACTTGAATTTGAAGAAAAAAAAGGTGAAGCAGAAACTTTAGCTGGTTTTTTACTTGAAATTTCTGGAAATTTTCCTAAGAAAAATCAAAAAATAACGTTTAATACGTATGTTTTTACTGTGGAAAGTGTTGATAAACGCAGGATAAAACAAATTAAAGTAACGATAGCATAAAAAATGAGGTATTTATTCTATGTTTTATTAATAGTATTCATGTTTGTTTCTTGTGGAGAAGAGACTATTCCAAAGCCTAAAGGACAATTAAGGTTGGAGTATCCTGAAGCAACTTATGGGCTTTTAAAAGGGAGTTGTCCTTTTTCATTTAGTGTGAATGATAAAGTTAAAGTAAAGGCGAAAGAGGTGTGTTCTTTTGAATTGCATTATCCTAAAATGAAAGCAACAGTTTACCTTACCTATAAGCCAGTAGTAGATAATAATATTGATGATTTATTAAAAGATGCACAAAAGCTAACCTATGATCATGTAATAAAGGCAGATGATATATTAGAGCAACCTTATATAAATAAACAAAAAAAAGTGTACGGTATGTTTTACGAGGTAGGAGGTAATGCGGCAACAAATGCTCAGTTTTATGTTACAGATAGTACTAAGAATTTTGTGGTTGGAAGTTTGTATTTTTATGCTAAACCGAATTACGATTCCATTCTTCCTGCTGCAGATTATGTTAAAAATGATATTCGAAAAATAATGGAAACCATTGTATGGGAATAAAACAAAAAAGAACGAATTTCATTCGTTCTTTTTTGTTTTAACTAAAAGTTTTATGGCTATAGAGTGCCAGTTTCTTTTTTCTCTCCACAAGATGATTTACCAGCACAGCAAGATTTTTTCTCTTCCTTTTTTTCAGAGCAACATCCTTCTTTTTTAGATTTTTTCTTTTTCTTCTTTTCTTTATCACTGTAAAAAGCTTTGTCTCTAGAAGATTTTACATTGGAAACCTTATAAAGGTCACCTCCGCCTACTTTTTCAACTGTTTCTGTTAAAGAAGCGGGTGTTTGTTTTTGATTATCAAAGGTAACTGTAGCTGTTTTGTTTTCAAAATCTACCTTTGCTTCACTCACACCATTTAGACCTGATAATTTGTTTTCAATAACCTTTGCACATCCTTCTGGACATGTCATTCCTTCAATTGTAAAAGAAGCAGTCGCGATATTTTCAGGAGCAATAGTTGTTGTTTCTGTTGTAGCAGTTTCTTCTTTTTTACAGCTAACAAAAGCAATTGTTGAGAACAATACCAGTGCTATTAATTTTATGTTTTTCATATCTTATTTAATAAAGTTATTCTGTTAATTAATACAAATTTATATAAAAAAATGATGGTTAAGTTAAAATAAAATATGAATTTTGAACTACAAAATATTTTTTATGGGAAATAATAATACAAAATGGTATTTGTTGGCGTTTTTAGGTTGCGTTTGGGGAAGTTCTTTCATACTAATGCAACTAGGCTTAAAAGGTGTAAATTCAGTACAAATGGGAAGCTTAAGGATTTTGTTTGCTGGTTTATTTCTAATCATTGTTGGTTTCAAAGAATTGTATAAAATTCCATTGCATAAATGGAAATATATTGCACTCACTTCTTTATGTGGTACTTTTTTTCCAGTGTATTTGTTTGCTTTGGCATTGTCTAAAATTGATGGGTCTGTAAGTTCGATCTTAAATTCTTTAACACCTCTAAATACGCTTATTGTGGGGCTTTTGTTTTTTGGAACAAGTGTGCAAAGAAGGCAGGTTTTTGGAGTAGTTATAGGGTTTATCGGATGTTTATTACTGGTGTTGTTTGGAGAAGGAAGTAATACTACGGAAAATTATTATTACGCCTTGTTGATTTTATTAGCGTCTTTGTTTTATGGAATCAATGTAAATTTGATTAAAAAATATTTATCAGACATAAAGCCTTTGGCAATTAGTACAGGTAACTTTGTTATTATTTTTATTCCAGCGCTATTCGTATTGTATTTCTCAGATTTCTTTGGTATTGTTGCTCAGGAAAAAGTAATTACTTCATTAGGTTATATTGCTGTTTTAGGTGTTGTTGGTACAGGTCTTTCAAATATTTTATTTTTTAGATTAATACAGTTGTCTTCTCCAGTTTTTGCTGCTTCAGTTACTTATATAATACCAGTTGTGGCTATTTTGTTAGGTTATTTATTTATGAATGAAAGTTTGAATTTTATTCAAGCATGCGGAGCATTTATAGTGCTTTTTGGGGTGTATTTGTCGAGTAGAAAAAATAATTGATTATAAAAAAAGCTCTCAATTAATTGAGAGCTTTTTAATTTTTAGAATATAAAATTATTCAAAATCTTTATCAGTAACACCTTCGTTGATCTTTACTTCTGAAGTGGTTAATTCGATTTCCATCCCTACATTTAAAATCGTTTTGTAAGGGAATTTAATTCCTTTTACATCTTTGTAATCTTGGAAATATGTTGTTTGTGTCATTTTTTGACCAGCTTGTTCCATTTCTCTTGCTTCAGCAACTTTTAAACCAGAATTTGCATTGTAATAATAAGTTGTTTTTCCTTTTTTGATTGCATACGCATCTTCTCCGTTTATGGCTTCCATTCCAGACAAAACAATTTCTTTATCGTTTAATAAATTTAATTCTTTAAAAGTTCCAGCAGCACTTTGCATTTCTTTTAAATCATCTCCAGTAATGTCTTTTCTTTGTCCTTGTTGCTCCATGTAGGCTCCTTTATCATTTACAACTTGTTTCATCATGGTCATTCCCATAGCCTTCATTTCTGTAGCCATTTTATGATTTGAAGTTTGCTTCACAACAAGTTCAAGAGGTGTTCCTTGAATAGTTCCAGTAGAAATTGTTACAATTGATTTAACATTTTGTAACGCTTTTTCGCCACCAATGGCATCAATGTGCTTTTTAATTACAGATTGAGCGGTAACACCAGCTGGTATTTCTTTTTTAACTACTGGTTTTTCTGCTTTATTACCAAATTTATCAAAGTAGAAGATAGGTAATTTTTGTTTTTTGCTCATAGCTTCTAATGAAGGTAATACTTCAGACGCTTTACCTACTATAACTACTCTTGAATTGTCTGCTAAAAAGTATTTTTGAGCGGCATTTCTAATGTCTTCAGCAGTTACTGCATTAATGTTTTTAATGTAGTTTTCGTAAAAATCATCTGGAAGACCTTGTGTTTCTTTGTTTAAAGCATAACGTGCTACTGTTGTAGGTTTTTCAATTTGCATGACAAAGTTTCCTACATATTTTGCTTTAGCATTACGTAACTCTTCATCAGAAACTAAATCTGTTCTAATCTTTTTTAATTCGTTAAATATTTCCACTACAGCACTATCTGTAACTGCATTTCTAACAGCAGCGCCAGAACGGAATTTGTTAATATATTTTCCAGAACCTAAACTAGAATAAGAACCATAAGTCCATCCATGTGCTTCGCGAAGGTTTAAAAATAACCTTCCTTCACCACCACCACCTAAGATTTGGTTGGCTAAAATAGCAGCAAAGTAATCTTTGTCGGTCATTTTTAATTTAGAAAGATTTACCACCGCAATTTCTGATTGAACGGCATTTGGTACATCAATAAAGTTGATTTGACTGTATTGTACATCTACTGGTTCAGAATAAGTTAAAGAAGGAGCTGTTGCTTTTTTCCATTTGCCAAATAAACGCTCTACTTCTTTTTTGGTTTCTTTTATATTAACATCTCCTACAATTACTAAGTAAGCGTTTCCAGGAACAAAGTATGTGTTGTAGTTTAGTTTTACGTCGTCAAGAGTAATGTTTTTTAATGTTTCTTCAGTAACATATTCCCCGTTATAGTGGTTTTTACCATAAGTTAAAGCACTTTCTACTCTTCTAGCGATAGAAGTTACGCTTTTTTCATCCGCTTTTAAACCTTCTATTGTTTTGGCAACTTCTTTGTCAAATTCTTCTTGTACAAAAATTGGATTTAAACTTCCGTCAGCCATTAATTCTAATAATCTTTTCGAATATCTTGAAAGACCATTAGCTGAAGCGCCTTCACTCCAGAAATTAATATTAGCGCCTAAGAAATCAATTTCTTCATTAAATGCATCTTTTGAGGTAGTTGTAGTACCATTTCCAATCATTGCACTTAAAATACTTGACACTCCTTTTTTGTTTCCTTCAGCATAAGGTGTGTTGTCTAATGTTAAAGTGTAGGAAACTCTAGGTAATTTATGATTTTCAACGATTAACACTTTTAAACCATTTTTTAAAGTAAAACTTTCTGGTTTTTTAATATTAATGGTAGGTGCTGGTCCTGGTTTTGGTTGTGGTCTGTCTTGAGCTTGCATAGTAATTGTTAAAAACAAACTTGCTGCAATATATACTATTTTTTTCATCTTCAATTTTAGTTTTGAGTTTTATCTTTAGCTGGAATATAATCTAAAATCATTCGTTGATTTGGATTTAAATATTTTTTAGCTACTTCTCTAATTTCCTCTCTAGTAATCGAACGATAAATGTCAATTTCGGTATTAATTAAATTGATATCTCCATATAATAAATAATATGTTGCCAAGTTATTTGCGATTCCTTCTACACTTGAATTACTATTTACATATTGATTTTCAAATTTGTTTTGTAATTTTTCGTAGTCTTTTTCAGAAATTAAATCGGTTTGAACTTTTACAATTTCTTCATCAATTTCTTTAATTAAATCATCAGAAGTTTTGCCTTGCATTGGAATTCCGTAAATTAAATACATTCCGTAATCTTCTTGGCTATTGTTAAAAGCTCCAGCTTGTAAAGCCATTTTTTTATCGTCTACTAATTTCTTGTATAATTTTGAACTTTTTCCATCAGATAAGTAAGATGATATCATGTCTAATACTCTAGCATCACGCGTTTTCATTGAAGGTGTTCTGTAAGTAGCTAATACCATTGGTAACTGAACATTAGGGTCTTCCCAAGTTGTTCTGAATTCTTTGGTAATAGGTGCCTCAGTGTACGTTTTGCGCTCAACTGCGGGTCCTTTTTTAATTGGTCCAAAATATTCTTTAATCCATTTTTTAGCATTTTCTTTATCAAATTGACCTGCAACAACAAGAACAGCATTATTAGGAATGTAGAATTTTTTATTAAATGCTTGGAATTCTTCTAAAGTAGCCGCATCTAAATGTTCCATCTCACCAATAGTTGTCCAACGGTATGGGTGTACTTTGAACATATTCTCTTTTACAGCTTTGAATATGTTTCCGTAAGGCTGATTGTCTACACGTAAACGTTTCTCTTCTTTAACGACTTCGTTTTGTGTATCGACACCAATTTGATTGATTACCGGATGCATTAATCTTTCCGATTCCATCCAAATGGCAAGTTCTAAATTGTTTGAAGGAAAAACTTCATAATAATACGTTCTGTCGTCTGTAGTATTTGCATTATTGTTACCACCATTGGCAGTTACTAATTTAAACCACTCTCCGCGTTCGATATTTTTAGTTCCTTCAAATAATAAATGTTCGAAAAAATGAGCAAAACCAGTACGGTTTGGTTGTTCATCTTTTGCTCCTACATGGTACATCACTGATGTAATAACCACGGGAGCGGAATTATCTTGATGAAGAACAACGTGAAGTCCGTTGTCTAGATCATATTCATCAAATGTTACTTTTTGGGCGTAAGTTGACCCGCCTATAAGAAGTGCAGTACTCAAAGCCATTAAAGATTTTTTCATATGTTAATATTTGAGTTATTTTTTTCTATTTGTCTGTTTTCTTTGTAATATGTTACACTATGTTTATAAAAAAATCTACTAATTGTGTTTAATTGTAAAAAAATAATAGTACTTGTTGCTTGAATAATAAATTGTTGTATATTTGCACACTTGAAAAATTAACTAAATTCATATTCGTATGTATGCAATCGTAGAGATAGCAGGGCAACAATTTAAAGTAAGCAAAGACCAAAAGGTTTATGTACACCGTTTAGGAGAAGAAGAAGGAAACAAAGTTTCTTTTGATAAAGTTCTTTTATTAGACGATAATGGTACTGTAACTCTAGGCGCCCCAGCTATAGATGGAGCTTCTGTAGAGGCAAAAATCTTAAAACACCTTAAAGGTGATAAAGTAATCGTTTTCAAAAAGAAAAGAAGAAAAGGATTCAAAAAGAAAAACGGTCACAGACAATCATTAACTCAAATTATTATTGAGGGAATTGTTGCTTCTGGAAGTAAAAAAGCAGCACCTAAAAAAGAAACGGCTCCAAAAGCAGAGAAAACAGCAGATGCTCCAGTAGCAGAAAAAGCAGCTCCAAAAGCAAAAGCTTCTAAAAAAGGTGATGATTTAAAGAAAATTGAAGGTATAGGACCTAAGGCTGCTGAGGCTTTAGTTGCAGCTGGAATTGATACTTTTGCTAAATTAGCAAAAGCAAGCGCAGATTCTGTAAAAGAAATCCTAGATGCTTCAACTTCAAAACTCTCTCATTTAGATCCTACAACATGGGGTCAACAAGCGCAATTAGCTGCTGATGAGAAGTGGGATGAATTACAAAAATTACAAGACGAATTAAACGGAGGTAAAGCTGTTTAATTCTATTATTAACAAATAAAACTTAAAACGTCATGGCTCACAAGAAAGGTGTCGGTAGTTCTAAGAATGGTAGAGAATCAGAATCGAAACGTTTAGGCGTTAAGATTTATGGTGGACAAGCTGCAATTGCTGGTAACATCATTGTTAGACAAAGAGGTTCTAAACACAATCCAGGTGAAAATGTTTACATGGGTAAAGATCATACTTTACACGCTAAAGTTGACGGTGTTGTACAATTTCAAAAGAAAAAAGATAATAAATCATATGTTTCAATTGTTTCTTTTGAAGCATAATAATTTAATCTTATTACAATAAAAAAACCAGCTAATTAGCTGGTTTTTTTATTTTTAAATTAATCTAATTTAGATAATTTTTTTTCTGCTTTTTCAAGATTAGATTGTAATTTGCGGAGGTTTTCTTCTTTCTTTACAATCTTTTCTTTTCTTTTTAATTCATCATTTGGGCTTAATTTGCCTTTCATTTGGTCTTTTTCAAATTTCAATCTTTCTTTTTCAATCTCTTTTTTTTGACTTGATATTTTATCTTTAATTTTAGCAACATCTTTTTTTGCTTCTTTTCTTTTTTCTTTTGCTTTCTCTGCTTCTTTCTCTTTTTTTTCTCTTTTCTTCTCTGCTTTTTTTCTGTCTTTTTCTGCTTTTTCTCTCTCTTTCTCGACTTTTTCCTTTTCTTTTTCTGCTTTTATTCTGTCTTTTTCTGCTTTTTCTTCTGCTTTCAATCGATTTTTTTCTGCTTTAAGTTGAGCTTTTTCTAATTCTATTTCTTTTTCTGTCTTTACTTTTGTTGTGGAAATCGAATCCTTAATTTGTTGAGACATTGCGAATTGCATTCCAAATAAAAATAGTAGTAATAGTAATGATTTGGTTTTCATATCTTTTTATTTAATTTTATATAAGCAAAGATAATTAAAAGCGTATAAAATGAGTAAAAGCAGTTTTTCAATCTTAATTATAGTATTAGGAACTCTAATGTCATGTAGAGAGATTTTGTCTGAAAAAACATTGCCAGAAATTATAGCTGTCGATGTTCAAGATAAATTTTCTGGATTTAATTACCTGCCTACAAATACTACAGGAGCTGTTTATAAGAAAGAAACCTATACTTTGTCATACTCCGAGGATTATGAACAGGCGGAGTGGGTTGCTTATGTTTTAAAAACCTCTGACATAAAGGATAATGATTATAAAAGGCCATATTTTCAGATTGATGATGCTATTTTGACAGGAGCGGCTGATTGGCGAAATTATAAGAAATCAGGTTATAATAAAGGGCACTTATGTCCAGCTGGAGATAGGAGAGCTTCTTTTGAAGATTTTAAAGAAACTTTTTTAACGTCTAATATTGCACCGCAGAAATATAATTTTAATGCTGGAATTTGGAATAGATTAGAACAAAAAGTGAGATATTGGGCAAAAAAACAGGATAGTATATATGTAATAACTGGAGGAGTCTTATCGGGAAATTTAAAAAAAATTGGTTATGAAAATGTTGCAGTACCGGATTATTTTTACAAAGTGCTGTTGTCTAAAGATAAAAAGAAAATGATAGGTTTTTTAGTGCCTCATGAAGATTCTAATAAGCCTTTGTATAGTTTTATTGTACCAGTTGATAGTATTGAAAAAATCACTAAGATTGATTTTTTTCCTTCTCTGGATGATGCTCTAGAAAACAAATTGGAGGCAAGTAAAGAATATAATAATTGGGATTTTTGAATTTAACATTTTAGGTAGATTTATTGTAAAGAGATGTAATTTTTATTTAGTAGTATTGTAAGTATTGACTCATTAATTAAGATGACTCATTTAATACTATTATTTATGAAAAAATCGATTTTAAATTTGAAAGGAGTTACTGTTTTGTCAAAAAAAGAGCAAAAAGTAATTAAAGGACAATTAAAAGATTGCATTGACCCTACTACAAATCAATGTAAATATTATAGTTTAGCTTGCGCAGAGCCATGTAGAATATCTCTATAAAATACACTAACAAAATGACACGTTAAAGGATAGATTGTATTAATTTTCTAAGCATACTATCCTTTTTTTAATTTATTATTTATGATTTCGATAGTACAAAAATTTCTGCAAATAAACCATTATAAGGAAGAGCGTTCTGATTTTGAGAATCTTTTTTTATCTCACCCTAATTATCCTAGCTTGTATGCAGTTACTGATTCGTTAGATTTATTACAAGTTGAAAATGTGGCGGCTCAAGTACCTAAAGAGCAGTTTGAAGCACTTCCTGATAGTTTTTTAGCGGTTGTTTCAGATGAGATTGTTTTGGTTCTCAAAAAAGATTCTGAAGTTATTATTGAGAAAGAAAAGGGAGTAAAACAAAAACTATCTATCGATTCTTTCTTATTACAATGGAATGGCATTGTTGTAGCAATTGAACCAAATGATACTGCAAAGACTATACAAACTGGAGCCATAAAAAATAACAAATATGTTTTATTAGGAATATTATTTCTTATACTATTTTTATTTCAGCTTCCAATTGTAAATCCTTTCTACCTGTTGTATTTTGCAGTTAGTGCAGTAGGTTTGTTTTTAGGAATAGCTGTTATAGATGAGAAACTAAATAAAACAGAAGGGGTTCTTTCCAAAATATGTTCCTTTAGCGAACATACCTCTTGCGATTCGGTGATTAAATCGGATAGTTCAAAATTAACATCTTGGTTAGATTTTTCAGATTTGCCACTTCTTTTTTTTGGAACTAGTTTAGTGTTATTTCAATTGTCACCTGCATCCTTTGGGATATTAAATTTTATGAGCTTGCTTTCTTTGCCTGTTGTTGGGTATTCCATTTGGCTACAAAAAGTAAAGTTAAGAAAATGGTGTGTTTTGTGCTTAGGGATTGGTTTGTTATTGGTTTTACAATCGTCTTTGTTTGTTTTTTACACTAGAGATTTCAATTTTGATTATAAAGTGTTTTTTCAAGCAGTCGTATTAGTGTTTCCTATTTGGTTTTTTATTAAGCCTATTGTATTGAAAAAGGCTTCCTTAGAGCAAGAAAATGTAAAGTTATTAAAGTTTAAGCGTAATTTTTCTATTTTTTCTTCCTTGGAACAACCTATAATGGATCCAATTATTTATAATAGTTTAGAGAAGATAGTATTAGGAGATACCACTGCATTGGTAACCATAGATTTAATTTTAAGTCCGAGTTGTGGTCATTGTCATACTGCCTTTGCTGAAGGAATAAAGTTATTAGAACAATATCCTAATAAGCTGAAGCTGCATGTTTTTTTTAATTTGAATGTTGATAATCAAGAAAATCCTTATGGTATTGTTGCAAAGACCTTATTTCATATTAATAAGCATCAGCCAGAACAAGTTTTAGAAGCATTACAGGATTGGCATATTCTGAGAATGACTTTAAAAGAATGGAAAGAAAAGTGGGTTAAAACAGAAATTGATCCAACTGTTGAGAGTGATTTGCGGGCACAGTACCAATGGTGCATGAGTAATGAATATAATTATACACCAGTAAAATTAGTAAATTCTCAATTATATCCACAAGAATACGACTTATCTGAATTGAAATATTTTCTTTCCGAGTTAGAAGAAAAACAAGAAGCTATTTTAGCTTAACAAAATATTGTTGCAACGATAGTCAAATGCTATAGTTGACTTAAAAAAAGGATAGCATTAACAAATTATAATATATAAATTATGAAAACATCAATTTTAAATTTGGCAGGTGTTCGAACTTTGTCAAAAATGGAACAAAAGAAAGTTAATGGCGGAACATGTGAAAACATGTATTTTATTCATAACACAACTCAATATCAGTGTGAGAATGAAGAGTTTGGAGTTTGGTTAGGAGGTAGTACTAATACCTGTAGAGTTGGATCTTGTTAATTATAAAAACAGTTTATATGAAAAAATCAATTTTAAATTTACCTAATGCTCAAAAATTATCAAAGAATGAGCTAAAAATGGTAGCAGGAGGTTCTGGAAGAGGAGAACTTTGTTCAGAAGAAGGTCAAAACGGACAAATAGTGGTTTGTTATGCACCTTATAGGTGTACATTACATCCTAGCGGGTACTCTTATTGTTCTTAATTTAGTAACATTTTAAATATAAATAAATATATCATGAAAAAAACAATTTTAAATTTAGAAGGCGCACAAATTTTATCTAAAAACGAACAAAAAATGGTTGTAGGAGCTAAAGTAGAACCTATTGAAGCATCGTTTCCTTGTTACTGTAATAATGTGTTTAAAAAATATTGTAGTACCGTAGAATGCTGTACTTCGGCTTGTGGATTATAATAAAAATTTAGTAGTAGAGGGAATTTTTCCTCTACTGCTTTTTTTATCATTTTTTTGAACTATAAATCCAGAATAAAGTTTTTTTTCAGCACTTCTTTTAATTATTTTTGGAAAAAAATCTAAACAAACACTTGAGAAAATTTCCGTATTATATACAAACTGAAAGTAAAGATTGTGGTCCTACCTGTTTAAAAATTATTGCGAAATATAATGGAAAGGTACTCAATACACAAATGCTTCGCGAATTATCTGAAACAACCAGAGAAGGAAGTAATTTACTAACTTTAAGTGATGCTGCAGAAAATATAGGTTTTCGATCACTAGGAATAAAAATTTCATTAGAAAAATTAGCAGAGGCTCCATTGCCATGTATTCTACATTGGAACAAAAACCATTATGTAGTACTTTACAAAATTAAAAAAAACAAATACTATATTTCAGATCCAGCGATTGGTCTTATAGCCTATGACAAGCAGGAGTTTTTAAAATTTTGGATAGGTAATAATGCAGACGAAAAAACCGAGGAAGGTATTGCTCTTTTACTCGAACCTACACCTAAATTTTATGAGTCTGAGTTTGACTTAGACAAAGACGAAGAAGGTAAGACTAAATTTGGGTTTAATTTGCTCTCTAAATATATTTTTAGGTATAAAGCTTTTGTTATTCAATTAGCTATTGGCTTATTAGCAGGGAGTTTACTTCAGTTAATTTTTCCTTTTCTTACCCAGAATGTAGTAGATGTTGGTATTCAAAATCAAAATATCCATTTTATTTATTTGGTCTTATTAGCCCAATTGTTTTTGTTTTTTGGAAAAACAGCATTAGAATTAATTAGAAGCTGGATTTTATTGCACTTATCCACACGAATTAATATTGCCTTAATTTCAGATTTCTTTATCAAATTAATGAATTTACCTATTTCCTATTTTGATGTAAAAATGACTGGAGATATCATGCAACGCATTAATGACCACCGTAGAATTGAAAGAATTTTAACTACATCTTCCTTAAATGTTTTGTTTTCTATGGTTAATATGGTGTTGATGGGAGGTGTTTTAGCCTATTATAATCTTGGGATTTTTGCCGTGTTTTTTGTAGGAAGTCTTTTGTATTTCTTATGGGTAATTTTGTTCTTAAAAAGAAGAGAAAAACTGGATTATAAGCGATTTTCTGAAGTATCTCAAGAGCAAAGCAAAGTGATTGAATTAATTAATGGAATGCAAGAAATTAAACTTCACAATGCGGAGAAACAAAAAAGATGGGGCTGGGAATATATTCAAGCAAGATTATTCCGAGTTTCTATGAAAAGTTTAGTATTAGAACAAACACAAGGTATTGGTTCTAATTTTATAAACGAACTTAAAAACATTATCATTATTTTTCTATCGGCTTTAGCTGTAATAAATGACGGACTCTCTATAGGTGAAATGATGGCAATTACAAGTATTGTAGGTAGTTTAAATGGTCCAATTGTTCAATTGATAAATTTTATTAGAGAATTGCAAGATGCTAAAATTTCTTTAGCCAGATTGTCAGAAATTCATGAAATGAAAGATGAAGTTGAAGATGAGCACGAAAAAACAAAGGAAATTCCAGAAAGTGACATTGTAATTAAAGATTTGTCTTTTAGATATACTGGTTCAGATGTTCCAGTTTTAAATAATTTAAATTTAGTAATACCTACTAAAAAAGTAACTGCTATTGTAGGAACAAGTGGAAGTGGGAAAACTACTTTAATGAAATTATTGTTGAAGTTTTATGAACCTCAAGAAGGAGATGTTATAATTAATAAAACTTCATTGAAGAATATTTCTCAAAAAGCATGGAGAAATCATATTGGATCTGTAATGCAAGAAGGTTATATTTTTAGTGATACTATTGCTAACAATATCGCTGTAGGTGTTGATGTAATTGATAAAGAAAGGTTGCAATATGCTGCAAATGTTGCTAACATAAAAGAGTTTATAGACGATTATCCTCTGCGTTATAACACTAAAATAGGTTCAGAAGGTATTGGTATGAGTACAGGGCAAAAACAAAGGTTGCTTATAGCTAGAGCGGTTTATAAAAATCCGGAAATGCTATTCTTTGATGAGGCTACGAGTGCTTTAGATGCTAATAATGAAAAAGAAATTATGGAAAAACTAGATGTTTTTTTTAAAGATAAAACGGTTCTTGTTATAGCGCATCGTTTAAGTACTGTAATGAATGCCGATAAAATAGTGGTTTTAGAAAAAGGGAAAATAATCGAAACGGGAACACATGATGAATTAGTTGCATTGCAGGGGAGCTATTTTAAATTAGTGAAAAATCAATTGCAGTTAGGCAGTTAGAAATGCCAAATATCACTATAAAAGAAAAGTATCTATTACATTTATAAAAGATTTTTTAAGATATAATGCCAAACGAAATACATAATAACACCGATACAGCTACAGATGATTTAGAGTTAAGAAGTGAACAAGTTCAAGAAATTCTAACTAAAGTACCTCATTGGATGATCCGATGGGGAAATTTAGTAATTTTACTATTACTATTACTACTATTACTGTTTTCATATTTTATTAAATATCCTGATATTAATGCTACCCAAATAACAATTACTACTGCTATACCTCCCGAAAAATTAATTGCAAGAACTTCTGGTAGAATAGAAGCGATGTTAGTAAGCGATAATAGTATTGTTACAAAAAATACCCCTTTAGCAGTAATAGAAAATACTGCAAATTATAATGATGTTTTTATACTTAAAAATATTATAGATACCATACAAATTAATAGAACACCATTTCCTTTTGAAAAATTAAAATTTTCTCAATTAGGAGACATAGAAAGTGCGTATGCTCTTTTTCAGAAAGAGTATAGTGCTAATGATTTACAGAAGTTGCTAAAACCCTATCAGGTTGAGTCAAGAGCGCAAGGATTTGAAGCAAGTCAGCTAAAAGAACGTTTACAATTGTTAGAATCTCAAAAAAGCATTAATCAAACAGAATTAGAATTAGAGAAGAGTCAATTAGACCGACAAGAATTATTATATAAAAAAGGAGTTATTGCTGCTCAAGAATTTGAGAAGTCTAAAATTACTTATTTGCAATCTCAAAAGAATTATAAAAATCTATTATCTTCTATTTCCCAATTAAAATCCTCTTTGAATGATTTAAATAAAAACAGTAAAAGTACATCAATAAATGCAACCAAAGATGCGATAAACTTAGAACGGAATGTTTTACAATCTTTTTTTCAATTAAAAAAGGCAATAAAGGATTGGGAATTAAATTATGTTTTACGAACTTCAATGAATGGTAAAGTTTCCTTTTTGCAATTATGGTCTCAAAATCAATCTGTAACAGCTGGTGATTTAGTTTTTTCAGTAGTACCTATAAATGAAAAAGTGTATATTGGAAAAGTAAAAGCATTGGCACAAAATTCTGGTAAAATAAAGAAAGGGCAAACGGTTAATATCAGATTGGCCAATTTTCCAGATAGAGAATATGGTGTTGTAAAAGGTGTGGTTTCAAATATTTCTGCCACTCCTGATAAAGAAGGCAATTTGTTAATTGATGTGTCCTTGCCAAATGGTTTGGATACTTCTTATGAAAAGAAGATTATCTTTCAACAAGAAATGATAGGAACTGCAGATATAGTTACCGAAGATTTACGTTTAATAGAACGTTTTTTATATCAGTTTAGGGATATTTTTGGTAGAAGTAATGAAAAAAAGAAAGAACAAAAATAACTGATTTTTATTGTCGTTAAATTTAACAACTTAAACTATACTTTGTTGATACTAAAGTAAGTATGTTTTTCGTTGTAGATATATAATAATACATTTAATTTTCAAGATATTTTTGCAAAAGTAGCCAGAAACTCAACTGACTTTAATAGTTTGAGTAATTTCAATTTATTTAATTTACAAGTATGAAAAAATCAATTTTAAGTTTACAAGGAGTTACCGTATTAAGTAAGAAACAGATGAAAAAACCTTAACGGTAGTTTAGCTGAAGGTGGAACTTGTGCTGCTTTGGTTACTGCATCTAATGGACAACAAGTTTTAAGTTATGATATTGATAAAGCAACTGTTAATGATATAATTACTAATGGTACAAATGCTGGATATAGAGTGCAATGGTGTTGTGCTAGCTGTTCTACTGCATCTTGGCTTAATTAATACTAATTATTAATAACGAAAAGCTATCTTACTATAATTGTGAGATAGCTTTTATCTTTTTCAAATTTCAAATGTTTATTTCAAATAGAATGAAAAATATAGCTTTTTTTTAATAGTCTTTTTAATCTTATCTTCTTTTTCTTGCAAGAAAAATGTACAGATGGGAAATACTACAGAAACTAAAAATGATTCGATTATCACATTAATTTTTAAACAAAGAACTTTTAAAAAAGATACTTTAGTAAGCGCTATAGGTTCAAAATCTTTAAAAACAAATACGCTCTATTATACTGTAAAAGACGAGTTTGTTGAAAGAGAATTACCAAAACGTAATCTTAATAAGACTGATACCCTTAAAATTAGTACAAAAAAAGATGTAATCATATTTCATGGGTATCATTTTTATCATCATTCTTATTACATTTTTAAACCAGGAGATATAGTCGTTTTTGATTATAAGAATGATGCTCCTTATTGTTCAATAATAAATCGAAATGAAAAATCAGATATTAATTATTTTGTTGATTATAATATAAAATCAGAAATTATCGAAGATGAAAATATTTTTTTTCTAAATAATAAACGATTTTTAACAGATATTGAAAAGAAAGATTTCAGATTGAAAAATATAGAAGTTTTAAAAAAATATAGTAAAGACTTAAAAGATATTTATAATCAGAAAAAAATTTCCAAAGAGTATTTTGATATTTATAATGAAGATTATAATTATATATTAAAAAAAATTGAAGAAAATGAAAATTCGGATAATTCTATTTTATTACAAGATATTAACTTGAGTTTACCTTTTAATAGATTATTGGTTATAGAGCATTTTAATAAAATATTCCCTCCTGTTCTTATTAAAGAAAAATTTGGATCACACTTTGATGATAAGAAGCAATTCGATAATGTTTTGATGAGTAAAGAGATTTCAGAAAAGAACAAAGCCTTTTTATTATATCATTATTTTAATGATTTACTTCAATATTCTAATGTTTCAGATATTAATGAGTATTTTGAAAAATTAAAAAAAAGCTCTTTAGGTGAGAATTTAATAGAGGAACTCGAAGGTAAGTATTTGATCAATCTTGCTGAATTAAAGAAAAATACTGATGAGGTTATTTTAATAAATCCCAAAAAAATAAAAAGTAAATTAGAAACATTTATAAATGAAAACAAAGGTAAAGTCATCTATGTTGATTTTTGGGCAAGTTGGTGCGCGCCATGTAGGGAATTAATGCCTTCATCTCATCAGCTTCAGCAATATTACAAGAATAAAAATGTCAAATTCTTATATTTAAGTATTGATAGAAACTTTGACGCGTGGCAAAAAGCTATGCAGAATGAAGAATTACCGTATAAAGACAGTTATTTGTGTGTAAACTATCCTGAAGCAAATTTTTATAGAGATTTACAGTTAAAATCAATTCCAAGATATTTAATTTATAATAAAAAAGGTGAGCTAATTAATAGTAATGCTCCAAGTCCAGATAGTAAAGAAATTAGAATTGAATTAAATAAATATTTATCAGAATAGTTTTTTACTAGGCATTCCTTTTTTTTACATCTAATTTTGCAAAAATAGATTGTAGAATTAACAAGCAAATTTTGAAAGCCACTTTATATCTTAAATAAAAAATGAACATAAAGTTTTTATTTGTATTATTAGTTAATATGGTCTATTCTCAATCTAAACAAATTGTAATATGTGATTCAGAACATAATAGTCCAATTGCAAATGTCTCTATAGATTTTATGAATGGTTACGGAGTTTATTCCAATGAAGATGGATTTGTAGATTATAATGTTTTACCTGATCGATTTATAGTTTCTCATTTGAGTTACAAAGACTCAATTCTAAACAAAAGTGAAATAAAAGATTCTATTTTATTGAAATCTAAGAATCTTATTTTAAAAGAAGTTTTTCTTACAAAAAGAGAGAGTAGTTTAAAATTAAAACAAAAAAGTAAAATAGCAAAAAACCATGGCGATTTTACTAAAACTATTTTTCCGTCTGTGGGCTTGGAATTTTGTTTTTTTATTGACAATGATGGGCATAATAATTCATTTTTGAAGTTGGTTACTATTCCAATTATCAATAAAAGTTTTGAATTTAAGGATGGAAAGCAAAAATTAGTTCCAAAGCATTTTAAAGATTTAATTGCAATAAATGTTTATTCTTCAAAAGATTATAAACCTTATGAGTGTTTACCAGAATTTTCATTTACAAAAGTAATTGATTCAGACCATAATGATACTGATTTTACAATTGAATTAAATGAAATTTCCATTCCATCCGAAGGGTTATTTGTAAGTGTTAAATTTATGGGAAATGTAGATGATGAGGATAGATTAATTGTTGAGTTGCCTTACAAAAAAAATCAATATAAAGACGAAATAAGAAAAATTTCAAAAAACTTAATGCCTTTAATTCCTTTAATAGAAATGGATAATGCTAGGTGTTTTTTAAGATATGAATTTTCTGAATCAAATAATTGGCTACCTATTTCGGAATATAACTTTAAAATTAAAAATCAAAGTTTAGATCAAAAGAGTTTAGGTATAGATATAGGTTATAAAATAATTTATAATAATTAAAAAACCTATTCTATTACCATTCATTTACTTTATTTGCATCGAGTTTTACAAAAATAAATAGCATTATTGTAAAAGCCCATAAACTAGAACCACCATATGAGAAAAAAGGTAAGGGAACACCTATGGTTGGGAAGAGTTTAATTAACATGGCAATATTTACAAAGAAATGAGTAAACAAATAACTGGCAACACAATAACCATACACCCTGCTAAATTTTGTCTTTTGTTTTTCAGCTTGAACAATAATCCTTAGAAATAAAGTTACAAAAATAAGTATTACTGTAGTGCTACCAATAAAGCCCCATTCTTCTCCTACCGTTGTAAAAATATAATCGGTATGTTGTTCTGGAACGAAGCCTCCTTTGGTTTGAGTACCTTCTAAATACCCTTTCCCAGTTAAACCTCCAGATCCAATAGTAATCATGGATTGATTTAAATTATACCCTTCTTTTTTTATATCTACATTCTTGCCAAGTAAGACATCTATTCTGTCTTTTTGATGTGGTTCTAAGACATTATTGTAAACATAATTTACAGAAAAAACAAATCCAGATATGACAGTAAAAATGATGAAAAAAAGAATAGTGTTTCTTTTAATTCGTTTCATTTTTAGATAGTATAATAGCATAATTATTGCAATACCAGCAATAATGTATTTTGGGTCTATTTTAAGTGCTAAAAAGAAAACGATTATGGCACCAAAGCCCGATGCTAAATACCAAGCAGGTAACCCTTCTCTATTTAATACAAAAATTAAGGATAAAAAAATCATGGCGCTTCCCGCATCTGGTTGTAAGAGAATCAAGAAAACGGGGAGTAATATAATGCCAAAACCAATCATTTGATGTTGAACATTTTTTAAGTTTATTTGTGAAAAACTTAAATATTTGGCCAATAACAAGGCTGTTCCGGTTTTTACAAATTCTGATGGTTGAAAACCAAAACCGCCAAATTGATACCAGTTGGTTTGCCCTTTTTTGGTAACCCCAAAAATAAATAACCCTAGGAGAAGTAGAACGCCTATACCGTAAAAGACAAAAGAAAAACGTTCAAATATTTTGGCATCTAAAAAAAGTAAAATAAGAATTAATGGAATACTTAGAAAAATGAAAAGCATTTGTCTTCCATAGGTTTGTTTTGTGTCAAAAACAGAGGTCGCTTCTAATGGTAATGAAGCAGAATAAATAGTTAACCAACCCATTACCACAAGAGCAATGTATAAAAGAACAATTATCCAATCTATATTGCCAATGCTTTTACCTCTCATTTAATTAACCTCCTCTTCTTTTAATGTTACACTTGGTTTTATGTCTTGTACTGATGTGGTTTCTGAAAACCTTTGATAAATTATGTTTTCTATTTTTTTGTATTCGTCTTCTAAAGATTGACTAAACATTCTTGTTTCTAAATCTTTTCTTGTAATTTCACCGTTAACATATTTTTCAATCATTAAAGTAGCTATAGGTCCCGCAAAACGATTCCCCCAATACCCATTTTCGACAAAAACTGCAATGGCAATAGTAGGGTTTTCTTTCGGTGCAAAGGCAACAAAAATAGAATGGTCTTTTAATTGATATGTTTTGCCTGCAACACGTATTTTGTTTTCGGCTGTACCTGTTTTGCCACAAATTTGCATGTCTTTAACTTTTAAACTAGCGGCGGTTCCTTTATTGTAAACATCTGCTAATCCTTCGATAACAGGTTCAAAATATTTGGCATCTACTGTAGTATAATGTTTGGTTGTGAATTTCTTGTCTAAGGGTTGATTTTTTATTTTTTTTACAATATGCGGTGTAAAATAATATCCCTTATTAGCCACTACAGCCATCATATTAGCTAGTTGAAGAGGCGTGGTTAAGATTTCTCCTTGACCAATTCCATTCGAAATTATAGTAGAACCTTTCCAACCACCATTAGGGTATAAACGTTCATATGTTTTTGAAGTGGGAATGTTTCCTTTTTTTCCAATGGGTAAATCAGTCCCCATATAATTTCCTAAACCAAAACTTTTAACATGATTAGACCATATATCAACACCCTTAGAAGAATTTTTAAATTTATCTATGGTGTTGCGATACACACTACAGAAATAGGTGTTACAAGAATTGTATATTCCATTATTTAATTTAGATAACCCGGAATCATGACATTTCATGAATCGTCCAGCACCATAAGAAAAACCATGATGACATACAAAACCAGTTTCTGGTGTAACAACCTCTTCTTGTAAACCAATTAATCCAGTTACTATTTTAAAAGGTGATCCAGGAGGATACTGCGCTAATAAACCTCTGTCGAATAGAGGATTTGCAATAGAATCATGGTATAAAGCAGTATAGTTTTTGGAACGTTGTCTTCCTACTAGTAATGCAGGATCATATGTAGGTGCAGAGACTAGTGCTAATATTTCTCCACTTTTTGGTTCAATAGCAACAATGCCTCCGCGTTTATTGACCATTAATTCGGTGCCATATTTTTGTAACTCATAATCAATAGTAAGGGTTAAATCTTTACCTTGTTGTGAAAGTGTGTCAAACTTTCCTTCTTTATAGGGTCCAATTACTTTATTGTATTTATCTCTTAAAAGATACTTTACACCTTTAACACCTCTTAAGATATCTTCATATTCCTGCTCAACACCTTGTTTTCCAATTAAATCACCACTATTGTAGTATGGGTTTTTCTTAATGATGGCTTCATTTACTTGGGTGATGAAGCCAAAAATATTGGCCCCAAAATTTACTTGATAATCCCTGAGTGCTCTTTTTTGAGTATAAAAACCTTCAAATTTTCTTTCTTTTTCTTGAAAAGCAGCGTATTCCTTTTTATTTAATTGAGCTAAAAAAACAGAAGGTAATCTTGGGCTATATGTGGTGGCTTTTTTGATTTTTTGTAAAAATTCTTCCTTGTCTATTTTTAATAAATTACAAAAATCTAAAGTGTCTAAATTTTTTATTTCTCTAGGAATGACCATAATATCATAAGATGGTTGATTAGCAACCAGTAATTTGTCGTTACGATCATAAATATATCCTCTTTCAGGAAAATCAAAAACCTTTTTTATGGCGTTATTTTCTGATTTTAATTTTAACGAATCATCAATTATTTGCAAATAAAAAATGCGAGCAATTAATACTACAGCAGCAACAATTATAATCGATGGTAATACAATTTTTCTCATCTTTTGTTAGGTTTGATAAGATAAATAATCAGTAAACAAATAATAAAGGAAAGGATGGTTGAAACTAATGTGGAATAGATGATTTCAAAAAATAATGTAAATCTAAAATACTCAAATAGAAATAAAATAAAATGATGTATAAAGATGGCTAAAAGAATGTATGAAATTCTTTCAGAAGTTATTTTATCGGCAATTTTTACGGTTTGATATTCATAACTAATTCCAAAAGAAAAACGAAATAAGTTTGGTCTTACAAAAGCTAAAGTGGTACAGGCCATGGCATGTATTCCTCCTGAATTGCAAAACATATCGATAATTAATCCTAGAAAAAAACTACTGATTAACAAAATGTTTTTATTGCCATTAACTGGGAACAATAAAATGTATAAAATATAGGGGTATGGGTTGGCAAACCCAAACATATGGATGTTGTTGAATAAGATTACTTGTAAAAAAATAAGTAATACAAAACGAATTATATTTAAGATGTTGTTATTCAATGCTTATTGTTAGTTATGTCTTATTCTAGTGCTTCAATTTCTTCTTTTTCTGTATTACCAATGATGTAAACGTAGCCTAAAGCTGTCATGTCGTTAAACAATCTTACATTTATGGTATAATAATTTGTTTTTTTATTAATGAAAACTTTGTCGATTTTTCCAATTGGAATATTCTCTGGAAATATTTTTGATTCGGCACCAGTTACAATTGAATCTCCTTTTTTTATATTTGCTAATCGAGGTACATCAGTTAATTGTACATAACCGGCATTTTTTCCATCCCAACTTAAAGTACCAAAATGATCTGAGTTTTTTATTTTGGCATTAATCTTAACGTCAATGTTTAAAATACTAATAATAGTGGCATAATTTTTTGATGTTTTTTCAGTAATCCCTACAATGCCATGATCATTTACAACTCCCATGCCACTCTTAATACTGTCTTTTGTTCCAGCATTAATAGTTAAAAAATTTTGTCTTGTATTGTAAGAGTTCTTAATAACTTTTGCTTTAGAAACAGTATAAAATAATACATCTTTATACTTTAAGTTCTTTGCATCGAGTACTGTGTCTTTTTTATTAAATAAAATCTCCTTTAATCTTGCATTTTCTTCAGCAAGTAATTCGTTTTTTTCTCTTAAGCTAAGATATTCGTTTATAGAATTTATATTTTCATATACTCCACCAGTGATACTATTGGCACTATTTATATACTCACTTCTGTGGAAAGAATGAGACCTGATAATAAGTGCAAATGAAATACCCAAAAGCAGCAAAAACAGCAATCTATAGCTGTTTTTTATAAAGAAATAAATTATTTGCTGCATGAATTATGTTTATTTTATAAGGATGCTTTTGTATTTACCAAGATTTTTTAATGCTATTCCTGTGCCTCTTACTACAGCTCTTAATGGATCTTCAGCAATGTATACAGGTAAATCAGTTTTAATAGAGATACGCTTGTCTAGACCTCTTAACATAGAACCACCACCAGCTAAATAAATACCCGTGTTGTAGATGTCAGCAGCTAATTCTGGAGGTGTTTGTGATAGTGTTTCCATAACTGCATCTTCAATTCTTTGTATCGATTTGTCTAAGGCTTTTGCTATTTCTCTATAAGAGATGTCAACTTGTTTTGGTTTGCCAGTTAATAAATCTCTTCCTTGTACTTGCATTTCTTCTGGTGGACTGTCTAAATCCTCAGTTGCAGCACCTATTTGAATTTTAATTTTTTCAGCAGTTGTTTCACCCACAAATAAATTGTGTTGTGTTCTCATATAGTAAATAATATCATTTGTAAATACATCACCAGCAATTTTTACTGATTTATCACAAACAATACCACCTAATGCGATTACTGCAATTTCTGTTGTACCTCCACCAATATCTACAATCATATTTCCTTTTGGTTGCATGATATCGACACCGATACCAATAGCAGCAGCCATAGGTTCATGTATTAGATACACTTCTTTTCCATTTACACGCTCAGCCGATTCTTTTACAGCACGCATTTCTACTTCAGTAATTCCTGAAGGTATACAAATTACCATTCGTAAAGCAGGTGTAAATAGTTTCTTTTTTAATGCAGGAATACTTTTAATAAGCATACTTATCATTTTTTCTGAAGCATCAAAATCGGCAATAACCCCATCTTTTAAAGGCCTTATTGTTTTAATGTTTTCATGTGTTTTTCCTTGCATCATATTAGCCTCTTTACCTACGGCTATTATTTTTCCACTAATACGATCCCGAGCAACAATAGAAGGGCTATCGATTACTACTTTGTCGTTGTGTATGATTAAGGTGTTTGCTGTACCAAGGTCAATTGCGATGTCCTCAGTCATGAAATCAAAAAATCCCATATGCTTTTTTTAGGGTTTTGTGTTAGTAAAAAAATTCGTGTTTTACAAATGTAATAAAATTAATGTTTAAAATGACGTGTTCCAGTAAATACCATTGATACGTTGTTTTCGTTACAATAATTTATACTTAATTCGTCTTTTATAGAACCTCCAGGTTGAATCACTGAAGTAATTCCTGCTTTATTCGCAATTTCTACACAATCTGGAAACGGGAAAAAGGCATCACTTGCCATTACAGCTCCAGTTAAATCAAATTCAAATGATGTTGCTTTTTCAATGGCTTGTTTTAAGGCATCAACACGGGAGGTTTGCCCTGTTCCAGAAGCACATAATTGTTTGTTTTTTGCTAAAACAATTGTATTTGATTTTGTGTGTTTGCAAATTTTTGAGGCAAAAATTAAATCTTCAATTTCTTCTTCAGAAGGTTTTGTATCAGTAACGTTTTTTAAGTGCGATTTAGTATCGGTAATATTATCTTTATCTTGTACTAAGATGCCATTTAAGCATGTTCTTACTTGTTTAGTGGGTAATTCAATGTCGTTGATAACTAGTAAAATTCTGTTTTTCTTTTCTTCTAGTAAGTCAATAGCATTTTTATCGAAAGATGGTGCAATGACTACTTCACAAAAAAGGGAATGTATTTCCTCTGCAGTTTCTAAATCGATAGTACCATTAGCTATTAAAACACCACCAAAAGCAGAAGTTGGATCTCCAGCTAAAGCATCCAAATAAGCTTCTTTCATGGTCTTTCTTGTAGCAATACCACAAGCATTGTTGTGTTTTAAAATAGCAAAAGTAGGAGCGTCATTTTTAAATTCATTCATTAAATTAACAGCAGCATCTACATCTAATAAGTTGTTATATGATAATTCTTTCCCGTTTAATTTGGTAAACATTTTATCAAATTCACCAAAGTAAAAACCTTTTTGGTGTGGATTTTCACCATATCGTAAGGTTTGACCATTTGACATACTTGTTTTTAAATAGGTCTCATCTGTATTAAAGTAATTAAAAATAGCAGTGTCATAATGCGATGATACATGGAAGGCTTTGGTTGCAAATAATCTTCTTTGCTCTATTGTAGTCGCTCCGTTTTCATTCGTGTAAAAATCTAAAAAAAGTTTATATTCCTCTACAGAAGGCACAATAACAGTGTCTTTGAAATTTTTGGCAGCAGCCCTAATTAAAGAAATACCTCCAATATCTATTTTCTCAATAATATCTGATTCATTTGCTCCTGAGGCAACCGTTTTTTCAAAAGGATATAAGTCAACAATTACTAAATCGATTTGAGGAATGTTATATTCTTCCATTTGTGCTACGTCTGAAGGGTTATCTTGACGATTTAAAATTCCTCCAAATACTTTTGGATGTAATGTTTTTACTCTACCTCCTAAAATAGAGGGATAATCTGTTACGTTTTCAACTGCTACAACAGGGATTCCTAAATTAGTAATAAAAGTTTCAGTTCCGCCAGTGGAATAAATGATAACTTGGTTTTGGTGAAGTGCTTTTACAATAGGTTCTAAACCTGTTTTGTCAAATACAGAAATTAAGGCAGAAGTAATTTTTTTTGTTGTGCTCATAGTGTTGTGTTGTATTGTTTTTTTATCAAAACAACTCCATTTGTTTTGGAATTGTTTTTGACAGTGTTTTCGTTGTGCAAAAGTAGTTATACTTATCAAAACTTTCAACAAATATCAACACAGAAAAGAACTTTTTTTTAATAAAATAATGTTTATAACTAGATTTTAATTTTCAAATGAAAATCTGCTAAAAAGTAAGGCTATTTTTTCAATATATTTTAGTTGTTCTTTTTTAAAGGTAAAAGTTATTTCTGACTCTTTTTCTTTGCCTAAGTTGTTAATATCTTGTGCCCAACAACAAAAACCAGCCGTTTGATTTTCTTCGTTAAAATAGAAGTTTTCAAATCCATTAAACCAATCGATGAAAAGATTTTCTTTATAGATGCCTTTGGGAGTTATAGAAATAGGAAATTTGGAATCATTTATAGTATTAAAAATCTCTTGAATTTCTGTTGTAAGACGCAATAGTTCATATTCTTTTTTACTGGTTACAATTCTAAAACCAATATCGGCTCTTTTTAGACCTTTAGTATGTTCTAATTTCGAATTGGGTTTTACATGGTCTGCATCTTCAAAAAAACTGCCTCCCATAATAATCATACTATTGCTATTGGCATAAATATCAGAAGGTTCTGTTATTTCCCAAACATTCCCACACATATGATATAAACCGTATAAATTAGGTTGTGTACAGGTAATACAATTGGGCTTTTCATTTTTAGCATTATTACGGTAAATAATATTTTTATTAACACCATTTTGATCTTCTTTATTTTCTGAAAAACCAATGGTTGCAGCATATTCCCATTCTTTATCTGTGGGTAAACGAAATTCTATTTGATAATAGTCTGACAACCATTTGCAATAGTCATTTGCATTGGCATAATTTACATTCACAACAGGAAGTAAATCATTATTGCCATTGAGTTGTTTTGGTATTTTTCTACCTGTTTTTTTACAGAAGGTAGCAAAATCATGATAGCTAATTTCATTGTTTAACATATAGATGGGATTTACTTCTCTAAAAGCTACAATTGTTGTTTTTTCGAAAAGAGTATCTTCTGGTTCTATCATAGTAGCATATTCTTCTTCACTCTCTATTAATGAAAAATGCGTAATATTGTTAAGTTGTGCATAAATACAATTGGTTAAAAAAAGTAAAAAACAAGCTGCTGTTTTTTTAAAAAATGGAATCATATAGTCTTAGGTTTCGTTTTTTTAATTGCATTATAAATATAAGGCAAGTATATCGATTTTTCTTTTTTTCTAGAAAGTTCTTGTTGAATATGTTCTAGTATGATATAACCATAATCTGCATCGTATTTTTTGGAAGCTGCTGTAGTAAGTAGTGCTTCAAAATCATATTTTACATTATCGTCTTCGGGTTTTGAAAATATAATATTCGAATCTAAATTTAGTTTATAAGTATAATTGTTGCTTAAAATAATATTGGTAAGTAATAATAAATAAGCCACACTTTCTTCTTTGTTTTCAGTGTAAAGTTGGGCAAAATTTGAAAAACATATAGCGCTTTCGTACTCTTTGATGCAAGTGGAAGCTAAGGCTGCTTTTGTCATAAGATCTTTATAAACCATGTTGTCATGTGTAAAATCGTAACGTAAAGAAGGCAAAAGTTCTTTGGCAATAGTTACTGCAAGATTATCGTTTTTGTTATCATAGGCATTATTAAAAGCTTCAATTTTTGACGCATTTATTTCTTCCCAGGTCTTTTTACGAGTATTTTTTTCCCATTCATCATAGGTTTGATTTATTTTTTTGAAATAATTAGTTGCTTTAACCAAGTTGTTTTTTTCATACAAACTAGGTTCGTGTGTTTTTAGTAGATAAATAAGTTGGTTATCGTTGTTGCCAAAATAAGTAATAGGAGTACCTTTTTTTATCATTTTTACAATTGGATTCAATATTTTAGCGGAAGTTTTTATGTCATTTTTTTTGAAAAGTGATTTTGACCAAAATATTAAAGCACGTGAATAGCAGTGTTGTAGAGACATATCGTCAGTAGCTAAGCTATTTTTTTCTTTACTTATTTTTATCGAATTAAAATTAATTAGTTCCTTCTTTGGGTATTGTTTTAAAAGGGCTTCTTCAAATTTTTGAGCTTCTTGTATGGCTAAGTCGTAATTAGCTGAATAATATAAAGCAGCAATTTCATAAGAATAGATTTCCCAATAAGAAGTAGATTTAAAATTTTTATTACGTATATCTACGGTAGTTCTTTCTCTGTTTAACATTCTGTAAGCATCATAATAGTAACCGTTGTAATACAAAAGATATCCTAAATTAATACGCCATTGAATAGTGTTATCAGTGAAGTTTCTCATTTTAATTACCCTTTTTAAATCGGTGTTGTGATTCGTTAAAGCTGAGAAATATTCAAATAAGGCTAAATCTACTTTGTTTTCAGCAAAATAGCCTATCCCTCTTTTTTCAAATTCTTTAATATCTTCTGAGAAATTAGGATTTGGTACAGAAACAGTAATGCCAGATAAATAGCGATATGCATTGGTAGCCGGATGAAAACCAAATTGTGCTTTTCCGTAGGCATAAATGGTATTGATTTTTTTAAATTGGTCAGCAGGAATTACATTGTTGTAGTTATAATCGTAATAAATATTGTAATAGTTATATGTGTCTATTAAAACCCGATTAATAATAGCCGATTTTTCTTCAGCAGGTAGGGTTGGCGATAATATGGTTTTTTCAATTAATAAGGCGTAAATGTCTAAATAGGAAGGTAATTGTTCACCATTGAATAAGTAATATTTGCTCTGTGTCTCGGTAAGAAACTGTTTTGTGCTAGCATCCCATTCTTTTAGTTTTTCAATAAGTGTTTTATAAGTAGTATTAGACCAATTAGTGAATTTTACTTTTTCTTCGGCTGTATTTTTCTCGTTTTGTATTCTCTTTTTTTCAGCAGCTATTCGATCTTGCTCCGCTTTAGCTTGTCTTCTTTCTTCTTCTTTAGCTTGTCTTTGTCTTTCCCATTCTTTTTCTTCATCAAAAGAAAGATGATAGTCGCAGTCATATCGATACGAATCGGTATATTTGTCATTGTCATCATATAAACCAGAAGAGGAATGAATTCTGTTACGCGCTTGTTTTGCACTGTTTTCAGATTCATAAACATATACATTTGCTTTGTATTCTTTGCTCCAAGGTTTATATCTGAACCAACTATCGTAATGATCTCGTATCATTTTTTGAATGGCATACTCACCTCGATCACCCCATTGACAGTTAATAGATTTTACAAAAGATAACACTATATGTCCATCTTTTTGTGAGGTTTGCTGGGTAAAATAATATACCGTTATGTATCTTGTAGGTTTTGTTTCATTCGCATAATTAGAAGATATACATAGGAAAGTAAAAAGTAATACGAAAGCGTGTTTTTTAAATATAAATGGTTTCATATCTATCTGATAGTTACTGTTTTATTCTTTTTTATAAAGATACTATAAATTTATTTTTATTATAAAACACCCACAATACCAATAACTTGGTATTTTTATTTTCAGTAAATTACAAGATATTTGTTGTACTAATTATGAGGTTTTCAAACAAAATTGTATTTACTATTTGCATTTGTATTCACTTTATAACCATTGTTTCTGCGCAAGAAAAAAATGTTTTTAAAGTGAACGGACCTAATATTGATAATTTGTATGCTTATTTGCGAGTTTGGATAGATACAACTAAGAATGCCAGTTTCACAGATGTTGCTGCAAAATTAAGTAATGATAATTTGTTTGATGACGCTTATTCATCTAAGAAAAATATTGGTTTAAATCCTTATTCTACTTGGTATTATTTAAAAATTGAAAATAATTCCGAAATTGAACACAACTATTGGTGGTCATTTTATACTCATGCCGATTCTCTTTATGTGTTTCGTAAAAAAAATTGGCATTGGGTAGCAACTGATACCTTGTTTAGAAATCAATTATTGCGTGATAGGAAAGTGAAGACCAGAGCGCTGTCTATTCCTGTTTTTTTAGAATATAAGCAAAAACAAGAAATCGTAGTAAAATTAATTAATAAGCGGCATACACAAAATGCTTTTACCGATTTAACAACCCCTGAACATCATCTTCTATGGGAGAAACAATTTTATTGGTCGGTTGGTTTCTTTATTGGAACATTTTTAATTATGTCTTTACTAAGTTTAATTCTTTGGATAATTCAAAGAAAAAATGTGTTTTTATTCTTTTTCTTTTATTTGCTTGTCGTAATTATCATTGCTTTGTCTGAAGAATTAATGAATACTATTGTTTCACAAGCAACTTTATTTTGGATAATCAATCGATTTCATTCTCTACCATTGGCGTTATTAGCTGTTTGTATAAACTATAGTATTGTTTCTTACATTTTTCAGGATACAGAGACTGAAATTAGCTGTAAAAAAATATTCGATTTTTGCTATAAATTAGGTCTTTTTTGTAGTCTTTTTTCAATAGTTATCTATTTTTTGTTTATGAATCAACTTCATTTTGGACAAATAGGATATACGTTATTTTGGAAAATAAATCTCTATCTTATCTTTGTTATTGTAGCTATTACTGTTTTAAAAATCATTTTATTGTCCTTACAATCAAAAAATATTACAGCAGGTATTTTCTTTGTAATTATTATGTTGCTTTTTAACCCAGCAGGTTATTTTTTAAATTATTCTGGTATCTTAAATTATTATGAAATAACCTATCCTAACTATTTCTACTGGGTGGTTTGTGTTGAGTTTATTTTTATTGGTGTTTTAATTGCGTGGCGATTTCAAAAAACTGCTAAAATAAAATTTCAGTTGGAAATTGAAAACGCAAATTATGAAGAGCGTATGATGCATAGGGAATTAAATATTCAAAATCAAGAAAGGCAGCAAATTGCGAGAGATTTACACGATGATTTAGGAGCAACCATTAGTGCTATAAAACTTTGGGTAACCAATAATTATGAAGAAGATAAAATTTTAATAGATATGATAACTAATGCGAGTAATGACATTCGCGGATTTTATAAAAAATTAGCGATACATACGTCTCATCAAAATACTATTAAGGATAGAATTAATACTCTTGTAGCATTATATCAAAATATAAGTCCAATAGAATTTAGCGTAATTTTTATTGGTAACGAAAGTCTTTTGTCGAATGTTACAGCCGATACTATTTTTAAAATTTGTAATGAAATTGTGACTAATATTTTAAAACACGCACAAGCCAAAGAAGTTACTATTCAAATCTTAATCGACGAAGAAATTCAACTTATAATTGAAGATAATGGTGTTGGTTTTGATCTTGATAAGGCGATGAAAGGAACAGGTATGGGATTAAAAAACATTCATCAGCGAGTTAAGAATAGAAATGGCGAAGTGCACATTTCGAGTACAAAAGGTAATACAACAATTATTATAAACATTCCTTTGCATGAAAACTAAAATTAATAATACTATCATTATCGATGATCACAAACTTTTTGCAGAAGGATTGGCAAGGATTTTAAGTGATATTGAATTAGTTCAATTACAAGATGTTATTGCTTCTGAAAAAGAATTGCCTGAGTTACTGGATTGCATCGATTTGATTTTGCTGGATATTCAATTAAAAGAAGAAAATGGATTGGATATTGCTAAACGCATAAAAACAAATTATCCACAAATAAAGATAATTTTTATTTCGATGTTTGATCCTAAAGCCTTGGTTCAGGAAATCAAGCGAAGCGAAGCGAATGGATTTATTCCAAAAAGTACCGATGCCAAAGAAGTTAAAGAAGTAATTATGGCTGTTTTACAAGGTGAAGATGTATTTTTGGAAATGGATATGCAGAGTTATTTACCACAACCTTTGTTTAAACTTATTTCCAAAAGAGAAAAAGAAATTATTTTATTAATAAAAGAAGGAAAAACGGCAAAACAAATTGCAGATATGTTACACATTAGTCAATTTACTGTAGATACTCACCGAAAAAATATTTTAAAGAAACTCGAACTTAATTCTATTAAAGATTTAATTGCTTTTTCGTTTCATAATTTGTTTTAATCTGTAAAAAAAGTATTTTTTTTTTTTCAAAAATTTCCACGTTGTATCAAAATTTTATTAATGCCGAAATTATAATAACTTATAGTGTGTTGCAGGTGAACATTATCTTTTTCAACTCATTTTGTAACATTTTTTGCTTTAGGTCTACTAATAAGATAATTCAACTGTATTATGTTATTATATCTTCGATTACTTAAAGAAAGTTTAAGCTTTGCGCTTAATGCCTTGCGAAATAACAAACTACGCACCTTATTGTCTCTTTTAGGAGTTACGATAGGTATTTTTTCTATTATTGCTGTGTTGGCAGCAGTAGATTCTATGGATAAAAAAATTAAGGAAGATTTAAGTGACATGGATTTAAATACAGTGTATTTAATTCGCTTTTCTTTTGGCCCTACTGATGTTCCGAGATGGAAAAGAGAACAATTTCCTGACGTTACTTATGAAGAATACGAATACATCAAAAGATCGGTGAAATATGTAGATAAAATGTCTTTCAATTTGTTTACGCGTAGCGAAAATATCAAATACGAAGATAAAACCGTTAATTCAATTCAAGTAAATCCTTGTACCAATGAATTAATTGATATAGAACCTATCAAAGTAGAATCGGGGCGCTTTTTTAACGAATCAGAATCTAATTCTGGAACACCAGTTATTGTTATAGGTAGCGAAGTAGCAACAAGTCTTTTCGGTAATAAAAATCCTTTGGGAAAGAAAATAAGATTATATGGACAAAAATTAACTGTTATTGGTGTACTTAAAAAGCAAGGACAATCTACTTTTGGACAAAGTAATGATGTTACTGTGTTTTTTCCAGTTAATTTCTTAAGAAGAATGTACGGAGATAATAATAAAAGTATTACTCCAGCTATTTTAATTAAACCTGAAAAGGGTGTTGATATGAATGAATTTAAAGCAGAATTAACTCAAAAATTACGAACTTTTAGAAGTATTAAACCAGGAGAAATAAATAATTTTTTTATCAATGTGTTATCTGGATTTACAGATTTTATTGATAATATCGTTGGACAGATGAATAAAATAGGATGGGGGATTAGCTTTTTCTCACTTTTGGTAGGTGGTTTTGGAATTGCTAATATCATGTTTGTTTCTGTAAAAGAGCGAACTAATTTAATTGGCATTCAAAAAGCTTTAGGAGCCAAAAATAAATTTATCTTGTTTCAATTTTTATTTGAAGCAGTTATTTTATCTTTAATTGGTGGAATTGTAGGGATGTTATTAGTGTGGCTATGTGCTGTCGGTTTAAGCGCAGCTTTGGATTTTGAATTTGTATTAAGTACTCAAAATTTATTAATAGGTAGCGGGTTGGCTACTTTTATTGGTTTGGTATCTGGAATTATTCCTGCTATATCAGCTTCAAAATTAGATCCTGTGGAAGCTATTAGAACAGGATTATAAAATAAGGATTAGTAATTATAAATAAAAAAGCACTTGGTATCAAGTGCTTTTTATTTATCTCTTCATTGTAAAATGAGCCTTAAAAGTTTTGTTTTGGTTGTTGTATTTATATTCTACTACAAACCAATAATCTGTAGATGGCAAAGGAACACCGTTATAAGTGCCATCCCATCCTGGACCATTTGGTGAAATTTGTTTTATCAATTTTCCATAGCGGTCAAAAATTGAGATAACTGTTTCTTGACTATCTTTTAAATCATAAATATTCCATTTGTCATTGTAGCCGTCAGCATTTGGTGTGAAAAATTTAGGGTATTTAATGACAGTAAAAGTTAGTGTTTGGTCTCCACAATTCCCATAGATATCATTAACAATAATAGTATGATCTCCCGATCCTATGTCAGTAAAAATAGGACTTTGTTGAAATTGACCTCCATCTAATTGATATTCATAATCCCCATATCCATTTGAAATAGTTACAGTCGCAACGGCTACTTCTTCAAAAGTGTCTGTTAAAACAACTTCCGCAACTGCAATACTAGACTGAGTTACTTCAACCGTTGTAGGGTCGTAAGAACAATCAGGAGCGTTTTCAGTCGTTAATTTAACAGGAACGACATCATATGTTCCAATCTCACTAGCTGTGTATTGAAATCCTGAGCCCATTAAAACCCCATTAAGATACCATTCTATTTCATAATTGTTACTGTTCAAGCTACTATCTTGATTTACCTGCAATACTGCAGTTTGTTCCACTACTCCTGTTTCTGGATGAATACAAATGATACCGTCTTCTACTGAAAATACAGATCTTGGGTAAACTGTAAATTGAAAATGTGTTTCATCATGACAATTTGGGTTATTTGTAGCTTCTGCATATACCCAAACATCAAATGTTATACTCGAACTAGTTGCAGCAACACTATAAGTATAGTCGTTAGGATTGATTAAATTAACTGGATTACCGCCTGGCTGACTGTAATAATTTAGAGTATAGGCTGTTGGTGTTAATGTTGGTAAAGTAAAATCACCACAATAACTAGCACCATCTAAAGATGTAAAATCTATTGGATATAAAGTTAAATCTGGGGTTTCAGATATGGTTACAGTAAAGCTTTTTTCTTCCGTACAAGGAAAACGATCTCCATTACTTGCAAAAACATAAATAGTTTGTGTTGAAGTAAGAGTATAATTACTAGGGTTTATAATGTCTGTTGGATTACCACCTGATTGTGAATAATAATTTATAGTATAATTATCTGGCGATGAAGGTGTATGTGTTAAATTTTCAAGTGTATAGTTGTCACAAGCAGTATGGTTGTCATAATCAGGTAAGCCAATATAGTTATAGTAAACCGTAAAAGGAATGTCTTGGGTACAACCTGTATTTGGATCTATATTATATATATAAAAGGTTTTGGTTTCATTAAATACCATAGTTGCATCGACTAAGATACCAGAAGCATTTGGTTCGGTATAATAATTACCATCAATTGGATTAGGTAATGAATAGGAGTTGCAATAATATAGATCTCCTACCGTGTCTACTGGTGGTAACGGATTAATAGTAATGCTAAAAGAGCTTTGGTTGTCACAACCTGCCGCGTTTGCAGGAGTGTAAACATAGTATGTTCCTGGGGCATTGTTGTTTCCTGTTAAATCGATAATGTCGCCAGCTTGTAACATCTCTCCTGAACCATTAGGTTCTGTATAATAGTTTCCATTTGTTAATGCTGGTAAAACATAAGAATCGCAAGCTACAACATCGTTTGGAGAGTCTACAGGAGGTACAGGTAAAATAGTTACGTCAAAAGACATATTATCAGTACAGTTTGGTGCTGTACTTGTATTGGCATAAATATAGATAGTTTGCGATGTGGTAATGTTGGTTTGTGCTGGTATGATGGTTCCTGTTCCTGTGGGACCAGTATAGTAATTTCCTGCATCTAAATTAGGTAAAGTATAACTACCACAGGCATTTTGGTTCCCTACGTTATTAATGATATAGATGGTAAATGTGGTGCTATCACTACAACCATTTACATCAGGGCCATTAGTAATAGTAATAGTTTGTGTTGTGGAGATAACATCACCAGCGGATAGTTGATTTCCTTGCGCATTATAATAATTGCCATTGGTTAATGGTTGTAAAGTGTAATTCACGCAAGTAACCACATCATTTAATGAGTCTACAGGTGGTAAAGGGTGTATTATTAATGGAAAAGCTTCTTCTTTACAAAAATTACCATTTACTTCAGCGTAATAATAGATAGTTTGATCAGTTGTTATAATTGTACCGCTAGGGATGATAGTGTTAGTAGGGTTTCCAGAGCCACCAGTTTGAGTAAAGAAATCTCCTTCAATAGGGTTTGGAACTACAAATTGGCCACAATATTCTAAAGGAATTCCATATTCATCTATAAGTGTTATTTGAAAGCTAGATTGATTCGTGCATCCGTTGATGTCTGGACCATTAAAAATATAATAAGTTCCCCCTACATCTATGCTATCACCTGCATTATACGAATTACCTGTTCCGTTTGGTCCAGAAAAATAATTTCCATTAGTAATAGAAGGTAATATATATTCATGACATTCAACTATACTATTAATAGTGTCTACCAATGGAAGTGGGTGTATAATAATGTCGAAGTTACTAACTGCAAAACATTGTGAATTCGTATTAGATTCTATTCTAACCCAAACAGTTTGTATTGAAGCACCTGTAGCAACACCATAATTTGTTGGATTAGGATAATTTCCAAGACCACCTATTTGAGCTTCATTTTGAGAAGGATAAAAAGAAAGTGTGTAATCTGAAGCAAGTTGTGAATTGTTTGCCAAAGTTTGGTTTATTAAATTAACCGTTTGCCCAGAAGGATTAGTAGTGTCGCAATTTTCAAAATTAGCAATTGGATTAACTACAATAGGATCACTAACCAGTAAATCAAAAGGGTAAATGGCATCACAAAATGCGGCTGTATTGGTATTGTATAATGCTAGATAAATAGTTTCATTTCCTGTGCTATTATAATTAGTAACTTGAGTAATTGCATTAGTATGAGAACTTGCTTCTGTTATAGAAGCGTAATAGTATATATCATAAACCGCGTTGTTGATTGCTAAATTTGTTTCGTTGTTGAGTGTTAAATCGTAGTTGTAAGTAGTACTTCCGTTGTTGCAAGCAATTAAATCTACAGGATTATTGACAGCTAAATCTGAGAATACAATTTGATCGGTTATAACACAATTTGAATTTGGCTTAGTTAAAGTAACTTCATACATACCACTTTGTGTTACTGTTAAGGTGTTACTTGTTTCTGCTAAAGGATTTCCGTTCCAAGTCCAACTATGATTAAACTCAGTATCACTTAAACCAGAAGTGATTGTTCTCATGTCTCCTGTACAAATGGTGTCATCTGAACCTAAATCAATTGTTGTAATAAAACTTCCTGAAGCTAAAAAAACAGCAGAATCATATCGATAATCTTGATAATCACCTATAACTAATCGAATTCTGTAAGAGTTATTGGGTGTTACTGCTGCTGAGGCATTCATAACAGTAGTAAAACCTCTCATGTTCATGGTAGAGCTGCTAGGATTGTTTA
Source organism: Flavobacterium sp. J27 (assembly GCF_004303025.1). Taxonomy (GTDB): domain Bacteria; phylum Bacteroidota; class Bacteroidia; order Flavobacteriales; family Flavobacteriaceae; genus Flavobacterium. The sequence continues at coordinate 40,940 of NZ_PJQW01000009.1, read as the reverse complement.
CATTATAAGTGCTAAATAAATTTGCATTAGCTGAATTGCAATTGTTGTTATAAGCTTGATTTCTTATGTTTAAAACAGAGACAGGTGTTGTAGTAGTTGGGATTACAGCTAAATTTGTTGTAGTGTTAGTTGTTAGATCAGTTAGGAAAAAGGCAAAAGTGTCAAAAGAGGCACACTGCCATTGTCCATATTCATTTGATGCAAAAAGAAAATCAAAACTAAAATTAGAAGACAAAGGGATAAAATCAAACTGAAGAAAAGCAACATCGGTTATTAAACCAGACTGACCCGCATTGGTAACAATGCTTTGTAGACCATTATCTCCATTAGTATTTACTTGGCTATCTAAATTGTTGCCTGTATATTGCCCTTCGGAATATTTAGCGATACCACTACGAATAATGATGCCTTCATTAATTGGAAAAGCTGATCCATTGTTGTTAAATGATGCTACTGATTGATTGGATGAAATCATTACATTGGATACATCTGTGCAAGAATTTCCTAAAAGTAAATCCACTAATTGATTTGGGGAATTACTGGTGTCATCCACAGTAATGGATTGAGAATAAGATAACATTGGCAAAAGCCAAAATAAAATTAGTAGTTTCTTCATTATGATATCTTTGGGGGTTGAAAATCATTTTGATCTGTGCAAAATTACATTTTTTTTAAATGGGTTGAGCGCTTTTATTTTGAAAAATGTTAATCATTTTATTAAAACAATCTTTTAATGTTTTTTTGGGTACCATTTTTGTAGTATTTTTCTAAATTTGAATAAATCGATTACATGACTATTCCTTTTGAACCAATTGTTTTAGGAAATAAAATAAACATACATCTCATTTTAGAATATTTAGCTTTTTTTTTAGGGTTTAGATATTATTTGTATTTACGAAAAAATACAACAGATACCATTTCTACAACACATCGTTTATCCATTATTCTTGGTGCAGCTATTGGTGCATTTTTGGGTTCTAGAATTATTGGTTTTCTTGAAAATCCTATTGTGCCTGTAAATTCTATTGCTTTTTTAAAGTTGTTGAACACAAAAACAATTATGGGAGGTTTGTTTGGCGGACTTTTAGGAGTTGAATGGTCAAAAAAGATAATTAATGAAAAACAATCCTCAGGAGATTTATTTGTTTTTCCAATTATCATTGGGATTTTTATAGGTAGAATTGGATGTTTTTTGTCGGGGACGAATGAGTTTACCTATGGAAAAGAAACTTCTTTTTTTTTAGGAATGAATTTGGGAGATGGTATAAAAAGACATCCAATCGCTTTATATGAATTGTTTTTTTTAATCATGCTTTTTTTGTTTTTGCTGCAACTAAAAAGACAACAATTAAAAAACGGATTGCTTTTTCAATATTTTATGATATTGTATTTTTTATTTCGCTTTTTTATAGAGTTTTTAAAACCAAACCTTTTTTATGTTCTAAACCTAAGTTCAATACAAATAGTATGTATGCTGTGTTTAGTGTACTACTATAAAACAATTTTAATTTTTTTTAAAAATGCCAGTTAGAAATTATACTTATTACGATTATACCTTAAGTCTTTGTCCTCAATGTTTAAAGCGAATTGATGCTAAAATTGTTTTTGAAAATGATAAAGTCTATATGTTAAAAAGGTGTCCTGATCATGGAAGTTCTAAAGTTTTGATAGCCGATGATATTGACTATTATAAAAACATCAGAAATTACAATAAGCCTTCAGAAACGCCTTATAAATTTAACACAAAAACAGATTACGGCTGTCCTTATGATTGCGGACTATGCCCAGATCATGAACAACATTCTTGTTTAACTGTTGTAGAAGTAACAGATAGGTGTAATTTAACTTGCCCTACTTGCTATGCAGGCTCTTCTCCAACTTATGGGAGACATAGAACTTTAGAAGAAGTAAAGAAAATGTTAGATACTATTGTTCTAAATGAAAAAGAACCCGATGTGGTTCAGATTAGTGGAGGTGAACCTACTTTGCATCCACAATTTTTTGAAATTCTTACCTATGCTAAATCATTGCCTATACGGCATCTCATGTTAAATACAAATGGTATAAAAATAGCAAAGGATAAAGATTTTGTAAAACAATTAAAATCATTTACACCAGATTTTGAAATCTACTTGCAGTTTGATTCGTTTGACAATGAAGTGCTGCAAGAATTAAGAGGAGCTGATTTAAATGAAGTCAGAAAACAAGCTATTGAAAATTTAAATGAGTTTAATATATCTACTACTTTGGTAGTTACATTGCAAAAAGGATTAAACGATCATGAAATTGGAAAAATTATAACCTATGCGATTCAACAAAAATGTGTGCGAGGTGTTACTTTTCAACCGACACAAATTGCAGGAAGATTAGAAAACTTTAATCCCCAAACCGATAGAATGACTTTAACAGAAGTAAGAAGGAAAATTTTGGAACAAACTTCTATTTTTAATCCTGATGACTTATTACCCGTTCCTTGTAATCCAGATGCTTTAGTAATGGGATATGCTTTGAAATTGGATGACCAAGTTTTTCCTTTAACAAGATATATTAATCCTAATGATTTGTTAGATAATAGTAAAAATACCATAATTTATGAACAGGACGAACAATTAAAAGGGAAAATGATTGAACTATTTAGTACTGGAAATTCTGTTGAAGTTGCAGAAGAAAATTTGAAATCAATCATGTGTTGTTTGCCAAATATTGATGCACCTCACTTAGGTTATGATAATCTTTTTCGAATTATTATTATGCAATTTATTGACGCTTATAATTTTGATGTAAGAGCGATAAAAAAATCGTGTGTTCATATTGTAGATAAAGATTATAAAATTATTCCTTTTGAAACAATGAATTTGTTTTATAGAGACGATAAAAAAGAACGATTAGAAGAATTACGGTCACAAATAAAATTTTAAAAGATGATAGCATTAGAAGTTGGAAACTTAAACGGATTAATTTTTTTCTTTTTACTAATTATGTTTGGTCCGCCTTTATTGTTAGGTGTATTTGGTGCGATTGTAAGAAAAAATAGTCCTAAAGCAGCAAAAGTACTCTATATTTTAGCTGTTTTGTATTTGCTTGTTGGTTTAGGAATTTGCGGAAGTTTAATGGTATAAAAAAAACCCAATAATGAAAATTATTGGGTTGAAATTGATTTATTTAAATATTTTAATCATTTAATTTTAAAACGGCCATGAATGCTTCTTGTGGGATTTCTACATTACCAACTTGTCGCATACGTTTTTTTCCTTTTTTCTGTTTTTCTAACAGTTTTCTTTTACGAGAAATATCTCCACCATAACATTTAGCTGTTACGTCTTTTCGTAAGGCTTTTATGGTTTCACGAGCAATGATTTTGGCTCCAATTGCTGCTTGAATTGGAATGTCGAATTGTTGACGTGGGATTAATTCACGTAATTTTTCACACATTTTTTTACCAATGTAATAAGCATTGTCTTCATGAATTAATGCAGATAAAGCATCTACTTGGTTAGCATTCAAAAGGACGTCTAATTTAACTAATTTTGAAGTTCGCATTCCAATAGGATGGTAATCAAATGAAGCATATCCTTTAGAAACTGTTTTTAAACGATCGTAAAAATCAAATACAATTTCAGCTAATGGCATGTCAAAATTTAATTCAACTCTTTCAGTAGTTAAATAGGTTTGATTAGTAATAATTCCTCTTTTTTCAATACACAAACTCATTACGTTACCTACAAAATCAGATTTTGTAATGATGGTTGCCTTAATAAAAGGTTCTTCCACACGGTCTAATTTTGATGGTTCAGGTAAATCAGATGGGTTGTTGACAATGATAGCTGTATCAGGTTCTTTTTTAGTATATGCCAAATAAGATACGTTAGGAACTGTAGTAATTACAGTCATGTCAAACTCACGTTCTAAGCGCTCTTGAATAATTTCTAAATGTAGCATTCCTAAGAAACCACAACGAAATCCAAAACCTAAGGCTGCCGAACTTTCAGCGGCAAATACTAAAGAAGCATCATTTAACTGTAGCTTTTCCATAGAAGCTCTTAAATCTTCAAAATCTTCTGTGTCTACTGGATAAATCCCAGCAAATACCATTGGTTTTACATTTTCAAAACCAGTAATCATATTGGTCGTTGGATTTTTGGCATCTGTAATGGTGTCACCCACTTTTACTTCTTTAGCTTCTTTTATACCAGAAACTAAATACCCAACGTCACCACTTGATATTTTTTGTTTGGGAACTTGATTTAATTTTAAAGTTCCTACCTCATCAGCAAAGTATTCTTTACCAGTTGCCATGAACTTAATTTTCTGACCTTTGGAAATTTCACCATTAATTACACGGAAAATTACTTCAATTCCTCTGAAAGGATTGTAATGGGAATCAAAGATTAAAGCTTGAAGAGGCTCATCTGGATTTCCTTTTGGTGCAGGAACTTTCTCAATAATTGCTTCTAATATTTTGTCAACACCAAAACCTGTTTTTCCTGATGCATGGATAATATCTTCTAATTTACAACCTAAAAGGTCTATAATATCATCACTAACTTCTTCAGGATTGGCACTAGGTAAGTCGACTTTGTTTAAGACAGGAATAATTTCCAAGTCGTTTTCTAAGGCTAAATATAAATTTGAAATAGTTTGTGCTTGTATACTTTGAGCCGCATCAACAATTAATAAAGCTCCTTCACAGGCAGCTATAGAACGAGATACTTCATAAGAAAAATCCACGTGCCCTGGAGTGTCAATTAAATTTAAAATATAATCTTCTCCATTGTATTTATAATTCATTTGAATAGCGTGACTTTTAATAGTAATACCACGCTCACGTTCTAAATCCATATTGTCGAGCAATTGCGCTTTCTCTTCTCTGGCTGAAACCGTTTGTGTAGCACTTAATAATCTGTCAGCCAAAGTACTCTTACCATGGTCGATGTGCGCAATAATGCAAAAATTTCTAATGTTCTTCATCTTCTGATTCTGTCAAATTTCCTAAAAATACAGCACTGTATTTAATCTGCAAATATAAACCAAAGTTTTTAACATTCTATGTATTATTAACAGATAATATGTGATGCTTAAACAAATGCTAAAGTTGAAAAAAGGTTTCTTTTTAGGGTAATTTTGTCTTATATTTGTAAGAAAATAATCTTACATCAATATGAATTACGACAGAATTAAAGAAAAGCTTGAAATTTTGGCAGATGCTGCAAAATATGATGTTTCTTGTTCTTCTAGTGGAGGAAATCGTAAGAATAAAGAAAAAGGATTAGGAAATTCTTCTGCATCTGGAATTTGTCATACTTACACTGAAGACGGTCGTTGTGTGTCTTTGTTGAAAATTCTCTTAACTAATTTTTGTATATATGATTGCGCTTATTGTGTCACAAGAAAAAGTAATGATATACAAAGAGCTGCTTTCACAGTTGAGGAAGTAGTGGATTTAACGATTAATTTTTATAGAAGAAATTATATAGAAGGTTTATTTTTAAGTTCGGGGATTTTTAAAAATGCAGATTTTACTATGGAACGTTTGGTTAGGGTAGCTAAAAAATTACGGTTAGAACATAATTTTAATGGCTATATTCATTTAAAAACTATTCCTGGAGCCAGTGATGATTTAATGCGAGAAGCAGGATTGTATGCAGATCGATTAAGTGTTAATTTAGAGATACCAACCGAATCGGGTTTAAAATTATTAGCGCCAGATAAAAACCATCAGCAGATGATTCAACCTATGGGTTTTGTTAAAAATGAAATAATTGTATATAAGGATGAAAAGAAAAAATTTAAATTGGTTCCTAAATTTGCACCAGCTGGGCAAAGTACACAACTAATTATTGGTGCAACATCGGAAACAGATTTTCAAATTATAAAAGTAGCCAATCATTTTTACAATAATTTTAATTTAAAGAGAGTATATTATTCGGGATATGTGCCTGTTGCTGATGATGCCAGATTGCCTGCTTTGGGAACTCAAGTGCCTATGGTGAGAGAAAATCGATTATATCAGGCAGACTGGCTGATGCGTTTTTATGGTTTTAAAGCAGACGAAATTTTGGAAAAAAATAATCCTTTTTTAGACTTAGAAGTGGATCCAAAATTAGGGTGGGCTTTACGCAATATTCATCAATTCCCGGTTAACATTCAATATGATTCTCTTGAAATGATTTTACGTGTGCCAGGAATAGGTGTAAAATCTGCTTATAAAATTGTGCAAACTAGACGTTTTCAACAACTTTCTTTGGAACATATAAAGAAAATGGGTGGAGCTACTAATCGGGCAAAATACTTTATAACAGTAGCGAATACCAATAAATATTTGCAGTATTTAGATAGTGTGCATCTAAAAAAAGTTATTTTGAATGAAACAAAAAGTAAGTTTGAAAAACAATTTAGTACTCAAATGTCTTTATTAAATGATACAGCTTTCTTACGATAATAGCTTTGAAGGTTTTCTAACAGCTATATTTGAAATTTACGAATATAAATATGTTGAAGTAACAATTGTAAAAACAAGAGTAAGTCAAGATGCTCTTTTTGGAGAAACGGTAACCATAATTACTAATATAGAAAAAGCCAATCGTGTTTTGGTTAAATTAGAGATTTTATTGGGTAAATATGGCGTAAGACAATTGTTGTATGCTTATGCTTCGGAAGATAAAAATGTGGAAAATATTATGGCCAATGTTATTTTTTACGCGATTGATTGTAAGGGGAAAAATATTATGCATGATTATTCGAATATGTATGTGTTACAGTTGTCAAAATTGGTAAAAAGTGTGGGAAGAGAAAAACATCGGATGGAAGCTTTTGTGCGATTTGAGTTGTTAAAGGATAAAATTTACTTTGCAAAAATTCATCCTGATTTTGATGTTTTGCCTTTAATTATAAGGCACTTTAAAGAAAGGTACCAAGACCAAAAATGGTTGATTTATGATGAAAGACGAAAGTATGGGATTTTTTATGATTTGCAAGATGTTGAAATTGTTACATTGCCAGACCAACAGAACTATTTTCAAAATAGAGTAGCTGTTTTGCATGACAGTGAGATAAACTATCAGCAATTGTGGATTGAATATTTTGATCATACAAATATAAAAGAAAGAAAAAACACAAAATTGCATTTACAACATGTTCCAAAGCGTTACTGGCGTTATTTGACTGAAAAGAAATAAGATAATTGTTTTTTAATTCATTCAAACATTGAAATCTAGCTTAACAATTTAAGTTTTTATAAAAAAACTTACCTTTGCAAAAAAAATTGAAGATTATGCCTAAAATTGGCAACATAGAATTACCCGATTTTCCTCTTTTATTAGCCCCAATGGAGGATGTGAGCGATCCGCCTTTTAGACGCTTATGTAAGTTGCATGGTGCAGATTTAATGTATTCTGAATTTATTTCTTCTGAAGGATTGATACGTGATGCTATTAAAAGTCGTCAAAAGTTAGATATTTTTGATTACGAACGACCAGTAGGAATTCAGATTTTTGGTGGCGATGAAGAAGCTATGGCTATGAGTGCTAAAATTGTTGAAACAGTTCAGCCTGATTTAGTAGATATTAATTTTGGATGTCCAGTAAAAAAAGTAGTTTCCAAAGGTGCAGGTGCAGGTGTTTTAAAAGATGTTGATTTGATGGTGCGTTTAACGAAAGCGGTCATAAAAAGTACTTCGCTGCCTGTTACTGTAAAAACGCGTTTAGGTTGGGATGAAGAGTCTATTAATATTGATGAAGTTGCGGAACGTTTGCAAGATATTGGTGTGCAAGCATTAACGGTACACGGCAGAACGCGAGCCCAGATGTACAAAGGACACTCTGATTGGTCTCATATTGCTCGAGTAAAAAATAACCCAAGAATCACAATGCCTGTTTTCGGTAATGGAGATATTGATTCTCCTGAAAAGGCATTAGAATATAAAAATAAATTTGGTTTAGATGGAATTATGATTGGACGTGCAGCAATTGGTTACCCTTGGATTTTTAATGAAATCAAACATTTTTTTAAAACTGGAGAACATTTACCAGTTCCTAGTATGAAAGATCGAATTGAAGCGGCACGTAATCATTTGATTTGGTCTGTGGAGTGGAAAAATGAAAGAGTAGGTGTTGTAGAAATGCGTAGGCATTATACAAATTACTTTAAAGGGATTCATGGTTTTAAAGAATACAAGCAAAAGCTAGTTACAACAGATGATTTAAATCAGTTGTTAGACGTGTTTACTGAAATTGAACAAGTTTTTGGAGATTATCAATTTGTTTAATTTCTTAATTTATTCTTGAAATTTATAGGTAAAAATCATGCCACCAGTTTTTTTTGTTAATATACAATAACATAATACTACTATATTCTTAATGCTTAAAGAAATAGTAGTATTATATTCTTAAAATTAAAAATGGACAAGAATTTTTATAAGAATTTTTGTTTGTTTTTAACTAAAAATACTTTTAAAAAATCCTCTTTTTTTAGTAATTGGACCATTGTCTGTAGAATATTTTCTAAATTCTACTAATGCTTTTTGTAGGTCTTTGTTTAGTTTTTTTAGGCTTTTTGTTTTCATGATTATAGTTTTTCTGTAATTGAATTCGAATAATTTAACTTTTTTATGAGATAAATTTAAGTTATTTTTGTTAAAACTCTAAATATATTTTAATAAAAATTTTAATACAAATAAAAACTAAGATTAATTTATGAGCAGTAGACCGACCAAACAAGATTTAAGAAACATGATAACAGATGCAGGAGTAGAAAATGTTCTTCTATTTGATATCGATGGAGATTTAATTGAGTCAAGTGATTTTGAGTATGATGGTAATTATGCAGCAATGTCTGGAATGATTGCCACGATGTGTAAAGAAATTATCCAAGATCTAGAATATGGTGATATGGATAAGATTACAATACATGCAGATCACGGACTTGTAGTAGTGAACAAGTTTAGTAAAGATTACTATTTGGCCTCATTTTCAAAAGATGGTTCGAAATTAGGATTGATAATGAAAACCATGGATTCTATTATTAATAAATAGTTCTAGTGTTTTAAGAATATCAAAATTTATAAACTAAAATAAGCAACAATTTATGTCAGATTTTTTAACCACATTCGTAGAAGATTTAAAAACAAACGTTTCAGGATTTATCGCTGTAGCGGTAACTGAAGTAAAGACAGGTATGTCATATAAGTCATTATCTGTAAGTTCAAATTTTGATCCAGAATTAGCATCGGCCTATAATTTAGAGGTTGTGAAAGCTAAAATGACTGCTATTAAAGCGTTAGGATTAAAAGAAAATATTGAAGATATCATGATTACTTTATCGAATCAAATTCATATTATAAGTATTTCAGAAAATGGAGAGTATTTCATTTATTTAGCTGTTGATAGTAGTAAGGCTAATTTAGGAATGAGCCGTGCTATTTTGAAAAAATATAGTAAAGAAATTGCGACGAAAATGTAAAAAAACTACTTAATTATTTTATTTGAAAAAACCTTAGAGGTTGTTTTTTAATGTCTAAGGTTTTTTGTTTTGCAGTTGTTTTATCCATGATATACTCTAGAAAAAACAATTTTATCGTCTTTAATTTCTAATACTTCAGCGACAAATAGATCTTCTTCGTTCGCTATTTGACGAATGTATTCCATAAATACACGATCTGTGTTCGCTGTTAATGAAGTTACTTTGTAATGTAATGTAGGTAGCTTATCAAAGGCATCTTGCCACCAAACACGCATGGCTTTTTTGCCATGTATTAAACCGTTGGTTTCAGGTTGTTTTACTTTTAATTTTGGACTATAGTGTTTCGCTTCGTCATCATATAATGACAATAATTTATCTAAGTCTTTTGCATTAAATGCTTCAAACCATCGAACGGCTATTTGTTGTAAGTGATTGGACATGGTCTAAAAAATAACCACGAAATAGTTTTCGTGGCTAATTAAGGTTTATGAATTTCTTAAATTTATAATTTCTTGTTCAGTTAGAAACCTCCAAGTGCCACGAGGAAGGTTTTTTTTCGTTAAACCGGCAAAAGTTACTCGGTCTAGTTTAATTACATTGTAATTAAGGTGTTCAAAAATTTTACGAACTATTTTTACATTAGCAGTCTTCATTTTTACACCGATTTCACTTTTTGGTTCGTTTTCTATATATGTGATTTCTTCTACATAGACTCTAAAATCATCAATATTTATACCTCCAGAAATTTTCTCTAAATCTTCATACTTTAAATTTCGGTCTAGAGAAACTTGATATAATTTTGAAGATCGTTGGTTTGGAAGTGTAAACTTTCTAATGGTGTCTGTGTCATTGGTAAACAATAATAAGCCTGTCGTAGTTTTATCCATTCTTCCTACAGGTTGAAGCTTTGCTTTTGTAGCGCTACGAACTAAATCTAAAACATTTCCATCTCCTTTTTCATCATCACCTGCTGTAGAGAAGTTTTTAGGTTTGTTTAATAAAATATACTCTTTTTTTTCAGGAGTAATTGTTGCTCCATCAAAAACGACAACATCACTCAATTTTACTTTGTAACCCATTTCAGTGATTACTTCACCATTTACTTTAACATTACCACTTTGAATGTAAAGATCTGCTTCTCTACGACTACACATTCCTGAATTTGCGATATACTTATTTAGTCGCATTTCATCAGGATTAGAAGTCGCGTTAGTATTTTTTTTAGGCTTATTGGTTTCCGTTTTTGCTGAGAATTTCGAAGGTGTCTTCTTTATTGGAGCATTTCCTCTTGAGTTACTAGTGTTTTTAAAGCCACCTTGTCTTCCTGATCCTGGCCTGTTTTTATCATTTCCTTGATGACGTGACATATCTTATCTGTATTTTTTGCAAAGATATAACTATTAAGTGGATTCACATATTTTTATTGTAAAATACAATTGGCTTTTCTTTTTCTTTAAGTAATTGATTCTAAAAAGATAACGTATTGACTGGTTAGTAATTTTTTACCATGTATTAAAACAGAAGGCTCTATTAATACAATGCAAAAAACGCCAGCTACAATTATAAATTTTAACAAGAAATGTAGTTTTAAAAAATCTGCTTTGTTTTCTGATTTCCATAATTGGATAAAAAAGAAAATTAAAAGCAGTAGGCTGAAATAAAAGTAGATGTCCATGTAGCCAACATCGTAGATGTCAATTAATAAGTAGACAGGGAAAATAGTAGTTATAGTAAGTGCTGAAATAATTGTTTTTGCTGTTTTTTCGTTAAATAAAACAGGAATGGTTTGGTATTCATTAGCTAAATCACCTTCAATGTTTTCTAAATCTTTAATTAGTTCGCGAATAAGAATTAATAAAAATAAAAAAGTGGCATGAGCAAAAATTACGTGATAGAAATTTTTATAATACATTAAAATGCCAAAAAAAGGTAAAATTGCTAAAATAGCGGCTGTTAAATTACCTATTATGGGGTATTTCTTAATCTTGTGTGAGTAGAACCAAATAAGAAAAATATAACTAGAGAAAAATAAAACAGCTCTCCAGGAAATAAAACTAACCAAAGTTACAATTAAAAAATTAATCGCAAAATAGACTTTTAATTTGGTAGACTGACTTACTAATCGGTCAATCATTGCTTTTCTTGGTCTGTTAATTAGATCTTTTTTGGCATCATAAAAATTATTAATAATGTAGCCTGATGCAATAGTCAAAGAAGAAGCTAAAACAATTAGGAATAATTTCCAATCTAATAAAATTTCTAAAGCACGTAATTCTGGAGCCAATATGAAAATAGCGGCTAAATATTGTGCTAATGCAATAACCCAAATGTTATATCCTCTAATAACAGAAAAAAAACTGAAAATTTTAGTCAGTAATAATTTGGATTTTCTTGATAGCATTTATTATAAAATGGTTAAAGAAATTGTTTTAGAAAACTCTTATGTTTAGAAATTATAAACTACTTCTAATTTATAATCTTTTAATGAGGCTTTTGCTTTTTCTAAATCTTCAGTAAAACCTAGAATGTAACCGCCACCACCTGATCCACAAAGTTTTAAGTAATAATCGTTGGTTTCAATTCCGTGTTGCCAAATTTGATGAAATTGTTCAGGAATCATTGGTTTAAAATGATTCAAAACGACTTTTGATAATTTTTTAGTATTTGTAAATAAAGATTTGATATCGCCATGTAAAAAGTTTTCTACACAAGCATCTGTATATTTAATGAATTGTGATTTTAGCATTTTTCGGAATCCATTATCTTTTAAGTTTTCCATAAAAATACTCACCATTGGAGCTGTTTCTCCTACAATCCCAGAATCAATTAAGAAAACCGCCCCTTTTCCTTGCATGCTTTGGCTTGGAATTCCGGTAGGTTCTATATTGTCTTTTGAATTTATTAATATAGGCAAGCTTAAATAACTATTCAAGGGATCTAAACCAGAGCTTTTACCATGGAAAAAAGATTCCATTTGTGAAAAAATGGCTTTTAATTGTAATAGTTTGTCTCGAGTAAGGTTTTCTAAAACGGTTATTTTGTTGTAAGCGTATTTATCATAAATTGCAGCTACTAAAGCGCCACTACTACCTACACCATATCCTTGAGGAATGCTTGAATCAAAATACATTCCATTAGCAATGTCAAGATGTAAAGATTCTAAATTAAATGTAACTAGTTCAGGTTGTTTGCTTTGTAAATCAGCTAAATAAAAAGCGAATTTTTCTAGGCTTTTATTAGAAGATATGGCTTCACTGGAAGGATTTTCGTCTGTTTTTAAAGCACCTTTGTAAAAATTATAAGGTATAGAAAGTCCTTTGGAGTCTTGAATAATTCCGTATTCTCCAAAAAGTAAAATTTTTGAGTAAAATAATGGTCCTTTCATAGGGCGTTTTAAATAGGGTTTCGTAAAGATACAAAAAAATTAAATCGAATGAGCACCTGTGCCAATTTGGTCGCAAATATACTGACCATTTTGACAATAGCCAACTAATTCATTCTTAATAAATTCTAAAACTTTTTCTGTGGCCTCTTTAGGGTATAAAATGTGTACATTAGCTCCAGCATCAAGTGTGAAACATACTGGAATAGTTGTTGTTGTTCTAAATTTCCAAATTCGATTAATAATTTCTAATGTATTTGGTTTCATTAAAATGAAATAAGGTAACGAAGTCATCATCATTGCGTGTAATGTTAATGCTTCGCTTTCTACTATTTTAATAAATTCGACCAAATTTCCAGATGACAAAATGCTTTTAATGTGAGTGAGATTGTCTTGCGCTTGTTCAAATCTTTTTGTGGCAAAAGGATGATGGTGCATTAAATCATGACCCACAGTGCTTGAAACTTGTTTTTCGCCTTTATCTACTAATAAAATGGTGTCTTGATAGTTTTTAAAATTTTCGTGAATTGATGTAAATTCCACCCCAAATAAATCAGAGCTATTGTTGGTTTCTTGGTGGTTTCCCCAAATAACCACTTCTCCTTTAACGCTTCTACAGGCACTCCCACTGCCTAAACGTGCTAAAAATGAGGCTTTTTTATAAAAATAATCTTCAGAAATTTCAGGAACTAATGTTTTTTCTAAACTCATGATGTTCATAGCTAAAGCTGCCATGCCCGAGGCAGAAGAAGCTATTCCTGAACTATGAGGGAAGGTGTTTTTTGTGTCAATTGCCAAATGATATTCTTTTAAATAAGGACAATATGTTACTATTCGCTCTAAGAATTTTTGAATTTTTGGTTGAAACGACTCTTTAGGTTTTCCTTCAAACAGTAAATCGAAAGATAAGGAAGTTGTGTCGTTTTTTTTTGTAACCCATAATTTTGTAATTGTTTTACAATTATTTAAAGTAAAACTAATGGAAGGATTGGCAGGGATTTGATTGCTTTTTTTGCCCCAATATTTGACAAGTGCAATGTTGCTTGGTGCACTCCATTCAAAGGAGGCGGTTTCTATAGTGGCATATTTATTTGTAATAAAATCCTTTTCAGATAACATAATTGAAAATTTGTGCAAAAATACCAATTTTGATTTACTTGTTTGTGAGTTTATTCGTTAATTTGTTTTAAAATTAAATACAATGTCTAAGTATCTAAAAATTGCTTGTGTGGTTGCGATCTGTTTGTTAATAGGTTATTTGTCTAGTTTGGTTACAGCAACTAGTATAGAAACATGGTATCCTACTTTGAAAAAACCATTTTTTAATCCACCCAATCAATTATTTGCACCTGTTTGGAGTGTGTTGTATTTGTTGATAGGTATTGCAGGAGGATTAGTTTGGAATGCGTTAGAGAAAGATATTGAACTAGTAAAGAAAGGGCTATTTTATTTTGTAACTCAGTTGCTATTAAATGCTTTTTGGTCGTATTTATTTTTCGGATTGCATAATATTTTACTCGCTTTAATAGAAATCGTCATACTTTGGTTACTTATTTTTGAAACGTATCTTATCTTTAAAAATATACATAAAACAGCAGCGATTCTTTTAATCCCTTATTTAGTTTGGGTGGGGTTTGCTACCATTTTAACTTTTTCAATTTATATTCTCAATTTCTGATAAAAATAATGTAATATATTTTTGTTTTTTAAAGTTTTATAGTTGTTTTTTTGTTAATTTTTTATAATTTTGATAGTAATCAAAATTATAGATTATGTCCAAAAAAGTACTCTATCTTCTTGGAATTGTAATTACAATTTTAATTGGAACTTGGCTCTATACTGCTTTTTGCTGTAACCGTTGTACAGTAGATACCCTCCTTCCTGAAAAAAATAAAGAAAGTAAAAAGGAATCTGTGCAAAGCAAAAAAGAAACTAGTTCTAGAAAAAGTGGTTTTTCTTTTTCTTCGCCCAATACAAACTATTATTGTAGTGAAAATTTTAATTTTCTTACTTCAAGTTTTACGCCTCTCTTACCTGTTTCAGATTCGGTACAAAGAGGTGTTTTACATTTAAAAGAAGAATTATTAAAAAGTGATGCTCAATTTAAGATTACTGGTTTGTATAATTCCAAAGAAGAGAATAATTCTATTTTTCCAAATTTAGGATTAGCCAGAGCTAATGCAGTAAAAAACTATTTTGTCAATAGAGGAATTCCTGAAGCTAAAATTGAATTATCAGATGTGTTGCAAGAAGAATTAAAGATAAATTCTGATACCGTTTTTGGACCAGTACGTTATAGTTGGTTGTCTAACGAATATAGTAAGGAAAATGAAAAAGATTGGGAAACCATTAAAAGAAACAGCAATGCTAATCCAGTAATATTGTATTTTAATACGGGTCAATCGACTATTATTCTAACACAACAAGAAAAAGAAAGAATTGCAGCGATTGTAGACTATGTAAATCATGTGCAAGGTGCTAAAATAAATATTACAGGTCATTCTGATAACGATCCTGGAGTACGACATACCAATCAATATTATTCTGAACAACGGGCTAAATTTGCTAAAGATTATTTTGTTGCCAATGGTATTCCAGAAAATAAAATTGAAATTTATGGAAAAGGAGAATCAGAACCCATAGCAGATAATGCAACAGAAGTAGGTAGGGCTAAAAACAGACGAACAGAAATTACTATTAAATAAAACAACTAACTAAACTATAATACTATGAATTTACCTTGTTTTATCATTCCAGCCTTGGTAGGTGTTATTTGTGCTATATTAGGCTATTTACTTGGAAAAATGTTTTCTAGTAAAGCAACAATAGATGTTTCTTCTTTGCAAGACGATTTAGATAGTTGTAATCGGATGAACTCTCAATTGCGTTCTGATTTGGATAAAATGCGTGCTCAATTGAATGATCAAAATAAGATGAAAGCTAGTTTTGCAACTGAAGTGAAACCCATTCAAGAGACCAGTGTTTCATCAGTAGTAACTGTTGTTTTTGATGCTCTTGCTGCTAAAGCAGTTTTTGGTAAAAAGATTAATGAAAATGATTTAAAAATTATAGAAGGAATCGGTCCAAAAATTGAAGAATTATTCAAAACTTCTGGAATTTTAACATGGAAAGCTTTGTCAGAAACATCAGTAGATAGATGTCGGGAAATTTTAAACAAAGCGGGGGAGCGTTTCCAAATTCATGATCCAGGAACTTGGCCAAGACAAGCTAAATTATGTTATGAAGGAAAATGGCAAGAATTGAAAGATTGGCAAACCATATTAGATGGCGGAAGAGAAAAATAAAATAAAAAAGACCAGTTTTAAACCGGTCTTTTTTATTTTAATGCCTCACTAATTAAAAACCCTCCAGTCCAAGCATTCTGAAAATTAAATCCACCAGTAATAGCATCAATATTTAATATTTCGCCAGCCAAATAAAGGTTTGGTAAACTTTTACTCTCCATTGATTTAAAATTAATTTCTTTTAAATCAATACCTCCTGCAGTTACAAATTCTTCTTTAAAAGTACTTTTACCATTCACTTGAAAATGACCATTGGTTAACTGTTCGGCTAAAGTGATTAATTGTTTTTTGGAACAATCAGCCCATTTTAGATCACGGGCTATGCCAGCTGCTTGGGTTAGATTTTCCCATAATCGTTTTGGGAAATCAAAAGGACAAAACGTAGCTATTTGTTTTTTACTATTTTCAACTTTTAGTTCTTTTAAGGTTTCTATACACTCTTCAAAAGAAATTTCGTTTAACCAATTCACTTGCAATGTAAATTGGTATTTTTTTTCAAATAAAATACGTGCACCCCATGCAGATAGCCTTAAAATGCCAGGACCACTCATTCCCCAATGTGTAATCAATAAAGGTCCTGATGCTTTTAAATTCGTTCCTTTTACTTTTACAGTTGCCAAAGCAGAAAGTCCCATTAAATCTTTTATTCTTGGGTCCTTAATATTAAAGGTAAATAAAGAGGGAACAGGTGGAACAATGGTGTGTCCTAATTGCCGCAACATATCCCAAATCTTTGGGTTACTTCCAGTAGTTACTACGACTTTTTTACACAAAAATGAATCAGAATTAGTGTCTACTTTCCAGCCCATTTCTTTTTTAAATAGAGATTGTACACTCTGAAAGGTAAGAATATCTATTTTAAGTTTTTTGCAAGCATCTAAAAAACAGTTTATTATGGTTTGGGAAGAATCGGTTTCTGGAAACATTCTGCCATCTTCTTCTATTTTTAATGAAACGCCATGATTGGTAAACCATTCAATGGTGTCTCCAGAACAAAATTGATTGAATGGTCCTTTAAGTTCTCTTTCGCCTCTAGGGTAAAATTTGACTAAATCATTGGGAATAAAACAAGCATGAGTCACATTACACCTTCCACCACCTGAGATTTTTACCTTAGATAACACTTCTTTTCCGCGTTCTAAAATAGCGATTTTGTAACTTTTATTTTTTTCAGCAATATTAATTGCGGTAAAAAAACCAGCGGCTCCACCTCCAATAATTAGGATGTCGTATTTTGTATTCATATTCTGTCTGGAAAATCGGAAATAATACCATCAATTGGAAACTTTTTTACGTGTTCAATGTCTAGAGCATCATTCACTGTCCATGTATTTATCTTTAGATTGTTTTCTTTAGCAAAATTACAATTGTCGGTCGTTAAAAGTGAAAAATGAGGATGAATATAAGTAGCTTGGAATTTTTTTGCCCATTCTATAGCTTGTTCTACACTAGCTTGAGTTAAAACCGCTAGAAGTATTTTGGAACCCAAATGATAAAAAGTTTCTAATTCCTCATATTGAAAACTAGAAACAATAAAATCAGAATATTGCCAGCCGTTTTTTTGAACATAATCTTCAATTATCAAAGCGGTAGCTTGAGCAGTATGATGTCCTTTTAGTTCAATATTTATATTACATTTTCTATCAATCAAGTCTAATGTTTCAATTAAGGTTGGAATGTAATAGTGATTTGTGATTTTTAATTGCTGTAATTGTTCCAACGTAAATTTCGAAATTTCACCTTCACCATTCGTTAGTCTTTCTAATGTGAAATCATGAAAAACAACCAGTTCACCGCTAGCACATTGGTGTACATCTAATTCGATAGCATCCACACCTAAATCAATTGCTTTTTGGAAGGATTCTAATGTGTTTTCTGTAAGGTGACCTTTGGCACCACGATGACCTATTTTTTGCATACTCAAATATACGAAAAAGCGCGAATCTAAAAGTGGAGATTCGCGCAATTCAAACAAACAAACAGGTAAACATGAACCTGTACTATTGCAAAATTACAAATTTCCAAGGTTTCAATTCTATATTTTGATTTTTATTTAACGAAAAATCATCATTTGTAAGTAAATTTTTGAATTTCCCTTCTAAATCTGTGGTGAAATTTTGATTGTTTTGGGATAAATTGGCTATAAAAATGACTTTTTCTCCATTTTTCTCTCTTTCAAAGACCAAAATATTTTGGTTGTTAGAGGTTGGAATTCTTTTATAAGCCGCTTTGTTTTTACCTCCGTTTAAGGCCACTTGATTCACTTTTAAACCACCCAATTTTTTGAAAATAGCCCAATTTTTTCCTTTCGCTTTTGGAATAGAATCTTTTTCAAAAAACTTTAAACGACGATCTAAACCATATTCGTCACCACTATAAATTAAAGGCATTCCAGGAGTCATATAGGATAGTGCTATCATTACTTCTGAAGCATCTCCTAATCTTTCTTGAATGGTTCCATTCCATGAGTTTTCATCATGATTGTCTACAAAATTCATTAAAATGTCGTCCGCTTCATATTCTTTTAGTCTTTTATCCATGAAGCTGTCCCAGTTTGTTACATTTTCTTTTCCTTGCGCTATTTTATTCATCGTATGATGTCCTTCCCAAGAATAACACATGTCAAAAAGATTGTCTTTTAATAATTCGGGTTCCCAAGCTTCTGCTAGCATGAAAATGTTTTTTTCTTTACGTAAAGCAGGAATGGCTTGTTGCCAAAAATCAGTAGGAACATTACCCGCAACATCACAACGAAAACCATCTATGTTTTCATTTTTAATCCAATGTAACATGTCATTTGTCATGGTTTTACGAAGCTCTTGATTGTTATAATTCAAGTCGGCCACATCAGTCCAGCCCCAAGTTTCCCCTGTTTCAGGGTTAATAGGGTCTATAATTTCACCTTTTTCATTTTGGGTGTAGAATTCTGGATGTTCTTTAATCCAAACATGATCCCAACCCGTATGATTAGGTACCCAATCTAGAATAACATACATACCATTATCATGAGCTGTAGTTACTAGATTACGTAAATCTTCAATAGTTCCAAATTCAGGATTTACTTTCTTAAAATCCGAAACAGCATAATAACTGCCTAGATATTTTGCTTGTTCTGCTTCTGGCATTTCGAAAGCGAATTTGCTGTTTTCTCCACCTGTAGCTTTTCGTTTCGTTTCAGAAATTGGGAAAATAGGCATCAACCAAATGATTTTAACACCTAACTCTTTTAATTGTGGAATGTCTTTGGTAAATGCATTAAAAGTACCTTCTGCGGAATATTGACGAATATTGGCTTCATAAATAACAGCATTTTCAGCCATTTCAGGTGAAAATTCGACTATTTCTTTTGTGGTATCAGCAATTGGTTCACTAATTGTTTCTTTATTATCTTCTTTACAACTCCATAATGATACTAGAATTGATAAGGCTACGATTGTTTTTTTCATATGTTTTATTTTATTTTTTAAAAAGGAATTCCATTGGAATATGGATCCGCTTTTGCCATGAATTTTCGGAATGATTTTCACCTTCAAATTTTAGATTTTTTGAATTTGAATTGGTGTATCCTTTTTCTTTTAAGATTTCATCTACTCGGTATTCATATTTCAAATAACTTGCATCTAAGGTTTCAGTACCATAATCGAAATAAATGCTATGGTTTTTAGGATCGGGTAGCTTTTTCGTTAAATACCTAAAAAAAGATTCTGGAATAGGATTGTTTTCAAAATCTAGAAAACCTACCCAATGTGTCGATAAACAGGCAGCTTTTCCAAAGATCTCAGGGTATTCGCAAAGCGCGTACATAGAAATTAAACCACCCATGCTAGAACCCATAATCGCAGTATGATTTGCAGTAGTATACACTGGATACGTTTTGTCTATATAAGGTTTTACCTCTTCTACAATAAATTTCAAATAATTATCCGAATTAATTTTTGTTGCATCAAAAGGGAAATGTGATTTTTGTATTTCATCTTGTAACCTTTCTTTCCATGCTTCAGAAAGTAAATCATAAGGCTTTTTCGGATATAAATCCGTATGACGTAATTCTGGAATATTCCAAATAGCGACCACAATAAAATCATTCACTTTATTTTCTTCCATTAGTTTAGAAGCTACTTCATCTACTTGCCATTCTTGATTGTTCCAAGTTGTTGTTGCGTCGAACAACATTTGTCCATCGTGCATATACAACACATTGTATTTTTTTGTGGCAGTATATGCTTTGGGTAACCAAACATCTACCGTTCGTGGAACAATAAATTGAGAAGGGAAACTATTGATACGTTCTATTTTGCCTTCAAAATTACCTGAATTTTCAAGAGTATACGAAAGAATGTTGTCTTGACAAAAAGCGAAACTACTTAACAATAGGAATATAAATTTTTTCATTTATTGTAATTCTAAAATTAATGCGGTTTTCCCTTCTATTGAAAGTTCGTTATTCAATTTTAGGGTTTCATTAGAAATAATATCTTTACCTGAAGTGAATTTTTTTATGTTTTCTTCAAATCGATTGAGATTAAGAGTTTGGTTGTTCAAAGAGTTGTTAAGAATAACCATAACACTTTCAGTGTCATTATGACGAAAATACACATATACATTGTTTTCAGGAATATAATGGGTTAATTTACCAGAATGTATAACCGTTTTATTTTTTCTCCAATTCAAAAGTTTTTTTGAAAAATTGAAATATTGTTTTTGCATTTCGGTTCTTCCTGAATTGGTAAAAGCGTTATTTGAATCGCCTTTCCAGCCGCCCGGAAAATCTTGACGAATATCTGCATCACCTTTTCCTTTATTACCCGCCATTCCAATTTCTGAACCATAATAAATTTGAGGAATTCCCCTAGTAGTTGCTAATAAAGTCATCCCTAACTGGAATTTTTTAAAGTCATTTTTATAAATTTCGTTAAAACGACCCGTGTCATGATTTTCGATAAACACTAATAAATTATTCGGATTATCATACAAGAAATCATTGACAAAATTTTCATAGAATTTAATTGTTCCATTAGACCAATTAGCTTCATTTTCATTAAAAACTGAACCAAAAGCATCATGTAAGGTAAAATCCATGACACTTGGCAAGTAAGAATTATAACTTTGAATTTTTGCAATGGGACTGTTTTTTTGCCAATAGGATATTTGTGCTTGATCGTGCATCCACACTTCGCCTACAATATTAAAATAAGGATACTCATCCGTAATTGCTTTTGTCCATTTGGCAATACCGTCTTTGTCATTATAAGAATACGTGTCTACTCGATAACCATCAAGATCTGCAAATTCGATCCACCAAATCGCATTTTGTATCAAGTAATTTAATACTAAAGGGTTGGATTGATTTAAATCGGGCATGCTAGGTACAAACCATCCGTCCATACAATATTTAGCATCGCGTTTAGATCCATTAGTATCGTATTGAGTAGTCATTCGATAATTACTTTGTGCGTAACCTGGAAATTGATGGAACCAATCGTAAGAAGGCATGTCTTTAAACATCCAATGTTCAGCACCCCAATGATTCGTAACATAATCTTTAATCAATTTAAGATTGCGTTTGTGCATTTCTGAAGCCAGTCTTTTGTAGTCTTCATTGGTTCCATAACGAGCGTCAATTTGGTACACATCCGATTGACCATAAGTGTGGTAAGAATACCCTTTGTCGTTATCTTCGCAAAGAGGAGTAGACCAAATTGCTGTTGCTCCTAATTCTTGTATATAGTCCAAATGATCGATAATTCCTTGTATATCTCCACCATGTCTTCCGCCAGGTAAATCTCTATTTCCTTTTTCTGTTAAATTAGGAGAAGAGTCATTGGCTTCATTACCATTGGCAAAACGATCTGGCATTAGTAAATAGATAACATCAGATGCATCGAAGCTTTTTCTAATGGCTGAATCGGCTCTTCTTTTTTTAATTTCAAAAGGTTGAGAAAAAGTCTTCTTGCCATTTTTAAAAGTGAATTCTAGAGTTTGAGCCTTTATAGTTTTTGTATCTATGGTTACAAATAAATAATTTGGATTTTCGGTTTTCGTTAGGTTGGTAATAATTACGGGTTTTGATACAGTTACCGAATTTTCAGCAATATCTTTTCCATAAAATAAAATTTGTATTTCGCTTTTTTTCATGCCCTCATACCAAAAAGGAGGTTCCATTTTTGTGATTTGAGCCATAGAAAGAGTAGTAAAGAATATGGCGAATAATAAGATGAGCTTATTTTTTTTCATTTCAATTTGGTATTAAATGAAAAAGACAGCAATTTATAACCACTGTCTTTTGTAATATTATTTTATTTCTACGATGCTAATCGCATAGCCACCGCCTGCTGCAGAAGTCATTTTTAATTTTGACTTGTGGGTTACTTTTTGTTTTGTAATCGTATAAGCTTGCGGGTTTGTTTTGTAATCTGCATTTTTAGCATCGGCATAGATAGTCGCTTCGTATTTTTTGTCTTTATCTAGGAAATCCAAGTTTATTGTTGCGGTTCTTGGACTTGCCCCGTTATTATTTCCAATAAACCAGTTGTTAGAATTTTTATCTTTTCTCGCAATGGTGATATAATAACCAGGTTCTGCTTCAAGATATTTTGAGGTAGACCAAGCTACAGGAACATCTTTAATGAATTGAAAAGCATCTAAAAAGCGATTGTAATTTTCTGGCAAATCGGCAGCCATTTGTAATGGGCTATACATTACTACATACAAACCTAATTGATTCGTTAAGGTAGTATTTACATGGGAATCATTATTTGGGTTTACTTTTGAGATATCCATTTCAAATACGCCAGGAGTATAATCCATTGGTCCACCAATTAATCTCGTAAAAGGTAAAATGGTAGTGTGGTTTGGTTTTGAACCTCCAAAAGCTTGAAATTCGGTCCCTCTTGCAGATTCATTTCCAATCATATTTGGGTAGGTTCTACAAATTCCCGTTGGACGAACCGCTTCATGCGCATTTACCATAATTTTATAATCTACTGCTTTTTCAATGACATATTGGTAATGATTGAGTATCCATTGACTATAATGATGTTCACCTCGAGGTAACATATCACCCACATAACCTGTTTTTACTGCTTCGTACCCGTGTTTATTCATAAATTGAAAGGCTTGATCTAAATGACGCTCATAATTACGAGCTGAACCCGATGTTTCATGATGCATAATCATTTTAACTCCCTTTGACTTAGCATATTCATGAATACCTTCCACATCAAAATCTGGATATGGACTCACAAAATCGAAAACATAATCTTTGGATTGACCAAACCAGTCTTCCCAACCTTGGTTCCAACCTTCTACTAATACACCATCAAATCCATGTAAAGCAGCAAAATCAATTAACTCTTTTACATGTTTTGTATTTGCTCCATGCGTACCGTTTGGTTTTGCTTTTGAATAATCTGTAATTCCTAATTGAATGGAAGGGAAGTCATTGGTATACGACCATGAACTTTTACCTGTAATCATTTCCCACCAAACCCCTACATATTTTACTGGCTTTATCCATGATGTGTCTTCAATTTTACAAGGTTCGTTAAGATTTAATGTCATTCTGGATGCTAAAATATCTCTGGCATCATAACTTGCGATAATAGTTCTCCATGGAGAAACACAAGGGGCTTGTAAATGGCCTTTGTTATCTTGTGCATCAGGAGTTAAATGCGATTGAAAAACTAGGTTCTTATCGTCTAAATTAAGGTGCATACAAGAATAATCAATTAAGGCAGCTTCATGAATGTTGAGGTATAAGCCATCAGCCGCTTTCATCATTAAAGAAGTTTGTACACCTGTTTCAGAAAATTGTTCTTGAGAAGCATTCGTAGTTAATGCGGTTTGAAATAAATCTCTTATTTCAGAAAGTTTCGATTCTGTATAATCATATTCTTGCGTATCATAGTCACCTGGAATCCAAAAAGCGGTATGATCACCAGTCATGGCAAACTCGGTTCTTTCTTCTTTAATTGTAAAATAGACAAGGTTTTTTTGTTGTGGGAATTCATATCTAAAGCCAAGTCCATCATTAAATAATCGAAAGCGAATAATTATTTCTCGATCTGTTTTATTTTGCTTGAGGAGAACCGCTAATTCATTGTAGTGATTTTGGATTTCTGTTTCTTCACCCCAAACTGTTTTCCAAGTTTCATTGAAAGTAGCTGGAGTTGCTTGAACAATTGTAAAATCATTTAAAAGTGATTTAGAATCATTTTGTAATTCTAATCCTAATTTACTTTTTTTGATAATTTCTTTATTCAAATAGGTCAATTGGTAAGTAGGAGTTCCATCATTTAGTAAAGCAAAATGCATTACAAATTTCCCATTTGGTGATTTTAACTCTTGCGCTTGAACATTTAAAAAGGATAGCGCTACTAAAATTAGTAGTGTTTTAATTGTATTCATTTTACTGGTTTTTAACTAATTGTGGTGTTCCGTTTACAACAATATCTATTTCTTGATTACCTTCTACGGTTACTTTGGTTTCTTGATGGCTGACTTCTACTTTTACAATAGCATTTCTGAAGTTAATTTTGAATGAATAGCCTTGCCATTGTGAAGGAATTCTTGGTTCAAAATGCAATACATTGTTTTTAATACGCATTCCTCCAAAGCCTTCCACAATACTCATCCATGTACCTGCCATAGAAGTAATATGTAGCCCTTCATGAACTTCTTTGTTGTAATCATCTAAATCCAAACGAGAAGTGCGCAAATAAAAAGTATAGGCTTGTTCCATTCGGCCTAAAACTGCAGCTTGGATAGAGTGAACGCAAGGAGAAAGTGAACTTTCATGAACAGTAAAGGGTTCGTAAAAGTCAAAATGTTTTTCTAATTGTTCTTTAGTAAAGTGATCTTCAAAAAAATAAAACCCTTGAAGGATGTCAGCTTGTTTAATATATGGAGAACGTAAAATGCGATCCCATGACCACTTTTGATTGATTGGACGTTGCGATTTGTCTAAATCAGAAACTTTAACCAATTCTTTATCTAAGAAACCATCTTGTTGAAGAAATACACCATATTCTTCTGAATATGGGAAATATAGGTTGTCGGCTACTTTTTTCCATGACGTTAATTCGTTATCATTCAGATTCACTTTTTGCATTATACGTAAGTAATCTGAGTGATATTCCGCATTCACTTTCTGGATTTGATCAAAAGTATAATCAATACACCATTTAGCGATGTAATTTGTGTACCAATTATTGTTTACATTATTTTCGTATTCATTAGGTCCAGTAACACCTAAAATAACATATTTGTTTTTATGTTTTGAAAAGGTGGCTCTTTGGAACCAAAAACGAGCAATACCAATTAAAACTTCTAATCCTTTTTCGGGTATATAAGAATAATCACCAGTGTATCTATAATAGTTGAAAATAGCAAATGCAATAGCACCATTACGATGAATTTCTTCATGAGTTATTTCCCATTCGTTATGACATTCTTCTCCATTCATAGTAACCATTGGATATAAAGCAGCACCATTTTTAAAACCTAAGTTGTTTTGCGCATTTTCAATGGCTTTGTCTAATTGATTATAGCGATATTCTAATAAACTTCTAGCTACATTTTGATTTTTTGTAGCCATATAAAATGGGATACAATACGCTTCGGTATCCCAATAAGTTGAACCGCCATATTTTTCCCCAGTAAATCCTTTCGGGCCTATATTTAATCGAGAATCTTTACCTAAATAGGTTTGGTTTAATTGAAAAATATTAAATCGAATGCCTTGTTGTGCTTTAACATCACCATCTATAGTGATGTCGCTCATTTCCCAAATTTTTGCCCAAGCTTCTTTTTGTTGGTTTAAAAGACCGTCAAATCCTTTTGAATTCGCTTTCTCCAAAACTTTTTTAGCCGCAAGAATTAAATTGTCTTCAGTATGGTTTGTAGAAACTGTATACCCGCCAAGTTTTTGAATACTAACAGTTTGTCCTTTAGTTGCGGCTATTTCGTAAGAAAAGGAAATTTTAGAAGTTTCTTTGTGTACTTCAACAGGCAAAACATTAGCGGTAGCATTATTAACTAAAATACTATTTTGCATAAATGTGGCAACCACAAAATTTGTTTTTAAGGTACGCGCAACAATAAATGCCTTGTTTTCATCATGCCTAATAGTTGAAGTTTCCCAAAACTTTTCTTCCCAATTGGTGTCTTCATTTTCAATTCCAGCGTCTAGGTAAGGTTTGAAAACCACTTTTGCGTCAGAGTTTACAGGCGTTACTTCATATTTAATGGCGCCTAGTTCGTCTAAATCTAAAGAAAGAAAACGAGTTACATTAACTTGGACCTGTGTGTTATTTTGAAGAATTGCTTCGAAAGAACGATTGTACCAACCTTCTTTCATATTTAATTCTCTTCTGAAATTTTTAATTTCTTTACAGGTAGCTAAATCGAGTGATTCACCATTAATCTCAACAACGATTCCTATCCAGTTAGGAGCATTTAAGACTTTGGCAAAATATTTTGGATACCCATTTTTCCACCAACCTACTTTAGTTTTGTCTGGATAATACACTCCAGCAATATAACTACCTTGAAAAGTACTGCCAGAATAGTCTTCTTCAAAATTAGCTCTTTGTCCCATAGCACCATTTCCGATACTAAATAAACTTTCTGAGGATTTTACACTTGCTGCATTAAATCCTTCTTCAATAATTGACCAATTATTTGGTATGATATAATCCTGATTCATTTTATTTTTTCAATAAATTGTCTAAAAAAATTGTGTCTATGAAAGTAAAGTTAGGAAACACATATTGTGCTTCGTGCAGTACTTCTTTTTCACCTATTCCAATACTTGTCATTTGAGCGATATTAGCTGCTTGAATACCTGCAACAGAGTCTTCAAAAACAATACAATTTGTAGGAATTGCGTTCATTTTCTTTGCGCCTTGTAAGAATACTTCTGGGTCTGGTTTGGCATTAGTCACATCATTACCGTCTACTATGACATCAAAATAGTGTATAATATTCGTTTTTTCAAGAATTGGTCTTGCGTTTTTACTAGCACTTCCTAACACAATATTTTGATTATGCTCTTTAAGGTAATTTAAAACAGACAATACACCTGGTAAAATTTCAGATTGATTAACTGTGTCTATATAAGTTAAATACTCTGTGTTTTTTTGGAGTAACCATTTTTCTTTATCTTCTGTAGACGCTTTAATATTGCCTAATTCTAAGATGATATCCAAAGAGCGAACTCGACTTACTCCCTTTAACTGTTCATTGTGTTCTGGTGTAAAATCTATTCCTAATTGTGAGGCCAATCGTTGCCACGCTAAAAAATGATATTTAGCCGTATCAACAATAACTCCATCTAAGTCAAATATGAAAGTTTTATTGCTCATTAATATTCAATTTTCTTTTAGTTTTTACGGTTAATGTTAACAGTCCAGCAAAAATCATTGAAAAACCTCCAATGATTAAAGCATAAACCGGCTGATCGTTAAAAAAGGTATTCACTAAAAAGCCTAAAATAGTTCCTGCTACGATTTGGGGAATAACAATGAAAAAGTTAAAGACGCCCATATAATATCCCATTTTATTAGAAGGTAAAGCACCAGACAACATGGCATATGGTATTGAGAGAATACTTGCCCAAGCAATACCTACTCCTACCATAGCTAATAATAGTCCCGTTTTGTCTGATAAGAAATAAATAGAAATTAATCCTAAACCACCAGCAACTAAAGCTAACATATGCGTAAATTTATTACTAGTTCTTTTTGCTATTACTGGAAGTAAGAATGCAACAGCTGCTGCCACACCATTATAAACAGTAAACATAACACTAACCCAATCTGCGGCGTCATTATATATTTTTGATGTAGTGTCAAAAGTGTTAAATACGTGCCCAGTCACCGATTTTGTGGTGTAAATCCACATAGAAAATAGGGCAAACCAAGAAAAGAATTGCACCCATGCTAATTGTTTCATGGTTTTAGGCATGTTTAATAAATCGGTAACAATAACAGTGAATCCATTTCTAACTTTTGCTTTACGAAGTTGAGAAACGACAATAAAAAGGATTCCAGTTATAAATAAGCCTATAGCTAAAATATACAGTTCTTTATGCTTATTGTCTTCTTTATTAATGTGGTAAACATAAGTTAATGCTATTGCGCCTATGGTGGTTAGTATCATTCCATAGTTGAACTGTTTTTTCACAGGAACCAATGATTGGCTGTTTTCAATCTTATTTGGTTGAGGTTCTTTTATTTTTTCAAATTGCTCTAATTCTTCAGGAGAATATTCTTTGGAATTAAAAACAGTCCATAATACTGCTATAAGAAATACAAAACCGCCTATGTAAAATGACCATTTAACAGAAGGAGGAATAATTCCAGCTGGAGCAGTATTTTCTATTCCAAACCAGTTTGTGAAAATATAGGGTAATGCAGAACCTACTACAGCACCTACACCAATAAAGAAACTTTGCATAGAAAATCCTAAAGTACGTTGTCTTTCTGGTAAATTGTCACCCACAAAAGCTCTAAAAGGCTCCATAGAAATATTAATGGAAGAGTCCATAATCCAAAGCGTACCAATTGCTACCCATAATGTGGGAGAATTTGGCATAATGCATAAGGCAATAGATGATAATAGAGCACCTGCTAAAAAGTAGGGTCTGCGCCTTCCAAGTTTTGTCCAAGTTCTATCTGAAAAGTAACCTACTATAGGTTGCACAATAAGTCCAGTTAATGGAGCTGCTAACCAATAGAGACCAATTTTATCTACTTCAGCACCAAGAGTATCGAAAATTCTTGAGGTGTTAGCATTTTGTAATGCAAAACCAAACTGAATTCCTAAAAAACCGAAACTCATGTTCCAAATTTCCCAGAAACTTAACTTACGCTTTTCCATTATCGTAATTTTTAATTGATTTACGATAAGCGTTATTGCTTATCAAAACTTAATAGTGTAGAAGTGTATTATAAGCTTTGATTGAGTACAAATATATATCTTATTTTATTCTAAAAAATTTTTTTAACTACTTTTTTTCTTGTAAATAGTGTTTTTTTTTATTTTTTAAGATATTGTTTTTCAGTTGTTTATGGTGAACTATCACGTTTGCGTAGATTCTCTGGAAATGAGGTTTGTCTCAATTACTTCAGTGCGATATCTTTCGTCTTCCTCATCTTCGGCTTCTAGTCTTTCAATAAGCATTTCAGCCGCTTTTCTTCCCATTTTTACACCATTCTGACTTACAGTAGTGATAGTTGGAGTTGAAAATTTTGAAATGATTCCATCTGTAAATGCAATTATTGACATCTCGTCTGGAATTTTCACTCCTTTTTTTAATGCTTCTTTAATTGCAACTACAGCAAAAAGCTCATTTACAGCAAAAACGCCATCGATTTCTTGTTCCAAAATTAGTTTTTGGATAACATCAGAACAGTTGTCAATGTCTTCAATTTTTAAAATGATATCTTCATTAATAGGTATGTTATGATCGGTTAACGCTTTCAAGTACCCTTCGGTTCTTAATTTGCCTACACTCACATAATCTACTGTAGTAATTAAAGCAATTTTTTTCCTTCCTTCTTCAATTAAGTAATTAACTGCTTGATAAGCCGCTAATAAATCATCGATAATAACTTTGTCTGCTAGAATTTCATTGGCTACTCTATCAAACATAACAATAGGCATGCCTTGGTTGATTACCTCTTGTAAATGGTGAAAGTCTTTTTTTTGTTGTGTTTCTTTTGAAAGCGACATGATAAAACCGTCAGTACTTCCGTTAGCCAGCATTTCTAAGTTGATTACTTCTTTGTCAAAAGATTCATCAGAGAGACACACAATAACATTATAGCCTTGTTCGTTTGCTACTTGTTCTACACCACTAATTACAGTGGCAAAAAAGTGATGTACAATTTCAGGAATAATAATACCTATAGTCTTTGTTTTTTTATTTTTTAAACTTAAGGCAATGTTGTTTGGTTTGTAATTATATAGTTTTGCAAATGCTTGAACTTTTAAACGAGTATCTTCACTAATTTCAGGACTGTTTTTTAAAGATTTGGATACAGTAGAAATTGATACATCTAATTCTTTGGCAATTTGTTTTAAAGTTACTTTTCTTTTCATTGCATTTTTTGTAAATTTAATATTTTCAATAAAAGTACTTTTATTTTTCTTAGTATCGTAATTTTAATGTAAAAAATGCATTGAATTAATAAAGTTTTCAACACGAAAACGTTTTCGGTATACCATAATTAGAGCTAGGTTTTTTTTTACGCTTTTTTTACATAAATTTAACATTAGAAGTGAATTATAAGCAAAAATAATTAAAGATTTAACCCTAAACAAATTGTATGAAAACATTACAAAAAAAGCTATTTTTTTTAATGCTGGTAGTATTGCCCTTGGGTACTTTTGCACAAAATATTTTAAAAGGTAGAGTGCTAGATAGTGCCACGCAATCCCCATTGCCAAGTGTGAATATATCGGTAGCAAATAGCAACTCAGGAACATCAACAGATTTTGATGGAAACTTCA
This sequence comes from Flavobacterium sp. J27, assembly GCF_004303025.1. GTDB lineage: Bacteria > Bacteroidota > Bacteroidia > Flavobacteriales > Flavobacteriaceae > Flavobacterium. Next base: position 10,283 of record NZ_PJQW01000009.1, on the reverse strand, counting down.
TGCTCTCAAATTTATCAGATGGAGATCAAATTATTTTCTCTTATGTAGGATTTGTAAAACAGACATTTATTTATAAAGGTCAAACAGAAATTACTATTTTAATGACCGAAGATGCGAATCAATTAGAAGGAGTAGTAGTGATTGGTTATGGTTCTGTGAAGAAAGAAGACGCAACGGGATCTTTAGTTTCTGTTACAGCAAAAGATTTTAATAAAGGAGCTATAGTTTCTGCTGATCAATTATTGACTGGTAAAGTTGCTGGTGTTAGAATAACTACAAAGGGTGGTCAGCCTGATTCGGCTCCCAATATCAGAATTAGAGGAGGTTCTTCTTTAAACGCAAATAGTAGTCCGTTAATAGTTATTGATGGGATTCCAGTTGATAATACTACTCAAGCTGGGGTTAGTAATCCATTATCGTTCATTAATCCTAATGATATAGAAAGTTTTACCGTTTTGAAAGATGCGTCTGCATCAGCAATATATGGTTCTCGTGCTTCCAATGGAGTTATAATTATAACAACAAAGAAAGGTACTTCTGGAGAAGCACAATATAATTATTCAGCAAATGTTTCTGTATCAAAAGTTGGTAAAAAAATAGAAGTAATGAATGGAAGTGATTTTACTAAATTTATACAACAATACCATCCTACTTACACGAATTTTTTAGGAATAGATGATCCTAATTCTACAGCTACAGATGATTTGTCTACCCCAAATGTTATAGAAGGAAGAATCTTATTTGATACGGATTGGCAAGATGCAATTTATAGAACTGCAATTTCTACTGATCATAATTTTAGTGCAAAAGCGAATTTGTACAAAGTTTTGCCTATGAGAGCCTCTGTTTCATATACTAAAAACGAAGGAATTGTTAAAACCAATGATTATGAAAGATATAATTACTCATTAAAATTATCACCTAAATTATTTAAAGATCATTTAAAAATTGATGCCAATGCTAGATTAATAAGTGTTGTGAAAAACTCAATTGATGAAGATGGTGCTTTAGGCGGTGCTATTAAAATGGATCCTACTAAACCATTATATGATTATTCAGCTTCAAATAGATTTGGAGGTTATTATCAAGATTTGGTGACAAATTCAAACAATATAAGTGGTCAGTATAACCCTTTAGCTTTATTAGAGCAAAGATCTAGACCAGAAAGAGTATTACGCTTTTTAGGAAATATGGAATTTGATTATAAAATGCATTTTCTTCCAGACCTTAGAGCGGTATTAAATTTAGGAATTGATGCTTCGAAAGCAAGAATAAGAGAGCTTTATACAGATAATGCTTTAGCTACTTATAGAGTAATAAATAGTGATACTGATTTTATTTTCAACCCAGGTATTAATTATTTAGAAAATCAAAAAATGACGAATGTAACAATGGATTCTTATTTGGCTTATAGTAAGTCTTTTGATGGGTTTTTAAATAAATTTGACATTCAAGGTGGTTATTCATATCAGAACTTTAAAAACGATGGGAATAAAGAAATCTACAGATATAATTTAACAACAGGTTTAAGAGAAGTTCAGCCAAATGTTAATAACCCTAATAATAGATATTATAATGTTTTAAATTTACAATCTTTCTTTGGTAGAGCTAATATAGATTTAGCAAATAAATATCTATTAACAGTAACTTTTAGAGCAGATGCTTCATCTTTATTTAGAGAAGACAAAAGATGGGGTTATTTTCCATCTGCCGCTTTAGCTTGGAAGTTAAAACAAGAAAGTTTTCTTACAGATGTATCATTTGTAAATGATGCTAAAATAAGAATTGGAGTGGGTAAAACTGGCCAACAAGATATAACAGCTACAGTGGGCTTTTATCCATCAACTCCTTTGTTTAATGTTGGGAGTACTAGTAGTCAATATTTACAAGGATCAAATTTATACTCGGCTTTAGCCTTTAATGAAGATTTAACATGGGAAAAAACAACCACATATAATTTAGGGCTTGACTTTGATTTCTTCAAAGATAGTTTCTTATCAGGGAGTTTTGATATTTATAAAAAAGAAACTAAAGATTTGTTAGCTAGAGTCCCTTTACCTCCTGGTCAAGGATTAACCGATACATTTGTGAAAAATGTAGGAAGTACTGAAGGAAAAGGTTTTGAATTAAATCTAAATTTTAAACCACTAAAAGAAGATGATTTTAATTTAGACGTATATACAAACTTGGCTTACACTTATATTAAAGTGACAGACTTAAAAGATGTGGATAAAGTTCAAGCTGGTGGAAATTTGCCAACAGGTACAGGGGTTAATATAGCAGACCATGTTGTTGGTCTGCAACCATACTCGTTTTGGGTTTTTGAGCAGTTATATGATGTTGATGGAAACGTTATTCCAGGAGCATTTGTTGATAGAAACGGAGATCATGTTATCAATAATGATGATAGATATTACAAAGCGGCGAGACCAAACTGGACATTTGGATTTGGATTGAATTTTAATTACAAAAATTGGGACTTAAGTTCTAGTTGGAGAGGTCAATTTGGAGGACAAGTTTATAATTCTAGAAAGCTCACTTCAGGATGGGTGGATAGTGCAATTCCGACTAATAATAATAGTTTGTCTAATGTACTTGATTTCTATTCTGGTGAAGCAGACTTAGCTTTTCAAAATTATAATGGAAATGCTACTTTTTCAGATTATTTCTTAGAAGATGCCACTTTCTTAAGATGTGAGAATATAATACTTGGTTATAAATTCAATAAGCTAATTAAAAGTTCTACTTTAAGAGTTTATGGTGCTTTAAACAATCCTTTCTTAATAACTAAGTACACAGGTCAAGATCCTGAAAACTTTAATGCGATTGATACTAATTTTTATCCAAGGCCTAAGTCGTATACTTTTGGTTTAAGTATGGATTTCTAAAAAATGCAATATGAAAAGAATTAAATTATTAAGCTTATTTATTTTGTGTTCTGTTTTGTTCTCTGGTTGTACAGATGATTTAAATACAGAACCAAAAGTAGAATTGTCTTTGGAACAATTACTACAGAAAGATCCAAATGCAATTACAGGTATTATGTCAAAATTGTATGGTTCATTTGCTTTATCTGGACCAGATGGACCAGGTTCTTCAGATATTAGTGACGATCCAGGTGAGTCACCATTCTTGAGAGGAATTATAAATCTACAAGAATTTACAGCAGATGGAATGAAAAACCGTTGGGGAGATAATGGTTTAGATCAGTTAACAACTACATCAAATTGGGATGAAAATAATAAATTCTTTAGATACCTCTATAATCGTGTTTATTATACCGTTCCTCAGTGTAATAATTTATTGGTGGTTCTTAACAATGTTGACGTCCCTAATAAAGAATCAATCATAAGTGAAGTACGATTTTTAAGATCATTAGCCTATTTCTATATGATTGACTGTTTTGGAAAAGGTGTTTTAGTTACTGAAGATAATGCTGGTGTTTCAACACCTTTGCCAGAAGCATCAAGATTAGACTTGTTTAACTTCGTAGAATCAGAGCTTTTGGATATTGAGGATAGAATTGTTACAACAAACGATTACGGTAGAGCTAATAAATCAGTAGTTAGAATGCTATTGGCAAAATTATATTTAAATGCCCAAGTATATACAGGTATTGATAGATATTCAGATGCTTTAACTTATACCAAAAAAGTTATCAATGAAGGAGGGTATAACTTAGCAGTTAATTTTGCTTCAAATTTTACTGGAGATAATAATACTTCTACTGAAATTATTTATCCTTTAATTGCAGATCCATTAGTTAGTCAAAGTTATGGTAATACAACTTACATTGTGAATGGTAGTTTAAATAGTACAACAATGACTTTAAGTACTTATGGAGCAACGCAAGGATGGGCTGGTCATAGAGCTACTAAAGCTTGGTATGGGCTTTTTGGAAATCTATCTACATCAACAGATGATAGAGCACAGCTCTTTTGGACAAATGGTCATACCTACGAAATGACAGATTATAAAGAATGGACAAATGGTTATCCATCTATTAAGTTTAGAAATAATAATTATATGTCAGCTACTACACCAACAGATTTTTCTGGTACGGATTTTCCTTTGTTTAGATTGGCTGATGCTTATCTTATGTATGCTGAATGTGTGGTTAGAGGTGCATCAGGAGGGACTATTACTGATGCAGTTAGTTATGTAAATCAAATCAGAACTCGATCAAATGCAGCAACAATTACAGCTTCTGATTTGGACTTAAATTTTATAATTGATGAAAGAGGTAGAGAGTTGATGTTGGAAGGACATAGAAGAAGTGATTTAATTCGTTTTGGAATGTTTACAGGCGGAAGTTATTTGTGGCCATGGAAAGGAAATGCACTAAATGGTGCGTCTATTCCTGCTACTTATAATGTGTTTCCAATTCCATTGACAGCTCTTCAAGCTAATCCTAATTTGTCACAAAATCCAGGTTATTAACATAAAATTGTTTTAAAAATGAAAAAAATATTAAAAATATCAGCTCTTGTCTTTTTATTAGGTATTAATTTTTCTTGTGAAAATGATGAGCAAGTAACTGTTCAAGCAGATCAAAATCCTCAATTAGTTTCTCCAGTTGATGGTAGTAGTTATGAACTAAACCCTGCTAACCCTAATAATGAGGCAACCACTTTAGTTTGGAATCATGCTAAATATTCAGTTCAAACTGAGGTGAATTATGAAGTTCAAGTAGCTTTGTCAGGAAGTGATTTTTCAACTTTTGAAGTAGGTGGAAATACCACAAGTAGATTTATGACATGGACTGTTGAAACTTTAAACGGATTAATGATGAATTTAGGTGCTATTCCATATAGCCCAACTGATATAGATATAAGATTGAAAGCTTCTTTGGGCTCTAATGCAAGTTTGGTCTCTTATTCGAATGTAATAACTTTAACAGTAACCCCTTATACAACTGACTTACCTAGATTAGCTGTTGCAGGAAACCACCAAGGTT
>NZ_PJQW01000009.1:0-5316 GCF_004303025.1 Flavobacterium sp. J27 | reverse complement strand
TCCACCAACAGCTCCTACAATTGCTGCTTCTGCATTTGGAGAAACAGATTATGAAGGATATATCTGGTTAGATGGCGGTCACAAATTTGTTGCTCCTGATCAAACAGGTGCTTTCAACTGGGGAAATACAGATTGGGGTGATGATGGAACTTTTAGTGGAATGTTAGCAGAAACTGGTGAATCAGATTGTACTGTTGTTGCAGGTTACTACAGAGTGTTAGCAAATACAACAACTTTATTGTATAGTGAAACATTAACAAACTGGGCAGTAACAGGTTCAGCTACTACTTTAGGTTGGCCATCGGGTCCTGATGGAACAGATGGACAGGATGTGGATTTAACATATAATGCTACCACTAAAAAATGGGAAGTAACAACAACACTTACAGGTGGTCAAGAGATAAAATTTAGAGCAAATAACGCTTGGAATTTGAATTATGGCGATGATGGTGCTGACGGTTCATTAGAAGAAGGTTCTGCAAACATTGCTATTGCAACTTCAGGCTCATATCTTATAGAATTAGACTTATCTAACCCTAGAGCTTATACATATACTTTAACACTTCAATAAAAAATAAAGAAAAGGGCTACAAATAGTAGCCCTGCTCTTTTTAAAATAAATAAAAATGAAAGAGAAAATTACCCTATTTCTTTTACTGCTTTCTTGTCTTGGTTTTTCACAAGTTTCATGGCAAACCGCTACACCCGAAGCGAATCAGAGTGCCACATTATTGTTTGATAAAACAGGAACAGGACTAGCAAGTTATTCAGGAACCATTTATGCTCATACTGGCTTAACAGTAAATGGTGCAGAATGGCAAAATGTGATTGGTTCTTGGGGAAATAATACAACACAACCTGCTTTAACACTAGTTTCAGGAAGTGTATATAAATTAGACTTGACACCTACCATTTTAGCTTTTTATAACAATCCTACAGGAAGTGTTACTAAAGTAAATATCGTTTTAAGAAGTTCAGATGGAACACAACAAACGGTTAATTTAGAATTACCTATCGGTTCTTTTCAAGCAAATTTAACCAGTCCTTATGAAAATAGTACTACAATTTTAAATTCTGGAGGAAGTTTAAATATTACAGCAAATAATACCAATGGAAATGCGGATTATAATTTAATAGCAAATGGTGTAAGTATTCATACTTTTACTGGTAGCTCTTATAATTTTACAGATACTAATATTACAGCAAATAAAAATTATGAATTGCAAATTTCTCAAGGAGCGGTTTCAAATTCCAAATATTTTGCTGTTGTAGTTAATCCTTCCACAATTACAGAAGCTTTGCCTAACGGTTTAGAAATAGGGATTAATTATAATGCTTCAGATAATACGAAAGCAACTTTAGTATTAAATGCACCAGGAAAAGATTTTGTATACATTGCAGGATCTTTTAATGACTGGAATCCAAATAGTTCTTATGCTATGAAAAAGGATACTGGATCTGAAAAATTCTGGTTAGAATTAACGGGTTTAACTCCAGGGCAAGTTTATACGTATCAATATTGGGTGGTAGACCAAACTCCTACAGTAAATTCGCAAGCTATGGTAAAAACAGCCGATCCTTGTTCTACTTTGGTTCTATCTCCTTATGATGATCCTTGGATTCCTGAAACAAGTTTTCCTGGAATTACTTCAACGTATGCTTATCCAACTGGTCAAGAAAGAGAAGTAACAGTGTTACAAACCGGTCAAACACCTTATAATTGGCAGGTGACGAACTTTACAAAACCTAATAAAGACAATTTAGTTATTTACGAATTATTAGTGCGCGATTTTGATGCCGATAGAAATTACCAAGATGTAATTGATAAAATTGATTATTTCAAAAATTTAGGGATTAATGCAATCGAATTAATGCCAGTAATGGAATTTGAAGGTAATGAAAGTTGGGGCTACAATACAGCTTATCATATGGCTTTAGATAAATTCTATGGTACTGAAAATAAATTAAAAGAATTAATCGATTTATGTCATCAAAATGGGATTGCTGTCATCTTAGATATTGCTTTTAATCATGCCTTTGGAAGAAATCCAATGGTGCGAATGTGGATGAATGATCCTGATGGTGACGGTTGGGGAAGTCCTAATACAGACAATCCTTATTTTAATACAGTGGCTAGACATACTTATAGTGTAGGAGAGGATTTTAATCATGCTTCTATTTATACGAAAGATTATGTAAAAAGAACACTGAAACATTGGATTACTGATTTTAAAATTGATGGTTTTCGTTGGGATTTAACCAAAGGATTTACCCAAAATTGTACTAGTGGAGACGAATCTTGTACAAATGCATATCAACAAGATCGTATTGATGTTTTAAAAGAATATGTTGATTATACATGGGGTTTAGATCCTGATCATTATGCTATTTTTGAGCATTTGGGTTCTGATTCTGAAGAGCAACAATGGGCAAATTATAGATTGGGAGAAGGAAAAGGAATTATGATGTGGGGTGAAATGTTCTATAATTATAAAGAATTAGCTAAAGGATATGCGGCTAATGCTGATATTACAAGAATAGGGCATGTGAGTAGAGGTTTTACAGGAAAAAGATTGATTGGTTATCCAGAAAGCCATGATAAGGATAGATTAATGTATGAAGCGGTTACTAATGGTAATGTAGCGGGTGCTTATCCAGTGAATGGGAATTTAAATAATGCTTTGAATAGAATGGCTTCTTTAGGAGCCGTTAGTATTATGGTTCCAGGTCCCAAAATGATCTGGCATTTTCAAGAATTAGGTATGGATGATTCTATTTATACGTGTAATAATGGTTCAGTAAATTCTGAATCTGATGCAACACCTGGAGATTGTAAACTAGATACAAAACCACAACCACAATGGGTAGAAAATTGGTTGACAGATCCTGTTAGAGGACCTATTTATACTAAATATGCTAAAATGATTGCATTAAAAACTACTGAACCAGTTTTTAATGGAAATTATACAATCAGTCCTGACGGAAATAACGTAAAGCAAAGAATTTATGTTTATGATAATAGTTTGCCAGTATCACAATTAAAAAATGTGGTTATTTTGGCTAATTTTTCTGTTGCTGATTTAACAATAAATCCAAACTTTCCTTACACAGGTACTTGGTATGATTTAATGAATGATACTCCTTATACGGTAACCAATACTACTGCAGTCATTACCATTCCTTCAGGTCAGTTTAGAATATATGGGAACCAACCTAGTTCGTTACAGAATGAAGATTTTCAGGATGAAAACACAGTAATGATGTACCCAAATCCTGCAAAAAGCACTTTACAACTTTCTTTGGATGCTAAAAAGCTTGAAATATATACTATTACAGGTCAATTGGTAAAAACTTTTAATTCGGTAATAGCAAATCAAAATTTAAATATCGAGGACATTCAAAAAGGAATCTATTTTGTAAAAGTAACAAGTTATGATAACAAAATTGCAAAAAGAAAATTAATAAAAGAATAGATTATTTTAGTTGGTTATATTTTAAAGCGTATCTTTTGAAAAAGATGCGCTTTTTTTATACTATATTTTTTGTTTTGTAGTTATAGTATTATGGAAAAGAGAAATTTTTATATAGCACTTTTGGCGTTATTATTTGTATTTGGATGCAAAACCAATAGTGTAGATGCAAATTATAGAGACGATTTTAGAAGTATTTCAGAAAAGGAAAAGGAAGCTTTTTTAAAACAATATCACGCTACTTCAAGTGATAAAAGTGTGCTTATTCTAACACAAGGTTATAAAGGAGAGAAAATAACAGCTAAGCAGGGGGGGAAATCCGTTTATTCAAGTTATCCAATAACTAATTTGAACACAAAATTAGCTGATTATTTTAGTTTTTCTAATGAAAACGAATTGGATATCCATGATCAATTTTCTAATAAAGATATTGCTATTCCAGCGGAGAAAGCAAAAAAATATAAATTCATTTATTTAATGAAGAAATATAAAGGAAATAGTGTAGATTTTTCTATTACTTATAGTAATACGTTACGACCGTTGAAATAAATAGCAAACAGTTGTAAATTTTAACAAAAACTACAGTTTTCATGTAACTAAAGTTAAACTCAAAATATTCCTATTTTTATATTTTATCTCCGCTTATTTTTACTACAGAAAAAATAAAAGTCTTTTAACCAACCTTTTATCGTTTTTTATACTCTATTAGTAGTATAAAATCCACAGCTACGTATTTATACGTAGCAAAAAACCTGAAAAATACGTATTTATACGTATTGACCAGCGTAGGTAATTAGACCTAAATTTGTTCTCGAGTAAAAAATTACATACTATTCTTATGATAAAAAAATCCTCATTCTATGGGTTTGCCTTTCTCTTGGCAACCTGTGCTTCCTATGCCCAAGACATTCTTTGGGAAAAAACCTACGGAGGCAAACATGCCGAATTTTTGTACGATGCAATTCCTACCCCAGATTATGGATTTATTCTGGCAGGAAGTTCTATTTCTGGTAAAAACGGCAATAAAGAAGACCACAACAAAGGCGATTTAGATTACTGGCTTTGGAAAATGGACGAAAAAGGAAACCTCGACTGGCAAAAAAGTTTTGGAGGCAACCAAGTCGATTTGTTGCAAAGTATTGCCATTACTAGTGACGGTGGTTTTATTTTAGGCGGTACTTCTGCTTCTAATAAAGGAATTGACAAACTAGAAGACAGCAAAGGTCAGGAAGATTTTTGGGTGATTAAACTCAATGCCAAAGGTCAGGAAATCTGGCAAAAAACCATGGGTGGTAGCAGTATGGAAAAACTACTAAGTATTGCTCAAACCAAAGACGGTGGCTACATTTTAGGGGGAACATCAAGCTCAAATACATCTGAGAACGCTGAAAATGATAAGTATACTAAAAACGAAGATTCTAGAGGGAATTTAGATTTTTGGGTTGTAAAACTCAAAGCCGATGGCAGTATGCAATGGCAAAAAACCATTGGCGGACAATATGTGGACGAATTAAAAAGTATTTCTCAAACCAAAGATGGGGGTTATATTTTGGGTGGTTACTCTAATTCGCCTGTTTCTGGGGATAAAACAGAAGCGAATTACGGTTTAGGTGATTATTGGATTGTCAAATTAGATGAAACGGGTACTATCGAATGGCAACGTACTATTGGTGGCGATAAAGACGATAATTTATTTTCGTTAGTACAAACCCAAGATGGCGGTTACATTGTAGGAGGTAATTCTAATTCAGGAGCTACCAATTCCAAATCGAAAACCAATCAAAATGGAACTGATTTTTGGGTGGTAAAACTAGACAAAATAGGAAGTATCGATTGGCAACAAACC
>NZ_PJQW01000008.1:172657-211811 GCF_004303025.1 Flavobacterium sp. J27 | reverse complement strand
ATAATAATTACCAACGGTCAATGCAGGTAAAAAATAACTATCACATTGAGTAACATCAACTGGTGCATCGGCTACTGGTGTTGGATTTACAACTAAATTAAAAGTAGTTATTGCATAAGCCGTTGGATCAGAATTATCCTCGACTCTTACATAAATAACTTGATTTGTTCCATTGAAAGCATTTTCTGGAACAGCTAAATCTATTGTTCCATCATCTGCTCCTGCTTGAGTGGTATGATAAGTAACCGTATAATCAGCAGGATCATTTAAAGCTAAAATAGTTGTAGTTTGAGTAGTTAAATCAAAAATTTCATAACCATCATTACTTACATCATCACAAGCATATAAATCGGATGCTTGATCTATCATCACACTACAATTAACCAAAACCTGAAATTCAGTAAACTCGGCACATACTGTATTACTAGCATCTTCTACTCTAACATATATCCAAGTATTTTGAACTGGATTTGGAGTAAATGAGGTAGGATTAGAAATATAACTAGCCGCAGTAGTTCCTCCAGGATAAGAATCATGAACACTTAAATAAAATAAGACATTATAATCTGCAGGATCATTAGGGCTAATCATACCAGGTATAATTGATGTTAAATCGAATACAGGATTACAATCATTATTTGGACCAACCAAATCAGGTGGTGTATTGATTACTGGTGGTTCGGTAAAAGTAACTTCTATATCATCAGTAGAAGGATCCGAACAATTTGGATTAAGAGCACTTACTGTCCAGGTTCCTCCTTGATTTACATTTAAAACATTGGTTGTTGTGGTAGTTTGTAAAACGCCATCAAGATACCATTCATAACTTGTTGCCTGCAAACTTGGATCAGCGACAAACAAAGCTTCTAAATCTACATCAGATTGATTAGTTGTACAAAAATTTTGATCTGGACCTAAATCAATACCACAAACAATAGCACATTCTGTTGTAGCGGTAGATGATGTTTCTAAATCTAACTGAATAAAACCAGGATCGTTAGAATAATTTGTTACTAAAAGTACATAAAATTGACCTGCAACAACATTATTGATTGAAAAACTTTCAATAGCAGACGCAGAATAACTACAGGCAACGATATTATCTGCAGTAGCTCCTGGACTATAATCATATAAATCAGTACAGTTAGGTCCTGTAAAAGGTCCCCAAACTATAAAATCCACGTCCTGATTATCATATGCTGGTGCATTGTCTCCTTGATGAAGTGTAAAATTAAAAACTCCAGAAGTACCTACCTGAAAATAAAACCATGCTGGATTAGGTGCTGAACCTAAACAACCTGGTGTTCCTAAACTGGGAACATTTGTTGAATTAGGAAATGGATCAACATTCCCAGAACATATAGGTGATGCGGTATCACAAGTAGGTGACTGAGAAAATGCAATATTAAAAGTTAAAATTGTAATTAAAATAAAAAAGTGTAATATTCTTTTCATCGTTATAGCAATTTATTTGGCGATTTATTGTTGGTGTCACAAATTTAACAAAATATTAATTCTGTGCTAATATTTTCTTTAATAATTAACAATCAAGTCAATTTTTTATGAGAATTACTTTATCTTTGCACTCTTAAAAAATGATTTTATATAAATTGCTATACTAATGATTCAAAACGAGGAATTTCAAGAAGAGATAGGTAATAATCATATTGCAACTAGTGCAGTAACTCCATTAAGAAAAGATGCATTTGATATATCTGACGATGAAAAAATCGAAAGAATAAAAAAAGATGTAGAGAGCATTTTAACTACATTAGGAATGGATTTAACTGATGACAGTTTAAAAGGCACCCCTAATAGAGTAGCAAAAATGTTTGTTAAAGAAATTTTTGGTGGTTTACATCCTAATAAAAAACCAAGTTCGTCTACATTTGAAAACAAGTATAAATACAACGAAATGTTAGTAGAAAAAAACATTGTTGTATATTCAACTTGCGAACACCACCTATTACCCATTGTAGGAAGAGCTCATGTAGCTTATATTTCTAATGGTACAGTTGTAGGTTTGTCTAAGATGAATAGAATTGTGGATTATTTTGCTAAAAGACCACAAGTTCAAGAACGTCTTAACATTCAAATTGTAGAAGAATTACAAAAAGTATTAGGCACTGAAGATGTTGCCTGTGTAATCGATGCAAAACATTTATGTGTAAATTCGAGAGGTATTAGAGACATTGAAAGCAGCACAGTTACTGCCGAGTTTGGAGGAAAATTTAAAGAAGAGAAAACAAGAAGAGAGTTTTTAGATTATATTAAATTAGATACTCAGTTTTAACTTAATTGTTGAAGAAATAGTATCTCATTCTAATTAACTTAAAACTAGCCCTGATAGTATTGAAAATCTTTTTGTAAAAGTACCTTGCTTTTATTGTTATAAAAAAGCGACCTTAGAAGCTCTTTTTATGACTTATAAAAAAGAGTACTTTACAAAAAATTGAAAAAAATAGCAGGAATAGCTTCAAAAAATCAGAAAAAACATCTATTAAAGGAAAATAAAAACATGAAACTATATAAAAGTCAAACCTTAAAAATATACAATACACTTACCGGAGAAAAAGAGGTTTTTAACCCTATACATGAAGGAAATATTGGTATGTATGTTTGTGGACCAACAGTTTACAGCAATGTTCACTTAGGAAATGTGCGTACTTTTATGAGTTTTGATATCATTTTCAGATACTTACAACATTTAGAATACAAAGTACGTTATGTAAGAAATATTACAGATGCAGGTCATTTAACCGATGATGGCGATGTGGATAACGATCGTTTTGTGAAGCAATCTCGTTTAGAGAAACTGGAACCCATGGAAATTGTACAAAAATACACAGTAGATTTCCATAAAGTTTTAGACACTTTTAACTTCTTACCCCCTACTATTGAGCCAACTGCAACTGGACATATACTAGAGCAAATAGAATTAACTCAAAAACTACTTGATGCAGGTTTGGCCTATGAAAGTAATGGTTCAGTGTATTTTGATGTTCAAGCTTACAACAAAAAAGGGCTAAATTATGGTGAATTAAGTAACCGAAATATAGATGAGCTTTTTGCTAACACACGTGATTTAGATGGACAGACAGAAAAGAAAAATCCACAAGATTTTGCCTTATGGAAAAATGCTTCACCTGCTCATATTATGCGTTGGAACTCTCCTTGGGGTGCTGGTTTTCCTGGTTGGCATCTTGAATGTACCGCTATGAGTACTAAATATTTAGGAGAAACTTTTGATATTCACGGTGGTGGAATGGATTTAAAATTTCCGCATCATGAATGTGAAGTAGCTCAAGCGAAAGGTTGTTTTGGTCATGCACCAGTAAAAACATGGATGCATACCAATATGCTAACTATGAATGGTCTTCGCATGAGTAAATCGACAGGTAATTATGTATTACCAATGGATTTAGTAGAAGGAAATAATACTTTTTTTGAAAAGCAATTTGAACCGAATATCATTCGTTTTTGTTTTTTACAAGCACACTATAGGAGTGTTTTAGATATTTCTAACGAAGCCATGTTAGCTAGTGAAAAAGGATACAATCGTTTAGTTGAAGCCTATAAATTAATCAAATCTTTACCTATAAGTACTTCTTCTAGTTTAGATATTACAACTTGGAAACAAAGTTGCTATGATGCTATGAACGATGATTTTAACACCCCTATATTAATTGCTCAGTTATTTGAAGGTGTGCGTTATATTAATTTAGTAAATGATAAAAAAGAAACATTAAGTAGCGAAGACATTGCTACTTTACAAGAAACCTTACAGGTGTTTCTATCTGATATTTTAGGAATTAACTTAGAAAATTCAGGGAATAACTCAAATACTAACAAACTAGAAGGCGTTATTGAAATGCTTATTGAAATGAGAAATGAAGCAAGAGCCAATAAAAACTGGGCCTTATCAGATGAAATTAGAGATCGATTAGCTGGTTTAGGCATTCAGTTAAAAGATAGTAAAGAAGGAACTGGTTTTTCTTTTTAGTTATCAGTTTTCAGTTGTGGGTTTCATGTTTTCATGTTATCTTTTAAACTCTTAAACCATTTTAAACTCAAAACTATTAAACTACTTAAAAAAATACTCATTTTTCCTTTTGTCTTCTTGGTTCGGTTTTACCAAGTAGCCATTTCCCCCTACACACCTGCTACATGTAGATTTCAACCTACTTGTTCACATTATACCGTAGAAGCTTTACAAAAACACGGTTTATTTAAAGGAGGTTGGTTAGCTATAAAACGAATTTTGAGTTGCCATCCTTGGGGAAAAAGTGGCTATGATCCTGTACCTTAATTTCTATCTTAACGATCTTTGATATTGCAGGAAATGGTTTACAGTTGTTTTTGAGAATTTTATTTTATTTTAACTTCAATTCCCAATAATAATCTTATTTTTACCTCGCTAAACAAATACCTTTTATAATATGAATTACGCATTAAATATCATTTGGAATCCTTCAGAAGGAATAGATTTAGGGTTTTTTATGATTCGTTTTTATAGCTTAATGTTTGTAGTTGCTTTTGGCTTAGGTTGGTACATCATGAAAAGTATATACCATCGTGAAGGCATCTCTTTAGAAAAATTAGACAAACTTTTTATTTATACTGTAGTTGCTACTTTATTAGGTGCTCGATTAGGCCATGTCATTTTTTATCAATCGGAATTATTTCATGAAGATCCAATGAGTATTCTTTTACCAATAAGCACAAAACCTAGCTTACACTTTACTGGTTTTGCAGGTTTAGCGAGTCATGGTGCAGCTATAGCAATTATTATTGTCATGATTTATTATAGTAGAAAAGTGGTTCACAAGCCCATGCTTTGGATTTTAGATCGTATTGTAATTCCTGTAGCAAGTGGCGCTATTTTTGTACGTTTAGGAAATTTCTTTAATTCTGAAATTATTGGAAAACCCACTACAGAAGATCGTTTTTTAGCTATGAAATTCATTCGTGGAGAAGAATATAATGGTCCGCTAGGAGAACGAGCTGTTATGGCCAAAACACAAATAAATAACGCAAATGAAGCATATCATGCTGTCGCACATGACCCACAATATGCTGATTTTTTAGCGAGTTTTCCTTATCGCTATCCAGCACAATTATATGAAGCAATGGGGTATGTACTTGTTTTTGCCATTTTATTTTATATGTATTGGAAAACCGATGCGAGAAACAAAGCAGGGTTGCTTTTTGGAACGTTTTTATTGCTTTTATGGACCGTTCGTTTCGTTGTAGAATATGTAAAAGAAAGTCAAGGTGGTTTTGAAAACTACCCTATTTTTGCAGCATTATCTACAGGACAATGGTTGAGTATTCCTTTTATTATTGCAGGATTGTATTTTATGTTTAGACCGAAGAAAACAGTATAAAAAGTAAATAAACAAAGAGCCACAACTCGTAAGTTGTGGCTCTTCCTTTTGAACCTAATTATAACGCATTTATAACTTAAGTAATACCATTAATAGCGCAAACTGTAAAATTTATTCGGCTTCAGTAACTAATTCTAAACAAGGCCTAAGCTGAGGGTTTTGAGCAGTAAAATAAACTAACCAATTTCGTAAATGTTCCACTTCATAAGGCAATAATTTTTTAATTGCCTTTTTTAATTCTTTCATGAAAAGATCTAGGTCAAAACTTACTTTTTCAAGTACACTCTTGGTATAATCATATATCATTCTAGGCATAATTTAGTAGGTTAAAATTAATATTAGATTGAAACTCAGTATAAAAGTAATTCAAAAAAATGAAATAACCTCCTAAAAATTGTTAAAATTACCGATTAAATGTTATTTTTTACCGACAAAATACGTTTTGTAAGAAGATTCCTTTTGAAAAAACTAAAATTCCATTCTACTTAATACATCTACAACAAAATCATGCATTACTCCTCTATAATCCATATGGGTAACCATTCTTAATTTGCCTTGTCCCATAGAAGACAGTAAAATACTTTTTTGTTTTAAAGTGTCTAAAAAAAGTTTTTCATTTACTTGCGGGTGTAAAGTAAAAATAACAATATTCGTTTCTACTGGTGCCACTTCTTTAATCCAAGACTTAGAAGCCAAAACCTGTCCTAATTCTCTAGCTCTTTGATGATCTTGTGCCAAACGAGAAATATTATTTTCCATAGCATATAATCCGGCAGCAGCCAGATAACCGGCTTGACGCATATTTCCTCCAAACAATTTACGAATGCGTATTGCCTTTTTTATATCTTCAGACGAACCAACTAAAACCGAACCAATAGGTGCTCCAAGACCTTTGGATAAACACACTGAAATAGTATCAAATAATTGCCCAAAATCAGTTGGTTTTTGATTTTTTGCAACCAATGCATTCCATAATCTAGCTCCATCTAAATGATATTTTAAGCCATATTCATTACACACTTGTTTTATTCTTAATAATTCTTCTAGCTCATAACAAGCACCTCCACCTTTATTTGTTGTGTTTTCAATACTCACTAATTTCGTTGTAGGAGCATGGTAAAACTCAGGGTCATTAATAACCTGTCTTACTTGTTCTGCTGTTATTTTTCCTCTATCTCCATCTACCAAATGGCAAGAAACACCACTATTAGCGGCTACGCCTCCACCTTCATATAAAAAAATATGCGACCATTTATCACAAATAACCTCATCAGCTGGTCGTGTATGTAATCGAATAGCAGTTTGGTTAGCCATAGTGCCACTTGGAAAAAACAAAGCCGCTTCTTTACCAAAAAGATGAGCAGTGTAACGTTCTAATTCATTGACTGTTGGGTCTTGTTTAAAGACGTCATCACCTACTTCAGCTTGAAACATTGCATCCAACATTGCTTGTGTTGGTTTCGTTACTGTATCACTAATTAAATTTATTTCCATAAAATCAAAAGGAATATTCTATTTTTGTGTTGTAAAACTACAATATTTATGATTAATACAGAACAAGTAAGAGACATTATTGATCGCCTTGGTGCGTTAAGGAGGTATCTTTGACATCGATAGAAAACTTATCGAAATAACAAACGAAGAAGAAAAGACATTTGCTCCCGATTTTTGGAACAATGCCAAAGAAGCTGAAATTGTAGTACGTGAAATTCGTTCTAAAAAGAAATGGGTTGACGATTACAATAAAGCAGTCGAGTTTTCTGAAGAACTTCAAATCATGTTAGATTTCTTTAAAGAAGGAGAAGTAACTGAACAAGAAGTGGAAGAATTATATGACAGAACCCTAACTCATATTGAAGATATTGAGTTTAGAAACATGCTTTCAGACGAAGGAGACAGCATGAGTGCTGTTTTGCAGATTACGGCTGGCGCTGGTGGGACAGAAAGTTGTGATTGGGCTTCTATGTTAATGCGAATGTATTTAATGTGGGGCGAAAAGCAAGGGTATAAAATTAAAGAACTTAACTTTCAAGAAGGTGATGTTGCCGGAATTAAAACGGTTACGTTAGAATTTGAAGGAGAATTTGCTTTTGGGTATTTGAAAGGTGAAAACGGTGTGCATCGTTTAGTGCGTATTTCTCCTTTCGACAGTAATGCTAAAAGACATACTTCTTTTGCTTCGGTATATGTGTATCCATTAGTAGACGACACTATTGAAATTGAAATTAACCCTGCTGATATTGAAATTACAACAGCTCGTTCTAGTGGAGCTGGTGGGCAAAATGTAAACAAGGTGGAAACCAAAGTACAATTAGTTCATAAACCTACAGGCATTCAGATTCAATGTTCAGAAACACGTTCACAACACGATAACCGTCAACGTGCGTTACAAATGTTAAAATCGCAGTTGTATGAAATTGAATTGAAAAAACAATTAGCACAACGTGCCGATATCGAAGCTAGCAAAATGAAAATTGAGTGGGGTTCACAAATCAGAAATTATGTAATGCAACCTTATAAGCTGGTAAAAGATGTGCGTACAGGTGTTGAAACAAGTGATGTTGATGCTGTAATGAATGGAGAAATTGACAAATTTTTAAAAGGATATTTGATGATGATGGGACAGAAAGAAGAATAGCTTACTATTTCCTTTTTGCTACCACTATAATTTTTTAAATAAAACTTACAACATTTTAAAAGAAAGGGCTAAAAGCCCTTTCTTTTATTTTAAAATCAATCCAAAATATTATTACATTTGATGGAACAACATTAACAAACAAACTCATGAAAATTTTAAGTCACTTTCTTTCTTTTGGAAAGCATTATCGTATTGCCCATACCGTATTTATTTTCTTATTATTGATAAATTGGAAAGCAAACTGTCAATATATAACTGAAACATTAGCCCCTACTTCTGTTATCCAAGAAGGTTTAGCATTAGAACAGTCTTCAGATGGTCGAATTTTTATTGCGGAAAGAGGTGGTATCGTTAAAGTATATCAAAACAACACTATCGCAACGGTTTTTACCGTAAATACAACTACTGATAATGAACAAGGTCTTTTAGGACTTACCCTTCATCCAGATTTTGAAACAAATGGCTACATATATGTTTTTTACACTATAGTAGATGCTACTATAATAAGACATCGCATTGAGAGAGTAGAAATTAACAATTTAAATCAGGAAGTAAGTAGACAAGAAATTTTACTATTGGAACCTATTAATGGAGGTTTCCATAATGGAGGTGATCTTAAATTTTTTAATGGCTATTTATATATAACTGTTGGAGACAGTCAATTAAATACAAATTCTCAAAATTTAGATACCTATAAAGGTAAAATACTACGAATTACTGAAAATGGTTTACCCGCACCTGGTAATCCTTTTTACGGGAATGGTTCTATCCAAAAACAAAGTATTTGGGTATATGGGTTTAGAAATCCTTGGCGACTTATAGCTAATGAAACAGCAAATAAATTATTTGTTTTAGATGTAGGTACATCATGGGAAGAAGTCAACGAAATTAGTAATCCTACAATCAGAAATTATGCTTGGGGACATCCGCAAGGAGGTGATGGTATTCAGACTGAAACCAATCTTTTTACGAACCCTATATTTACTTATGCTACAGGTAGCATAGGAAACGCATTAACGAATGGTGTTTTATATAATCCAAGTATCATTCGATATCCAAATCTTGAAAATCAGTTTATTTTTAAGGATTATGTAAGAACAGAAATAAGGTCTTTTGATCCAAACCTTGTTAATCCTGTTTCAACAGTCTTTTATACCGCTCCTCAACAATATGCCTTAGGAATGATGTTAGGCAACGATGGCTATATTTATTATTGTCGTTATGGTAATAATGGTGCTTTAATAAAATTAGATTACATTACTACTGCTTCTCCTACAATTGTAGACCAACCTCTTTCTCAAACTGTTATGGAGACTAATCCAGTAACTTTTAGTGTTTCAGCTAGCGGTGTAAGTTTAACCTATCAATGGTACTTTAATAATGTTGCTATTCCAAATGCAACTGAGTCAAGTTATACGATTCCAGCAGTTGAATTTAATAATGAAGGAAATTATAGCGTTATTGTAAGTAATCCGGCCGGAACAATTACTAGCGACATAGCCACTTTAACAGTAACGCCTTTTACAAATGCTCCTCAAGTACAAATTACGGCTCCTCTACCAACATTGACTTGGAACGCAGATGATATCATCCATTTTTCAGCTACTGCTACAGATGTAGAAGATGGCACATTACCACCTAGTGCCTACTCTTGGGATATTGATCTTTTTCATGAAGATGTTCCTGGTGCTGGTCATTCTCATCCTGGTGCCAGTCCGGAAGGAGTTATATCTGGTGATTTTCTAGCCTCTAATCAAGGAGAAAAGACACCTAATGTTTGGTATCGATTTACGGTTACTGTTACAGACAGTAATGGACTAACAGCAAGCGATTTTGTAGATGTACATCCAAACTTAGTAGATGTTACTGTGACTAGTGATCCCGCATTACTTCATTTAGAATTAAATCAAAAACCAGTTACAGCACCAGCTACACGACCTGTTGTTGCTAATGCTAACTTGCAAACATTAAACGCTCTTTCTCCGCAATATATTGACAATGTAAGATACGATTTTGATCATTGGAGCCAAGGCGGAACAATCAATCAAACCTTTCAAGCTCCTGCATCTGGTAATATAACTTATACCGCATTTTACACTGAGACCATTTTACCTAGTGGTCCTTATCAAGGAGTTATTGCACAAATTCCAGGTATTATAGAAGCAGAAAATTATGATGTAGGCCCAAATGCCTATTTTGATAGTAATGGTGGTGGCGATACGGCATATAGACCTGGAGATAATGTAGGTACCGAAGCTTGTAATGAAGGAGGATTTAATATTGCTTACGTAGCTACTAATGAATGGCTTAAATACACTTCGAATGTAAATTTCACTGGACCATATGATATTTCTTTTAGAATTTCAACTCCGTATAACAACAAAACACTTCATCTAGAGGTTGATGATGTTAATGTTACTGGTTCAGTTAATGTTACTAATACAGGAGGTTTTCAAAACTGGCAAACCGTAACGATTCCAAATATAAACCTTACCAGTGGCGTACATGTAATTACTTTATTTTTTGAAACAGCAGATATAAACATCAATACTATTGAATTTGTTTTTACAGGAACAAATTTAGCTCCAATAGCAGATTATGAAATAGATAGTACGACGGGTTGTGTTAATGAAGCTACCACTTTTACTTCAGTTTCTATTGGTTCTATTGACACTTATGATTGGAACTTTGGTACCGATGCAACACCACAAACAGCAATAGGTCCTGGTCCTCATACTATAATTTACTCTACTGTAGGCACAAAAACCATTTCTTTAACAGTAAGCAACACCTTAGGTAGTGATACAAAAAACACTTCTTTTGTAGTAAATAATTGTAATTTAGGTTTAGATGACGAAAATGAAACCAGTAATAAATTAATTATTTATCCTAATCCCTCTTCTGGTATTTTTCATCTATCAAAAGAACTAGAATGGACCGTTTATGATTCGCAAGGAATTAAAGTAAAAAAAGGTAATGGTAATGAAATTAATATTTCTAACTATGCCTCAGGCTTATATTTTGTAAAAACAGAAATGAGTAATAAAGCATTAAAAATTAGTAAAAAATAAAAGAAAGACTAATTGATTTTATAGCAAAAAAAAAATCCAAATTTTATTTTTTAGGTGAAATTTGGATTTTTTGAATTAAACTAACCAACTAAACTATTTTTTAATCACAACCGTCTATGCCACAACTCGCTCCATTAGCATTCATATCAAAAACCAGTTGTTTTTCAAATTTACCTTCTTGCCAAGTTTTTTCAAGAGCTTCTAAAAATGTTTCTTCAGGTTGTGCTCCAGATATGGCATATTTGTTATCAAATACGAAAAAAGGAACTCCTTGTATTCCTATTTCTTGTGCCATAGCCAAATCTTTTTCTACTTCTTCCGAAAAATCATTCGAATGTAGAACATTTTCTATTTCTTCTTTGGAAAGTCCAACAGCTTGCCCTAATTCGTTTAACGTTTCCAAATGATTCACATCTTTTCCATCTGTAAAATAAGCTTTAAATAATAATTCCTTCAAATCATTTCCTAGGTTGTGTTTTTTAGCCAAATGCAATAAACGATGTGCATGAAATGAATTAGCCATAATTGCTTTTTCAAAATGAAAATCCAAACCTGCACTCTTAGCTGTTTGTGAAACATTATCGGTCATTTGTGTTGCCCAAGCAATATCTTTTCCATATTTTTTGGCTAAATGATGAATCACATTATCTCCTTCAGAAGCTTTAAAATTTGGGTCTAATTGAAAGCTTTTCCATTCTATAATTACATTGTCTTTATGTCTAAAATTAGCTAAAGCGCCTTCAATACGTCTCTTTCCTATATAACAAAAAGGACACATTATATCAGACCAAATTTGTATTTTTAATTTCTCATTCATAATCCTTAATATTTGTATATACAAATTTACAATAACTTAAACTGTAATAAAAAAAGTTTATGATATTATTAAGAATACATAGAATTGATTTACTTATTTCGTGGATTTAAAAAAAATAATTTTCTCTATTATACTTAAAGAAAGATACTATTCGAAAGCTCAAAGCGTTATTATAAAAACAAACAAAATAACAACATGAAAAAAAGTACTCCATTTTATCAAATAAGATTGAGGATGAAACAACTTTGTCTTTCATTTTCATTCCTTTTTAGCCTAACAATTTTTGCAACTGATTACCATGTAGGTCCAAATGAATCATTAACGACTATTTCAGAAGTTCCATGGACCACTTTACTACCAGGTGATAATGTATACATTCATTGGAAAGCAACTCCATATAAAGAAAAATGGGTTATTAATCGTTCTGGTACTCTTTCAAATCCAATCACTATTATTGGAGTAAATGGCCCACAAGGTGAGCAACCTGTTATTGATGGCAATAATGCGGTAACAGTCAGTAATGTTAACTTTTGGAATGAAAATAGAGGTGTAATCAAAATTGGTGGTTCATCGGTTCCATCTGATGGTTTACCAAGTCATATTATTATTGAAAATCTAGAAATTCGTTCTGGAAGACCTCCTTATCAATTTACAGATCAAAATAATCAAATAAAAGATTATGTTAATAATGCCGCATCTATTTATGTAGAGAAAGCTAAAAACCTAATTATTCGAAAATGTACACTGCATGATTCAGGTAATGGTTTGTTTATAGGTGCATTTAATGGTGAAACACAAGATGTCTTAATTGAAAAAAATTACATTTATGACAATGGTAATGTAGGTAGTATTTATGAGCATAACACCTATACAGCATGCATTAATATCACCTATCAATATAATCATTTTGGTCCTTTACGAAGTGGAGCTAATGGTAATAATTTAAAAGACCGTTCGGCTGGTTTAGTGGTTCGTAATAATTGGATTGAAAGTGGAAACAGACAATTGGACTTAGTAGATGCTGAAGATTCTCAAGTATTAGTAGATCACCCTTCATACCATACTACTTATGTTTATGGAAATATATTGATAGAGCCTAATAATGCAGGAAATTCTCAAATTATTCATTACGGAGGAGATAGTGGCACGACTTCTATATATAGAAAAGGTACTCTTTATTTTTACAATAACACTGTTATTTCTACAAGAACTGGAAACACTACCTTAATACTATTATCAACTAATTCAGAAACCGCAGAAGTCTTTAACAATGTAATCTATACTGCTGCATTAGGGAGTACTTTTGCCATGATTGATAATACAGGAGTTTTTAATACACATCATAACTGGATTAAAACGGGTTGGGTAAATTGTCATTGTGGTACGCCCTCTGGAACGATAAACAATCTTGGAAACATTATTACTGGTACAGATCCATTATTTGTAGATTTTAGCAACCAAGACTTTAAACTAACAACAATATCTCCTCTTATTAATCAAGGGGGAACACTTCCTTCATTACTTCTTACTAATAACAATATAACATCTGAATATGTCAAACATCAAGAAAATACAACTAGAGTGGTTTTAAATGCTCTTGATATAGGTGCTTACGAATATAATAGTAGTCTTTCAAGTCCAAATCAAACCTTACAAAATAAGGTAACAGTTTATCCTAATCCTTTTAAAGATTCTTTTTTAATTGAATTAGACAGAGAGGTTTTAGATCAAGTAATACTTTATAATCATATCGGACAAAAAATAATCGCTTCCAATACTACAGAAATTAATACTACAGAACTAAATAGTGGAATGTACTATCTGACAGTTTTTACTAAAAGTGGATCAAAAACAACAAAAAAAATAATCAAACTTTAATATCCATAAACTAACATCTCTTTTTAATTAGAGATGTTGGTTTATTTAGGTAAAACTTTTTCATAAGCTCTTCGAGCGCTACCTCTAAAATACACTTCTCCACAATATACATAGCCCAATCGATCAAAAATAGCCATCATAGCATGATTATCAAAATTAGTATCTGCTTTAACACTGTAAATTTGGTTTTCTAAAGCATAATCTTCAATTGAGGCAATCATTATTTTTGCCAAACCTTTTCCTAAATAATCTTCTGAAATTGCTACACGATGAAACACCACAAAATCGGAATTGGTTACCCACTCTCCTATTATTTTAGCATATTCGGGTTCGTCATTAATTAAGACTGCTGTATAACCAATGATTTTTTGATTATCTGTTAAAACAAAGCCTATTTCTTTTTCAATATCTTTTTGGATAACCTCAGGATTTGGATAACCGTCTTGCCATTGATTACTTCCTTCTTCTTTTCTTCGTTGTATTGCTTTTTGAAGGATCTCCCATATTTCTGATACTTCGTTTATTTTGGCTTTTCTAAATTGATAATTCGCTTGCATAATGGTCTAATTTTCTACTAATTTTCTCCGTTTATAATTTGAAACCTATTCACTTCAAATATACTTTAAAATCTAATGCTAACATGTTATTAAAATTTCATTTTATCAAAAAACAAGAACAATCATTTTTTTTAGATTACCAATATTTTAACCAAAACAACCTTATTTTCTCAACAAAAAACAGACATTGTTATTACTTTTACAAACCAACAATTCCTATCTCTAAAAAATTCTTATTAACACAATATTATTTCTTTTTATTCCTTTTAAAATCAATTGTTTTCCATAGCTCCTATTTGACTGAAAAGAATTAATTTTGCGCTCCAAAACAAAGATTTTAACAAAAAAACTCGATGACAAAACATTACATTCTACTGTTAACCACATTATTACTAAGTCTAACTGTTTATTCTCAGGATGTTGACTTTAAAAAAGGAAAGGTACTTGTCGACAAACAAAATGTCTTCAATTATGACAAAAGAAAAATGGGTAGCGAAATTTCTCTTTTCAAATTAGACACTACAACAGAAATCATTTACATTGAAATTAACAACAACAATACTATTTCTTATTTAGATGATGATTATGTAAGATTGGTTTTTCCAAAAAACGAGGTATCGATTAAGTCTAGCTTGCTGATTAATAAAAATTTTAAAGAAATCATTCAATTACTTTTTATGAACAATGTAGTAGATTATAAAGGCAACATTAATGCTGAAAACTTGGCTTTATTCTACGAAAGACAACATAATAGTAAAATTTAAAATTACTTTATACTATTCAAAAGCACTTTACTCTTAAAACGATAAGGTGTTTTTTTATTTCTTAATCTTGTCATCTTTTCATTAGAATCACTTATTTTTGAAAAAGGACACGGTTCTTCTAATTGTAAGAACTGTCTACATATTTCCAATGATATTTAGACCTAAAATCTTGTATCATTTGTTTTATACTCTCATCAATAAAATTATCCAGTTTTGTAGCAAAAGCTATATTTTTAGTAGTTTCAACCTGATCTATACTTTCATATTCTCTTTGAAAAACAATATTTTTTGTATTTAAATCATAAACCGTAATAGTCGCTTTTAAATAATTGTGCAACTCATTATTAGGAAACAATTGAAATCTTGGTAATTCATTCTTTACCAAATTTAGTTCTGTTTGAATTAAATAATCACAATTTGTCTGTTTTTTGTAAAATGACAACACGCTTACATCCTCTTTTAGAATCGAATTTAAGGTTGTCATATTATCAAAATCTTCCATAGTTTTTAATCCGTTTACATTTTTCCTTAATTCTTTTTTATAATGAACTAACGTAGTTGATATAAATGATTTATTAAGATTCTGAACCATAGGATCATCAACTAACCAACTCCCATTTGTTAATTTAACATTTACAGCAACCACTTTTGTTTCAGTATACAACTTTATATTAGATACAGCACAAGAATTAAATATAATTAATACCAGAGCTAAAAGAGCTCCTTTTATCTTGTTTTTCATTTCTCATTTTTATTTTAAACTAACTTATTCAAGAAAACAAATCTAAACAAACATTCACTGCTTTTTAATCTTAATTACTTTATTTTTTATTACCGTAAAATATCAAAAAAGAAATTTTCGTAGCATCCATATATTTACAGGATATTTATATCGTTGTTAAGCAATAAGATAGAATAGATAGTAATACAGACAGGTAACTATCAAGTGATTTTCTATCTAAAAATAACATTAAAAATTTCTATTAGCAAAAGCTATTCATAGAGATGGTGTTTCTATTTTAAAATACACTCCAAACAGTAATATTCAAACGAGTATTTTTAGAAGAAATTAAAATACAATAAACTCAAAATGATTTATTAATGAAACTGAAATCATAATTTAAATTACTAAAGCTTTAAAATAGAAGAAATACAACATTTGATAAATCAAAAAAATCAGCTATTCACTAATTACCAAATACGAATCACTATTTCCTTTTTCCTTTTCTTTTCGTACTTTAGCGAACCAATAAAAAACAACAACTAATCACCCATGGATTTACAATTCAATAAAAACGAAGATCACAATAAATTACTCCTTTCTGATTTAAAACAACGCTTTGCCAAAGTAAAATTAGGCGGTGGCCAAAAACGTATCGATAAATTACATGAAGAAGGTAAAATGACCGCTCGTGAACGTATTGATTATTTATTAGATGAAAAAGCAAAAAGCATAGAAATAGGTGCTTTTGTAGGTGACGGTATGTATGAAGAACACGGTGGTTGTCCTTCTGGTGGTGTGATAGTAAAAATAGGATATATCCAAGGAAAACAATGTATCGTAGTGGCAAACGACGCTACCGTTAAAGCGGGTGCATGGTTTCCTATTACGGGTAAAAAGAATTTAAGAGCGCAAGAAATTGCAATTGAAAATAGACTTCCAATCATTTATTTAGTAGATTCTGCTGGTGTATATTTACCCATGCAAGACGAAATCTTTCCTGATAAAGAACACTTCGGTCGTATTTTTCGTAACAACGCCATTATGAGTAGTATGGGAATTACCCAAATCGCTGCTGTAATGGGAAGTTGTGTTGCTGGTGGTGCTTATTTACCTATTATGAGTGATGAAGCTTTAATTGTAGATAAAACGGGTAGTATTTTCCTTGCGGGAAGTTATCTCGTAAAAGCGGCTATTGGAGAAAGCATTGATAATGAAACTTTAGGCGGAGCCACTACACACTGTGAAATTTCAGGAGTAACCGATTTTAAAGCCAAAGACGACGCTGCCGCTTTGGATAGAATTAAAAGTGTTGTAGGCAAAATGGGAGATTTTGAAAAAGCAGGTTACAATCGGGTAAAACCTGAAAAACCAGCTCTTGATCCTAAGGAAATATATGGTATTTTACCAAAAGCACGTAACGAACAATACGATATGATGGAAATTATCCATCGTTTAGTAGATAATTCTGAGTTTGATGAATACAAAGCAGGATATGGTCAAACCATCATAACTGGTTATGCTCGTATCGACGGCTGGGCTGTAGGAATTGTGGCTAACCAACGTAAAATAGTAAAAACAACAGGTGCAAAAACAAAACCAAGTGAAATGCAATTTGGTGGGGTTATCTATTCCGATTCTGCGGATAAAGCCACACGTTTTATTGCCAATTGCAACCAAAAGAAAATACCTTTAGTTTTTTTACAAGATGTAACAGGTTTTATGGTTGGAAGTAAAAGTGAACATGGTGGCATTATTAAAGATGGTGCCAAAATGGTAAATGCGGTTTCGAATTCAGTGGTACCCAAATTTACAGTGGTCGTTGGTAATTCGTATGGTGCTGGTAATTATGCGATGTGCGGAAAAGCCTATGATCCTCGCTTAATTTTTGCATGGCCAAGTGCCGAATTAGCAGTAATGGGTGGTGCTCAAGCTGCCAAAGTTTTAATGCAAATTGAAGCAGCTTCCCTTAAAAAACAAGGTAAAATAGTAGATGAAAAAGTCGAACAAGAATTGTTTAATAAAATAAAAGCGCGTTATGATGCTCAAGTATCACCTTATTATGCAGCCGCACGCTTATGGACCGATGCTATTATAGATCCACTTGAGACACGCACTTGGATTTCTATGGGAATTGAAGCTGCCAATCACGCTCCTATAGAAAAACCATTTAATTTAGGGGTAATTCAGGTGTAAATTATAATTTTGTCATCCCGAACTTGATTCGGGGTCTTTTTTTAGATGCTGAAACAAGTTCAGCATGACAACTTAAATATATGACATTTAATAAATTCCAACTTTTCAAAACCAATATTTCTGGTATAGCCTTACCAGCAAAATTCACTTTCCCTTTTTATTATGAACCGCATGAATTGAGTATTCTAGCAGCGAAAGAACTACAAGAATACTTAACTACTCAAACCGATTTTGAACATAATTTTGGATTACAAGAAAGACAAACGGGCTTAGTCATTGGAAAAATGTTTGGTGTTTTAGTCTGTCAAGATAAAGCAGGAAATTTAGGCTATTTGTGGGCTTTTTCTGGGAAACTTGCAGAAAATAATCATCTTAATTTTTTTGTTCCTCCTGTTTTTGACATGCTAGAACAAGATGGTTTTTTTAAAAAAGAAGAAGAAGTTTTAAATGCTATCAATAGAGAAATTGAAATTTTAAAGAAGGACAATAACTATCTTTCTGCTAAGGAACATTGGGCTACGACCCAAAAAAAAGCAACTGAGGACCTTCAAAATCAAAAAGAACGAATCAAGGAATTAAAAATTGCTAGAGATATAAAGAGACAAAATTTCTCTACAAATGCTACTCCAACTGAAATTGAAAAGCTAGAACAAGAACTTTCCGAAGAAAGTAAAAAAGAAAGTATTCTACTCAAAAAAATGACCAAATACTGGAATTATCAATTAGAAGATGTAGAAAAGGAAATGGCAGTTTTTTCGGATAAAATTGCTAAATTGAAAGAACTTCGTAAGCAAAAATCAGGTGAATTACAGCAGCAATTATTTAATCAATATGCCTTTCTAAATCAAAACAAAAAACTAAAAAGTATTGGTGAAATATTCGATAATAATCCTCCTGCTGGTGCGGGTGAATGTGCTGCTCCAAAATTATTACAATATGCTTTTGAAAATAATTTAACTCCTATTGCTATGGCCGAATTCTGGTGGGGTCAATCTCCAAAATCGGAAGTTCGAAAACACCAACAGTTTTATCCTGCTTGCAGAAGCAAATGCGAACCTATTTTGGAACATATGCTTGAAGGTATTGTTATGGATGACAATCCTTTTTTAAACAATCCTGCTGATGGAAAAGATATTTCAATTGTTTATGAAGATGAATATCTAGCCGTAATAAATAAACCCGCCGAGTTCCTTTCAGTTCCAGGGAAAAATATAAAAGATTCGGTGTACCAAAGAGTGAAAATTTTATATCCTGAAGCTAGTGGACCTTTAATTGTACATCGTTTAGACATGTCTACTTCTGGTTTACTCTTAATTGCTAAATCGGAAATTATTTATAAAGAATTACAATCTCAGTTTATCAAACGTACCGTTCAAAAAAGATATGTAGCACTTTTAGATGGCATTGTAGCAGAAGATGAGGGTTCTATTGATTTACCTTTACGGGTAGATTTAGACAACAGACCTAATCAGTTAGTGTGTTATGAATATGGTAAACCCGCACAAACAAAATACAAAGTAATAGAACGAAAAGAAAGAAAAACACGCGTGCATTTCTTCCCTATCTCAGGACGTACACATCAATTGCGCGTGCATGCTTCACATCGTTTAGGATTAAATTGTCCTATTATTGGTGATGACTTATATGGCTCAAAATCAGATAGATTACACTTACATGCAGAAGAAATAACCTTTTGGCATCCTGTTTTAAAAGAAAATATTACTATTTTTGAAGAAGCAGAGTTTTAATAGCAACACCACTCATAATACGACATATTAAGATATTAAAAATGAAAAAACTACTTATCATAAGCTTATTTATATTGGTTTACCAAAATACTACAGCCCAAAATTTTACTCGTAGAGACTCTTTACATGGTGGTTTACGCTTCGAAAGAAATTGTTTTGATGTGCAACGCTATGATTTGAATATTAAAATAAATCCAGACGAAAAAAGTATTGTAGGGTATAACGAAGTTACTTTTACAGTGATTGAACCTACTAAAAAAATTCAATTGGATTTGTTTGATAATATGAAAGTAGATTCTATTGTATGGAATAATGAAACACTAACTTACAAAAGGGATTATGATGCAGTTTTTGTAAGTTTTCCAAAAGAATTAGCAAAAAATACCACTGAAAAAGTACGTTTTTACTATTCCGGAAATCCTAAAATTGCAAAAAATGCACCTTGGGATGGCGGATTTGTATTTAAAAAAGATAGTAATGGGAAACCATTTATTGCAGTTGCTGTACAGGGTACAGGTGCCAGTTTATGGTATCCTGTAAAAGATTCTCAAACCGATGAACCAGATAAAGGCGCATCGATTAAAGTAGCCGTTCCAAATGGCTTAATGAATGTATCGAATGGCCGCTTTATCAAAAAAGAAGCAGTTGGAAATGATTATACTCGCTGGGATTGGGAAGTAAAAAATCCAATTAACAATTACACCATTACCGTCAATATTGCTGATTATATTCACATTCATGACGAAATAGAAAATTTAGACTTAGATTATTATGTTTTACGTGAAAACAAAGATAAAGCAATCTCACATTTCGATGCTGATGTAAAACCGATGATGGCTTGCTTTCAAGAGAAATTTGGACAATATCCATTTTGGGAAGACGGTTATAAATTAGTAGAGACACCTTATTTAGGCATGGAACATCAAAGTGCTGTGGCTTATGGTAATAAATACAAAAAAGGGTATTTAGGTATGGATTTGTCTGGAACAGGCGAAGGAATGAATTTTGATTTTATTATTATACATGAAACGGGGCATGAGTGGTTTGGAAATAGTGTGACCAGTAAAGATATTGCCGATATGTGGATACACGAAGGATTTACAACCTATAGCGAAACCGTTTTTATTGAATGTCAAAAAGGTTATGATGCCGCTATGAAATACATCAATGGTCAATCTAAAAATGTGCAAAATGACAAGCCAATCATAGGTCAGTTTGGTGTAAATAATGAAGGTAGTGGAGACATGTATTATAAAGGGGCTTTACTTTTAAACACTTTAAGACATGTAGTTGATAATGACCACAAATGGTGGCCTATTTTATTAAAATACGCTACTACATTCAAAAAGAAAATTATCGACACACAAACTGTAGTAGACTTCTTTAACAAAGAAACAGGTCGTAATTTAACGCCTATATTCAATCAATACTTGAAATACACTACTATTCCTAAATTAGAAATTAAAGGATATAAAAAACAATTTCAATACCGTTGGGTAACCGAAGAGCCTAATTTTGCTATGCCAGTAGATATTATGATTGGAGACAAAAAAGTACGTTTAAATGCTACCAATGAATGGCAAAAAGCAGGTGAATCAATTAAAAATTATAACGATATTAAAGTATTAACCAATCACTTTTTTATTACCACTAATTTATAATAAGAATAGTTATTCCTTTATTTTAGCCAAAGTTTGTACTCTATTTAGTTTTCCTGTCTTTGTTTCTACAAATTGAGGGATAAAAATAATTTCTTTTGGCTTCTCAAATTTATCCAATAGATCAAAAATACTTGATGGAATTTCTTTTGGGTTAGATTCTACAATTAAAATTATTTTCTGACCTAATTTTTCATCGGGTTGACTTGCAATAAAAA
The DNA here is from genome assembly GCF_004303025.1 of Flavobacterium sp. J27. Taxonomy (GTDB): domain Bacteria; phylum Bacteroidota; class Bacteroidia; order Flavobacteriales; family Flavobacteriaceae; genus Flavobacterium. The sequence continues at coordinate 190,158 of NZ_PJQW01000008.1, read as the reverse complement.
AACGATGTGGCATTACGTCTTGCAATTTAATTTCAATTTGTTCTGGGAATAATTTAACACCGCCACTATTAATAACACTATCAAAACGTCCTAACCATATAAATTCATGATCTGATATAATTTCTACGATATCATTAGTTATAATAGTATCAGATACAATTTTTGGAGCATCAATAACCAAACAATCTCTTTCGTCTTTTGTAATAGTAATATTAGGCAATGTTTTAAATGTTTTATCTCCTATTTTTCGAGCTGCCACATGCGTAATGGTTTCTGTCATTCCATACGTTTCAAAAGCATGTACTTTTTCTTTTTTCAGTTTTTCTGCTAATCCCTTTGAAACGGGTGCTCCGCCAATAATTAACTTCTTAATTTTATCTAATTTTCCTAACGAATTTTCGACTTGTAAAGGAACCATCGCTGCAAAATCATATTCCTCTTCATTATATGCTAAAGGAGTTCCATCTACAGTAGTTATATCTAAAGACAATCCTAGAATAAGCGCTCGTACCAACATCATCTTACCTGCTATGTATTTTGCAGATAAACACAATAAGGCCTTATTTCCAGGTTCTAAATGAAAAAAATCACCTGTAGCTAGAGCTGATTGTATCATGGCTTTTTTCTCTAATCGAATCACTTTGGGTGTACCTGTCGTACCAGAAGTTTCTACCTCAATATACAAGTCATCATCTAACCATTCTAACAAAAAACTACCGATGTGTTTTTCATATTCATTACCTTCTTTAATAAAGCTATACGCTACACGACACATATCTTCATAATTTAAATGATATCCATTTAATTTAAATTGATTATGTACGTTTTTATGTGTCAAATTGTCTAAAATTAAAGTGTGTTCCATACTACAAAAAATTAATTTAAATCAATCGTTCCTGTTAATTTCTCTTTCCAGTTATTCCATTTGTAGATTTTAGAGAATATAAATAGTAAAATGGGAAATATCACAAAAATAGGTAAGATAATTTCAAAAGAACCAGTAGGTTCGGAAACATCTTTTAAGATAGAATGGGTTTGAAAAGCAGTCCAATCAGCAGTAACTAATAAAGCACCTATCAAATTATTGGCAGCATGAAAACCCAAAGCCAATTCCAAACCTTCATCCATTATGGTAAGAATACCCAAAAACAATCCAGTACCTATATAATATATCATAATAATAGGCCCAATTTTGCCTACTTCAGGATTGGCAACATGCATTAATCCAAATAATATGGCAGGAATTAGTAATGCTATAAGTCGGTTTTTAGTTACTAATGCTAAACCTTGCATTAAATTCCCTCTAAATAAATATTCTTCAAAACTGGTTTGTAAAGGGATTAAAATTATGGCCAAAACAAAAAAAACAGCAAATTTCTCAAGCTTAAAATTAAAAACAAAATTCTCTGGTTGTGCTATATAGGCAACATATGTCATAATCGCTGTAATACTTCCCCAAAGAAAAAAAGAAAAGAAAATACGTTTAAAGTCAACTTTAGCACGAGACGTTGTTAAACTTGTTATAGATTGCTGCTGCACCACTTTAACCCAAAACCAAACAAAAAACAAACCTAAAGACAAAGGAATAATCATTAAAACAAAAGTAGCGTTAACGCCTATTGAATCAATAGTTTGAGCAATGACATCATTAGTATCAACATCCATACTAAAAATATAATTAACACCAATCAGTAATGTAAATAATATTGGTAAAATAAAATATAAAAATGGATGTGTTTTAAACGTTTTAACTTGCTCTAGATACATAGTTTTGAATATAATTTAATGTTATGGGTTAAAGTTACATATTTTGCTACAAAATATAATATCATTTTCTTTGTAATAAATTTAAAAACACTATGATTATCATTTACCACAATCCAAGATGCACTAAATCTAGAGAAGGTTTAAGCGAAATTGAAAAATACAACCAACCTTTTGTTATCAGAAGATATTTGGACGACCCTTTTACAAAAGAAGAATTAACAAATGTAATTGAAAAATTAGGTATAAAACCTCTAGAATTAGTACGTACCAAAGAAAAAATATGGATCGAAGAATACAAAGGTAAAAACCTAACAGACAATGAAATAATTGATGCCATGCTATTACACCCTAAACTTATTGAAAGGCCAATTATTGTTAAAGATAATCAAGCTGTAATTGCTAGACCAAAAGAAGCTGTTAACAAAATACTAGGAAATATTTAACAAACAATTGGGAAATCTAGGTTAAACCTAGGTCTAAATTTGCTGTCTTATAAGGAAATAATTAATTTAATCATGCTTAAAAGACTACAACTTTTCTCCCTACTGCTATTAACTACAGTGGTTTTTGCCCAAAAACCAGATGTAAAAAAGATTAGAATTACTGGTAAAATATTTGAAAAAGGTACTTCACTACCATTGGAATATGCAACTGTTGTTTTTCAAGATGCTAAAAATCCTGAAAAATTAAACGGTAGCGTTACAGATTTAGATGGAAACTTCAGTTTTGAAGTCCCAGCTGGAACATATAATGTCCGTTTTGAATATATCTCATTTAAAACCATAGAATATAAAAACAAAACCTATAATACCAATACCGATTTTGGTACTGTTTATTTAGAAGCTGACATTGCACAATTAGCAGGTGTAGAAGTTATTGCTGAACGTTCTACAGTAGAAATTAAACTAGACAAAAAAGTGTATAATGTAGGTAAAGATATGATTGTAAAAGGAGGAACTGTAAGTGATGTTTTAGATAATGTGCCTTCTGTAACCGTAGATCCTGAAGGAACAGTTGCTTTAAGAGGTAATGAAAATGTTCGTATTTTAATCGATGGAAAACCTTCTGGTTTAGCAGGCATAAATATTGCTGATGCTTTAAAAATGCTTCCAGCGGATGCTGTTGAAAAGGTAGAAGTGATTACTAATCCATCTGCTCGTTATGATGCAGAAGGTGGTGGTGGAATCATTAATATTGTTTTACGTAAAGGAAAAGCACAAGGCTTAAACGGTTCTTTTGTGGTTTCGGCTGGTGATCCTGAGAGTTATAGTGGTAATACCAGTTTAAACTTTAGAAGTGAAAAATTCAATTTGTTTTCTAACATTGGTTATAATTACAGAACGAGTTTAGGAAACTCTTTAACGGATGCTCACTATTTAAGCCCAAATGCAAATCCAAATAGCATTTTTATTGATGAAAGAAGAACCAATGAACGTTTAAATAAAGGGTATAATTCTAATTTTGGGATTGAATTATTTATCGACAAAACGACAACATGGACCAATTCATTGACTATCCAAAATAGTAGAGGTGAAAATCCAGATAATGTATTCTTTTATAATTATGACGTAAATAGAAATTCAACTTTCACTCAAAATCGTTTTAACGATCAAAGAAGTAAAGATTTTACTTTTGAATATGCTACAAATTTTACTAAAAACTTTAAAAAAGAAGACCATAAATTAACAATAGACATGGCTTTTTCTGAGAATAGAGAAAGAGATAATTCTGTTATTTATGACCAAATTATTAACGTCCCTTCTAGTTTATTTGTAGAAAGAACCTTAAATCCGCAAGATCAAAAACGCAATCTATTTCAAGCTGACTATGTGTTACCTTTAGGAAAAGAATCAAGATTTGAAGCAGGATACAGAGGTAATTTCCAAAGAAATATTACCGATTTCCAAATTGACTCACTTGGTGTTGCTGGAAACTGGATTCGCAATGAAGATTATTCAAATTTACTAGAATACAAAGAATATGTAAATGCATTTTACATGCAATTTGGATCAAAAATAGATAAATTCTCATACTTTGCAGGAGTTCGATTTGAAGATAGCAACATTGAAGTAAACTCTATTTCTTCCAATGATTATAACACTAAAAAATACAATAACTTCTTCCCTACAGCTACAATAAATTATGAGTTTTCTGAAAGCAGTAGCGTAAGTTTAAGCTACAGTAGAAGAATTAATAGACCAAGAGGTCGTTTTTTAAACCCTTTCTCAAGTTATTCTAGTAGAATTAACATTTTTAGAGGTAATCCCGATTTAAATCCAGCTTATACAAACTCATTTGATTTAGGCTATTTAAAAAGATGGAAAAAAGTAACCTTTAATACGTCTGCTTATGTTAATTTGACTGACGATTCTTTCCAGTTTATTAGACGAGAATCTGGTTTATTTGTTGAAGGCGTTCCCGTAATAGAGTCTACACCTATTAACTTAGCAACCGAAATTAGAGCTGGTTTTGAATTTAATGTAAATTATTCTCCTTACAAATGGTGGAAATTAAATACTAATTTTAATTTATTTAGAAATGAAACCAAAGGAGATTACAGCTATACAAACTATTTAGACGAAGTAGTAGTACAAAATTTTGATAATACTGCTACGAGTTGGTTTACAAGATTATCTTCAAAAATATCATTGCCTTACAAAGTAGATTGGCAAGCCAATGCTACATACATGGCACCTCAAACAAATGCGCAAGGTAAAAACAAATCGATGACAAGTGTTAACTTAGCATTTAGTAAAGATGTTTTAAAAGACAAAGGTACTATTGCTTTAAATGTTAGCGATTTATTTAACTCTAGAAAAAGACGTTCAGAAATTAGTTTACCTACTGTAAGCAGTTATTCTGAATTTCAATGGAGACAAAGACAAATTACGCTTTCATTCACCTATAGATTTAACAAAAAGAAAAACGAAAGAGAAAATCAAAAAAGATCTGATGATGGCGGTGGTGACGATTTTATGGGATAAAATAAAAAAGGAATGCAAAAGCATTCCTTTTTTATTTTGAAACAATACTAATTATTCTTGTTCCTGCTGTTTCTTAGCTCTTTTCTCTTTGATTAACTCAGTAATAGCACCACCAATCCAATAAGGAACAAATGAAGCTAAAAATATCATTAACCAAAAACCTATTGTTAAAATAGTTAAGAAAAGTAAAAAACCTAAATACTGATCAAATTCAAACATGTTTTCCGGAATTTATGAATTCTTGCCAAAGATAATAGGAATTATCTTTTTTAGCAATATAATAACAATTTTTATTTCGGTACAAAATTCAGAAATTGTAATTTTATAAAAAGAACTAAGAAAACAATCATGGAATATAGAATAGAAAAAGATACTTTAGGAGAAGTACAAGTTCCAAAAGAGAAATTATGGGGCGCACAAACAGAGCGTTCAAGAAATAATTTTAAAATAGGTCCTGAGGCTTCAATGCCTTTTGAAATCATAAAAGCATTTGCTTATTTAAAAAAAGCTGCTGCATATACCAATGAAGAATTAGGTGTGTTATCTTCAGAAAAAAGAGCGTTAATTACAACAGTTTGTGAAGAAATTTTAGCCGAAAAACTGAACGACCAGTTTCCGTTAGTTATTTGGCAAACAGGTTCGGGAACACAATCAAATATGAATGTAAACGAAGTGATTGCAAATCGAGCACAAATTTTATCTGGAAAAAAAATGGGAGAAGAACCTGTTTTAAAAGCAAATGATGATGTAAACAAATCGCAATCTTCAAATGATACTTTTCCAACCGCAATGCATATCGCTGCTTATAAGATATTAGTTGAAAAAACAATTCCTCAAATAGAACATTTACAACTCACACTAGCCAATAAAGCCGAACAATTTAAAGATATCGTTAAAATTGGTCGCACCCACTTAATGGATGCTACACCTCTTACTTTAGGGCAAGAATTTTCTGGCTATGCGCAACTACTCACAAATGGTCTAAAAACAATCAAACAATCATTACATGGCTTATCAGAATTAGCTTTAGGAGGAACAGCTGTAGGAACTGGTTTAAATACTCCAAAAGGATACGCTAATTTAGTGGCTGATTATATTTCAAAATTTACAGGTTTACCATTTGTAACTGCTCCCAATAAATTTGAGTCACTTTCAGCACATAATGCTATTGTGGAAAGCCATGCCGCTTTAAAACAAGTAGCAGTAAGTCTAAATAAAATTGCTAACGATATTCGAATGATGGCTTCAGGACCTCGATCTGGAATAGGTGAACTTTTGCTTCCTGAAAACGAACCTGGTTCTTCTATTATGCCTGGAAAAGTAAACCCTACACAATGCGAAGCACTAACTATGGTAAGTGCACAAGTAATGGGAAATGATGTAGCGATAACCATTGGTGCTACGCAAGGTCATTATGAATTGAATGTTTTTAAACCAATGCTTATTGCTAATTTTCTACAATCAGCTAATTTATTAGGAGATGCATGTCATTCGTTTAACGAACATTGTGCTAAGGGAATTACAGCTAATCAATCTAAAATAGACGAATTAGTTAATAATTCTTTAATGCTCGTTACAGCTTTAAATACAAAAATTGGTTACTACAAAGCTGCAGAAATTGCTCAAACTGCTCACAAAAACGGTACTACTTTAAAAGAAGAAGCCGTTCGATTAGGTTATGTTTCTGCTACAGATTTTGATCTTTGGGTAAATCCAAAAGAAATGATTTAATTTAGTTAAAACCATTTTTTCTTTTTAAAATAATATAGCATAAGCAATACTAAAATAAACATAACGCCTAGCGTAACAAAATAACCGTATTTATAATTGAGTTCTGGAATGTATTTGAAGTTCATTCCATATAAACCTACAATAAATGTTAGCGGTAAAAAAACAGAAGAAATTACTGTTAATGTTTTCATTACCTCATTCATTTTATGATTTTGAGCGGTGTAGAAGAAATTAGTAGCACTATCTAAATTTTTCATATCATAATCTATTTGCTCTAAAAGTTCTAACGCTTTTTGATGCAACCTGCCAAAAAAGATATAATTAGAAGCTTCAATACAGTTAAAATCATCATCTTCTTTTATGGTTTTAATGGTAAACAAAGCATCTCTCAAAGGCACAATAGCTCTTTTTAATAAGTGAAAAATTTCTCTTAATTGTTCAATATCTTCCATAATTACAGGGCTATCAGCTGTTTTAGAAGCTAGTAAAAGAGATTCTATATTGTTTTCTTTATTTTCAATAGTAATATAAAAATTTTCAATAATAGAATCGAGCATTAAGTATAATAAATAGTCGACACTCTTTTTACGCACAATACCTGTATTTTCTCTTAAACGTTCTCTTATATGTGTAAAAAAATCGCCTCTCTTTTCTTGAAAAGAAACAATTAAATTGTCTTGCAATAAGAAACTAATTTGCTCAATTAGAATGGTATCATCATCACTTTCATTGGGTAAAATAGATTTAATACTAAAAAACAAGGTGTCATCTAATTCATCTAAACGGGTTCCTCTTGAAATATTTAAAATATCAGAAACAATAATAGTATTGAGTTGTAAATTTTCTGCCAAAGATTTAATTAACCCCACATCATTTAAACCATGAATATTGAGCCAATTATTTTGAGTGGCATCTTTTACATCATTAAATTTTTCAACCGTTATATTTTGCAATTCTATTACCTTTTGTTCATTGTACACAAACAATTGCATTTCAGCAACTTTGTCTGTATAAACACCTGTATATTCTAGGTTGGTAACATTTACTTTTCTTCCTTTTTTATATCTAATTTTTCTCAAAATAATCAGTTTTAAAGCTAAAGGTACTGGTTTTTAAAAAAATCGTACTTATTTTTACAAAAAAATATAGTATGCAAACCCTCTTTATCAATATAAAAGAATTAGTACAAGTAAGAAATGAAGGAATAGCCATAGTTTCAGGGGAAGACATGGCTATTTTACCTAAAATTGACAATGCGTATTTATTGATACAAGATGATACTATAGTTGATTTTGGCTCTATGGAAAACTGTCCAAAATTAGAATATGGAACTGTTATAGATGCTACAGGAAAAGTAATTTTACCTACTTGGGTGGATAGTCATACTCACATTGTATATGCCGGAAATAGAATTCAGGAATTTGTAGATCGAATTAATGGCTTATCATATGAAGAAATTGCGAATCGTGGTGGTGGCATTTTGAATTCAGCAAAAAAATTAAATGAAACACCAGAAGACATAATTTATGAAGAATCTAAAAAGCGTTTAGAAGAAGTCATACAATTAGGTACTGGAGCTGTTGAAATTAAATCAGGTTATGGTTTAACGGTAGCTGGTGAATTAAAAATGCTTCGCGTGATTCAACGATTAAAAGAAAATTATAGTTTACCAATTAAGGCAACGTTTTTAGGAGCTCATGCCTTTCCTTCAGAATACAAAGAAAACCATACCGCTTATATTGATTTGATTATTAATGAAATGTTACCACAGATTGCAGCAGAAAATTTAGCAGACTATATTGATGCATTCTTAGAAACGGGTTATTTTTCAGTTGAAGAAACAATTAAAATAATGGAAGCTGGGAAAAAATTTGGTTTGCCTGCAAAAATACACGTTAATCAGTTTACCACTATAGATGGCATAGCTGCTTGTGTAGCTCATGAAGCTTTATCAGTTGACCATTTAGAAGTTCTAACCGATGCAGACATTGCAGTGTTAAAAAACAGTAAAACTATGCCAGTAGCTTTACCTAGTTGTTCTTATTTTATTAGCATACCATACACACCAGCCAGAAAAATGATTGCTGCAGGATTACCTTTGGCCTTAGCTACAGATTATAACCCAGGAACAACCCCTTCGGGCAATATGAATTTTGTTGTTGCAACTGCTTGTATAAAAATGAAAATGACTCCAGAAGAAGCTATTAACGCCGCTACTATTAACGGAGCTTACGCTATGGGAATTTCTGCAACACATGGAAGCATTACCAAAGGTAAAAAAGCCAATATTATTATAACCAAACCTCTTACCTCTTACTATCAGTTGCCTTATGAATTTGGCAATAATTTAATAGAGCAAGTAATGATTGATGGGAAATTTGTTTAATTTATTTTTAATTAGCATTTTATTAAGCTTACAATGTATCTGGTAGCACTTTCCCTGGATTCATAATAGTAAGAGGATCGAAAAGCTTTTTAATACCTTTCATTAAATTCAGTTCTGTAGGATTAAAAGCCAAAGGCATATAGTCTTTTTGTACATATCCAATGCCGTGTTCCCCAGAAAGTGTTCCGTTTAATTGTACGGTTAATTCAAAAATTTCAACGATTCCTTTTGGCACTTCTGTAATCCAGTTATCATCAGACATATCCCCTTTCACAATATTAATATGTAAATTTCCATCACCTGCATGTCCATAACAAACCGTATGAAAACCATATTTTCTTCCAGCATCTTTCACTCCTTTTAATAAGACGGGTAACGCATATCTTGGCACCACCGTGTCTTCTTCTTTATAAACTGAATTTGATTTTACCGCTTCGCCAACAGCTCTTCTTAATTTCCATAAGGCATTTTTTTGATCTTCTGTATCAGCAAACAACACTTCATCAATCTCAAATTGCTCTAAAACGGTCGTTATTTTTTCGGCTTCTTGAAACAAAACTTCAGGATAGTTGCCATCTACTTCTATTAAAAGATGAGCTTGTATTTCCTCTTTTATGGGCACACTGACTCCATCAACATATTTCATAGTCCAATCAATCGCGTCTCTTTCCATAAATTCTAAGGCACTGGGAACAATTCCAGCTCTAAAAATAGCAGAAACTGCTTCACAAGCTTGATCAGCTTTATAAAAAGGCACTAACATTAATATATTATGGGTGACTTTAGGAATTAATTTTAATACAATTTTTGTAATAATTCCTAACGTACCTTCACTCCCGACCATTAATTGGGTTAAATTATAGCCTGTCGAATTTTTTAACGTGTTGGCACCTGTCCAAATAATTTCGCCATTGGGTAAAACGACTTCTAAATTCAACACATAATCTTTGGTAACTCCATATTTAACGGCTCTTGCTCCTCCCGAATTTTCAGCGATATTACCACCAATAAAACAACTTCCTAAACTACTCGGATCAACAGGATAAAACAAGCCTTTTTCTGCTACTGCATCTTTCAAAACTTGTGTAATAACTCCTGGTTCGACAATTACTTGAAGGTTTTTATCGTCTACTTCTATTACCGAATTGAATCGTTCCATGGAAAGGCCTATTCCACCATAAATACTCAATGCACCACCACTTAATCCTGTTTTAGCTCCTATAGGGGTAACTGGTATTTTATTTTGAGTAGCTAATTTCATAATAGCTGAAATTTCCTCAGGCGTTTTTGGTTTTACCACAACTTGAGGAGGAAAATTATAATCTTCGGTTTCATCATGACCATAATTTTGTCTAGTTTCCTCATCTGTAAACACATAAGACGCACCTACTATATTTTGAAGCGAAAGAAGAATATCAGAAGTAAAAGACATAAATAAATAGTTTGTATAAATGTATTAAAATGTATTGAGAATCCAATACCATAAAGCTAATGTAATAAACGACAAAGGAATACCAATTCCAATCATCATACTACCTAATTTGGGTTTTAAGCCATAACTAGAGGCTAAAATTACACCTGTTATCATCGGTGCCATGGCTGCTTCCATAATGGATACATCAATCATTATACCAGAAGCATGTGTTATTTTTTTATATAAAATGTAAAAAAACAAAGGTGTTAGTAGCAATTTAAAGCCTAACCCTAACCACAAAAATTTCCAATGTTTACTGTTTCTTTCGATTTTTAATTGTAAGCCTACTGCTACTAACGCAATAGGTGTAACCGTACTTCCAATGCGCTGAAAAACACTTTGCAACACCATAGGAAAATCGATTTGTATAAAATTCATTAGTAAAGCTATAGAAAAAGCAATAAATGGAGGAAAAAGAGCAATTCTTAATACCATTGTTTTGGCACTCAATACTTCTCTAGAAAATAACGTTGCTGTAATAATGCCTAAAGTAGCCATAACTACAAAGGAACCTGGCTGATCCACAATAATAGCTGTTTTTAAACCTTCATTTCCGTATAATGCTTCAATCACAGGAAAACCAACAAACGACGTATTTCCTAAACCAGCAGTAACAATTAAAAAACCAATTAATTTTTTAGACCAACCAAAATATTTTCCTAAACCATAAAAAAACACAAACGATAAGATAAATCCCAACCAAGCTATTCCTAAAGGATATAACAAAGCGCTAGAGATTTGAATTTTAGGGATGTAATATAATCCTAATGCAGGAAGAGAAATATAAATAACAAACTGATTTAAAGACACATGCATGTTTTTAGGAAATGCTTTCACAAATTGAAAAGCAATACCTATGAATAAACAAATAAATAATAGTAAAATATTGTCCATGTAGTCCTAAAAAAACACAAAGGTATAAGCTTTATTCGATTCGCCATCGGAAACCTTATTTTTTTCAAAAAAATTGTACTTTTACAACAACAACTAGGATTTTGGAAAATAAAAATAATAAATCGGCTTTATCAGAAATTAATGGAGTACAGCAACCCGACTCTATTAGTTCTACTGTTGCTCAAAATATTTTACAATTTCGTAGAAAACAACCTTCGGCTAAAGAATTAATTACAGCCATTACTAAAGGAGATAAAATTGCTTTAAGTAGAGCCATCACACTTATAGAAAGTACCAATGAATCACATACTGAGAAAGCTAATGAAGTAATCCAAGGCTGTTTACCCTATGCTAATCAATCGGTAAGAATAGGAATAACAGGTGTTCCTGGAGTGGGAAAATCTACTTTTATTGAAGCTTTTGGGAAATATCTTACTTCCTTAGGTAAAAAAGTAGCTGTTTTAGCAGTTGATCCTAGTTCGTCTATAAGTCATGGAAGTATTTTGGGTGATAAAACCCGAATGGAAGAATTAGTAAAAGATGAAAATGCTTTCATTAGACCAAGCGCTTCTGGTGATAGTTTAGGTGGTGTAGCCAGAAAAACTAGAGAGACTATCATTTTATGCGAAGCTTGTGGGTTTGATACCATTATTATAGAAACCGTTGGTGTTGGTCAAAGTGAAACAGCAGTTCACAGTATGGTTGATTTCTTTCTCTTACTAAAGATTGCAGGTGCTGGAGATGAATTACAAGGCATTAAAAGAGGTATCATGGAAATGGCTGACACCATTGTTATTAACAAAGCCGATGGCGATAATAAGGCAAAAGCGAAATTAGCAAAAACAGAATTTAATAGAGCACTACATCTGTTTCCTGCAAAGAAAAGTGGTTGGACACCCAAAGTTACAACCTGTAGTGCTATCGCTAAAGAGGATATTGATTCGGTATGGCAATTGATAGCAGATTATCTTGAAATAACCAAAAGCAATACCTATTTTGAACGTAAAAGACAAGAACAAAATCAGTTTTGGATGCTAGAAACGATTAATGAGCAATTAAAAAATCGTTTTTACCATCATCCTGAAATTATTACTTTGCTGGAAGCAAATAAAAAAGCGGTTCAAAACAATGAAATATCACCTTTTGCTGCTGCTCAAATTTTGTTAAATCATTATTTTAATAAGTAGTTTTTAGTTGTCTACATTCTGAAAATCTTCTAAATTAATCTCTTCAGCTATTAGAAGTCTAATATCTGTCAAAGGTAGATCTGTTTTTAATTTAATAGCACCTGCTTTTAATTGATCATTAGAAATAATTAATTCCCAAATTGTATTTACAAATTGTTCAAAAGGTTGATCAAAATCATAATGAATTAATTTCATTTCTCCAATTATCAACAACATTTGTCTTACTAAATCTCTTGATTCTTGCGTTTTTTTTTCAAATGGCTTAACTACTTCTAAAATTGTCTTCTGAAGGTCATATAATACTTCTGAAGCCGCTTTTAAAACAACTTTCTTTTTAGAATTACTGTTTGATTCATTAAATCTTTGAGCTATAATTTTACTTCTTAATCCAGCTATTTCAGAAGTTTCGCTTATGTTGTAAGTAGATAATATTTCTTCTACTGTTTTCATCCAAATAAATAAATGTTCTAAGAAATGAACTTCTTTATGTTCTAAACGATTAACTAGAATAGGAAATTCTATTAATTTTTCTCTCAAAACATATATTAAATTTAAAATAGATTTTTTCATTTTTATTATTTTTTTATTCTGGTAATAATTTTGAAACAACTTCTCCTTTACTATTTTCCGAATTATTCCATTCCATTCCTTCTTCTGAGATTTTCAATTTAATATATACTAAACTTTCTGGAGCAAATTCTTTTAGTTTGCTAGCTTCTACAATTACATCCAGATTTTCTATACTTTTTTCTTTTTTTGTCACAACAATAGCTTCATGCATAATTTTCTGAAGTGATAAAGCCATATTTTCAGGAGTAACTCTAATTTTAATAGTTTTGGTAATCAAATTATTTTCAGTTGCCAGAATGTAACACTTCTCTGAAATGGTATCACTATATAGACTAACTAAATCAGTATAATTAGTAACTTCAATCTTATTTACAAATTCATTAATTTGACTTTGAATTGCATTTTGAAATTTTGCCTTTATATCATCATTAGTAATGGATAACTTTAATATATTTATTACTGATGTATAAATAGAAGTACTTAATTGGTCTTTTTGTATTGGTTCTAATTGTAAATCAGACAGAACATTCGTTGAACTAATCCCAACAGGTATTGTCATTTCAATATCTTCAATACGCATTCTAGGTACAGAAAAATGTTGCAAAAATTGATGGTTGGCATATTGTTCAGCTATTTTTGTGGTTTGTAAATCTGAAATAACTCTTGCATTAGTTATACTAGTCATTACACTTCCTAAATATTCGTTTAAATTTGGCATATTTTTATTTTTAAAAGACAGGTTACTCCAAAAAGTAACCCATCTATAATTAAACTTATTAATTGTTTACACTCGCAATACTATCTTCTAACATAGTTAGAACTCTATCTAATCCTGCTGGAATTTCGTCATTTACAGCTCTAACATGCACTCCCATATTATAGGTTTTTTCAATATTTGTACCCGAATTAGAAGTTCTTTTGTAGGAAGCCGATGCTTTAAAATTTACAATCTTATAGTTAATTCCTAAATCAGCTGATGCGGCAAATTCATTGGAAACGTTTGAAGTTTCAGTAGAAGTTAATTTAGCATTGAAATCAATAACTACTTCTTCTATTCTTAAGCTAGGAATACTTAAAGTTGTTAAGAAAGGTACTGCAATGGTTACTTCACTATCAATAAATTTTTGATTTGATGGACCTGTTGGCGAATTCGAATCATAATCTGGATTAGGAATAGATTTTTTATAATTAAAATCTACATATCTTAATTTTTTGGGTAAAGGATTTGTGGGTGTAGAGGAAGGATCTTCTTCAAAACCTACAGATTGAATAAAATTAACTTGTGCCATTGAAGCTGCATTTTGCGCTTGAACTGCTGCTTGTAATGGTCCTCCAATGTAGACACTAAAGTCTAAACTGTTTAATTCTGCTACTAAATTTGGCATAATACTATTTTTAAATTTTTTACCTACTCTTACTACAGTTTTCGGTTTCCCTGTTTATCTTAGACAAAATTGATAAACATTTAAAATAGAATTGATGAGTATTAAACGTTAAATCTAAAAGGAAAAACAAGGTGTTTTTAGGGTTATTTCACCCTATTCAGAAAACGTGTATCCACTTTTAAAAAAAAGTAGGAAGTATTGTTTCTTTGTAAAAAGAAAAACAAGTAATTTCATAACTTAAAAAAATTAAACATGATAACAACAACACTTTTAATTGTAATAGTAATAGCATTTGGAGTTTATGTATATAAATTCCCTCCTAAAAAGAATCCTTGTCCTTGTGGCACACCAAATAAAATATGTTTGGATTATAGTAATGAAAGTATGAGTGAATTAGAAGTAGGATTAATTCATGAAATGGTAGACAAATACAAAGAAAATCAACTAAAAACAATTAATCAACTTTCAGAATTCACAAATTTTGGAGATGCTCGTGCTATTGCATTTAAATTAGATACTTTAAAAAAATTTATTTATCACATTGAAAAAGAATCTTTAGATAGATCCGTAAATCTTACTGATAAAATAACAGCTAAGGAACTTGGTGTACGCATTTATTATGCCGCTTATCCTCCAATTGACAAATGGAAAAATCACGACGATTTAGTTCCATTTTTAGCTAGCAATTCAATTAGAAATGAATATGGGCATTTACACACTTTAGTAATGATTCCAACTAGAACAAAAGGTACTACTACTTTTGATTTTAATCCATTAGATTCAAATACTTTTTCTACTGGTCTTTACGACAGAGCTGGTTATGCCTATAATTATACCCCTGCAAACAAGACTGCTGCCTTAAGTTTAAAGTCAGAAGATGACAACACTAATACTACAGGTTCTCAAAACCATGGGAGTCTTATTCCTCCAGGTGATCCGGCAGGTTTAATGGGATTTTAAAATACGCTTATGCTTAATTATCAACCAGAATTATCCAATCTTCTATTCTTGCTAGAAATAATAGCTTCGTTAATAGCGTTAGTATATTATAAAACAATAAAAGAAACCTACTGGAAATGGTTTACATTCTACTTGTTTATAATATTTTTATGTGATGTTTGTATTGTAAAATTAGTTCCAAGTTTAGGCATTAAAAAACAATTTTTTCATGCATATATTGTTATTCCGTTGCAATTCATTTTTTTCTATTGGCTTTACGCCTATCAATCCTTAAAAAAGAAAAGCATATTCTGGTTATTTTTACTATTATATGTTCTTTCTTTTATTCCTATAGAATTGTATTTTGCTCGATTAAAAGTAGTGTATTCGTTTAATTATACAGTGGGTTCCTTTTTATTAATGATTTTGGTATTTTTAGAATTTCAGAAACAAATAAAAAATGACGCCATTTTAAAGTTTAAACAGAATAAAATGTTTTATATTAATATGGGCATTATGCTATTTTATGTAGGCACTTTACCTTTTTTTGGTTTGTACAATTTAATTGTAAAAGAGCCAGAAATATGGAATATGTATTACCTTTATTTTTTACTTTCAAATTGTTTAATGTATTTATTATTTACAGCATCTTTTATATGGGGAAAAGCGAAATTATAGTCACTATAATACTTTTTAATTTATTTTTTATTCTGTTCTTATTAGGGATAATTGTTTTTATAAAACAATATAAGCAAAAGAAAAAAGAACATGAAAATAAACTATTCCTGCAACAGAAAGAGCACGAACAAGAATTACTAACCACCCAATTGGAAATACAAACACAAACTATGCAATATATTGGTAGAGAAATTCATGATAATATTGGTCAGAAATTAACGCTTGCTAGTTTGTATACCCAACAATTAGCTTATGAAAATAAAGCACCAAATATTACTGAAAACATTGAAAATATTAGTACTATCATAAATGATTCATTAGGCGAGTTAAGGCAATTATCAAAATCTTTAACCGATAATAATATAGAACAAAACTCGTTAGTTGATTTAATAAAACAAGAATGCAAAAAGATTAGTGAATTGAAAAAATGTGAAGTACATTTCTCTTGCCAAGAGAGTATTGATATTCCTAGTTATCAAAGTAAAAGTATACTATTGCGCATTACACAAGAATTTATTCAAAATAGTATAAAACATTCTAAATGTAAAAACATTACTGTTACATTAGAAAAAAGGAGAAATTACATCCAACTTACTTTAAAAGACGATGGAATAGGTTTTGATATTTCTCAACAATCTAATGGAATAGGTTTGCTAAATATGAAGAAAAGATCCGAAATGATTGATGGCACATATACCTTAGAAAGTAAAGAAAACAACGGAACTAAATTAATCATTCAAATTCCCTTTTCAAAATGAAAAAAAAGATAGTTATTGTAGATGATCATATTTTAATTGCTAATGCCTTAGCTAGTATTATTTCTAATTTTGAAAACTACGATGTTTTATATGTATGCGAAAATGGTGCAGAACTACAAAAAAAAATGCATTCTGCCCCCCTTCCTGATATAATTCTCTTAGATATTAGTATGCCAATAATGGATGGATTTGAAACAGCTAATTGGTTAAAAACCAAACATTCTTCTATTTTAATTATGGCATTAAGCATGCAAGATGATGAATATAGCTTAATAAAAATGATTAAAAATGGTGCAAAAGGTTACTTACTCAAAAATGCACATCCAAAAGAATTAGAAGAAGCGTTAGATAAAATGGTAAAAAATGGACAATATTTTCAAGAATGGGCTACCAGTAAAGTTTTATCTACACTACATGCAAATGGCAAATTAACAAATGGTATCAGCATTTCAGATAGAGAAAAAGAGTTTCTAAAATATACCATTACAGAAATGACATACAAAGAAATTGCTGAAAAAATGTTTTGTAGCCCTCGTACTATTGAAAATTATAGAGATAGTCTTTTTGAAAAACTAGAATTAAAAACCAGAGTAGGTTTAGCCGTATATGCTCTTAAAAACGGATATGAAGAGTGATTTACTCTTCATATCGTTCCATTTCTCTATCGTAAAACTCTCCCGCTAATGTAATTAAATGTTCCATTTCAGATTCTAATTCTTTCTCGTCTTCATCTTCAATATCTTCTAAA
>NZ_PJQW01000008.1:0-172647 GCF_004303025.1 Flavobacterium sp. J27 | reverse complement strand
ATTCTACCTCATCATCTTTTAAGTTAATAATAAACTGAGGAAAATCTAAATGGATGATGAAAATATCATCTGGAAAATCGGAATTGTCTGCAATAACAAATTTTGGTAAATTCATGATTCTTTTTTTAGATTACAAAAGTATTAATTATACCTTACTTATGATTGGAATGGATTAATTTTTTAGTTTCCGTATTAAAACGAACAAATAAAAATAAAGCGGCAGCTGTTAAACCTGCTAAAAGACCTATCCAAATCCCCGCTGCACCTAAACTTGTAAATTTCCCTAAATATATAGAAATGGGAAAACCAATGATCCAATAAGCCACAAAAGTAATATACATTGGAATTTTTACATCTTGTAATCCTCTTAAAGCGCCTAAAACTACGACTTGCAATCCATCAGAAATTTGAAAAATAGCGGCTACTAATAATAATTGAGATGCAATAGCAGCTGCTTCGATATTTTCTAAAATTGGATTTCCTAAAACATCATTTTGTTTTAAAAATAACAAAGGAAAATAATCATGAAAAACAACAAATAATAACGCAAAAACAATTTCTAATAAAATAGTTAAAAAGAAAATAGAAAACGCTACCAATCGCAATTTCTTATAATCTTCTAACCCTTTTTGATTTCCTACCCGTATCATAGCCGCTACACTCAACCCCATAGCAAACATAAAAGTAAATGAGGCTAAACTTAAAGCCACCTGATTGGCTGCTTGACTCGTTGTTCCTAAACTACCAGACAACCAAATAGCACCAGTAAATAACGCTACTTCAAAAAACATTTGCATCGCTGAAGGTGTCCCTAATCGAATTATTTTTAAATTAATCTCTCTTTTTATTTCTTTTAATGAAAATCCTTTAAAATAAGGATGAAATTTCTTTTTTAAATTCATCATGTAATGCATATAACCTAACATGACAAATCGGGAAGCAATAGTACCGATAGCAGCTCCCACAATGCCTAATTTTGGAAATATCCAAACTCCGTAAATTAATAAATAATTTAACCCTACATTCGTGATATTTGCTAAAATTGTAGCCCACATAGAATATTTTGTTTCACTCATTCCATCGGCAAACTGTTTATAGGCCTGAAACATGATTAAAGGAATTAATGAAAAAGCTACTATATCTAAATACGGTTTGGCTAATTCTACTACATGCGCTGGTTGCCCCATAAAAGCAATTAAAGGCTTCGAAAAATAAATAATAGTAAAAAGAACCACTCCTAAAATAGTACATAAATACAAACCATGATGAAAAGCACTTCTCCCTTTGGCTACATCTCCTTTTCCATCTGCTTCTGCTACCAAAGGTGTTATTGCTGTAGAAAAACCGATTCCTAAAGACATAGCTATAAATACAAAACTATTTCCTAAGGAAACAGCAGCTAATTCTGTAGCTCCTAATTTCCCAACCATTATGTTGTCAACAATACCAACTATGGTATGTCCTAACATTCCTAAAATTATTGGGTATGCCAATTTTAAATTATAGGAAAACTCTTGAAAGTAGTTTTTGAACTGCATATACAAAAAATAAGTTTGCAAAATTAAACATTCTTCTACAAACCTATTTAGCAAATTCCTAAAAAATCCTATCAAACTTTTTATTTTTCTGAAGCTAATTTGTCATGATACATTTTAATGTTTTCTTTTACTTCATCTTCTAATTCAGGTTCTTTAATATCTGTATATTGCTGTAGTGTTTCCAAAATGGTTTTAGCAACTATATATCGACACGTTTCTTTATTATCTGCAGGAACAATATACCAAGGAGCATGTTCTTTTGACGTTCTATTTATGGCTTCTTCATAACACTTTTGATACTCATCCCACAATTCACGTTCTTTTAAATCGCCAGGAGAAAATTTCCAATTGTGTTTTTCAGTTTCTAATCTTCTCAACAAACGTTGCCTTTGCTCTTCTTTACTTAAATGCAAATAAAATTTTAAAACAATAATACCATTGGTAGCGATATGTTTTTCAAATGCATTGATACTTTCAAAACGGTTATCCCAAAATGCAGGAGTAATATCTTCAACCTTTTCAATTCCTGGAATATTCTCATTTAAAATATAATTAGGGTGTACTCGAGTAACCAACACGTTTTCGTAATGGGTTCTATTAAAAACAGAAAATTTTCCTTTTTCTGGCAAAGCCAAATAATGTCTCCATAAATAATCATGTTCTAATTCAGTACTATTAGGTGTTTTAAAACTATGCACCACTACTCCACGCGCATTGAACTCTTTAAAAACTTCTCTTATCAAACTATCTTTTCCCGCTGTATCCATTCCTTGCAAACAAATCAAGACTCCATATTTATTGTGTGCATACATCTTATCTTGCAGTTTGCTAAGTTTTTCCCTCACTTTTTGAAGTTCCTTTTCTTTCTTTTTTTCAGAAGTGGCTACATCTATAAAGGTGGGTATTTTATGTAATTGTATGGTTTGTGTTACTTTTAATGATGACGTATCAATATGTTTCATTTTGTAAATTTTATTTATAAAGATAATTGTATTTTCGCAACCGCAAAAATTTGAAATCCAATTAAAGCAATTAAATTAAATATATGAATCCAATTTTATCCAAGAATGTATTTCTTGTTAAAGAGCATGTTGGCATGTTCAAAGCATCAAACAATTATGATATTTTCAATCCTGAAACAGGTACGTTGATGATGACTTGTAGAGAGCCTAATTTAGGTTTCTTTACTAAAATATTCCGTTTTACTGATTATAAACGAATGACTTCTTTCCATATTGTGATTAGTGACGATCAAGGTAAAAAAATGCTAAGCATTAAAAGAGGCGTTACTGTATTTAGATCAGATGTTGAAGTTTTTGATGAAAATGATAAGAGAATTGGTGTATTCAAACAAAAATTCTTTTCTTTTGGAGGGAAATTCGAATTACATGATAATCAAGATAAACATTTATGTACCTTACAAGGAAAATGGACAGGTTGGGACTTTAAATTTTTACAACATGGTAAAGAAGTAGCTACTGTTTCTAAAAAATGGGCAGGAATAGGTAAAGAACTTTTTACTAGTGCTGATAATTATGTTATCAATATAAATGAAACCGTAGCTCCTGAAGATAATTTAAGACCTTTGATTGTATCGGCAGTAATGTGCATTGATATGGTATTTAAAGAATAAGTTGAAAACAATAAAAATAAATAGGCATATGTAATTCAAATACGTATGCCTTTTTTTATTTTTAAAAAAAATTTCAAGGGTTCCCAACCTTTACTATCAATTTCTGCTCTATATAGGAAAACAAACCAATGGTGATGGATGAAAAAATAATACATGCCTGTAGGAAACAACATCGTGATGCACAACGAAAACTGTATGAATATATGGCTCCCAAGCTATATCATTTATGTAAACGTTACCTAAAAAAAGAGGAAGAAATAGAAGAAGTTTTAGCCGATGGATTCTTCATCATTTTTACTAAAATAGATCAACTAAAAGAAAATTACGCTTTTGAAGCCTGGGCACGTAAAATTGTAGTAAACCAGTGCTTATTACAACTGAAAAAGAATCTTAATTTCAATCTCTATTTAGAAGATGTGAATTACAAATCTCAACCCTTAGCCGAAGGCGTAACTCAATTAGAAGAAGCCGATTTATTGAATTTATTAAATTATATTCCAGAAGGTTGCAGAACTATTTTTACTCTTTTTGTAATTGAAGGTTTTTCGCACAAGGAAATTGCAACACAATTAGGTATTTCAGAAGGTACTTCAAAATCGCAATTGAATGCGTCGAAAACGAAGTTAAAAGAATTGGTAAACACTTTTTACTATCAAAAAGCAAAATAATCATGGGAACAGAAGATAAATTATATAAAAAAATACAACAAGCTGCTGAAAATACACCTTCAGACTCCTTTCCTAGTATGGAAAAAATATGGAGTCGTGTTGAAGAAAAGCTAGAAACCAATGTTCTTAAAAAAGAAAAAAATAATTGGAAGAAAATAAGTGTTGCTGCTTCCATCATAATTGTTCTTTCTATTCTCTATAATTTTAATAAAAATGAATCAAAAAATTCGATTGAACAAAATACATTCATTACTACAGCAGACTCTTTAAAAAACGAAGAATGGATACAAAAAGAGGAAGTTGTGGCCTTTTTTACGGATACTATTAATAAATCTAAAAAAGATACATTAGTAGCACTTGAAAAAGAGATAATTCCCCTGACTGCTTTACCACAAATAAGTTTACAAAATGAAAATGTATCTCTTCCTGAAAAGAATGTAGAAATTGCTACCAATAGTACTCCCTTAAATATCCATCCAATTGCTGATTCGGTTTTGGTAGTACCAAAAAAACAAAACAACTCTTTTTTTGCAACTCAAGGCAATAGGAAAATGGAATATTCCAGTTTTTTTGCCAATAGTACAACATCGCAAAACCCTGTTCAAACGAAAAACAAACCAAACCCTCTCGTAGTAATTAATGGAGAAGTAGATAGTCTAAATACGTTAAAAACATTAAACAGTGAAGAAATTGACTCTATTTACATTTTGTCTAATCCATTGTATATTATAAATGGTGTAGAATATACAGAAGAATCTTTATTTGGAAAAAATCCTACCAGTCCTTATTATCCATTGGATCAACAAAAAATTATTGCTACCACAATCTTATATAAAGAAGAAGGAGAAAAAGAATATGGCAAGAAAGGAAAAGAAGGTGTGGTAATTATTAAAACAAAAAATGGTAAACCTAATCAAAATTAATATGAAACATTTTATAACTATCCTAGTACTTTTACTAATGGGAAAATCTTGGGCACAAGATAGTATTGCCAAGCCAACAGTGGTAAAAATTAGAGATCAAAGAACAATCAATTCGATTCCTTCTCCTTTATATATCATAAATGGACATGTAGTTGATTCAACGCTATTAGAAAAAATTGAGCCAGAAAACATAAAAGAAATTAATATTTTAAAAGGAGATAAAGCCACTTCACTGTATGGAATTAGAGGTAAAAAAGGTGTAATTATCATTACCACAAAAAACATTTCTGATAAAGAATTGGAAAAACTCAATAAATTAAACACAGCTGAATATGCACAAAATAAAGGAAAAGAATTTATACTCTCTGGTAGCATTTTAGATTGTGAAAAACTAGCAATTTCAAAAGCAACTGTTACTAATTTAAATACTCAAGAGAACGTTTTTTCTGATTCTAATGGAAAGTTTAAAATAAAAGTTCGCAAAAAAGATGTTTTATTATTTGAAAGTGAGTCTTGTATTTCACAAGAGGTTCTTGTAGGAAAACAAAAAGACATAACGGTTTCATTGAAAGCAAAACAAAAAAATGAAGTTATTTTATTAAAAAAACCAATCCTTTATCTTTATCCTACTCAAAAGACTGAAGTAACCTTACAATTTCATTTTAATGGCAAACTAAAAACTACTTTTCCTAAATATGACGAAAACTGGAACGTAATAGCTTTTCCAGACGGAAAATTGTATGATACCAAAACCCAAAGAACGTATACCTCTTTGTTTTGGGATGGAGAAATAGAATTACCAAAAACACATTATCAATACAATAATGGATTTGTTGTTGCAAAAGAGAACTTGACTTCTTTTTTAATTGAAAAACTGGAGCATATCGGTTTAAACCATCAGGAAACCAACGATTTTATTCAATTTTGGTTACCTATATTGGAACAAAATAAATTTAATTTTATTCATTTTTTAGTAAATGAGGCGTGTAATGAAATTGCAGTAAATACAGTGCATCCAAAACCAGAAACCAGCATTAGAGTGTATATGGAATTTTTTGGTATAAACCAATTTCAATCTGTCTCAGAACAACAGCTACCTAAAACAAAACGCAAAGGATTTACCCTTGTTGAATGGGGCGGAACGGATGTTTCTCAAAAAATAAAGAAAAATGAATTGTAAAATTATAGTCTTTCTTCTTTTCTGTTGTTGGCAAACTTTTGCACAAGAAAAAAACGCAGAACGGGAAACAAAAACCATTTATATTTTAGGTGGTATTGTTTCTTCGATTACCAAAGAAGACATAGCCTTTTCTAAAAAATACAATATTCAATATTATGATTTTGGATGTGTTGCGCCTCTAGATTTTGACAAATATGAAAAAGCAAATGCACAGGTTTTTGAAAATCTTACAGCAAGCTTTGGGAAACAGTGGGAAAAAGAAATAAAAAATTCAGCTATGGGTTTTTTAGAATGGAAAAAAGTAAAAAAATAGCTACGAAACTTAAAAATTTGTATTTTTAAACTAAATTTTACAAAATGAAAAAAATACTTTTATTATTGCTTGTAGCATTTATTGTGATTCAGTTCTTTCAAATCGATAAAAACAATCCGCCTGTAGATCAAAATCAAGATTTTATAACGATGTACAAACCTACTGACGAAATAGCTTCTAAAATTAAGGCTTCTTGTTATGACTGTCACTCAAATGAAAGTAAATATCCTTGGTATTCCAATATTCAACCAGTGGGTTGGTTTTTAAAAAATCATATTGAAGATGGGAAAAGACATTTAAATTTTTCTGAATTTGAAACTTATTCTCCAAAAAAACAAGCACATAAACTTGAAGAATCGTATGAACTTATTGAAAAAGGAGAAATGCCACTTTCGAGTTATACCCTGATTCATAAAGACGCTGTTTTAACAGAAGCAGAACAGACAACGCTTATTGCGTATTTTAAAGAAATAGAAAAGAAGATACAAGCGCAAGAATAAGATAAGAAAACAAAAAATATTTTTCCAAATTAATTAAAAAAACATCAAGAATTCTTGATGTTTTTTTAATTAAAGTTATTTATAGTTCAAACATTGTCTATTTCCAAAAATAACTTTCACTAGTTTTAGATTTCATAAAATAAAACTAGTGAAAAAATAAACAGTGGTATAATTATTGAGCCTTTTTAAAAAACTATATTTATGAGAATTTTCCTGTATTTTGTTTTCATTTCAATTTTTCATTCATGTGAACATAAAGGACATCAATTCAATATCAAAAAAGAAAAAGAAGATTATTCAATTCCAGCAATAGATACATTAAAAATCAATAAAAAAACGCACGCATTACATGATGACTGGAACGATAGTATTTTAAAACTACCCTACGCATTACAAAAAGATGAAATATCTATTATTATTGGAATTTCCTATGGTTGGTTGGCTTATAATGAATTACAACATTTTGTATATTCAAATAATCGTTTAATAAAAGTCTTCAAAGAAAAAATACCAAAATCATATCTCAAAAAAAATAAAGAAAAATATCATTTAGAAGAAATTGAGAAAAACACTTTCACAAATAAAAACTGTAACTACAACAATTTAAACACTTTAGAAATTGATTCTTTTTTAAACTACCATCAAAATGACTTTCATATAAAATCAAATAGAGTTTATCCTCCATGTGTCATTGATGCCAATGCCTATTCTATCTATTTTATCCAAAATAAAAAATACGCTTCTTATTGGTTTTATGCTCCAAAATATACTCTTCAAAAGTGTCCTACTGAAAACATAAATGTAAAAATGCTACAAGATTTTGTTAAACTTTTGGAACACTGGGATATTGAAATATGATTTAATATAAAAAAGAAATAAGTAAATAACTAAACATTTATTCCTTAATTTTTTTAGTTCCTAAAACCTAATTCCTAATTACAAACAACTAAACTACTTCTCAATTTCCTTTAAAGAATCCATTTTCTTAATTTCTAAGAAACCTTTCAAGTCTTCAAAATGTTCTTTAACTCTTTTGTTTCCAAACTCAAATACTTTAGTCGCTAAACCATCTAAGAAATCACGATCGTGCGACACTAAAATTAAAGTTCCATCAAAATCACGTAACGCATCTTTGATAATATCTTTGGTTTTCATATCCAAATGGTTTGAAGGCTCATCCAAGATTAATAAGTTTACCGGTTCTAACAACAATTTAATCATAGCCAAACGTGTTTTTTCACCACCAGAAAGCACTTTTACTTTCTTTTGAATATCATCACCTTGGAACATAAAAGCACCTAAAATATTTTTAATTTGGGTACGAATGTCGCCCACTGCAATGCGATCAATAGTTTCAAAAATAGTAGCTTCTCCATCTAATAAAGCCGCCTGATTTTGAGCAAAATAACCAATTTGAGCATTATGACCAATTTCCACGCTACCACTATCAATCCCAATTTCTTTCATAATAGCCTTAATCATGGTCGATTTTCCTTCTCCATTTTTACCTACAAAAGCTACTTTTTCTCCTCTTTCGATAACTATATTGGCATCTTTAAAAATGACTTTATCGCCATAACTTTTATGCAAATCTTTCACTACTACAGGATATTGACCCGAGCGTACAGAAGGTGGAAACTTCAATTTTAAAGCCGAATTATCCACTTCGTCTACTTCTACTAAAACCAGTTTTTCTAACATACGCACCCGCGATTGTACTTGCTCAGTTTTAGAAAAAGTACCTCTAAAACGCTCAATAAAAGCCTGATTTTCAGCAATAAATTTTTGTTGTTCTTCATACGCTTTTTGTTGGTGCGCTCGTCGATCTTTTCGTAACTCTAAATAATGCGAATATTTAGCTTTATAATCGTAAATACGCCCCATAGTAACTTCAATAGTACGATTCGTAATATTATCTACAAAAGCTCTATCGTGTGAAATTACCATTACAGCTTTGGCTTGGTTTACCAAAAAATCTTCCAACCATTGAATACTATCCATGTCTAAATGGTTTGTAGGCTCATCCAATAAAATTAAATCGGGTTTTCTTAACAGTATTTTCGCTAATTCAATGCGCATTCTCCAACCTCCAGAAAATTCACTCGTAGGTCTGTCAAAATCTTCTCTAGCAAAACCTAACCCTTTTAAAACTTTTTCAACCTCAGCTTCATAATTCACTTCTTCAATAGCATAAAATTTCTCAGAAAGTTCCGAAACCTTTTCAATTAACTTCATATACGCATCACTTTCGTAATCCGTACGAATGGTTAACTGCTCATTGATGTCATCGATTTCTGCCTTCATTTTAAAAATTTCAGCAAAAGCTTTGGACGTTTCTTCTCTAACCGTACATTGATCATCTGTTAATAAATGCTGTGGCAAATATGCAATAACCGTTTCTTTGGGAGCAGAAATAGCTCCTCTAGTGGGTTTATTTTCACCTGCAACAATTTTTAACAAAGTGGATTTACCGGCTCCATTTTTACCCATTAAAGCTATTTTATCTGTTTCATTAATGGCAAAAGTTACTTCACTAAAAAGTGTGGTTCCTCCAAATTCTACGGCTATGTCATTTACTGTAATCATTATGATAAAGTTAAAAGTTAAAAAGTTAAAAGTGATACATTAGTAGGCAATTAACTTCTTTTTTTGAAGGTGCAAATATAGGGTATAAAACGAATAAGCCAATTTAGAAAAATAAAAAAACAGGATAAAAAACAACTTCTTAATTTGATTCTTAATTTTTTATCTATTATTCAATTTCAAACATAAAAATGCTTTGGTAAAAACCTTAGAACACAAAATAGTTTAATTTTGTATCGCAAAAATATAAGGTATGCCATTAATCGATTATAGTTTTCTATCAAAAATTTTACCAAAAGTAAAAATTAAAAAATCCTATACTAAGGCAAAAAAAGATTATTTGTTTCGTATTCGCATAGCCATGGCATTATTTTTCTTTGGTAAAGGCTTTTGTTTTGCGACTTGGGCGAGTAGAATTCCTGATTTAAAAAACACCTTACAACTCAATGAAGCTGAACTAGGAACTATTCTTTTCTTTCTTCCTATTGGACAATTAGTAGCGATGCCTTTTTCTGGTAAAATTGTGAGCAAATTTGGGAGTAATGCCGTTACCATTTACGGAACGCTTTTATATGCTTTTTTCTTAATCTTTTTGGGATTAGCACATACGAGTTGGCAACTTGCTATTGGTTTATTCTTATTTGGTGTTTCTGGTAATATATGTAATATTGCAAGTAATACACAAGGAGTGGTTACCCAGCAACTATTTGAGAAACCTGTGATGGGCTTTTTTCATGGTTCTTGGAGTTTGGCTGGTTTTTGTGGTGCATTGGTTTCTTTAGGTATTATTTATTTTAATATTTCCCCTTTTATACATTTCATTTTGGCCTTTGTTTTTGTTATAATATTGGTTTTACTAAATGCGAACTATTTGGTAAAAACCAAAATAAAGAAAACGAAAGTTACCGAGAAAAAGCGATTTATTCAATTTCCACAAAAGATATTGGTTTGGCTAGGAGTAATTAGTTTCTGTTGTATGGCAAGTGAAGGTATTATGTTTGATTGGAGTGGTGTCTATTTCAAAGATATTGTCAATGCTCCAGGCGCTTTGGTTACATTAGGCTATACCAGTTTTATGATTACAATGGCAACAGGTCGCTTTTTAAGTGATGTTTTAGTAAGTAAATACGGTCCGAGAAAAGTTATTCTTTCCAGTGGAATAGTTATTACAACAGGTTTATATCTTGCGGTTTTATTCCCCTATTTAATACCTTGTACCATAGCCTTTATGCTAGTAGGTTTTGGTGTATCCAATGTAGTTCCCATCGTTTTTAATGAAACTGGAAAAATTAAATCGGTAGCTACAGAAACAGCTTTAACCATTATTTCTAGCATTAGTTTCCTCGGTTTCTTAATTGGTCCACCGTTAATAGGGTATATTGCTGAAGCTACTTCGCTACAATATTCCTTTGCTACGGTAGGTATTTTAGGCATTTTCATTACTATTCTAACCTATAGACAAGAGCTCTTTAAATAAGTAACATTTTTAATGTAGGTTTAACAAGAGTAGCTTGCGGTAGGATAATTTTCTTCCTATCTTTGATATAGAATTTTAACAAAATCAATCTTATGAAAACGAAGATTTACAAAAACAATTTTACCATGATGAATAAAAAAATAGCTATCCTTACTCTTTCTTTAGCTTTGGCATTTACAAGTTGTAAAAAAGAAGAAAAACAAGAAGAAACTCCTACAGAAGAAGTAAAAACGGAAGAAGTAAGTGGTTTAAAAATCATTTCAGATTCTACAAAAGTGAGTTGGACTGCATACAAAACTACAGATAAAGTAGCAGTAGGCGGAAGTTTTAAACAAATTGAATTAAAAGGCACTCAAAATGGAACTACTCCTGAAACTGTTTTAGAAGGTGCTTTATTTTCTATTCCTGTAAGTAGTTTATTTACTAATAATGAAGACCGAGATAGCAAATTAAAAACGATTTTCTTTGCAGCTTTGAAAAATACAGAGATAATTGGTGGTGCATTTAATTTTAGAGATGGAAAATGCTTACTGACTTTAACATTAAATGATGTGACTAAGCAAATGGAAGTTCCTTATACTTTTGAAAATAATAAATTTGCTATTAATTCAACGATCAACTTAGATGATTTTGGTGGTCAAGCTGCTATTGAAGCCATCAACAAAGCCTGTTATGATTTACATAAAGGTGCTGATGGTGTGAGCAAAACTTGGAGTGAAGTAGCTATTACTGGTTCTGTTCAATTTGAATAATAAAAATATTTAATAAAAAAAGCCAAGCAATTGCTAATTGCTTGGCTTTTTTTATTAGTTATCATGATATACATCTATCTTATTAATAAAAGAACGTTATTCCATCTCCAAGAAAATAGGTTCACGTTCTTCATCGTTTAAAGCAACGGCTTCTACTCTTTCCGTAATTTGAGAACAAAAATACAAACGTTGTCCTTTTTCAATACTTCCAAGCAAACGTAAAATTTTATTTTCATAACGATTTCTAAGCAATACATCTACATCATCAAAAGCAATAACTTGTAATTTATTTACATTAAATCCAGCACCAGAGAACATTTCATTTAAACGATTGGGTGTCCCAATTAATACATCAATCCCCAATGAAATTTGATTTTTATCATCGTCAAAATCGGTCTTATCGTGTGTAAAATATAAGCGTAGCTTATTATATTTATTAAGCTGTTGAAACAATTCGTATAATGCTAACACTTGCGGTTTGTCTTCCACCATAATCAAAGCCCTTGGTGATTCTTCAAAAGGTTCTTTTAGTTTTTGAATTATATTTAAAATTAAAGCTGTAGTTTTTCCTGAATTCTTTTCACCTTGTATCACAACATCAGTTCCGCTTTTTATAAATGAAAAAGTTTCTTGTTGTAGTTCGGTAGCTTCTTCAAATCCATTTTCTACTAAGGCTTTTTGAAGGTTTGCATTTATTTTTTTTAAATTCATTGATTCTTTTATTTGGGTAAAAAGTTGTTGCTTTTAACCAAAATTATTTACTAGCAAATAGTTTGACATCTTGTTCCGAAATTTCGCTCCCACCCAAAATGATTAATCGCTCCACTACATTTCTTAATTCTCTAATGTTTCCAGTCCAATCATATTCTTGCAATAATTTTACCGCTGTTTTTGAAAATTTCTTTACACTATTTCCTTGTTCTTGCGCAATTTTATTAGCAAAATGCTCCAATAATTCTGGAATATCATCTCTTCTATCATTTAATGCTGGTACTTTAATTAAAATAACTGCCAAACGATGGTATAAATCTTCTCTAAAACGTCCTTCTTCAATTTCTTTTTTCAGATCTTTATTAGTTGCTGCCACAACGCGTACATCAACTTTAATATCTTTATCTGCACCTACTCTTTGAATTAAATTCTCTTGTAAAGCTCTTAAAACTTTAGCTTGAGCTGGCAAACTCATATCTCCTATTTCATCTAAAAAGATAGTTCCTCCATTAGCTGCTTCAAATTTACCCGCTCTATCTTTTACTGCTGATGTAAAAGCACCTTTAACGTGACCAAACAATTCACTTTCAATCAATTCTGCAGGTATTGCAGCACAATTAACTTCTATTATAGGTTGATTAGAGCGTTCACTCTTTTCATGAAGTTGATGCGCTACTAACTCTTTTCCCGTTCCATTTGGACCTGTAATTAAAACACGAGCATCAGTAGGTGCCACTTTATCAATCATGGTACGAATGTGGTTTATAGCCTCACTTTGTCCAATCATTTCGTAGTTCTTACTAACTTTTTTCTTTAGAATTTTATTCTCAACGACTAATTTCTTTTTGTCTAAAGCATTTCGAACTGTGTTTAACAATCTATTTAAATCAGGTGGTTTAGAAATATAATCGAAAGCTCCTAATCGCATGGTATTTACAGCAGTTTCTAAATCTCCATGACCCGAAATCATGACCATCGGAATTTCAGGTTTTATTTTTTTTACTGCTTCCAATACTTCTACACCATCCATTTTTGGCATTTTAATATCGCAAAGCACTAAATCATAATCGTCATTTTTTATTTTTTCAGTTCCTTGTACTCCATCTTCAGCTTCCTCAACCTGATAACTATCATTCTCTTCGGAAAGGATTTTCACCAATACTCTTCTGATAGCAGCTTCGTCTTCAATAACTAATATTTTTGGCATATTGTTCTTGTAATTTGTAACTTATTTACTTGTGTTGGCATCAAAGTTAATGAAAAATACATACATTTCTAGGAATGCAAATCTAGTTATTGTTTTATTATATGTATGTCTCTTTGTGGAAAAGGTATTGAAATATTATTTTGTCTAAAAATAGCATCAATTCTAAATCGCAAATCGCTTTTTATTTTAGGGCTTTGCATACCATCAGAAACATAAAAATAGAGCGAAAAATTTAAAGATGAATCCGCAAAATCTTCAAACAAAACAAGTGGTTCAGGGTCATTCAGAACGTTTTCTGCATTTCTGGCACATTGTAAAAGCAATTCGCGTACTAACTCCACATTGCTTCCATAGGCTACACCAACGTTAACTTGTTCTCTATTGGTAAAACTATTTTGTGTCCAATTAAACAGTGTATCCATCATAAATTTATGATTAGGAATTACCATTACCCTATCGTTTCTTGTGACTACTCTAGTAGTTCTTAGCTTGATTTCCAACACCTTACCCACTTTATCGTCTACTTCAACAATATCGCCTACATGTAACGATTGATCTAAAATTATCAATACTCCAGAAATAATATCTTGAAATAATTGTTGCAAAGCAAAACCTAAACCTACTAATAAGGCTGCTGAAGCGGTTAAAAGCACACTCATGTTTACCCCAGAAACATCTAAAGCAAAAATAATAGCGAAAATAAAAACAATATATCGAATGAATTGAAAAAAACTAATGAATCTATTTTTATCTTCTAAAGGTAATTTTCTGGTAACTACAATTCTAACAACCTTTAACAAAAAACTAGTTAAAATCAAAACAACTAACAATAAAGCTACTGTTCCTACTGTAATATCAATAGAATCTGTATCAATTAATTTAAAATTGATGATTTTTTTTAAGGTTTCAAAAATATTATTTTCGTCTAATACTGATTCCATAGTCAGAAATAGATTTAGCAACCACTTTTAATTCTTATATCTTAATATTTAATCCATTTGAACAACTCTTTCCAAGTAGGTTTTTTTCCATACATTAAAATACCTACTCTGTAAATTTTGGCTGCAAACCATACTACAAATGCAAAAGTACCAAAAAGTAGGAAGAGTGATAACACTAATTGCCACCAAGGCACACCAAAAGGAAGTCGCATTAACATAACTATAGGTGATGTAAATGGAATAAAAGAAAATAAGGTCGCAACTGTTCCGTGTGGATCGTTTACCACTGTAAAAAAGCCTATATAAACTCCTAAAATTAAAGGTAGAATAATTGGCAATAAAAATTGTTGAGAATCGGTTTCAGAATCTACTGCAGCACCAATTGCAGCATATAATGAACTGTATAAGAAATAGCCTCCGATAAAATAAAGAATAAAACTACAAATCATTAAAGCTATGGGTAAATTAGCTAATTCAGTAAGATAAGACTGAAATTTCATCATTCCGGCAGATTGTTCAGCTGCTTGCATCATTTCTGGAGAAAGCGTTGGGCTAGACCCTAGTTGTAATCCAAAAATAGTTTGTGCTACAAAAGCTAACAATAAGCCAACTACTATCCAAATTAAAAATTGTAAAATTCCTGCTAAGGAATTTCCAATAATTTTTCCCATCATCAATTGAAAAGGTTTCACTGATGAAATGATAATTTCAATAATACGATTGGTCTTTTCTTCAATAACGCTTCGCATGACAAAATTCCCGTAAATAATAATAAACATCATTATTAAATACCCCATTAAACCCCCAATGGCAATTTTAATTTCATTTAATCCTTTCAAACTTTCTTCTCCTGAAAACTTAGATAATTTTAAAGTAGAATTTACCTTAGCATTGTCAATTTTTTCTTGATCAAAACCTAGAATTCTCAATTGATCCGCTGTTAAAACAGAGTCGACTACTTTTTCTATATTTTGAATAAAATTGATACTTGCACTGCTTTCAGAAATGTATTCAACTTTATCTTTTATCAGTTGTAAAGAATCTACCTTAGGTACATAAATTAAGCCTTCATAATTAATAGAAGCTGAATCTTTTGCGATTTCAAAAGGCATGTCTGAAATATCAGAATAATGAAAGTTTTTATTATTTTTAAAGTTTGATTTTATAAAACCACTTTCATCATGAATGGCTATTTCAGTTGCTTTGTCTTTATTCATCGTGGATAAATACGCTACTAAAGAAGCAATCCCTCCAAATAACAAGGGACTTAAAAAAGTCATTACAATGAAAGATTTATTTCTAACTTTTGCAATGAATTCTCTTTTTATAATTAAGAATAATTTGTTCATTTTTTTAATAGTATTTGGTAACTTTAGTTAGCTAATTATTGCGAAACGGTTTGAATAAAAATATCGTTAACACTTGGAATTTTTTCAACGAAGTGAGTCACTTGTCCAAAACTTGTTAATACAGACAACAATTCATTTGATGAATGATTTCCAATTTTAATTTCTAATTTTATATCGTCATTTAGAGATTTAAAATGAGTTTGAGCGACTTCAAATTTTTGTGTTAATTGATACATTAAGCCTTCAATATTATTCGTTAAAATACCTATTTGAAATGTGTTGCTTCTATATTGTTGCTTTACATCATTTAATTTCCCTTCAATTAATTTATTAGATTTATGAATTAAAGCAATATGGTTACACATTTCTTCTACACTTTCCATTCGGTGTGTTGAAAAAATAATGGAAGTTCCTTTTTTATTTAATTCTATAATTTCGTCTTTAATTAAATTAGCATTTACAGGGTCGAAACCAGAAAAGGGTTCGTCTAAAATTAATAATTTAGGTTGGTGCAAAACGGTTACTACAAATTGGATTTTTTGAGCCATTCCTTTAGACAATTCTTGGATTTTTTTATTCCACCAATCTTCTATGCCAAATTTTTCAAACCAAAATTTTAATTGTTTTTTTGCTTCTTGATGCGATAATCCTTTCAATTGAGCTAGGTATAAGCATTGTTCTCCTACTTTCATAGTTTTATAAAGTCCACGTTCTTCAGGCAAATAACCTATGTATTGAATGTGCTTCGGTTGCAATATTTCGCCATCTAAAAGTACGCGACCTGCATCGGGCATGGTAATTTGATTGATAATTCGAATAAGGGTTGTTTTACCGGCACCGTTTGGACCTAATAATCCATAAATACTTCCAGAAGGAACGGCTAATGACACATTATTTAAAGCTGTATAATTGCCATATTGTTTTACGACATTAGTAACTTCAAGGATATTACTCATAATTAGTTTTGTGTTATGCTGCAGCCGCAGCTGCTCTATTTTTTAAAATAATGATACAGTGTATTGCAGAAAGGTATACTATTTCTTTATAATCGTGATGAAACGATACATTTTCTGTGAGTGTATAATTTGTTTTCCATGTTTTCCAATTATATTTTGATGAAATAGTAACTATCTCTTTCCCAGATTCATCTAATAAACCATACTTGGATTTCCAAAAATGAGTGAGCTTTAAAATTATGGTTTCAACAACATTATCACGATATACTTTTATTTCGATTTTTCCATTCCATTTGAAAAGAAATTCAAATAAAACTTGATTAGCAATACTAATTTTAAAATTAGATTTCCAAATACTTGGCTTTTCTACTTTAAAGGATTTTTCATTTTGTCTTGTAAAACTTGGACTTTGTGTATTTAGCCAGCCTTTGTAAGTCATTGTTCCTAAAATAGAATTGTTGCATACTAGATTGTATTTTTTAAAACTTTCAGCGATAACAAGATATTTCATTTTTTATAATTAACTCCTATTATTAGTCTATAAAAACAGGTTATGTTACAAAAAACCCATCCCTTTTTTACGAAGGATGGGAAAAATTGCTATGAAAAAGAAAAATTCACTTCCTATAAGAAAGTGAATTTCAAATGTATATATTTTTATTTAATTATGAAAACATATCTTTTACTTTTTCAAAAAAAGATTTATCTGTTTTTTGAGGGGATGGCTTGAAGTTATCATCGCTTAACATATTCTCAAAAAAGGTTTTTTGATCTTTATTTAGTGATTTTGGTGTCCAAACATTAACATGCACTAACAAGTCTCCATTTCCATATCCATTTAAACTTGGTATACCTTTTCCTTTTAGACGTAGAATTTTTCCCGATTGAATTCCGTCTTCTAGTTTTATTCTAACTTTTCCGCCTACAGCTTCTATCTCTTTTGAAACTCCTAAAGCTGCTTCTGGGAAACTAATGTATAAATCATAATGAAGGTTTTCTCCTTCTCTTTTTAGAAATTCATGCTCTAATTCTTCAATAGCAACAATTAAATCTCCTGGAATGCTATTATTTCCTGGTGCTTCATTTCCTTTATTAGAAACTTTTAGTTGCATCCCATCAACTACTCCGGCTGGTATTTTGATAGATACAGTATCGTCTTCCATAATCATTCCATACGCATCTGCACCAGCAGGCTTTGAATCTAGAATTTGTCCAGAACCGCCACATGTAGAACAAGTAGAAGCAGTTTGCATTCTTCCTAAAATAGTATTTGTAACACGCATAATTTGCCCACTTCCATTACAAGTAGAACATGTTTTATAGGTTACACCTTTAGCTTGAACTTTTCTTTTAACTTTAACTTTTTTCTCAACTCCATTAACAATATCTTCTAAAGTCAATTTAACTTTTATTCGCAAGTTACTACCTTTTACTCTTCTTTGACCTCCTCCACTGAAGCCACCTCCAAAACCACCTCCAAAAGCACTTCCGAAAATATCTCCAAATTGACTAAAAATATCATCCATATTCATGTGGCCACCACCGAAGCCTCCAGCTCCATCAAATGCAGCATGTCCATATTGATCGTAACGTGCTTTTTTGTCAGGATCACTTAAAATTTCATAAGCTTCTGCAGCCAATTTAAAATTCTCTTCTGCTGTTTTGTCACCTGGATTTTTATCCGGATGGTATTGTATTGCTTTTTTTCGGTACGCTTTTTTAATCTCTTCAGCCGAAGCTCCTTTACTGATACCTAATATTTCGTAAAAATCTTTTTTCATATATCTTCAAAATTCCAATTGATAAACCCTAAAATTCAATAAAAAATTACTATCCAAATAATGGTATTAATTTCCTATAACAACCTTTGGAAAACGTATAATTTTATCTCCTAGCTTATACCCTTTTTCTATAACATCTACAATTTTTCCTTTCAAATCTTCTGAAGGTGCAGGGATTTGTGTAATTGCTTCCGCAAAATCGGCATTAAATGTATCGCCTGCTTTTATTTCAACTAGCTCTAATCCTTTAGATACTAAAGTAGATTTCAATTTTTCATGAATTAATTCCACTCCTTTTACTAAGGCTTCGTCATCTGATTTAGAAATTTGTTCCCAAGCTCTATCAAAATCATCTAAAACAGGGAGCATTGATTGCAATACTTCTTGATTTGCTGTTTTAAATAAATCTATTCGTTCTTTTGAAGTTCTCTTTTTGTAATTTTCAAATTCGGCAAACAAACGTAAAAATTTATCTTTCTCTTTGGCTAATTCTTCTTGAAGTTGTTCTTCAACAGTTAACTCAACAGATTGATTTTCAGAAACCGTTCCTTCTTGAATATTTTCGTTTTCAATGTTTTCTTTTTCAATATTTTCAGTATTTTCCTGACTCATATTCTATTTTATTTTTAGATAAATTTTATTTTCAATAATTAGCAAATGTATTGCCAAAAAATTAAAAATGCCAAATTGTCATTGTTTTATTATTTTGTTACTTCATTTTGAGTCATTTTTTATTTTATTTTTTTATACCTATATTTGATTCGTTCATTAAAAATAAAAAGTTAATTATCATGAAAAAAAGCATTTTAAGTCTAGCTTTAATTGGAATTCTATCTTTAAATAGTTGCAAAAAAGAAGCTTCAACTGAAAATACTGAAAACAAAACAGAGGAAACCGTAACTGAAAACAAGTATTCTGGAAATTATGTTTTAGACACTACTTTTTCAATCATAGATTGGACAGGTTCTAAACCTGCTGGAACTCACACAGGAACTATTGCTTTAAAAGAAGGTAGTTTTGAATTAACTGAGGGAAAAATAACAAATGGTTCATTTGTTATTGACATGACTTCGATAACTGTTACTGATCTAAAAGAAGATGAAGGAAAAGGTAATTTAGAGAATCACTTGAAAGGTTTAGGGGAAAAAGAATCTGAGGACCATTTCTTTAATACGTCTAAATTTCCAACTAGTAATTTTAAAATTAATTCTGTTATAGAAAATGGTGATAAATATACAGTGAATGGTACTTTAACAATGAAAGATATTACTAAAGAAGTAAGTTTCCCTGCTACTATAGCTATAGCTGAACATGAAATATCTTTAATTTCTGATACATTTAAGATAGATAGAACATTATGGGGTGTTAATTACGCCTCTAAATCTATATTTGATGATTTAAAAGATAAATTTGTAAATGATGAAATTGAATTAACCGTTAAAGTTAAAGCAACTAAAAAATAATTCGATTTAAAACAATACCACATAAAAAAGTCTCTACCATTAAATAGAGACTTTTTTTATGTATTATAATAAATTCTGTAATGCTTTATCCAGAGAGGCATACTGAAATTGAAATCCTTTTCCTAAAATTTTCCTTGCACTCACATTTTGACTGGAAAGTAAAATTTCATGCATTTCTCCTAGCATCAACTTTAAGATAAACTTAGGTATGTTAGGCATAAAATAAGGCGCTTTTACTTTTTTTGCAATAGCTACAGTAAAATCATTATTGGTTACAGGATAAGGCGATACTGCATTGTAAATACCTTCTAATTTATGTAATAATATAAAATAATATAATGAAGCTAAATCATGATTATGAATCCAAGACTGATATTGTTTTCCTGTTCCAAAGGCTGCTCCTAATCCAAATTTAATTGGTTGTACCATTTTTTGAAGTGCTCCACCTTCCTTTGCTAAAACAATTCCAGTTCTTACTTTGGTAACTAATAATGAAAGTCTTTTAAATTGTGCTACTTCTTCTTCCCATTTCAACACCACATCACCTAAAAAAGAATCATCTACTTCTTTATTTTCTTCATTATAAACCTTGTCATAACTACTTGGATAAATTCCAATAGCAGAAGCGGCAATTATATGCCTTACTTGGTTTTGATTTTTAGATAACGTTTGAAACAATAAACGAGTAGACAATACTCTACTATTAATGATTTCTTCTTTGTAAGATTTAGTCCATCTTTCAGATACAGAAGCACCAGCTAAATGAATAATAACCTCAACTTCTTCAAAAGCATTTTTATCTATTTCACCAGTATTTGGATTCCAATAAAACCCCTTGTAATTTTTTTCTGTTCTTAATTTAGACTTTGATGTAGAAAGATAATTTATACCTACACCATTTTGTAATAATAGTTCCGATAATTCTCTTCCTATTAGACCCGTTGCTCCTGTAATTAAAACTTTCATACACAACACTTTTATACAAAAATACAAAGTATCTTATCGGATACCTATTTAATTAACTAACGTTAACATGTGTATAAAGTTTACTTTCTGGTCTTAATTGTCCACTCAAATGCCATTTCAGACACTTGCTCTCCCTTTTCATTCAGACCTATAGAAGTAAGCCAGATGGTTTGTCCTTCCTTCGTATCAATAGCTTTTTGAATGGTTTCTTTAACAAGATTTCCTTCAACGCATTTAAAAGTAATTTTCCCTGTAGCTTTCTTTGTAAAAGTTGCTTTATTGTTTGCTACTAACATAGAAATATTAGCTCCACTTTCTTTTATTTGATACATTACCAAAGCTCCAGTTGTAAATTCAGCTGCCATGGCTTGAACTGCAAAATACATCGATTTAAATGGATTTTGATTAAACCATTTGTGCTTTACTGTTACAGAACATTCTTCTTGGCTAATGTTTTTAACTCGCACTCCACTCCAATAAGCTGAAGGTAGTTTAAAAAACATAAAAGTATTTAATTTTGAAGGTGTAAATTGCATAATTCTTTATTTTTTGTAAAAATACAAAAAATACTATGCGTTCATACTATTTTTTTTGTAAATGTTAATTTTTTGTTAAAAATAAGTACTATGCGTAACATAATACTAGTTTTTAGACTTATCTTTGTATAAGAAATTAATAGCTATAAAATAGTTCTTTTACAATCATCAATCAAAAAACAAAAATAATTATGGAAACATCAAACGAAAAAAGTATAGGTTCATTAATACATCTTAGTACATTGAGCCAATATATTATACCTTTTGGAAATTATATTTTCCCTTTATTATTATGGTCCTCTAAAAAAGATAAATCAGCATTTGTAGATCATAATGGTAAACAAGCTTTAAATTTTCAATTAAGCATGTTATTGTATTCTTTAATTGCATTAGCAATTGCAATACCAACCTGTCTTTTTTGGATTATTAGTATAGCAGAAAAGCTAGACATTAATGAGCATCATGTTACTTTTAGAGAAGTTATTACCACACAGAATATAACAGGAATGGTTATACTTGGATTAGTAGCATTAATACTAACAGTATGTTTAAAATTAAGTGAATTTTTCTTAATTATCTATGCTTCTTTTAAAAGTGCGAATGGGGAATATTACAAATACCCCTTAACCATAAATTTTATAAAATAGTTTCAATCATCACATCAATCAATCAATCAATCAATTGAATTTTAAAAATTCGAAAAAATCAAAAAATGAACAGTTTAATTAAAAAACAAAAGAATTATGAATATTGAAAACACAAAAGCTCAAATGAGAAAAGGTGTTTTAGAGTTCTGCATCCTTTCAGTATTAAAAAAGAATGATGCCTACACTTCTGAAATTCTAGAGACTCTAAAAAATGCGAAATTACTAGTTGTGGAAGGTACTGTATATCCTTTATTAACTAGATTGAAAAACGATGGTTTATTAAGCTATCGCTGGGAAGAATCTACTTCAGGACCACCAAGAAAATATTATGGATTAACTGAGTTAGGTCAGGAATTTTTAAATGAATTAAACAACACTTGGACAGAACTGTCTGATGCCGTGAATATAATAACACAAACTAGCCAAAAATAATAGTCATGAACAAAACAATAAGTATAAATTTAGGAGGTTTCTTTTTTCATATAGATGAAGATGCGTATCAAAAATTAACTCGTTATTTTGATGCTGTGAAACGCTCTCTTTCTCCAGAGGGAAGAGATGAAATCATAAAAGATATTGAGAGTAGAATAGCCGAATTGTTTCAAGAAAGAATTAAAAGTGAAAAACAAGTTATCGGTTTAACAGAATTAGATGAAATTATTGCTATAATGGGGCAACCTGAAGATTATAAAATCGATGAGGAAACTTCTTATTCTAGCCAATCTTCTAGTTCTAGTACAATAAAAGGAAAATCAAAACGCTTATATCGAGACAAAGAGAACGCTATTTTAGGTGGTGTTGCTGCAGGATTTGGTCATTATTTCAATATTGATCCACTTTGGATTCGTTTAGGAATTGTATTAATTGTTGTTGCTGGTGTAGGTAGTCCTATTTTAATTTATCTATTATTATGGATTATTGTTCCTGAAGCCATTACTACTTCTCAAAAATTAGAAATGACGGGTGAACCTATAAACATTTCCAATATTGAAAAAAAAGTAAAGGAAGGAATTCATGAAATTAGTGATAAGATAAACAACATTGATCATCAGAAAATTGCTAATTCAGCAAGATCCGGAGCAAGCCAAATTGGTTCTACACTTAGTGATTTATTCCTAAGCTTTTTTAAAATCATCTCGAAGGTAGTAGGAATTTTCATTATTTTCTTCTCCGCTATGGCTTTATTAGGTGTATTAATAGGTTCTTTATTTATGATTTTTTCATCATCATTACCTAATTCATATGTTTTAAATAATTTGCATACGCCTTTAGATTTTGATGTTCCTATGTGGATTCAAGGCTTATTACTCCTATTTAGTGTAGGTATTCCATTGTTTTTCATTTTGGTTTTAGGATTAAAATTATTAGTTAGCAATATGAAATCTATTGGTACCAATTTTAAATATTCATTATTAGCTATTTGGATTGTAGCAATCATTGGGGTAACCTATTTAGGTGTTCAACAAGCTACTGCAGTAGGTTTTGAAGGTAAAACTGTAAAAAAAGAACAACTATTTGTACAGCCAAACGATACCATTTTTGTAAGAATGCAGTATAATAATTATTACGCAAAAAGTATACATCAAAGAGCAAACAACAAGTATACTCACGATGAAAATAACAAAGAAATCATTTACTCAACAAAGGTTCGTTTACATTTCTTAAAAACAGAGGAAAATCAACCATTTATCCAAGTAGAACGCTCTGCAACTGGAAAATCACACAAAGAAGCGACTAGTCGATCTGAAAAAATTAGATATAATTTTGATATTCAAGGTAATAGAATTAATTTAGACAATTATTTTACTACTGCATTTGGAAACAAGTTTAGAAATCAGGAAGTAAATATCTATATCTATTTACCAAATGGTATACATGTAAAAGCAGATGAAAGTATTCAGGACTATGACTGGACTGACAATGATTTTTTCAATTTACATTATAGTTCTGATGATTATATCTATAAAATGGAAGATCATAAAGTGATTTGTACTAATTGTCCTAAAGAAGAAAATGATGACGACGATACTGATGATGACAATCACGACGACGACTCAATAGAAAAAATGTCTATCCGAATCAATGATAAAGAAGTAAAAATAAACGTATCAAATGACGAAGTTCATTTTGAAACTAATAAATAAAAACAATAACTAATAAACAACATGTCATGACTAAATTAATTTTTCAAATAACAAAAATGATTGTGACCATCAT
Source organism: Flavobacterium sp. J27 (assembly GCF_004303025.1). GTDB lineage: Bacteria > Bacteroidota > Bacteroidia > Flavobacteriales > Flavobacteriaceae > Flavobacterium. The sequence goes on along the minus strand of NZ_PJQW01000008.1, from coordinate 148,306 downwards.
AGCCATCTTGTTATTACAATCTTGTGTAAACTCAAACTGGAATAGAGAAACCGTTACAGGTAACGGAAAAATTGTAGAACTAAATAGAAGTGTTACCGAATCCTTTAATGCCATTTCAGCTAAAAACGGACTTGATGTTATAATCAATCAAAATGATACTCCAAGTATTAAAGTGGAAGCTGATGAAAATTTACAAGATCATATTTTTACAGAAATTAAAGAAGGTACACTAGTTATTTATTCTGATGTGAACATTTTTGATAGTAATGCTAAAAAAGTATATGTTTCAACACCAACATTAAATAAAGTTTCTTCTTCAAGTGGGGCTAATGTAACAGGAGGAAATGAATTGCATCTTGAAAATTTAGAACTAGAATCTAGCAGTGGAAGTTTAATTGATTTAGATCTGGTTACCAACACCTTACAATGCGAAAGCAGTAGCGGAAGTTCTATTACTGCTAAAGGAAGTGCAAAATCATTGAGCACAGAATCTTCAAGTGGAAGTTCTATAAATTTGGAAAAATTAACTGCCCAAAACGGACAATCTAATTCTTCAAGCGGAAGTACTACCCAAGTTAATGTTACTAACGAATTAAAAGCAGAAGCTTCTAGTGGGAGTAGCATTAAATATGTATCCAAACCAAATTCTTTAGTAAAAGAGGAAAGTTCGGGAGGAAGTATTTATTCAAAATAATAACTAAAAACATCGGTTAACAGCTGATGTTTTTTTTTATATTTGCCTGTAGTTGTTCCTTAAAATAAAAATGATTTGGAATGATTATTGAGGTATTACACACATCCAATTATAATTTAAAAAAATGAAGAAAATAGCTTTTTTACTTTTAGTATTTTTCGCATCTGTAACTAGTTTTTCACAAAAAAAAGATAAGATTAAAGGTTCGAAAATTATTACGCACACGATAAAAGAAGTTGAAAATTTTGAAAACATTGAAGTTGAAGATAATGTAGAAATTTATTTAGTAAAAGCAGACACACCATCCATCGAAGTAGAAGCAGATGACAATTTACATGATGTGGTAAACTTTGTCGTAACAGGCAATACACTTCGTATAAGCACTTTGAAAACGGTTAGTAGTGCCAAAAAATTTGATTTACGCATTAATTATGCTGCCGATTTAAAACTAATCACAGTTAAAAATGAAGCAAAATTACATGCCTTAAATGCCTTACAATTAGACAGTATTACCATTCAAAATTTTGATAATTCTAAATCTTTTTTAAATGTAAATTCCAATGCTTTCACGCTTATTCTAAATGACAAATCGGAAGCTGAACTAAATGTAAAAGCTCAAAATACAGTATTACAATTAAGTAAAAGTGCAGAACTAAAAGCTTTAGTAGCTTCTCCAGAAGTGAAGGTAGACTTATATGAAAAAGCAGAAGCAAAAATAGAAGGAGATGCAGCAAATGCCAAAATAAGATTAGACAATGGAGCTTATTTAGTAGCTAATAAATTTAGTGTAGGCACTATGGATTTAACTGTAGAAAACTATGCCAAATGTGAAGTTAATGCTGTAAATGAAATTGCGCTATCAGCATCAGGAAAAACACAAGTTGAACTATATGGTGAACCTAAAATAGAAATTAGAAAGTTTACCAATTCTACTACTTTATATAAGAAAGAAAAATAATGAAAGAAAAGCTAATAAGTAATTTGATATTGTGATATGCCTAAACAATATCACAACAAAGAACTTTTAGAAAAAATAATACTCAATATCAAAGAGTTGAGAAAGATAAACCATATCAGTCTGGAAACTTTTTATTTTGACACAGGGATTCACTTAGCAAGAATAGAACAAGGTAAAACAAATATTACTGTTTCCACTTTATCCAAAATTTGTAGCTATTTCAATATAACTCTTTCCGATTTCTTTAGGAAAATAGAATAAAAAAAGGTCATTCGTTTGAATGACCTTTTTTTTATTCTATTACTCTATTTTTTTAATGTTTTGCTGCCAAATAACGCTCTGCATCTAAAGCAGCCATACAACCTGTTCCCGCTGCTGTAATAGCTTGCCTATACACATGATCTGCTGCATCACCACCTACAAAAACACCCGCAACATTCGTTTTAGCTGTACCTGGAATGTTTTTAATATAACCCGTTTCATCTAAATCTAAATAGTCGGCAAAAATATCGGTGTTAGGTTTGTGACCAATGGCTACGAAGAAACCAGTAGCTGGAATATCGATAAGTTCTCCAGTAGTCCTGTTTTTAGCTTTCACACCAGTAACTACTTGCCCATCTCCTACAACCTCTTCAGTTTCAGTATGCATTAAAATTTCAATATTCGGTGTATTTCTTACACGGGCTTCCATAATTTTAGAAGCTCTAAATTGATCACTTCTAACTAACATGGTTACTTTTTTACAAATGTTAGACAAATAATGCGCCTCTTCACAAGCGCTATCTCCTGCTCCAACAATTACTACTTCTTGATTTCTGTAGAAAAACCCATCACAAACAGCACAAGCAGAAACACCACCACCTAATTGTAAATATTTTTGTTCTGAAGGCAATCCTAAATATTTTGCTGTAGCTCCTGTTGAAATAATAACCGTTTCTGCATGAATTTCAATCGTATCATTAATCCATACTTTATGAATAACTCCTGAAAAATCTACTTTAGTTGCCCAACCGTCTCTAATATCGGTTCCAAAACGTTTGGCTTGTTCCTGCAACTCTATCATCATTTCAGGACCCGTGATTCCATTTGGGTAACCTGGAAAATTTTCCACTTCATTTGTAGTAGTTAATTGCCCTCCTGGTTGCTGACCTTGGTACAAAACCGGAAACATATTGGCTCTAGCCGCATAAATTGCAGCCGTATAGCCTGCTGGACCAGAACCTATAATTAAACATTTTACTTTTTCTATTGTATCTGACATGATCTATTTTTTTATTGAAGCCTCAAAAGTAAACATTTTAAGACAAATGAAATGTAATATTACTTACAAAAAAACTATTTCACAATAAGGATTATTTATTCTCTTTCAATACATTTAGTAAAGCATCAAAAGACAATTTTTGTTGGTCTCCTGAAGCCAAATTTTTTATTCCGTATTGCTGATTTTTCATTTCTTCTTCTCCTACTAAGATTGCAAATGGAATGCCTCGTTTGTCTGCATGTTGAAACTGTTTTCCAATTTTTGTGGCATCTGGATACATTTCTACTTTAATTCCTTCTTGTCTTAATTTTGCAATGGCCTTCATGGCATATTTTGCTTCTTCCAATCCAAAGTTTAAAAACAAAGCTTTAGAAGTAGTGGTTACAGTTTCAGGAAATAAGTTTAATTCTTCTATTACTAAAGCGATTCGGTCTAAACCAAACGAAATCCCTACACCACTCATGTTTTTTAAACCAAAAATACCCGTTAAATCATCATAACGACCACCACCACCAATGGAACCCATAGCCACACCTTTGGGAGCAGTCACTTCAAAAATAGCTCCTGTGTAATAATTTAACCCACGTGCCAACGTAACATCTAAATCTAATTGAGCGGTTTGTAAACCAATTTCGTTTACATTATCACAAATAAACAATAATTCCTCCACTCCTTTCATGCCTTCTTCTGAAGCAGCTAATAAATCCGCTAACTTCGCGATTTTCTCAGCAATAGTCCCTGTAAAACTAAATAAGGGTTGCACTTTAGTAATAGCTTGTTCGGAAATTCCTTTTTCAAGCATTTCTTTTTTAACACCCTCTTCCCCTATTTTATCTAATTTATCTAAAGCAACTGTAAAATCGATTAATTTATCGGAAGCACCGATAACTTCAGCAATTCCAGATAAAATTTTACGATTATTGATTTTAATAGTTACACCGTTTAATCCTAATTGACTAAAAACGGAGTCGTATAATTGTACCAATTCTACTTCTTGCCAAAGCGAATTAGAACCCACTACATCCGCATCACATTGATAAAACTCTCTCAAACGACCTTTTTGAGGGCGATCTGCTCTCCAAACCGGTTGAATTTGATATCTTTTAAACGGAAATTCTATTTCATTTTGGTGTTGTACCACGTATCTTGCGAAAGGAACGGTTAAATCGTAACGCAAAGCTTTTTCTGAGATTTTACTTGTAAATTTATTTAATTGTATAAGTTCTTCTGTAGAAATATCTTCAGCCGATTTAATTTGAAGTTCAGTAATATTATTAGGTAATTCAATCTTGTTTTTACTAAAAAAATAATTTCCAGAATTTAATATCTTGAAAATCAATCGATCGCCTTCTTCTCCATATTTTCCCATTAAGGTTTCCGAATTTTCGAAAGAAGGGGTTTCAATAGGTTGAAAACCAAATTTTTCGAAATTGGTTTTTATCGTACTGAAAATATAATTGCGTTTTGCGACTTCAATAGGAGAAAAATCGCGAGTTCCTTTTGGTATACTTGGTTTTTGAGCCATTTTTTTAATATGTCAATTTGAAAATGTGTCCATGTTATGATATGCTTTTGTAAGCAAAAACATATTGAGTGCAAATATCGAATTTATTACTGATTCAGAAAAATTATACAACTAATTACTAGTAACTTTTTACTAATTACTAAAAAAATGTAACAAAATTTACTTTCTAAAGTCTAATAGTTGTTATGATAGGATTATTTAGAGAAAACACCCGAATAGCAATAGACTCCATTAGAGGTCAGGTATTGCGTACCGCTTTAACTGTTTTAATTATCATGATAGGAATTACCTTTTTAGTAGGTATTCTTACCTTGACAAAAGCGTTAGAAAATAATTTATTTGGTAATTTTGCATCTATGGGAGCCAATACGTTTTCCATAAATCGCTACGATTTTTCAGCTCAGATTAATCGAAATAATGTGGAACAAAAAGTAAATCCTATTATTAGCTATCCACAAGCCAAAGCATTCAAAGATAAATTTGATTTTCCATTTACCACAACTTCCTTGTCTTTTACCGCAGCAACAGGAATTGAAGTAAAGCATCAAGGTGATAAAACTGATCCAGAAATTAATATTGTAGGTGTTGACGAAAATTTCTGTCCAAATAAAGGATTAGAAGTAGTAAAAGGACGTAATTTCAATTCGTTTGACGTTTCAAATAACAACTATGTTTGCATTTTAGGTTCTGATTTTGAAAAAGGATTATTTAAAGACAAAAATCCGTTAGACAAAATTATTTCTATTCGTGGAGCCAAATTTAAAGTGATTGGTGTTTTAAAAGAAAAAGGATCTACTTTTGGAAATAGTCAGGATTTACGTGTCTTAATACCAAATCAAATTGCGCGCTCTATTTTTTCGGCACCAAATATTAATTATGATTTAAATGTAAAAGTAAATAACGAAGCTTTGTTAGACGAAGCGGTAGACGATGCTACTTTAACCATGCGTTTGATTCGTAAATTAAACCCAATTCAAAAGAACGATTTTGGTATAGAACGTAGCGACGATTTGATACAAACATTGGGTTCAAATTTAGCTGTAATTAATTTAGTAGCTGTAATTATTGGTGCGATTACCGTTTTTGGTTCAACCATTGCCTTAATGAATATTATGTTAGTTTCCGTAAGTGAACGTACTAGAGAAATTGGTATTCGTAAATCGCTTGGAGCCAAACGAAGCACTATTGCTTGGCAATTTTTTACAGAAACTTTTATTATTAGTCAGATGGGAGGTTTTCTAGGAATTATATTCGGTATCATACTCGGAACTATTATTGCAGTCTTTGCTGGTTTTTCGTTTGTAATTCCTTGGTTAGCCATGTTTGCTGCTTTTATTACAACACTAATTGTAACCATTATTTCTGGTTTATATCCAGCAATTAAAGCGTCCAAATTAGATCCAGTAGAAGCATTACGTTACGAATAAAAGTTTATAGTGTACAACGAATCATTCTATCGTTTCCATAAAAATCTTTTTTCAATTCAATATTTTGGAACCCTAATTGTTCTAACAAGGTAATCGTTTCTGGTCCAAGATATTGGTTAATTTCAAAAAACAATTGTCCATCAACTGACAGGCTATGTTTAGCCAATTGAGCAATTTTTCGATAAAATAGCAACGCATCATCATTGGATACAAATAATGCCAAATGAGGTTCGTATTCCAAGACATTCTTCTTTATGTCTTCTTTCTCAAGATGTCTTACATAAGGTGGATTAGACACGATAATATCATAAACTTCATCCAAGGCTTCAGTTTGGAGAATATCTTGGTGTATAAAATAAACTGCAGTTTGATTTAAAACAGCATTTCTTTCAGCCACTTGTAATGCTTCTTTTGAAACATCTATAGCCGCTACTTTTGCATTAGGAATGTTCTTTTGTAATGAAATAGGAATACAACCAGAACCCGTTCCTATATCTAAAATAGTAATTTTTTGAGACGAGTTGTTTTGTAATGACGTAATAATCCATTGTACCAATTCCTCTGTTTCAGGTCTAGGAATTAGCGTATTTTCATCTACATAAAAGTGTAATCCGTAAAACTCAGTTTCTCCTAAAATATATTGTATTGGTTTTTCTTGTTCTAATTGAGAAAGAATGTCGTTCCATTTTAAAAGTGCTATCGCTGTTAACTCAAAATGAGGTTCCAAAGCTAAATCTACCCTTTTCATTTGATGCAGATGTTCTAGAATAATGAAAAAAAAACTTTCTATCTCTAAAGCATCAAATTTTGTTTGAAGTGTAGCTGTAAAATGAAGTTTATATTCTTTTAAAAGCATTTCGATAAGTCTAAATTAGTGTAATTCTTTGGTCATCCATACTTCGCAACTGCTATGACCTGTACAGCCTAGAGGAGCATCAATGGTTTGAAAACCTAAATTAATATACAATTTTTGAGCCGCTTTCATGAAAGAGAGTGTTTCTAAATAACAAACTGTAAAATTATTCTCTTTGGCAAATATCAGGCATTTTTCTATAATTTCTTTTGCCAAACCAGTTCCTCTAATTTCAGGGGCAAAATACATTTTTTGCAATTCACAAATATGAGACGCTCCATTTTCTAGAGGTGCAATACCACAACCTCCTAAAACTACACCCTCTTTTTCAACCACTAAATATAATGTCCTATCATTTTGATATACTTCATATAAAGTATCTAAAATAGGATCTGCATAAGCGGTACCCACTTTTGGTGCATCCAATTCTTCAAAAACAGTACGAATAACTTTAGCTATTTGTGCATTATCTTTAGGTTCGATTTTTCTAAGAATCATATCTACGAATTTGTGTGGTAAAAGTACATAATTTGCTACAAATCCATTCTAAAATATATATTAAAAATACTACATTTGTAAGATGAATACACATGAGTTTTACATGAAGCGATGCGTCCAACTGGCCAAAAATGGTTTAGGAACAACTTATCCCAATCCATTAGTAGGCAGTGTTATTGTTTACAACAATAAAATTATTGGGGAAGGTTGGCATAGAAAATCAGGAGAACCTCACGCTGAAGTTCATGCTATTCATTCTGTAAAAGATAAAAGTGTATTATCAAAAGCTACCATCTATGTTAGTTTAGAACCTTGCAGTCATTTTGGAAAAACACCACCTTGTAGCGATTTAATCATTGCCCATAAAATTCCGAATGTAGTTATTGGCACCATCGATCCGTATGCTAAAGTTGCTGGTAATGGTATTAAAAAACTACGTGAAAACAATTGTCATGTTACGGTTGGAGTTTTAGAAAAAGAATGCAACGAATTAAATAAACGCTTTTTTACATTTCATCAAAAAAAAAGACCTTATATTATTTTAAAATGGGCTGCAAGTAAAGATGGCTTTTTGGCACCAGATAAATCCAAAAGAGCTATAACACATGAAGCATTACAACCTGTTTGGATTACCAATACTTATTCCAGACAATTAGTTCATAAGTGGCGCACTGAAGAAGCAGCTATTCTTGTAGGCACACAAACCGTTTTAGATGACAATCCGAAATTAAATGCTCGCGATTTCAGTGGTCAGCATCCCATTCGAATTGTACTTGATAAATCCAATAAAATATCCGAAGATTTTGCTGTAAAAAACAATGAATCAAAGACTTACTTTTTTACCGAAAGTAACATTTTAACAAAAAAAGAAAATATTATTTATGAAAATATTGTTTTTGATACCGATTTTTTACTAAATTTAACAAATCGTCTGTATAAAAACGAGATTCAATCTGTAATCATAGAAGGCGGTTTAAAAACCTTACAATCCTTTATAGATCTGAACTTGTGGGATGAAGCCCGTGTTTTTGAAGGAAATACAGTATTGAATTCTGGAATAAAAGCCCCTGTTCTAAATTCAATTCCTACAAAAACAACTTACATAATGGACGATACTTTAAAAATTTTCAGAAATTATGATTGATACAATTATTTTTGATTTCGGGGATGTTTTCATCAATTTGGATCATAATGCCACAGAAAAAGCATTACAAAATTTAGGTGTTCGCGAATGGAATTCAGAACTTGACGCTCTTAACAAAAGTTATGAAGTAGGAAAAATTGATGAATTAGCTTTTATTGAAGGAATTCAAAGACACACTAATGCCGCAGACTTATTAACTATTAGAGAAGCCTGGAATGCAATTTTACTTGATTTTCCATTATATCGTTTAGAGTTTCTACAAATGATAGGTTCAAAATATCGATTGTTTTTATTAAGTAATACCGATTCTACTCATATTGACAAATTTGAACACAAAGTAGGACAATCCTTTGCTAGAGATTTTTATTCTTGCTTTGAAAAAGTATATTTTTCTTTTGAAATTGGACAAAGAAAACCAGATGAAAATACGTACAAGTATATAATAAACAATCATAATTTGGTTCCCAAAAAAACCCTATTTGTAGATGATAAATTAGAAAACATTGAAGGCGCGCAAAAAGCAGGCTTACAAACTTGGCATCTGAATCCCAAAAAAGAAGATGTCACGTTATTATTTGAAAAATTAAAACACTTTTAATTTTAATGCTTCACTTATTTCTTGCTGTTGTATTTGCAGTTTTACTTTTCATTGTTTTTAAAACCTTTACAAAATTTAAAATTGACACACTTCAAGCTATTATTTTTAACTACCTCGTTGCCTTTTTCGTAGGATTACTTTTCGAAAAAAATCCTATATCCTTATCACATGTAATATATAAATCTTGGTTTCCACTTTGTTTTTATTTGGGAATTCTTTTTATCAGTATTTTTTTCACTATGGGGCAAACTTCACAGAAAAATGGGGTTACTGTAGCATCAGTAGCAAGTAAAATGTCGCTAATTATACCTGTTATATTTGGAATTTATTATTTAAAAGAATGGACAACTCCTTTGAAGACTATTGGCATTTTAATTGCATTATTGGCGGTTTATTACACGACTAAAAAAGAAAAAGAAAAAGAAAAAGAAAAAGAAAAAGAAAAAAATAATATCGCTACTACAAATTACAGTTACCCTATCTTACTCTTTTTAGGCTCAGGTATTATTGACACCAGTATTCATTACATTCAAAAAACATATGTTAATCCTAGTGATACAGGTTTATTTTCTACTTTCACTTTTCTAAGCGCTTTTATTATTGGATTTTTCGTAGTAACCTATCAATGGATGACAAAAAAATTACACTTCCAATTTAAAAACATATTAGGCGGTATTCTTTTAGGAGTTCCCAATTATTTTTCAATGTATTTTTTAATTCGCGCACTTCAAAATGACAAAATAAGCAGTGCTAATATCTTCACATTAATAAATATTAGTGTAATTTTGTGCACTACCATAATTGGTCTTCTTATCTACAAAGAAAAACTAAAAAAGTATAATTATCTAGGCATTCTATTAGCAATAATTGCTTTAATATTAGTATCGGCATAAATGAATAATCTTAATAGCGACATTTTCAAAACCATAGCATCACCATCTGAAGAAGTTCTTTACAAAGAAAAAAACAGCAAATTTTTTGGTTATGCCTATCCTGTTACCAATGAAAACGAAGTCAAAGAATTAATTTTAGAATTAAAAAAGCTACATCACAATGCTAGACATTGGTGTTATGCCTTTCAAATTGGAGCTGAACGACCTTACTATAGAGTTAATGATGACGGAGAACCAAATAATAGCGCAGGCACACCTATTTATGGACAAATTCAATCTTTTGAAGTTACCAATATTCTCATTGTGGTTGTTCGTTACTTTGGTGGTGTAAAACTAGGTGTTGGCGGCCTAATTTCTGCTTACAAAACAGCCGCACAAATGGCATTGGAAAACGCTAGTATTATAGAAAAAACAATCGACATCCATTTCCTGATAACTTTCGACTACAAAAACATGAACAAAGTTATGCGAGTTATCAAAGAACAACAATTACAAATCATTTCACAAAAAATGGAAATGAATTGCCAGATTGAGATAGCCACACGCAAACAAAATGAAGAAAAAGTATATGAAATTTTTGAATCACTTTATGAAATAGAAATAAAAAAACTTGACCTTTAAAACGCTACAAGGTTTTTAATCGTTCACTAACATATTCAGGAGGCAAAGTAGGTCTACCAGTTTTCATATTCACAAACACTAACATAGAATAACCTGTTGTTAATAACTCGTTCCTATCATTATAAATTTCATAGTCAAATTCTATCTTTACAGAGGTTTGATTTTTAAAGATAGTTTTTACTGTTAACAAATCGTCATATCGTGCTGGTTTTTTATAATTCATAGTAAGTGACACCACAGGAAGCATAATTCCATTTTCTTCCATCCATTTATAGGAAACCCCAAGGTTTCTGAGCCATTCCACTCTACCCATTTCAAAATACTGTGCATAATTACCGTGGTAAACTACTCCCATTTGATCCGTTTCGGCATAACGCACTCTTACTTTGAACTCATATTCTCTCATATTAAAAAAGGTGTTAATTTAACATTAAATAAAGGCTAACAGGCTTACAATATTTTTTTTAAAAAATCAATAGCCATTTTGTTTTTTTTTACCAAAAATTGTTCACATATTTGTTCTCCCGTTTACAAAGCTATTAACTCATTCATCTTTGTAAGACAACTACTATTAAAGCTAAAGATAATTTATAAAAGAGCAAATATATGGATAAAACTGCGCAATCAGTATGGAAAAATTGTCTGTTGTTTATAAAGGATAACATTCAGGAACAAGCCTACAAAACATGGTTTGAACCGATACAGGCAGTTGACCTAAATGAAAACGCGCTATCTATCCAAGTACCTAGTAAGTTTTTTTACGAATGGTTAGAAGAGCATTATGTAAAACTTCTCAAAGTTGCACTTACTAAAGAGTTAGGACAAAGCGCTAAATTATTGTACAAAATTAAAATGGAAAACACTTATGGCAATAAGCTTCCATTTACAGAACAAATACCAAGTAATAATAGACAAGCTGTTAAAACACAAGAAGTTGATGTTCCTATTGTTCAAAAAAATCCGGAATTAAAAAATCCTTTTATTATTCCTGGTATTAGAAACATTAACATTGATTCACAATTAAATTCGAATTATAGTTTCGATAATTTTTTAGAAGGAGATTCCAATCGTTTAGCAAGAAGTGCAGGTATGGCTGTTGCCAATAAACCTGGCGGAACTTCTTTCAACCCCTTATTAATTTTTGGAGGTGTAGGATTAGGAAAAACGCATTTGGCACATGCCATTGGAGTAGAAATCAAAGATAAATTTCCAGAAAAGACAGTTTTGTATATTTCTGCAGAAATTTTCACACAACAATATATAGACTCGGTTAAGAAAAACACAAGAAATGATTTTATTCATTTTTACCAATTAATTGATGTACTAATTATAGATGATGTTCAATTCCTTTCAGGAAAATCAGGAACACAAGATGTATTTTTCCATATTTTCAACCATTTACATCAAAATGGAAAACAAGTTATCTTAACTTCAGACAAAGCTCCTGTGGACATGCAGGATATAGAACAACGGTTACTTTCAAGATTTAAATGGGGCTTATCTGCTGAATTACACCAACCAGATTATGAAACCAGAATTTCTATTCTAAAAAACATTTTATATCGAGATGGTGTAGAAATGCCAGAAGAAATCATAGAATATGTTGCCAAAAATATAAAAAGTAACGTAAGAGAATTAGAAGGCGCTATTATTTCTTTAATTGCTCAATCTTCATTTAACAAACGTGAGGTAACTATTGAACTCGCCAAACAAGTTGTTGAGAAATTCGTTAAAAATGTTAAGAGAGAGATCTCTATCGATTATATCCAAAAAATTGTATCGGATTATTTCCAATTAGATATTGAAACATTACAATCGAAAACCAGAAAAAGACATGTGGTACAAGCAAGACAATTAGCTATGTTCTTTGCCAAAAAATACACCAAATCTTCTTTAGCAAATATTGGAAATCAAATAGGAGACAGAGATCACGCTACCGTATTACATGCATGTAAAACAGTAGACAATTTAGTCACTACAGATAAACAATTTAGAAAGTTTGTAGACGATATTAACAAAAAACTTTCTTTATAGAAAATGGTAGTAAAAATCTTAATGGTATGCTTAGGTAATATTTGTCGCTCACCACTAGCTGAGGGCATTTTACAAAGTAAGTTACCAAAAGATCATTTTCAAGTAGACTCAGCCGGAACTGGTGATTGGCATGTAGGTCAATTACCAGATAAACGATCTATAGCCACAGCGAAAAAACACGGCATTGATATAACGAATCAAAGAGCACAGCATTTCACGGCAAATCATTTTGAAAAATTTGATTACATTTATGTTATGGATATGTCAAATTATAAAAATGTGCTACATTTAGCCCCAAACGAAAAAGCAAAAGCAAAGGTAAAACTTATTTTGAATGAACTTTTTCCAAATGAAAATGTAGAAGTTCCTGACCCCTATTATGGTGGAGAAGAAGGTTTTGAAAATGTATACCAAATGCTCGACAAAGCTTGTGATGTTATTGCAAAAAAAATATCTTAAAAAAAATGAATACTTCTTACGGAAAATTATACTTAATTCCTTGCACTTTATCTAATCCAGGAGAAACAACCGTTGCACCAGAAGATGTTCTACCACAAACCATTAAGCGAAGTATCGATTTTATAGATTTTTTTATTGTTGAAAACGAAAAAACCGCACGTCGTTTTATTAAAAGCATTCATCCAGAAAAGAAACAATCTGACTTACAACTCGCTTTATTAAACAAACACACAGAAACAGCCGAGCATTTTACTATGATAAAGCCATTATTAGAAGGTAAAAACATAGGTTTATTAAGCGAATCTGGATGTCCTGGAATTGCAGATCCTGGTGCTGTTATTGTAAAAATTGCTCACGAAAAAGGAATACAAGTCGTTCCTTTGGTAGGACCAAGCTCTATATTATTAGCTTTAATGGCAAGTGGTATGAATGGACAAAGTTTTGCTTTTAACGGATACCTCCCTATTGATGCTAATGAAAAGAAAAATGAATTAAAATACTACGAGCGGTTATCTCAGGAAAAGAACCAATCTCAACTTTTTATTGAAACACCTTATAGAAACAATAAATTAGTTGATGATTTGCTTCAAATATTACAACCTAACACCTATTTATGTATTGCCTGTGATATTACTTTGCCTACAGAATTTATAAAAACGAAAACTATTGCAGAGTGGAAAAAAAACAAGGCCGACTTACATAAGCGACCTTGTATTTTCATTATACACAAAATGTAATTTTAACCGATTTTGACTTTGGCATTTTTGTTTGGAACGATATGAGAAATATCATACCCACCAAATTTTTTAATATAACTTCTCAAAGAAGTACCAAAACCATCTTTAAAGCCTCTAGCACCATTACTTCTTAAGTATTTTTTTACCGAACCAACTCCTCCAAGATGAGCCGCAGCAATTAAACCAGACTCGGTAATTTTTACTCCATTGATAACCCTTCCGTTATACTTTTCAATTTCTTTTCTTAATTCCCATTTGTTTTTTGCTATCAAAGCTCTAAAAGCTTTATCTTGCCATTCCGGATTTCTTAAAAATTCTTGAAAATCATAAATACCTACAGAGCGTAATGTACTTTTTCCGAATTGGTATTTACCCATGTAACCAAATGAGTTAACAGTGTTTAAAATACCTCTCGATTCTTTGAAAGCCAATGCTTGTTTAAAACCAACAAATGTCTTTCCAACATAAGGAACAGCTACCAAACTGTTCTCTAAATCAACTTCGATTTCATCTTCATCCTCACTTGGAACATAATAAGAAATTTTCTCATTGTTTTCTAAATGAAACCCTTCTACTTTTTCAATTTCAAAAGAATTAAATCCTGATGAAACTAAGGCAACTAGGATGGTCAATCCAAAAAAATACGAACCTTTTTTTATCATAAATTTAAATTTCTCAGGCTCTGTCACCGCTCTGAAATTTCCGGGGGCAAAGATACGACATTTTTTAGAATATTGATTATGAGCTTGTTAAAGTTTTCTAAAAATAGACTAAGTGCGTCTTAAATCCGTCAAAACCAACAATTTGAAGTGTTGGTGCGGGAATTTTTATCGTATTAAAAACAGAGAAAATAGTTTTAAAAAAAGGAGATTTTGTTTCAATTTTCGTCAGATTTACATCTAAACTTAGATACAATTGACGTGATGTAATTTGAGTATAGTTGTTCTTTATTGCTTCTAGATTTGTTCCATACAACATCCCTTCTCCTCCATATCCTATGGCTACATTTAACCAATTAGGAATACATTTTGTTTTCACAAAAGAGTTTATATTGAAAGACAACCAATACGTTTGTCCGTTGTAATCTTTTAAAATTTCTTCTTGCAAGCCATCTCCTAACGTTTTAGGTCGTAAACTGGCATAATGTGTTCGATGAAAAGAAAATTTCGGAGTAATTCGTTGTTCTTTCCATAACAATTGTTGAGAAACATATAAGGCAGTTCCTGAGAAATTAGCTAACATATCTCCAGAAGAGGCTCCCCATTCCTGAGAAAAACCATCAAACATCTCTACGACTGTTAAAAACCCTAATCCTAAGGTAGCTCCATAAAGTATTTGCTGTTTTTCTGAAGCACCACTCCAAGCTAATGCTTCCGCTCCTATTCTTCCTAAATGATATGACGAATACATATGGCCTACTTTGTCCATTTGTAACCATTCTTCATTATCATTAATAAAATGAAAATGACTCTTTGGATAATCTTTATACCAAAGTTGATTCAAACCAATTAATGTTCCTCCTAAAACTCCAACTTCGCTTGCAAAAACAGTTGTCCTTCTTTTTTTATGTAAGGTATCGGAAGGCTTTAAAAACTGATTGAGTGAAGATTGAGAAAAAACAGAACAACCTCCCAACAAAAAAAGGAAAAGCCTAATAGCCCTGATTGTAGTGAAAATCCTTTTCTTGTTTGCCTTGAAACAAGAAAAGATTGCAACAAAAAGCAGGTAAATGGACGACCAGTATGTACTATCGCTTCGCTCCAAAAACTATCGATTAATTCCTAACTTATTCACCCATTGACTGTATTCTCTTGCGTTAATTTGATGTTGAGTAAAATTAGCTGCAAAAGCATGATATCCTGGTTTAGACGGACTAGCACAAAAATAATAGTAGTCGTGTTTTTCTGCATTTAAGACTGCATCTATGGCAGAAATATCTGGCATTGTAATAGGCGCTGGTGGCAACCCCGAATTAATATAAGTATTATAGGGTGAATCGATTTTTAAATCATCATATAAAACTCTTTTAATGACTTGATTGAAATCTCCCGATTGCTTTTTTAAAGCGTAAATAATGGTTGGATCTGCTTGCAATGGCATTCCAGTTGCTAATCTATTTAAATAAACTCCTGCAACTCTAGGCCTTTCATCTATTTTTACCGTTTCTTTTTGAACAATTGAGGCTAAAGTAGACACTTCGAGTGGTGTTAACTTCTTGTTCATCGCTTTCATTTTTCTTTCGTTATTCCAAAAGCGACGGTAATTTTTAGCCATTTTATCTGCTATTTTAGTTGCTGATGTATTCCAGTAAAACTCATAAGTATCTGGAATAAAAAGAGCTAAAACAGTTTCTTTAGTAAATTCATTTTCGGTTAAAAATTGTGGGTCTGTAAATGCTTTTACAAAGGCTAAACTGTCTGGTTCGGTTTGAGATGCTAATCTTCCTGCTAAATTTCCGATACTTTCCTGATTATTAAAAGCAATTCGTATAGGAATATTATTACGTAAGGCACGTACGATATCAAAATTACTCATCCCTTTTTTAATTAAAAAGCGACCTGCTTTTATATTTTGAGGATATTTTCGGCTTGAAGCCATGAAATCAAAATTATCAATATTTGTAAGATATGGGTTTAAAATTTCTTTTACTTCATTGAAAGTAGCATTTGTAGGAATATTTACAAATACTTCGTTTTGAGAAAATTTTGTATTAGAAACAAAGGCTTTTTTATACACTACGTAACCTACAATTCCTGCTACAAAAATTCCTGCTACCGCTATAAAAGCTAGGATTCTTTTTAATTTCAATTTATTTATGTTTAGGATTAATTAACTGTACCAAATATTCGTCTTTATACACTCCGTTGACTTTGTTCCAATCTTTTTTAACTCCAATTTCTTGGAACCCAAATTTAGAAAAAAGTTGCAAACTAACTTTATTTTCAACACCTATATTTGCATATAACTGATGTAATTGTAATTGCTTAAAAGCATAATTTATTACTAATTCTAAGGCTTCTGTACCAATACCTTTTTCTCGATATTCTTCTTTTTGAATTAAAATACCGATTCCCGCTCTACTATTTTTGGGATCAAAATCAAACAAATCAATTAAACCTACAGCTACATCAGAACTTAAGAGACAAATCGCTAATCGGAGTTGTTTGGCTTCATAAATATCTTGGTGTGCATTTTCTAGATACTGACGAATTAAAAACTTACTGTAAGGGGTAATTGTATTACTAATTTCCCATATCCTTTCATCATTTTCAATAGTATATACAAATTCCAAATCTTCAGGCTCTAAAGCTCTTAAATAGATATGTTGTCCTTTTAATGTAATCAATTTGTTTTTTTTATAAATGATTTTGTAGCATCAATAACACTGTCATATTTTTTAAGAATATCTTTATAATTATCAGTTTTCGGAAGTCCATTTTCCTGATACTTTTCCATAATTTTTGAAGTTACTCTTATTTGTAACATAATATAATAATCTCTCATCAACTCAGACTTTATATTTAACAAGCTATCATTTTTTATGTTGTCTTTATTTATAGTCGTAAATTTCTCATGCATTTTTACTAAATCTTGTTGCATTTTAGACCTAAAAACAGAATCTTTAATGCTGTTTAGTTTTTGTTCTACACTATTCCAATACCTTTCATTATTAGCAACATAGTTTTTGTATAAATCTAAACTATCATTACCCAACTTTCTTAGCTTGTTAATTTCTGCATCAAGTTGTTTTAATTCCGAATTATTTTCTAAAGCCTCTTTATATAAGCCATCTAAAACATCTCCTCTACCCTTTCTTATAAAGGAATCATAAGACAAATTATTTCCATTTGAAAGTGCTTTTGGTGTGTTATGTTCATTACTTTTTCTGTTTGAGCAAGAAACAAAAAGTAACATGACAAACACTAATCTAATTATTGTTAACATAAAATTATATTTCAATGATTCCTTCAAAAACAAATTTGGCTGGACCAGTTAAAAAAACATGTTTAAACTTTCCATTTTCTTCTTCAAAATTCACTTCTAAATTCCCTCCTTTTACTTGCAATTTAACATGATTTGATGGTGTTACTTTATTATGATACATCGCAATAGCTACTGCGGTAACACCCGTTCCACAAGATAATGTTTCATCTTCAACACCTCTTTCATAGGTTCGTACTGCAAATTTGTCATTATCTATTTGTTTTACAAAGTTGATATTACTTCCAGCTTTTCCATATAAATCAGAATATCTAATTTGACTCCCAACAGTCTTAACATCAAAATGAGTTAAATCGGAAACCATTTCAACATGATGTGGAGAACCTGTATTCAAGAAAGTATGATTTGGAAATACTTCAATTTTAGTAACATCTTTCATTTGTAGAGAAATTAAATTTTCTTTTGAAATAGTCGCAAAGTGATAGCCATCTATGGCTTCAAACTGTGCTTCATTTTGAACAATTTCTAATTGTTTGGCAAAAGCGACCAAGCATCTTCCTCCATTACCACACATACTACTCTCATTTCCATCTGAATTATAGTACACCATTTTAAAATCATATTGTTCATGATTTTCGAGTAAAATTAATCCATCTGCTCCTATTCCAAATCTTCTATCACATAAAAATGCAACAAGTTTGGTATCATTTTTGGGAAAAGTATTATGACGATTATCAATCATAACAAAATCATTACCTGTTCCTTGATATTTATAAAATGTAAGCTTCATTTTTCTTTTTTAGAATACACAAAGATAAAAACAAAGAAGTAACGAATACAAATAAATATTAGTATCTAAAAAATGTTTATTTCTTTGATGATCTTATTGTTTTAAGTTCTATTAAAAAGATGTTAAACATTGTTAAGTGAGCGTTAAACTGATTTTTTGTTAAATTTTTGTGTTTAATTTTACAATGAAAACAAATGATTGAATTATTATAAAATTACTTTTTAGATTATTTGAATCAAAAATTTAAGAAAAGCATCATATTTATAACTCTAAAAAATTGAATTTATATGAAAAGATTAGGAAGTATTTTTTTAGTAGCATTACTAAGTGGCGCCATAACTTTAGGTGCTTATAAATTATTTTTGGAACCTAAAAATACATCTTTAATTTCTGTAGCTCCAAACTACGCAAAAAATGTATCCTTAGGCCCTGAAAACATTGATTTCACTGTTGCAGCCGAGACAGCAGTTCATAGTGTAGTACACGTTAAGAACATGACGTTACAAAGAGTATATAGTAACCCAATGGAGTATATATTTGGTTACGGAAGAGGTGGCGGACAACAACAAATGCAAGTTGGAACGGGTTCTGGTGTAATTATTTCAGAAGATGGTTATATCGTTACCAATAATCACGTGATTGACAACGCTAGTCAGTTAGAGGTTACCTTAAATAACAATAAAAGTTACCCTGCCAAGTTAATTGGTACTGATTCAAACATGGATATTGCTTTGATAAAAATTGATACCGATGAAAAGTTACCTTATATTGTTTTTGGAGATTCAGAAAATATTAAAGTAGGAGAATGGGTTTTAGCAGTTGGTAATCCATACAATTTAACTTCTACTGTAACAGCAGGCATTGTTTCTGCTAAAGCAAGAGATTTAAGCAACCAAGGATTACAATCTTTTATTCAGACAGATGCAGCGGTAAATCCAGGAAACAGTGGTGGTGCTTTGGTTAACACACGTGGAGAATTAGTTGGAATTAACACAATGATTTCATCACCTACAGGAAGTTATACGGGCTATTCATTTGCAGTACCTTCAAACATTACCCGAAAAATAATTGAAGATTTAATGGAATTTGGAAATGTTCAAAGAGGTGTACTAGGAATTGAAGGTAGAGAGTTGAATAGCGTTTTCTCAAAAGAGTTAGGTGTTCAACAAACAGAAGGTTTTTATGTAGGAGGAGTAACCAAAAAGTCGGGTGCTGAAAAAGCAGGTATTAAAGAAGGAGATATCATTATAAAAATTGATCATAAAAAAATAAATAAGTTCAATGATTTAACTACCTACATTAATTCCAAACGTCCAGAAGAAATAGTTAATGTTACTGTTTTAAGAGAAGGAGATGAAAAAATTATTCCTGTTAAATTAACAAAAAGAGAATTATTAATTTTAGAAGCAAATGGTGTAGAGTTTGAAGATATTTCTATCAATGAGAAAAAAGAAAACAATATTGATTATGGTGTACGTATTAAAACCATAAAAAATCCTGAGATAATGGAATATTCAGACGCTCTAGAAGGAAGCATTGTATTAACTGTAGATGGAAGAAAAGTTGATAATGCAGAAAAAATAACATCTTATTTAAAAAGCAAAAAGAATCCACGATCGCAATATAAATTAATTACAAAAGACGGTCAACTGTTACAAGTAATATTTTAATTTTCATCTTAATTTTCATAATTAAACAGCATTCGTTTTGATAATGAATGCTGTTTTTATTTTAATTAAATTCATAATAGGTACCCAATTCAAAACCAACCGCATTATAACCAAAATTAGGCTTCTGAATATTTGCATTAGACACATGTCTAAACAAACATTTCGCATCTAAAGAAATCCGACCTAATTTATAATTAGTGCCTAAACCAAAAATATCACTAAAAGCAAATCCTTTTTGCAAACGTTCCGTTTCTGTATCGATATACATAGGGCCTACATTTGCCAAACCATAAACAGACATTCTAGGATTAAAATAATAACGATAAATAACTCCTAAATTTAAAACATATTCATTCATAGATTTAAGAGGCATAAATTTAGCTCGCAATTCATCGCCATTAGGAACTGTATGACTAATGAACCAATAATTTACTAATTGATGTTTAGATCTGTAATAACTTGGTTCTACCAGTAATTCCCAAGTATGATTTTCATTTTTAGACAAATTAAAATGACTCGATATTTTATAAAAATTGTTTTCATAAAAATAGTCGCTATCTTGCTTTACAAAGGTATCTTGAGAAGAATAACCATATAAAAAACCAATTCGCAACCACTTTTTAGGTTTTGTTTGCTCTTGAGCATGAGAAATTAAAAAAAAGAACAAAAAAATAGCAGTACAATTAAATTTCATTTTGGGTATAGATTAATTGTTCCAAAAATACTTTAATTTACATTGAGACAAAATATTTTTATACGGATTTTTATTTGAAAAAATATTTTACGAAAACGATTGAAATGAGTACTTTTGCAAAAAAATTACACAACACCATTTTATTTTTTACTTCATGAACAACAACACTTTATACGAAAAAGAGCTTACATTTCAAGCCGATAGAAGAAAAGCGTGCGTCGAATTTATTAAAATCGTTAGTGATTTATGGTATGATAAATCAATAGAATTGATTCTTTTCAGAAACCAACTGATAGACCGAAGCGTGAGCGACATTATCAACCTTCATGAATATGCAGTACAATTTGTTGGAAAACCAATCAACATTTTTGATTCAGTTGAAATTGCAAGTGCTATTCAAAGTTTAGACTTACCTCCTTCAAGAATTGACATTGGTAAACTTACTTACGAATATCATTTAGAAGACAATAAATATAATGATTCTAAAGCTTTTGTAATTGACAAATTGAAGAATGCTAGAGATTACAAAGAAATTAAACCAAAAGATGTCGTTTTATATGGTTTTGGAAGAATTGGTCGTCTTTTAGCTCGTGAAATGATGAGTAAAATAGGGAAAGGACAACAATTACGTTTAAGAGCAATTGTGACTAGAGATAAAACAGATGCCGTTTTATTAGAAAAAAGAGCATCCTTATTACGTTATGATTCTGTACATGGAGATTTTGAAGGATCAGTTCAGGCAGATATTGAAAACAATGCTTTAATTATAAACGGAACAACAGTTCATATTATTACAGCTTCAAGTCCAGAAGAAATTGATTATACCACTTATGGAATAGAAGACGCTTTAGTAATTGACAACACAGGAGCCTTTACTACAGAAGAAGCTTTAAAGAGACATTTAACTTCAAAAGGTGTAGATAAAGTATTACTAACAGCACCTGGAAAAGGAGTTCCAAATATTGTTTATGGTGTAAATCATGAAGATTTTAACCCTGATGAAGTAACTATTTATTCTGCTGCTTCTTGTACTACTAATGCTATTACCCCAATTTTAAAAGTAGTAGAAGATACATTAGGAGTTGTTAAAGGTCATATTGAAACGATTCATGCGTATACCAATGATCAAAACTTGGTTGACAATATGCATAAAAAATACCGTAGAGGACGTTCTGCTGCTTTAAATATGGTAATTACAGAAACTGGTGCAGGAAGTGCAGTTGCGAAAGCGTTACCAAGTTTAGCTGGAAAACTAACTTCTAATGCCATTCGTGTACCTGTTCCAAATGGATCTTTAGTAGTTTTAAATTTAGAAGTAAATAAAGAAACCACAGTAGCCGAATTGAATAATATCATGAAGAAATATGCTTTAGAAGGAAAACTAGTAGAGCAAATTAAATATTCATTAAATAATGAATTAGTATCCTCAGATATTGTAGGCACTTCTGCACCATCTATATATGATAGTAACGCTACTATTGTATCTGCAGACGGTAAAAATATTGTAATGTATGTTTGGTATGACAATGAATATGGTTATAGTCACCAAGTAATTCGATTAGCAAAATACATTTCTAAAGTAAGACGATACACTTACTATTAATAGTTGCTTATAATTCAATAAAAAGAGCGATTCAAATTGAATCGCTCTTTTTGTTATCCTTTCAGTTTACAATTTAAGAAAGCACTACTTTAGTTATAATTTCTTTTCCCATTTCTTCATTAATCATTTTCACAATCTTTTCTTTTCCATAAGAAAGTTCTTCTCTTAAAACAGCTGATGTAAGACGCACATATAATGTTTTATTTTTCAAATCTATAGCTTCTGTATAATTAGCCACTCCATTACCCATAATTTGCACCCAAGCTTCTTTTATTTTCACTTTATCCATTCCTGTTTCTAATTTATTTTGGATTACAAAACTTTGTAATACCTCTTTTATAGAAACCTCCTCACTAAATCGCTTTGCCATCTTTGCCTAATTTTATGTCTGTTCGTTTTTTATAATAATATTCTATTCCTTGTTCGTTTTTTAAAACTAACCTTGTATCACTTAAGTCTTGTATCACTTCTTTCCAATCTGAAAACTCAGTATGATTTAACAAGATAACATTACCTTCTTTTTGTTCTATCGTAAATTCTTGAATTACATTATTCAGTACAAAATTACCATTATAAAGCATCACAACCTTCCTTCTAGTACCTTTATTTTTATCTAAATTTATCTGTTCTACTGATTCATTTATTTTATACTCTTTAACCCTCTGATCTGCTAAAATAACTTTTTCAATTTCCCAAATTCCGCCTAAAGCTTGTATATCTATTGTAGCCTTTTTTTCTGAGCATGATAACACTACAAGAAAAAGAAAACTGAATACTATTTTTTTCATTCTCTAAATTTTAAATAAAATTACATATTTCGAAGAGATAAATTAAACTATTTTTTATTTTTATTGTCTAAACTAGAAATAATCCTTTATGAAACGAATTTACATTCTTTTTTCATTCCTTTCAATATTATATAGTTGTAGTAATTCAGAAGACACAATTATTTCTACAACAGAAGAAAATATGTATTTCCCTCCAAATGACGTCACAACTTGGGAAACTAAAACGCCCGCAAGCTTGTCATGGAACCAAAATAACATTCCAGATTTATTAAATTATTTAGAAACAAAAAACAGTAAAAGTTTTATTATATTACATAATGGCAAAATTGTAATGGAATATTATTTTAACGGTCATACCAATACTTCTGCTTGGTACTGGGCAAGCGCTGGCAAAACACTTACTTCCACCGTAACAGGAATAGCTGAACAAGAAGGATTGCTTAATATTAATAATAAAGTTTCTGATTATTTAGGTACTGGATGGACGAGTGCTCCTCTGACTAAAGAAAACCTGATAACTTGCAAAAACTTGCTAAGCATGAATTCTGGATTAGACGACAGCTTAGGAGATGATGTATCTCCCGCAAACCTTCAATATATAGCTGACGCTGGAACAAGATGGGCTTATCATAATGTATATGTAAAATTACAAGATGTAGTTGCAACTGCTTCAGGACAAACTTGGGATTCCTATTTTAATAGCAAATTAAAAAGCCCAATTGGAATGACAGGTGCTTGGATTCCAAATGGCGATTTAAGCGTTTATTGGAGCACCACAAGAAGCATGGCTCGTTTTGGTTTATTAGCATTAAACAATGGGAAATGGAACGAAACTCAAATTATCAATACTAATTTCTTCACCAATGCCATTACCACTTCGCAAAACATAAACGAAGCCTACGGATACTTATGGTGGTTAAATGGAAAATCCACATACCATTTACCTCAAACACAAATTCAATTTCCAGGAGAATTAATTCCAAATGGACCGGATGATATGTATATGGCATTAGGAAAAAATGATCAAAAAATCTATGTGGTTCCTAGTCGAAAATTAGTTGTTATCAGAATGGGAGATGCAGCCGATGGTTCTAATTTTGCACTTTCAGATTTTGATAATGTATTATGGGGAAAAATCAGTTCTGTAATCAATTAAGAATTATTGATGAGACGTAACAACTTTAATTTCCTTTTTATTAATCCATTTTTCAAGGAGACTTTCATTGGTACTTAAAGGTGTAATATAAAAAGTTGAAAAATAATGAAAGACTTTTGATGTCTCAATTCCTTCTTTTTGTACTTCTCCTGAAAAAAAATTAGAATCAATAATATATAATTGATTATCTTTTTTAAAAATAAAACCTACGTGACTTTTGTCAAATCCAATAAAATATATACCTTCTTTTAAAACCCTATAAAGTTCCTCTTGACAATCTACACTAGTTTTATGTTTAATGACACGAACAGAATCTAAAACAGCTAAACTATAAGCTTCATTTACAGGCAATTGCTGTGCCAACTTATACCTATTAACAGCAAGACCAATATCTCTTAAAGTGGTAGAAACAAAATAACCACAGGCAACTTCTCCATTTTTAGGAATACTAGTATGTCCTTCAAAAGACCATTTTGTTCCATACCAATATGGGAACACATAATCGACTAAGTTTCTGGTAAATATTTCAGAAATAGAATCTTTAGAAATAGTTTTATTTTTCAACGTACTTCTTTCTAATTCAATTTTCGCTTTGATTTCTGCATACGATTCCACATAAACATTTTCTTTAGAAAATTCCTGAAAAGTGTCCTTATTAAAACTAAAAATAGTACTAATTGAAATTAAAAAAAATGAATAAATAGAATTATAACGCATTATTATTTTCTCTTAACTGTAAAAAATAGAATAATAGAAAAATAGAATAGTACAAAACTAATTAACCTACTAATAACAAATGTTTCGTTGTGTGTTTCTTCTAAAGGATACACAATAACTGCCAAAATAACCGAGGTAATAAAATACCAAATAAAAGATATATTTATTAAAAAACTAAAAAATCGCTTTAACATTTATTATTTGAAGAAAGAATCCACAAACTCAAACTTATTAAACACCTGCAAATCTTCAATACCTTCTCCTACTCCAATATATTTTACTGGAATCTTAAATTGATCAGAAATTCCTATAACAACACCTCCTTTTGCTGTCCCGTCTAATTTTGTAACAGCCAAACTAGTAACTTCTGTAGCAGCTGTGAATTGCTTTGCTTGTTCAAATGCGTTTTGGCCAGTTGAGCCATCTAAAACCAACATAACATCATGAGGGGCATTTTCTACCACTTTTTGCATGACACGCTTTACTTTTGTTAACTCATTCATTAAGTTTACCTTATTATGCAAACGTCCAGCTGTATCAATAATGACTACATCAGCGTTTTGAGCTACAGCAGATTGCAAGGTATCAAAAGCTACAGAAGCAGGATCACTACCCATTTGTTGACGTACAATAGGAATATTTACGCGATCAGCCCAAATCTGCAACTGGTCAATAGCTGCTGCTCTAAAAGTATCTGCAGCGCCTAACACAACACTGTATCCTGCTTTTTTAAACTGGTTCGCTAGTTTACCAATAGTTGTTGTTTTACCTACACCATTTACTCCAACCACCATAATAACATAAGGCTTCTTTCCTTCTGGAACAATAAAATCGGTTTCATTACCTGTATTATTTTCAGCTAATAAACCTGCTATTTCTTCCCTTAAAATTTTATTTAGCTCATCTGTACCTAAATACTTATCTGCTGCCACCCTATCCTCTATTCTTCTGATAATTTTCAAGGTAGTATCTACACCTACATCAGAAGAAACTAAAATTTCTTCGAGATTATCTAAAACCTCATCATCTACATTTGATTTACCAGCTACTGCTTTGGTTAATTTGGAGAAGAAAGATGTTTTTGTCTTTTCTAAACCTTTATCTAAAGTTTCCTTTTTTTCTGAAGAAAAAATTCTTTTAAAAAAACTCATATGTATTTACTATTTATTGGCAAATGTAAAAATAAAAAAGCTACTTTCAAATGAAAGTAGCTTTTCTATATAAATTGAAAAAAAGAATTATTTCTTTTTTAAATAATCATCAACTAATTCAGGAGCCATAACTGATTCAACGAATGTGTAAGCACCTGTTTTTGGAGATTTAACCATTTTTATAGCTTTGGTTAATCTCTTTGAAGAAGTTTGTAAAGTTGCTACGGTTTTCTTTGCCATGACTTAATATTATTTAATTTCTTTATGAACTGTTACTTTTTTCAAGATTGGATTAAATTTTTTAATCTCTAATCTATCTGGAGTATTTTTTTTGTTTTTAGTAGTAATGTAACGAGATGTTCCTGCTACACCAGATGCTTTATGCTCTGTACACTCTAAAATAACCTGAATTCTATTACCTTTCTTTGCCATCTTGATATATTATTAAGGATTCTAGGAATTATTTAATCATTCCGTCTGCTTTTGCTTTTTTAAGAACAGCAGCAATACCATTTTTATTAATTGTCTTTAATGCAGATGCAGAAACCTTTAAGGTTACCCATCTATCTTCTTCAGCAATATAAAAACGCTTTTTAAATAAATTAACAGAGAATTTTCTCTTAGTTTTATTCATAGCGTGAGAAACATTGTTCCCTACCATTGCTCTTTTACCTGTAAGTTCACAAACTCTTGACATTATTTATACTCTTTATTTCGTTATTCAAAATCAGGGTGCAAAGAAACAAAATTGAATCCAATTACACAACTATCTTTTATTAATTTTTTAAAATTTCTTTATAAAGTATTTCAAAGGCCTTATTTACCGCCCTATCAACCACTTTTACACGAGGCTGTCCAAAATTAAATTCCTCACAATAAACTGTTTCTGGAGTGGCTAAAGCAATATAAACTGTTCCTACATTTGCTTCTGAATCTCCTTTTTCTGGACCTGCATTGCCCGTGGTTGCGATAGCATAATCTGTTTTAAAAAGTTGCTGCGCTTGAAGTGCCATATTTTTTGCAACTTGCTCGCTTACCACTGAAAAATCATTGATTAAAGTCTTATCAACCCCCAAAACATTTATTTTCGATTCAGTAGCATAACTTACCACGCTTCCCTTAAAATAAGAGGAAGCTCCTGGCACAGAGGTAATCATTTCAGCAATTTTTCCTCCTGTACAGCTTTCTGCCAAAGCTAATGTTGCTTTTTTTTCTTTTAATAAATTGCCAACTACAACTTCAATGACTTCTTCTTCGCCAATTCCAACAATAACCTCACCTATTAATTGGTACAAAGCTTTTATTTGTGCTTCTAAAGCTGTTTTTAAAACTTCTTCTTCTTCTCCTCTAGCCGTTAATCGTAACCTTACTCTTCCTGGAGCTGGCAAATACGCTAATTTTATATTTTTTGGTAGGTTATCTTCCCAAGTTTCTATTTGTTCTGCTAATAAACTTTCTCCTCTGCCATAAGTCATTACCGTTTTATGAATAATATAGGGACGCTTAAATTTTTGAACTAATCTTGGAATCACCTCATTATTTACAAGATATTGCATCTCATAAGGCACTCCAGGCAAAGAAATATACACTGTTTTTTCTTTTTCCATCCACATTCCAGGAGCTGTTCCTATTTTATTAAATAGAATTTCTGCTCGAGAAGGAACTAAAGCTTGTTCCTTGTTAATTTGTGTGATTGGTCTTTTATAAAACCCTTCTATTAAAGCAGTAACATGAGCTAGTACAACCGCATCCTCAACTAAATTATCATTAAAATACTCGCAGAATGTTTTTTTGGTAATATCATCTTTTGTTGGTCCTAATCCTCCAGTAACAATCACTAGATCTACTTTATTTTGAAAATAATGTAGTGTTTGCAAAATATGATCTTTCTCGTCGGATATAGAAAACATTTCGTAAGTTGCTATTCCAATTTTATCTAAAGCTTTCGCTATGTATGAGGAATTTGTATCTATAATTTGCCCAATAAGAATCTCATCACCAATGGTAACAATTGCAGCTTTCATAAATGAATTGGAATTATAATTTGAAATCTTTCTTTAACTCTTTAATAGCTAAATCTACTCTATCTTTAAGAGATTTATAAACTTCTTTGATATCTTTTTTTTTCCCTTCAGACTTAGCCCATGTCATGATTTGAATATTTTCATCATAAGCCAAATCCATGCCTAATAAGTCTAGTGAAGGTTTAATTTTGTGTGCAGCAGCATACGTCCTAGAATAATCTTTTTCTTCAATACCTACTTTTATTGATTTTATCTCATCTGGTACCTCTTGTAAAAAAAGATTCACAATTTGAAGTGCAAACTCTACATCGTTCTCAGAAATCTCATACACTTTTGATAAATTGTACTGTAATGCCATATATAATTATTTAACTTGAATCTTGAAAGTTTGGTTATTTTCAATAAACCCTTCTAAAACATCTCCTGCTTTTACAGAAGCAACACCTTTTGGCGTCCCAGTGAATATTACATCACCTTTTTTTAAAGTGAAAAACTGTGAAACATAAGCTATTATTTCATCTATTTTCCAGAGCATTAATGAAGTGTTTCCAGTTTGTACAACAGCTCCATTACTTCTTAACTCAAAGTTAATATTTTCTACCGATGTAAACGATTTTTTCGATAAAAAGCTACCAATAATCGCTGAATGGTCAAACGCTTTGGCTTTTTCCCAAGGTAAACCTTTTGCTTTTAATTGGCTTTGTAGGTCTCTAGCCGTAAAATCTATCCCTAAACCAATCTCTTCATAATAGTTGGAAGCAAATTTAGGACTAATATATTTTCCTACTTTACAAATTTTTACCAAAACTTCCACTTCATGATGCACATCTTGACTAAAATCTGGAATATAGAAAGGCGTTTTTTTAGGTAAAACTGCCGTTTCTGGCTTTAAAAAAATAACTGGTTCTGATGGTTTTTCATTATTCAACTCCGAAATATGATCTACATAATTTCTACCGATGCAAATTATCTTCATTCTTTCAATGATTAGTCTTAAGGTTAGTGACAATACTAACACAATTATTCTTTTTTATTTTGTATTT
The DNA here is from genome assembly GCF_004303025.1 of Flavobacterium sp. J27. GTDB lineage: Bacteria > Bacteroidota > Bacteroidia > Flavobacteriales > Flavobacteriaceae > Flavobacterium. The sequence continues at coordinate 119,026 of NZ_PJQW01000008.1, read as the reverse complement.
AATTTTCTTAATTTAATTCCAGTTAACACTTTTTTAGTATACAAAGGGAAATCTGCATTTTGCAACCAACTGAAGTAGCCAGGTTCTTTTTCTAAAACATCTTCAACAAGCACTCCTTTATGTTTACCAAAAGAAAAAACTTCTTTATCCTCTTTATTTAAAACGATAAAGCCTGCAAAATCAACTGTTTTTTTTCTTGTGGTAAATTCTGATAATGATTTAATATCATTTTCCAAATCTTCATATCGATCTAATTGGGCTTTTAAAATTTCATAAGTTGCCATGGTATCAGCTTCCGCGCTATGTGCATTTTCTAAACTTTCATTACAATAAAATTTGTAGGCCGCACTTAAGGTTCGCTCCTCTTTTTTATGAAAAATAGTTTGAATATCTATAGAAACCCTATTCTTCATATCAAAATCTACTCCTGCTCGTAACATTTCTTCTGCCAATAAGGGAATATCAAAACGGTCTGAATTAAAACCTGCTAAATCTGAATCTTTTATCATATTATAAACATGAGGTGCTAATTCACTAAAAGGAGGCTCATTAGCAACTTTCTCATTGGTTATCCCATGAACAGCTGTTGTTTGTGGAGGAATGGGTATCGTTGGATTAACTAACCATGTTTTACTTTCTTTATTTCCGTTTGGATATACTTTAAATACAGAAATTTCTACAATTCTATCTTTAGCTACATCTATACCTGTAGTTTCTAGATCAAAAAAGCATATTGGCCTATTAAGTTTTAATTCCATTATTTTTTAAGTTTTTTTTGCAAAGATAAAATTAAAAATAAAAACCCGACAAACTGACGAGTTTGTCGGGTAATCATATTATTTGATTATAAATTAAATATCTCTATTACTATCCCATGCTTCTAAATATTCTGCTACTCTTTTCACAAAACTACCTCCCAAAGCACCATCGACAACTCTATGATCATAAGAGTGAGATAAGAACATTTTTTGACGAATACCAATAAAATCACCTTCAGAAGTTTCGATTACAGCCGGAACTTTTCGAATAGCTCCTAATGCTAAGATACCTACTTGTGGCTGATTGATGATTGGTGTTCCAAAAACAGAACCGAAAGTACCCACATTAGTAACCGTATAAGTCCCTCCTTGCGTATCGTCTGGTTTTAATTTACCTATTCTAGCTCTGTTAGCCAAATCATTTACTGTTTTAGCCATTCCAACTAAATTTAACTGATCCGCATTTTTAATAACAGGCACTATTAAATTACCATTTGGTAAAGCAGCAGCCATTCCTAAATTAATATTTTTCTTTTTGATAATATAGTCTCCATCAACTGAAATATTCATTCCTGGGAAATCTTTTAACGCTTTCGCAACTACTTCCATAAAAATAGGCGTAAAGGTTAATTTTTCCCCTTCTCTTTTTTCGAAAGCGCCTTTTACTTTATCTCTCCATTTAACAATATTAGTTACGTCAACTTCAATAAAAGACTGTACATGAGCAGATGTTTGAACAGATTCTACCATGTATTTCGATATCAGTTTACGCATTCTATCCATTTCTACAATTTCGTCTGCACCATTAACTGACGTAGGCACTACTGTTGAAACAGGCTGCGGTTGCTCTGAAACTGTTGTTGATTTCGTTTCAGAAACTGCTGATTGCGGTTGTGGAATTGTTTCTTTTTTAGAAACAGCGAATTTTGTATTTCTCTCCTTAATATAATTTAAAATATCTTCTTTATTTACACGACCACCTTTTCCGGTACCTTCCATTACTTCTAGTTCTTCTAAGGTAACGCCTTCTTCTTTAGCTATATTTCTTACCAATGGCGAATAGAATTTATTGGCATCAGAAAAATCTATTGTACTTACCGTTTCTTGTACTGTTTCAATAGTGTTAGTAAGCTCTTCAGCAACATGCTCCTCAACTGGAGTTTCATTTACGACTTCTGGCTGACTTGCAACAGCTCCTCCATCTGTTTCAATAATAGCAATTGTTTGACCCACTTGTACTACATCATCTACATTAAATAGAATCTCTACTAATGTACCAGCAACTTCAGAAGGTACTTCACTATCGACTTTATCTGTCGCTATTTCCAAGACCGCTTCATCCATTTCAATTTTATCTCCAACTTGCTTTAGCCAGTTAGTCACTGTTGCTTCTGCAACACTTTCACCCATTTTAGGTAATTTCAATTCAAACTTTGCCATATTTCTAAACTAAAGTTGTTTTTTTTAATCTGTTTTGCAAAAATAATAAAAAAAAGATGTTTTTATAAGGAATTTAATATTATTTTACAGTAATCTCACTTCACCTCTATCATTTGAATTATTGCTTCCAATTAGAAACTTAGAATGAGGAAAATAGTTCTTATATGTAATATTTTTATTCTTATTTAACTGCATAAAATTAATAATTTCTACATAACTAAAATCATCTGTATTAAATATAATTTCAATATTTTCACCCGAAACCTTTTTAAACATTTCAAACGAAGAAAGATAACATATTGGTTCTCCTACATTTAAATCAAATTTATTTTTTGTAAATATTATGTAACTATCAATTTTTCTTTTTGCTGTATTTTGTTGATTCTTCTTTAAAATAACAAACAAGAAACTACCAAAACGCATCATTGTATCAAATAAGAAAGATTTTTTAAAGTGTTTTTTATAAAAATACTGCATGGCATTACGAAATCTTTCCATATAAGCACCATCTCTTACTGTGCTTTCTCCTTTATAATGTATGATTGTCGTTTTAGGGTAATAATAATTTTCATACCCATGTTTAATTGCTGTATAACTTAAATCAATATCATCAGAATACATAAAACAATCTTCATCAAAACCACCTATTTCTAAATATAAATTGCGTTTCATAAACATAAAAGCCCCTACTAATATAGCTACTTTACCAGAAGTATTCTCGGAAATATGCTGTGCATAATATTGATTAAACCAATGCCATTTTGGAAAAAGTTTATATAACCCAAAAATTTTAGTAATCGAAACCCATGGTGTAGGTAGTCCTCGCTTACTTTCTGGTAAAAAGCTCCCAGAGCCATCAATCAGTTTACAACCTACAATACCTGTGTTTTGTTGTCCATAATCTGCTTGAAACAACTTCGTAAAAGTATCTTCTGCAAGCACAGTATCTGGATTTAAGATACAAATATACTCTCCCTTAGCAACAGCAACACCAATATTGTTTCCTTTTGGAAATCCTAAATTTTCCTTGTTTTCAATTAATTGAATATTTGGAAATAATCTTTTCACCATTTCGCAACTCCCATCAGATGAATTATTATCTACAATAATAATTTCTCCAGAATCGTCGGGATTCAAATTTGCGAGTGCTTTTTGAACACTATAAATACATTGCTCTAAAAAATAGCGCACATTATAGTTTAGAATAATAACTGAGAGTTGCATGACGCGAATATAAATATTCTTATAAAATTTTAAAAAAGTATTATTTATTTGTTTTTGACATATTTAAAAATCTCAATATCTTCGAAGAAAATAAATATTGTACCAAAATGAAAACATTTGCTCAAATTATACTTTTATTATTTTCAATTGTTTCATTCTCTCAGGAGGATATAGCAGCAAATTATGATAAAAAAGAAGTATACATTCCTATGCGAGATGGTGTAAAATTATTTACAGCAATTTATACTCCGAAAGACATTTCAAGAAATAACAAATATCCTCTTTTAATGCAACGTACTTGCTATAGTATTGCTCCATATGGGGAAGAAAATTTTAAAAAATCATTAGGACCAAATACATTCCTTTTACAAGACAAATACATTTTTGTTTACCAAGATGTGAGAGGACGATATATGAGTGAAGGTACTTTTACAAACATGACTCCACAGGTAGAACACACTTCGAAAAACAATATTGATGAAAGCACAGATACTTATGACACCATTGATTGGCTTGTTAAAAACATTAAAAACAATAATGGAAAAGTAGGTCAATATGGTACGTCTTATCCTGGTTTTTATACTGCTGCAGGCACACTAGCAAATCATCCTGCTTTAGTAGCTTCTTCACCTCAAGCCCCTATTTCAGATTTCTTTTTTGATGATTTTCATCATAATGGTGCTTTTTTAATGGGATATTTTAAAACATTTTCTGTTTTTGGAGTACAAAAAACAAAACCAGAAGAAAAAGCTTGGTATATGGACCAATATATTAAACCTATTTCTAAAGATGGTTCTGTTTTTTATAATGAGCTTGGTACTTTAAAAGAAGCAGTTGACACCTATTATTCCGATAATTTTTTCATGAATGAAGTAATGACGCATCCCAATTATGATGCTTTTTGGCAAAAAAGAAATTTATTACCTCATTTAAAGAACATTAACCATGCTGTAATGGTTGTAGGTGGTTGGTTTGATGCAGAAGATTTAGCTGGCCCTTTAAACATTTATAAAACGATTGAAAAAACAAGTCCAAATGCAAAAAATACTATTGTAATGGGACCTTTTTCTCATGGTGCTTGGGCAAGAGAAACAGGCAAACATTATCATAACCAAATTTATTTTGGGGATAGCATTGCTACTTTTTACCAAAAAAATATGGAATACAAATTTTTTAATCATTACCTAAAAGGAGACGCCAAAAATGCTGTTGATTTGCCAGAAGCCTATATGTATGACACCGGTAAAAAAGAATGGAATGAGTTTACAAATTGGCCCCCAAAAGAAGCTAGTAAATTAAATTTCTATTTTCGTTCTAACGGTGAATTACTACAACAGAAACCTCAGAAAATATATTTTAGTGAATATTTTAGTGACCCAAACAAACCGGTTCCAAGTAGTGAAAATTATGCCGATTTTAATGGTTTTACACCAAGAAATTACATGAGTGAAGACCAACGTTTTGCTACAAGTCGCCCTGATGTATTGACTTTTACTACAGATTATTTAACTGAAGACATGACACTGGCAGGAGAAATTATGGCTAACCTAAACATTGCTACGGATGCCACAGATGCCGATTTTATAGTAAAATTAATTGATATTTATCCATTAGACGAATCAGAGAACCATGACAAACCCGATGTAGTTTATGCTAATTACCACCAAATGGTCCGTAGTGAAATAATGCCTGCGCGTTTTAGAAATAGCTTTGAAAAGCCTGAACCTTTGAAACCAAATACAAAGACTGAAATCAATTTTAGATTGCAAGATGTATTACACACGTTTAAAAAAGGTCATAAAATTCAAATCCAAATTCAAAGTACTTGGTATCCTTTAATGATGGTAAACCCTCAAAGTTTCTTAGAAAATCCGTATTTAGCTACTAAAGACGATTATACTAAAGCCTTTATGAAAGTATATAGTGATAGTCATATTGAAGTAGATGTTTTGAAATAAGTTAAAATAAAAAGCTGTCTTTTAGACAGCTTTTTTTATTCCTAAAATTGACAAATTACGACATATCTTAAAATTCAAAACTTTTAGATTTTAAACTTTATAGCTTCAACAAAAAAATTACTTTTGCAAAACAAATGGCAAATTGCCTTATTGAAAATTGACACCTTACATTTATGAATTACCTTTCAGTCGAAAATATATCCAAAGCATACGGAGAACGTGTTTTATTTGACAACGTTTCTTTTGGAATTAATAAAGATCAAAAAATTGCATTCATTGCTAAAAATGGTTCCGGAAAAACTACCATCATGAATATGATTAACGGTTTAGACGAACCCGATTCGGGACAAGTAGTACTTCGAAAAGGAATTAATATGGCTTTTTTATCTCAAAACAATAATTTGCAAGACGAACTAACTATTGAGGAAAGTATTTTTGCTTCAGATAACGATACCTTAAAAATTATAGAAGCTTACGAAAAAGCTTTGGAAAATCCTGAAGAAGAAGAACAATACCAAAGAGCTTTTGATGACATGGATCGCTACAATGCTTGGGATTTTGAAACACAATACAAGCAAATTTTATCTAAATTAAAATTAGATGATTTAAAATTAAAAGTTAAAAATCTTTCTGGTGGTCAAAAAAAACGCTTATCATTAGCTATCATATTAATTAATAGACCTGATTTATTAATTTTAGATGAACCAACCAATCACTTGGATTTAGAAATGATTGAATGGTTAGAAGATTATTTTGCTAAAGAAAATATCACTTTATTCATGGTCACACACGATCGTTTTTTCCTAGAGCGTGTGTGCAATGAAATTATTGAATTAGATAATAATAAGGTATACCAATACAAAGGAAATTATTCGTATTATTTAGAAAAAAAGGAAGAACGAATTGCTTCTGAAAATGCGAGTATCGATAAAGCACAAAACCTTTTTGTTAAGGAATTAGCTTGGATGCGTCGCCAACCCAAAGCAAGAACTACCAAATCCAAATCGCGTCAGGATGACTTTTATAAAATTAAAGAAAAAGCCGAAAGTCGTAGAAAAGAAAATGTAGTAGAATTAGAGATTAATATGGAGCGAATGGGGAGCAAAATTATTGAAATGGTAAAAGTGACTAAAAAATTCCCTGAAAAAACCATACTCGATGATTTTTCATATTCTTTCCAACGGGGAGAACGCATTGGTATTATTGGAAAAAATGGAACTGGCAAATCTACCTTTCTAAATATTTTAACGCAAACAATGTCACCAGATTCAGGAAAAGTAATTATTGGCGACACAATTAAAATTGGTTACTATACACAAAGTGGCATCAACCCAAAACCAGGACAAAAAGTTATCGATATCATTAAAGAATATGGAGAATACATCCCTCTAACCAAAGGAAAGATCATTTCTGCATCACAACTATTAGAACGTTTCCTTTTTGATGCCAAAAAGCAATATGATTTTGTAGAAAAATTAAGTGGTGGCGAATTAAAAAGATTGTACTTGTGTACCGTTTTAATTCAGAATCCAAATTTTTTAATCCTCGATGAACCTACCAATGATTTAGATATTGTAACCTTAAATGTTTTGGAAAGTTTTCTTTTAGATTATCCAGGGTGCTTGTTAGTGGTAAGTCATGATCGTTATTTCATGGACAAAATTGTGGATCACTTATTTGTTTTTAGAGGGGAAGGAAAAGTAGAAGATTTTCCTGGAAACTATTCCGATTTTAGAAGTTATGAAGATTCGGCAGAACCTAAAGAACTCCATGCAGTGAGTACCGAAAAAGTAAATTGGAAAGAGAAAAATGCAACAGCTTCCGGATTATCTTTTAACGAACAAAAGGAACTCGCTAAAATTGAACGTGAAATTAAAGATTTGGAACACGAAAAAACCAAAATTGAAAAAGAATTTGCCGATGGAAAAGTAGCAGATGACAAGATTGAAGCCAAGGCAAACGAACTCCAAAAAATAATTCAAACTTTAGAGCAAAAAGAAGAAAGATGGTTTGAATTATCTGCTAAATCACAATAATAAAACTATTTTTAAACATCCAAATATCTTTAATCAATTGAAAATATTTGGATGTCTAAAAATGAAAAATTAAATTTTTCCTGAGATTAAATTTTTGTATTTATTTAATAATGCTTTTGTCATTCCTAAATTTGATTTTGTGGAATCAACCGCTAGGTAAATAAAATATTGATTGTCTTCTGAAACATCTACTATATGTATTTGTCCCGTTAAATTAATCATAATATTATCTATAGATTGATTCAAATTAAGTGCTTTAATTGCATTCAACTTCGCTTTAACCACTTCAAGATTGTAAGCTGCCGCTAATTCTGGATCAAAATCAGGCAAAGCAGAATCAGAATAATACGAAATTCCACTTTTCACTTCAGTTATTGCTACAGCTAAATAACCCGCAACATTCTTTTTCAATTCTTCTCCAAATTGATTTAAAAATTCAGACATAATATTTGTTTTATTAAATTAACTAATTAATTCCTAAATTTGCATCACAGGAACGTTTATTCATTTTTTTGTACAAATGTAAATTATTTTGAATGCTATGCAAATTTTAACAAACAATTTTAATGGATAATTTTAACGAATTAGGTGTTAGGTTTTACAAATATTTAAAAACCAAAGGTTTAGGAGTAAACGACACTGCAAAATTATTAGGTTTATCTGGAAGTCAAATTAGCAATATTAAAAACGGAAAAGTTTTCGGAACAGACAAAATGTTCAAAATATTGAATAAATTTGAAGACTTAGATGCTAATTGGTTGTTCAGAGGTGTCTCAAAAGAGATTCCAAACGTAGATATTAATCATTTAGATTATGTAATTGAATTACAAAAAGAAAGAATTATAGATTTAAAGAAAGAAAATGCCGAACTAAAAAAAGAAATAAAAGCTTTACAAGCAAAAATTTCTAATGTATAGCCCTATCCTTCTTTCAAATATTTTAATGAATTTATATCTTCGCAATCATTTTTAGAATTCTTCCCATAAAATAATGGTGTTTCATATTAAAGCCTTCTTAACATTTCTTTTCCACGCTAAAAGCGAACATGGAGTGCATTCACCATTTGTTTATAATGTAATAACTAAATGCTTTTATGACAACTCTAAGTATTCCGAATATACTACCCTAAAAAACTATCGAAAAGCACTTTTAGAAAATAAAAACACTATCGAGGTAACCGATTTTGGAGCGGGTTCAAGAGTTTTTAAATCAAACATTAGGATAATTGCTGCTATTGCAAAAAATGCTGGAATTACTCCTAAAAACGCACAATTATTATTTCGTATTGTACAGTATTTTCAACCCGAAACCATTTTAGAAATTGGCACTTCTTTAGGATTAGCTACTTCTGCCCTATCATTAGGTGCTGAAAACTCAAAAATTACAACGTTAGAAGGTTGTCCAACTACTTTGTCTGTTGCAAAAGACCACTTGACAAATTCAACTATAAAAGCCAAAAACATTGAGTTCATAAATACCGAATTCACAAAATACCTTTCTTCCAACAACCATCAACCAGTAACCTACAACCTTATCTACTTCGATGGAAATCACTCCAAAAAAGCCACTTTAGCTTATTTTGAAGCATTACTTCCAACTGTTACTAATAATAGTGTTTGGATTTTTGACGACATTCATTGGTCCAAAGACATGGAAGAAGCTTGGAAGATAATTCAAAACCATCCCAAAGTAACCGTAACCATAGATACCTTTCAATGGGGAATAGTTTTCTTTAGACAAGAACAAAAGAAAGAACATTTTATAATTAATCCCAAAAGAAACCTTAGTTCCTACCTATTTAAAAAAATTAGAATCTAATTGTAACAAATTAACTTCTTTTTCTACTTATGTGTAATTAAGAATTCAACTTTCTAAATTCTAAATTCTAATTTAAATGGCACAACCTATTATTGAAATAAAAGGAATTAAAAGAGATTTCCCTTTGGGAGACGAAATTATTCACGTTTTAAAAGGCATCGATTTAACTATTAATAAAGGCGAATATGTTGCTCTTATGGGACCATCTGGTTCAGGAAAATCTACTTTAATGAATCTTTTAGGTTGTTTAGACACACCTACTTCTGGAAGTTATGTATTGAATGGAAAATTAGTGAGTCAAATGCATGATGATGAACTCGCAGAAATTCGCAACAAAGAAATAGGTTTCGTTTTTCAAACTTTCAATTTAATGCCCCGAACAACAGCTTTGGATAATGTAGCATTGCCGATGGTTTATGCAGGTTATTCTAAATCTGAAAGAAATGAAAGAGCCACAGAAGTACTCACACAAGTAGGTCTGTCAGATCGTATGGATCACAAACCGAATCAGTTATCTGGTGGTCAAAGACAACGTGTGGCTGTGGGTCGTGCTTTGGTAAACAAACCTGCCATTATTTTAGCCGATGAACCAACTGGAAACTTAGACAGTAAAACTTCGGTAGAAATTATGAATCTTTTCAATGAAATCCATGCCAAAGGAAATACCGTTATTTTAGTAACACATGAAGAAGACATTGCCGCTTATGCACACCGAATCATTCGTTTAAGAGACGGACTTATTGAAAGCGACAATCTAAATAAATAATAGGAATATGAAATCCAAAGCTTTTTTTATTGTAGCCATTTTAGCCGTTAGTATTTCACAAATTCTTACGCATTATTTTCAGTTTAACGATTTAACTAAAGGTATTTTAACAGGATTAGGACTAGGTCTTTTATTGTTAGCGCTTTTACAAAAAAACAACACCGCTAAAAGTTAATTTTAGAAGCGAATCGCTTGGTTTTTATAGGTTATCCTTTTTCCTGCCATTCCAAGTAGTCCCGAAAAAATCGGGAGCTACTTTTTACTGTCAGAGCTAGTTGTTTTTCCATTTCTTCTTTTGTTTGGAAGTCCTTATCTTTGAAAAACAAAAATAAACCCATGACAAAAATTGCTTTACTTACTTGCGATAAATTACCTCATTTAAAACCATCTGACCAACAACTTATTCCCGAATTAAAAAAACATAATATAGAAGCCCGTGCTGCTATTTGGGATAATTCTGAAGAAGATTGGACCGCTTACGATTATCTGGTTTTCAGAAATACATGGGATTATTATGAAAAAGAAGAAACATTCAATCAATGGCTTTCTAAAATAGAGCATCTAGGTATTCCTACACTAAATTCATTGAACGTAATTCAAAAAAACAAACATAAATTCTATTTGCAAGAATTGGAACAAAATGGAATTACTATTTTACCCACCTATTTTCAGAAAAAAACAGCTCATCTCGACTTAAAAAACAACATTCCTGCACATTGGGAAAAAATGGTTATTAAACCTGCTTTTTCTGCGGGTTCTTATTTAACCAAAGTATTTGAACCCTATGAAATGGAACTCATTAATATAGAATATCAATCCATTGCTCAAGAAAAAGATTTGTTAGTTCAAGAATTTCAACCAGAAATTACTTCATCAGGAGAAACTTCATTTATTTTCTTTAACAAAGAATTTTCTCATGCTGTCAATAAAAAACCAGCTGCAAACGATTTTAGAATTCAAGTTCAGTTTGGAGGCCAATATACTTTAGTACAACCTTCAGAATCTTTGATTCAGCAAGCGCAAGAAATTGTCAATCAATTTCCAGAACCATTACTATATGCACGTGTAGATGGAATTGTAAAAAACAACACCATACACTTAATGGAAGTAGAATGCATTGAACCCGATTTGTATTTTGATTATGCTCCAGAAGCATTAAGGAAATTTATACATGCAATAGTGCAATTAATTCAGTAAATTTGAAAATAAAATGGACATGTTTTTTTTGGTCGGTATTTTGGCGTTTTTATACATTGCATTGAGATTGGTGCAAAAAAAGAATTCAAAAAATCTAAATCATAGAAAACCATTTCATATTAAGTATAGTAAAAGCAAAAACAACTTAAAAAAATAGAACTACAATTTTCTGAAATAAATGTCAGATTTTTAAATTCCAAACGCTACATTCATATGAAAGTATACACAAAAACTGGAGATAAAGGTACCACAGCGCTATTTGGTGGCACACGAGTTCCTAAACATCATATTCGCATTGAAAGCTATGGTACAGTTGATGAATTAAATTCACATATTGGATTAATTCGAGACCAAAACATAAATGCTCATTATAAAAACGTTTTAATTGAAATCCAAGATCGTCTTTTTACTTTGGGAGCTATTTTAGCGACTCCTCCTGAAAAAGAAATCTTAAAGAACGGGCAACCTCGTTTGCAACAATTAGGCATTATTGAAAGTGACATTGAATATTTAGAAAAAGAAATAGATGCAATGGAAGAAGACCTTCCACCTATGACACACTTTATATTGCCTGGCGGACATACAACTGTGTCATATTGTCATATTACTAGGTGTGTATGCCGAAGAGCTGAGCGCTTAGCCACACATTTAAATGACATAGAGCCAATCGACACCTTAGTTTTAAAGTATTTAAACCGACTTTCTGACTACCTTTTTGTACTGGCACGAAAGTTGTCTTACGATGTAAAGGCTGAAGAAGTAAAATGGATACCAAGAAAATAATTTATTGGATTTAAATCGCAGAAACGGCCTTTTTTAATGTTAATTGCAATGTCCTAATTTAATAGCTTTAAGACTGCGTTTGGAACACTAAAAAAACACGTTCTTATAAATAATAAAAAATAAATCAAAAAAAACTTGATTTTTTAAGTTAAAAAATTATTTTTGCATAAATTTAAATCGATAGAAAAATGTATTGGACATTAGAACTAGCATCTTATTTAAGTGATGCTCCTTGGCCTGCTACCAAAGACGAACTTATCGACTACGCAATCAGAACTGGTGCTCCTTTAGAAGTAGTAGAAAACCTTCAATCGATTGAAGATGAAGGGGAAATCTACGAATCAATGGAAGAAATTTGGCCTGATTATCCAACAGATGAGGATTATCTTTGGAATGAGGATGAGTATTAAAAAATAAAATAACAACATTTAAAAAGTCTCGAAATGAGGCTTTTTTTTGTACATTTACACACCTAATTTTTGAATAAAAATTATTATGAGTTTAATTAATTCTATATTAAAAGCTTTTGTAGGAGATAAATCTCAAAAAGACGTAAAAGCCATACAACCACTTGTAAACAAAGTAAAAACCTTTGAGACCGCACTTGCCTCATTATCTCACGATCAGTTGAGAGCAAAAACAGATGAGTTCAAAGAAAAAATAAAAACAGCTCGAGCTGAAAAAGACAGTAAAATTGAAACACTGAAAATTGAAGCCGAAAACACAACAGACATAGACAAAAGAGAAGATATCTATTTAGAAATTGACGCTTTAGAAAAAGAAGCCTATGAAATTTCTGAAAACATATTAAATGAATTATTGCCAGAAGCTTTTGCGGTTTTAAAAGAAACTGCAAAACGTTTTAAAGACAATACTTCTGTTACTGTAACCGCAACTCCAAGAGATCGAGAATTATCGGCAACAAAACCTTATATTGCTATTGAAGGAGACCATGCTACTTGGGCAAACTCATGGGATGCTGCTGGAAAAGCTATCACTTGGGACATGATACATTATGATGTACAGTTAATTGGTGGTGTTGTTTTACATCAAGGAAAAATTGCTGAAATGCAAACTGGTGAAGGAAAAACTTTAGTAGCTACACTACCACTATACTTAAATGCTTTAACAGGTAATGGTGTACACTTAGTTACCGTAAACGATTATTTAGCAAGACGTGATAGCACGTGGAAAGCCCCGTTGTTTGAATTTCATGGTTTAACTGTTGACTGTATCGACAATCATCAACCGAATACGGCTGCTCGTAGAAAAGCCTACAACGCAGATATTACTTATGGAACAAATAACGAATTTGGATTCGATTATTTAAGAGATAATATGGCGCATTCCCCTGAAGATTTAGTTCAAAGAAAACACAACTACGCTATTGTAGATGAGGTGGATTCTGTATTAATCGATGACGCGCGTACACCTTTAATTATTTCAGGACCTGTACCACAAGGAGATCGTCATGAATTTAACGAATTAAAACCAAAAGTAGACAACTTGGTTTCTTTACAAAGAAAATTAGCTACGGATTGTCTTACTGAGGCAAAAAAACTTATTAAAGAAGGTAACACTAAAGATGGTGGTTTCTACTTATTACGTTCCTATAGAGCCATTCCAAAAAACAAAGCGTTAATTAAATTCTTATCGGAAGAAGGAATCAAACAATTGCTTCAAAAAACGGAAAATCATTACATGGCAGATAACAATCGTGAAATGCCAAAAGTAGATGAAGCATTATATTTTGTAATTGAAGAGAAAAACAATCAAGTTGAATTAACTGATAACGGTATTAAATTCCTTTCTCAAGATACCGATGAATATTTCTTCGTTTTACCAGATATTGGAACTGAAATTGCAAAAATTGAAAAACAAAATTTATCTACAGAAGAAGAAGCAGAAAAAAGAGAAGAATTATACAAAGATTTTTCTGTTAAATCAGAACGTATTCATACATTAACTCAGTTACTAAAAGCCTATACTTTATTTGAAAGAGATACAGAATATGTCATTATGGATAATAAAGTAATGATTGTTGACGAGCAAACGGGTCGTATCATGGATGGCCGTCGTTATTCTGACGGATTACACCAAGCTATTGAAGCCAAAGAAAACGTAAAAATTGAAGCAGCTACACAAACTTTTGCAACTGTAACCTTACAGAATTATTTCCGTATGTATAGCAAACTTGCTGGTATGACAGGAACTGCAGTTACGGAGGCTGGTGAGTTTTGGGAAATTTATAAATTAGACGTTGTTGAAATTCCAACAAACAGACCGATTGCCAGAAAAGATAAAGAAGATTTAATCTATAGAACCGTTCGTGAAAAATTTAATGCAGTAATTGAAGATGTAGTTGGTTTATCACAAGCTGGTCGCCCAGTATTAATTGGTACTACTTCGGTAGAAATTTCGGAATTATTAAGCCGAATGCTAAAAATCAGAAATATTCCACACAATGTATTGAATGCTAAAATGCATAAAAGTGAGGCTGAAATTGTTGCAGAAGCAGGAAAACCAGGAGTGGTAACGATTGCTACTAATATGGCGGGTCGTGGTACCGATATTAAATTATCTGATGAAGTTAAAAAAGCGGGTGGTTTGGCGATTATTGGTACAGAACGTCATGATTCAAGACGTGTAGACCGTCAGTTAAGAGGTCGTGCTGGTCGTCAAGGAGATGTAGGTAGTTCACAATTTTATGTATCATTAGAAGACAATTTAATGCGTTTATTTGGTTCAGAAAGAGTAGCCAAAGTAATGGATAGAATGGGATTAAAAGAAGGTGAAGTGATTCAGCATTCTATGATGACTAAATCTATCGAAAGAGCACAGAAAAAAGTAGAAGAAAATAACTTTGGTGTTCGTAAGCGCTTATTAGAGTATGATGACGTAATGAATGCGCAACGTGAAGTAGTATACAAACGTCGTCGTCATGCACTAGAAGGAGAACGTTTAAAAGTAGATATCGCAAACATGATGTATGACACTTGTGAAGTGATTGTACAAAATAATAAAGCCACAAGTGATTTTAAAAACTATGAATTTGAATTAATTCGTTATTTTTCAATTAGTGCTCCTTTTACGGCTGAAGAATTCTCTAAATTACAAGAACGTGAAATCATCAGTAAAACATATAAAGCAGTTTTAGATCATTATACAGAAAAATCAGAGCGCAATGCTAAAGAAGCATTCCCTGTAATTAAAAATGTATATGAAAACAATAACGGACAATATGAACGTATTGTAGTTCCTTTTACAGATGGCATTAAGTCATTAAACATTGTAACTAATTTAGATAAGGCATATAGCACAGAAGCAAAATCATTAGTGACTGATTTTGAAAAAAATGTATCTCTTGCTATTATAGATGAAGCTTGGAAAAAACATTTACGCAAAATGGACGAGCTAAAACAATCTGTACAATTAGCAGTGCATGAACAAAAAGATCCTTTACTTATCTATAAATTTGAAGCTTTCAACCTTTTCAAAAGAATGATGGACGAAGTTAATAAAGATGTCATTTCATTCTTATTTAAAGCAGATTTACCTTCTCAAAATGAAAACACAATCAGTGAAGCAAAAGAAGTAAGAAGAAAAGAAAACTATACTGAAAGTAAAGAAGAAGTTTTAAATAGCGATGAATTAGCAGCAAAAAACAGAGAAGCAGGTCAACAAACTCAAAATCGCCCTCAAGTTACGGAAACTATTGTGAGAGAAACTCCAAAAATCAACCGTAATGATACTGTTACTATTAAACACGTTATGAGTGGTAAAACTGAAACTATGAAATTTAAAAAAGCAGAAAACCTAATCGCTTCGGGTGAGTGGGTTTTAGCACAATAATTCTTTAAAACTACGTTAAAAAACATCCTCAATTCTACTAAGAGTTGAGGATTTTTTTATCTTTGAAAAAATCTATAATATGAAAACTAAAATAGCATTATTTATTGCCTTATTTTTTATCTCTTTTACCCATTTTTCACAAGACATGAAAAGCTTGAAAAAAGAGGTTTTAAAGACATACAAAGCCACAACTTCTATGAACTATGATGCAATATTTGCAACAACATACCCAAAAGTATTTGACATTATTCCAAAAGAATCTATGAAAGAAATGTTTGAACAAATGATGGATAATGAGCAGTTCAATATTCAACTGGTTGAAGTAGAGCCTAATTTTACATTTGGTGAAATTAAAACAATTGGTACACAAAAATTCTGTCTAATCGACCACGACAATCTGATGTTAATGAAATTTAAAACCCCTATGGAAGATGCTGAAGCCATGACTGATATTTTTAAAAAGTCTATGGATGCTAATAATGTAACTTTCGATAAGGAAAAAAACCAATTTAAAATTGAAATTCGATCTACTCTCATAGCTGTTTCTGACGAATCGACTGGCAACCAATGGAAATTTCTAAACAAAGACAAAGAAAATCAATTATTTAATATGATATTTGATGAAAAAATAAAAACAGAATTAGGTTTATAACATGACAAATGAAATCACCTTTTCCCAATTCTTTTCGTTGGTTTTAGAGAGTATTACTAAAGGAACTTTTGCCAAATTAACATTAGCAAAGACCATTGGGAAACCTGAATTGCAAAATATCTATGTAAAGTTAATTCTTGAAGAAGATGTGCTAAAATGTACTTTTACAAAAAAAATCTACGATGGTGAAAAAAAAGAAATTACTTCAATCCATCTTATTAAAGATATTGAAAGTGAGCTAACCCCTTATCTTACTAATCCTTTTTTAACCGCTTTACTATTTACCACGGAAGCTGATATTACCATGAAAATAAACAAGAAAAAAGTAGCTAGTATTATTGAACAACCTCCTACTTTTAAAAATGCAGATACAGTTTTAACAGACTATTTAAACAAATAAAAAATCCAACTTCTTAAGTTGGATTTTTTATTTTTCATATCATGTAACGTTTAGAAAACTCGCACTAAATTAAATCCAAAAAAGATATCTCCTTTAGACCAATCTCCATAAGCATTAGCCAAATAACCCGTTTCATTCATAGCTTGTGAATTGGTAAAATGCAATTGAAAAATATGTCCTCCTGTTTCAATATCAACTCCTACAGAAAAAGGATTATGAGATAAAGAGCTAGCAGCTCGATTCAAATGAGCTGCATAATCCATTGTTAAAGCCAATCGATTAGACAATTTATACCTTCCTCCAGCCCCTATCGCATACTGACTATTATCTTGATAATCATTTACAACATAATTCTCATGAAAAAAAGTAGGAGCTAACTCTAAAGATAATTTGTCTGAAAACTTCCTAGAAATTAAAATCTGTGTTGTATAATTTAAACGATTCTCAAAAGTTAATTTAGGTAACAAATCTTTATCAAGTTCAGTATTTACAACAATACTATTAAACCCAACAATAGTTACAGGAAAACCATTTTCTTGCTGTGGCATTAATCTATATTTAACTGCTCCTTCATACGATTTTTGAAAACCACTTCTTGAAGCATGAACAGTCAACCAATTATTAATACCATATAGAAACTTAATTTGAGTATTAGCATCGTCCAGTCCAAAAAAAGTATCAATCCCATTTTTTATAGAACCAAAACGATGCGAAACTATAAAATAAAAATCTCCTTTTGCCGCTAATTTAGTCGATTCTAAATTAACAATCTTTAAAGATTTAAAAGCGGATGTTACCTCAACTGTTTCTGATTTTATATCAATTTCAGAAAGTAAATCATCTTGTGCATGCAAACACAAAGGCAATAGCATAGCGAATAAAAATTTTTTCATAGTAATTTTTAGCAATTTATTTAATTATAGATACTTGATCCATTTTGAATTCTTCTAAAAGTTCATCATAACCAATAAACCTTCCTTTAATAGTAATATTCTGGTCTTTTACAATTTCTTGATTTGGTTTTTCCAAAAGCGTAGCAGATAAAACTTCGTCTATAACGATAAGATTAGATGCACTATCAAAAGATGTTACGGTTCCATTAACATCAATTGTCTTGTCTAAATACTTTTCATTTGCTTTATTTTCATCCGTTTTAAAGTCATTAGCTAAGGTTCCAACAGTAATAGAAAAGCTTGCCTTTTCACTACTAATGTCTCTGTGGCTTTTGTAGATATAATTGTAACCAAAAACACCAGCTAAAGCGAGGATTACAAGTATTAAAATCCATTTATTTCTTTTCATAATGTTATTTGTTTTTAACAAAAATAGAATAAAATTTCAATGTATATTACAAAAAATACTATTTTTACTGTAACAAATTACAAAATGCTATGAAGAAAAAATCGATATTAATCATGTCAATTTTGACATTTTCTATCTTGAGTTGTACTAATGATTCTGAATCAGATTTAATCGTTGCTCCTGAAGTTGAAGTAATAACTTATAATAATTATGTAAAAAATGTTATTAATTCTAACTGCTTATTCTGTCATACAAGCCCTCCTCAAAATGGAGCACCTATGCAACTTACAACCTATGAAGATGTAAAAAATGCGGTTTTAAATAGGGGATTATTAGATCGAATTTCAAGACCACAAGGAGCTACTGGCATGATGCCTCTTGGTGGCACTAGATTACCACAAACGACTATTGATGCAATCGTAAAATGGCAAGCAGATGGCTTATTAGAATAATCAAAAAACAATAAAATAATTATGAAAAAAATTGCAGTATTTATATTAATGTGCTTTGTTTTTTTGGGTTTTTCACAAGAGAAAAAAACTACAAAGACTGGTGAAATTACATTTGAAGCTTCAGTTCCTTCTTTTGAAGAAGTAAAAGCCACTAACAAAGGAGTGTCTTGTATTTTAAATACACAAACAGGTGAAATTGCCTCTTTAGCTTTGGTGAAAGGATTCCGTTTTAAAGTGGCTTTAATGGAAGAACACTTTAATGAAAATTATATTGAAAGCGGGAAATATCCAAAAGCTATTTTTAAAGGTAAAATTGAAAACTTTGATGTTTCTAAATTAACTGAAAAAGAACAAAAATTTACCATCAATGGAACGTTAGAACTACATGGAAAAACTAAAAATATTGCTTCAGTGGCTTTGATTAAAAAATCTGGAGATACAATCATTATAGATAATACATTTACCGTAAAACCTGAAGATTTTGATATTAAAATACCAAGTGTTGTAAGCCAAAAAGTAGCTAAAACTGTAGATGTAACTTGTCATTTTAACTTGTAACAATTACCACTTATAAAACTAAAAAAGACAATAGCTATTATTCGTTAGCTGTTGTCTTTTTTATTTCTTTCTTGTTTTTCTTATAAATCGGAATAAAATAACTTAAGGTATAATTAAATCCAGCACCAAATTTTCCATCATAAGTTCTATTAAAACCTGGGATAAACAAATTATCAAAATTATCTGGCTTCTTATTGGACACCAAATAATTTAATCGCAAGGAAAAACCTAAGTAAACATTATTAAACATTTTTGCTTTTACACCACCTACTACTTCAATCCAACTGGCATTTAAACCACTAAATTTCTGATTGGGATATATGGTGTTTACTCCATAAAAATTAGCAGCATCATAAATTGTATATGAATTTAATTGTTGGCTAAACGAACTAAAACCGTATCGCAACCCTATATGAATTAAATTTTCCATATCGAGCCAGTTTTCGTAGGAATTAAAATCGAAACCCGCCTTAAAATAGGTACCACTAGTTGTAAAATTAAATCGGTCATCGTCTACCGTTTTTTCTTCATTTCCTAATTCACCAGCAACATAAAACTTCTTGGTTAAACGATAAGCCCCTTCTAATTCTAACCCTTTGTAATTAGAATCATAAAATGATTTTGCTAAGCGATGCAAATCGACACCCACGCGCAATCCATAACGCTCAGGATATTTTTTAATTGTATCTTGAGCTATACTCTGCAAAGTAAAAAGAAGAATGAGTAGACTAGAAAAATATTTTAACATGGACTTCGGTTTCGTTATCAATTGAGGTATTTTCTACATTTATAGCTTGTATCCAATTTGCTGGTAAACCACTACTTATAAGCCCTGTAGCATTTGTAATTTCAAAATTTGTTTTGTAACCACAGGCTCTCGAAATATAAATTTCATTTCTGGTATACTGAAAAGTAAGTACATCACTAGCTTCATCTACCGCATCTTTATTTAATGTTAAATTAAAAATCGATTCATCCACTGTTGTACGTAAGGGTAAATAAATTTTGCTCGTATTAAATAAGTAACGTGTATCGTCATCTTCTTCTAAAGACTCATTGGCTACTAATTTATTTCCTGTAACTGTTTCCTGAACAACTAAATCAGTAACACTTTTTAGTTCTGTAGGAGCTGTTATGTCATAAAACTCAACAACAACTCTAGGTGTTGTAGGTGTACTTTCTGCACATAAATCGTCTTTTTCACAATTCCAGAATGAAATTAAAACTAACAAAGTAAGTGCTATGTAACTTATTTTTTTCATCGTATCAATTTAGTCCTTTTCTATCTTTTTTCCAAAAGTACAACATTTTCTACATGATGTGTTTGTGGAAACATATCTACTGGTCTTACCCGCACAACTTTGTACATTTCATCGAGTAACGCTAAATCTCTAGCTTGCGTAGCACTATTACAACTAACATACACTACACGTTGTGGGGCAATTTTTAAAATTTGAGCCACCACATCTTTGTGCATTCCATCTCGTGGTGGATCTGTAATAATAACGTCTGGATGACCGTGTGTAGTTATAAAATCGTCATTAAATACATTTTTCATGTCTCCTACAAAAAACTCACAATTGGTTATATTATTGCGTTTTGCATTTTCTTTCGCATCAGCAATCGCTTCTGGGACAGCTTCAACACCAATTACTTTTTTCGCTTTTTTAGAGACAAATTGTGCAATCGTTCCCGTACCAGTATATAAATCATATACTAATTCTTCACCTGTTAAACCAGCAAATTCTCTAGTTATTTTGTATAATTCATATGCTTGATCGGAATTCGTTTGATAAAACGATTTGGCATTAATACTAAAATGCAACCCTTCCATCTCTTCTAAAATATAGTCTCTTCCTTTGTAAAGCTTAATATCTTGATCATAAATGGTATCGTTAGGTTTCCCATTAATTACATATAATAAAGAGGTAATTTCTGGAAAACGATCTGCTAAGAAGTTTAATATTAATTCTCTTTGTGCTTTGTCTTCTTTAAAAAACTGAAGTAGCACCATAATTTCTCCTGTAGAAGCCGTACGAATCATTAAGGTACGCAACAAACCTTCTTGTGCTCTAGGATTGTAAAATTCTAATCCATGAGCGACTGCAAATTCTTTAATTTCGTTTCGAATCGCATTAGAAGGATCTTGCTGTAAATGACATTTTTCAATATCTAAAATTTTATCCCACATTCTTGGAATATGAAATCCTAAAGCGTTTTTATGTTCAAAAGTAGCGCCACTTCTCACCTCTTCATCGGTCATCCAACGCGAATTAGAAAAACCAAATTCCATTTTATTGCGATAGAAAAATTGTTTTTCAGAACCTAAAATAGGTTCAAATTCTGGCATTTCTATTTTACCAATGCGTTTAAGATTGTTATATACTTCCTGATTTTTATAGAACAATTGTTTGTCGTAGTTCATATTTTGCCATTTGCAGCCTCCACAAGCTCCAAAATGTTGGCAAACTGCTTCCACTCTATCTTCAGAAAATTGATGAATAACAGTAGCTTTACCTTCGTAATAAGCTTTTCTTTTTTTCATGGTTTGCACATCTACCACATCACCTGGAACTACATTAGGTATAAAAATTACCTTACCATCTGGAGCTTTTGCTACCGATACACCTTTTGCACCTGCATCAAGGATTGCTACGTTTTCGAATACGATTCGTTCTGTTCTCTTTTTTCCCATAGCGCAAAAATAAAGTATTGCTTACATTTATAGATATACTTTAAGAAAAAAATATCGTTTTTTATGGTTTTACTAATAGATGATCCCTAAAGGATTTGTCTTTTTATTGCCAATATTTTTTTGGTATCCCAATAGAATTGCATCTGCTTCGGCTTAAATACTCAAAATCTGAATAGAACGACACTCCTTTCTGACTAGATTTTCGAAATCTGAGTAGAACGACACTCCTTTCTGGCTAGATTTTCGAAATCTGAGTAGAACGACATTCGTTTCTGACTAGATTTTCAAAATCTAAGAAGAAATTCGTTTAAAAAAATCTTTCAGAGAAGAATATTGGACATTTTTAGGAATATTTGAAATGGATTATAATGAAAATTATATTTTTCAATACTCACTTTAAAAAATAAAACCCGACAAACAGTATCGTCTTATCGGGTTTTAAAGTAAAAAGAGAAATTACTATTTAAAATATAATCTTCTTAGAAAGGATTTTCCCTTCTTTTGTTTCGGTTGTAATCAATAAGATTTGATTGTTACTTTGAATTCCTTCAATTTGAACCGAAGTTTGATTGATATTTTCTTTCTGAAATACTACTTTTCCTGTGATATCATAGCCTGTTACTGTTTTAATTTCTTCTGAATAAGCTACAGATATAGTTTGGTTTGAAGTGGTAACTGTAATTTCAGGTTGTTTTTCAAATTGTTTTTTAGCCAATGTATTACAAGAATAGGAATAGTTTACCACTAGTTTAGGCGCTTTGGCTGAACCTCCTTCAAAAGAATCGGCTACACGTTTCGCAGATGTATTGGTCAAACTTACTCCTGTTCCTTTTATTTTAAAAGCGATGGCATTGCCGTTTTGCCAGTTGGGTTTATTAATACAATATTGTACCAAATTAACTAATGAAGGGGTACGTTGTCCAGCACCACTTTGATTTGTTGTTGGCCAAGCCACTGGAGACCAACTCACCGTGGTTGCATAATAATTTCTTGAGCTAACGCCATAAGACAAGGCTTCCACATATTCGGTAGCATTTTCTGTATTTTCTACTGCTATTTCTAATTCGCAGGTAGCACTATTCGCTTCGTCTACTGTAAACTGAATGTAAGCACTGTTAATGATTGCTCCTTGTGGAATGCGAATATCAGTAAAACGCAATCCAATATTTTGATACAATAATCCGTTATAACTGTCGTACGTTAATTCTAAATCGGAACTATCTGTATATAATCTTCCATCTTGTGCTTCTTCTACATCATCGTCACCCGTAAGAATAGAAAAGGTTTCTGTATTGGTGAAATTTTCAACATAAATATAGTGTGACACAGAAGCTGTACGATTACTTCCATCAGTAGCAACTACAGTAACAGTGTGTATTCCTGCTGAAAAGTTATACGTAAATGCATACGGAGCTATAGCATCAGAAGTAATATAATTACCATCAATATAAAGTTTTGCATCTACAATACCACCTCCATCTTCAATGACATTTACATTTACGGCTATCGCATTACCATCATCATAACATTGTCCGTCAATAATGTTGGTTAACTCAATTTGAGGTGCTGCCTGATAGGTATTTTTAAAAATTTCAACTACAGCGCCATTACTAGGGTTCCAAACATCTAAATTAGTGGGTAAAGTAAAGGGATTTGAATTAGAAACAGAACCTACTGTATCTGCATTATCTATTTTAATGGTTCTGGCTTCAATTTTATTTTGATCCACAAAAATAAGCTTGAATTGATTAAACGAACCTGAATTTCTAGTCCAGCTTTTATTGTCGTCATTAGCTCGTAAAGGTGCTCCCCAACAACCTTCACCAAGATAAACGGTTCCGTTATTATCATCTCTTACAAAACCTTCGTCATTACCTGGTTGTGTCGATGGTTTTAAAGGCCAAGTTGATTTTACAGTATGCGAATCGCAATCCACTACCATTCGCACTTCATTATTATAAAATGTTTGCGCCCAAGCGTTATACACACTCGTTCCTTCAGATTTAGCGGCATTGTGAGGACGCATCGGTTTATGGTATTGCGCTCCTTTCCAAATGACATTCGTATTATTTTGTAAATCGTTGTTTAACCATGTGTTTTGGTTACCCGTTACCGAAATTTCAGAATTTAGTGAATACATTCGTATTAAATTAGCTCCAAAAGTGATCGCATAATACGAATCGGGAGTAGGCGTATCAAATAGATTATAAATAGTAGATGCTCCTTCATGATTTCCTCTAGCGGGAATAATAGGAAACATTCTTCCATCTGTAGCAATAGTTAACTGCCAATCATCAAACCATTCTTTCCATTGAGTATCATTGTCACTATCTGTCATATCGCCTCCAAAAAACACCGCATGTGGTTTTAATTTAGCTACTAATTTATTTGCTTTTTGACGTGGTGTTCTGTTATTTCTAGAATCGCCACCAGCAATAAAAGACAAACGACTTAAATCATTGGGTGCGGTTTTAAACCAAAAACGCTGACTGGTTCCTTGACTGTCTTTAATTACAAAATAATAGGCTGTATTTGCTGTTAAGCCAGAAATTCTAGAGAAATTATTATTCATTCCTCTATAAGTTATTGCTCTATCTACAGTTTTGTTATTTGGATAGGAATTCCAATTGGTTCCAAAATCGGTTGTACCATAATACACCATTGGGTTAGTCCCAGAAATTTGGTTCCAAGCTATAGTAATAGTAGTACTTGGATTATCTGATAAGATAATACGGTATTTATCATTGTTACTAAAACTGGTTAGATAACTCAATAATAAAAATAAAAGGTAGCTTTTTTTCATGATTGTTCTATTTGTTTGCTATGTAAAAGTAAGCGGATAATCAAGAAGTATCTTATATTGAAAAAAACTTAATAATTTTATAATAATCTTAAAATTTATTTAACAAAATAGACATATTTCAGTAATGTTTTAGAAAAATCAAAAGTGTATCATTGCTTTCAAAAAAATAATGAATTCTAAAAGCATCTTTGTTCTTAAACTATCTGTATTTACCATTTTTCTAGCCCGAGCCTATCAGCATTTTTTTTGGGATATGCCTTATAGAGCTATTTTATGGTATGAAGATTTAATGCGTCCTGTATTAAATTGGTTTCAAATTGATTGGGAAGATTTTGTAAGTGATACTACCACAGACACGAACATACAATTCATTATCAAAAGTATTGGAGTGCTTTATTTTATTGTTTCAATTTTAGTACTTTTTTACCATCAAAATTCAAAAAAATGGCATAAAGGAATGATTATTGGTATTACCGTTTGGCAGTTTTTTGTTGTGTTTCTATTTACCAAAGAATCTTTTTTTCAATTAGGTCAGTATTTTGAGCACAGTTTGCAATTAGGATTACCCATCTTGTTATTATATATTTATTCTAATTCATTTTCGTTACCAAAAGCACTCGTTTTTTTAAAAGTGCTGATAGGAATTACTTTTCTCTGTCATGGATTATATGCTTTAGGTTTTTATCCTGTTCCAGGAAATTTTATAGATATGACTATTTCCATTTTAGGTTTTTCTGAAGCACATGCCAGAACTTTCTTGTGGATTGCTGGTGTAATTGATTTATTTATTTTACCCCTTTTATTTATTAGAAAAATAACAAAAATAACTGCTATTTATGCTGTTTTTTGGGGCTTTTTAACTGCCTTTGCTCGAATTGTGGCTAATTTTTCAATAGATTTCCCTTTTGACACAATGCATCAATATGGTTTTGAAACAATCGTACGTTTATGTCATGGATTAGGTCCTTTACTCATCGTTTTACTGCTTCCCAAAAAAAATAATGT
Organism: Flavobacterium sp. J27; assembly: GCF_004303025.1. GTDB lineage: Bacteria > Bacteroidota > Bacteroidia > Flavobacteriales > Flavobacteriaceae > Flavobacterium. The sequence goes on along the minus strand of NZ_PJQW01000008.1, from coordinate 93,327 downwards.
TTTAGAAAAAGTAAGACAACAACTATTTTTATAAATAAAAAGGCTATCTCTTATGATAGCCTTCTTCTTATTTAATAATTAGATATTAATAAACGATCTTTTTAGTAACCATTTTACCATTTTGATCGATTACTTTTACAATTAAAGCTTGATTGCTTCTTAGAATTGATGCATTAGTATATGCTCTCGAATTAATATTTTTACTATTTAATAGTACTTTTCCAAGTATATCATAAACAATTATCTCATTGATGAAAGAGGAGGATTGTATGTTAATTCCATTTTGATTTGTAAATACATTGATGGTCGTTTCGGTGTCAAAATCGGTAGTATTCAATGCACTGTTTTTATAAACAATTTCAAATCGATTATCAAAAATACCTGCTTGAGAAGAAAATTGATAACCTCCTGATTTCAAATCATGAATTACGTTAGTCATTTTGTCCTTTAAGAAAATATCTTGTGCATCAAACAATCCGTCAAAATTTTCTAATGCAATGGTATAGGTATCTGGTTCATTAGCCATAAAACCTAAAGGCACTACATCTTGGTCAGTAAAAGGCATACTTCTTCCTTGGATTACATAGGCTTTACTATTAATTAAGTTATATAGCTTAGAATTAGAGTCCTCTAATGTTAATCCGTCTATAGAAGAATCTACATTATTTGTAGCGCCATTCATATACCCAATTAAAATTTGATTAATAGGATGATTTGATGCATTTAGATTTAACCAAATTCTATGTTTCTCTTGATTTGTTGTGGTGGATGCTCTAAAAAACTGAGTAGAAGATATAGCATCTCTTCTCATTTCGTTATTAAATTCAACAGAAAAAGCATCTAGCGAACTTACATAAAAACCTTGCCCTACCTGAATAATATTGTTTGGTGTGGCTCCACCAGCTGCGGCTGCAACACCTCCTAAAAGAGTATAGGAAGCAAAATTATTTACAGGGTAAACACCTCCTACTGCTGGTGCAGTATGTGTCCAATAATATAAAGCTCTAACTTTAGCGTTTTTTTGAATAAATTCGTCTGCATTTATAGGAGATGCATAAGGATTGCCCACTACATTAAATCCTTTACCAATAGGATAGGTACAAATTCCATTATTAGGCACACCAGTAAACACACCATTATAAGGCGCTGGAGTGGAAGCACTCCAATTATTGTCTACACGAATAATATATCCTTTAGCTGTTATAAAATTAGTAGTCGGATCTACTGTTTGATATGCCGTAGGTGTTGTTGTTCCTGTGTATAAATATTCATAAAAGCGATTGGGTAAAGTATTTGGTGAAAAAGCTAATAATTGTTGCCCTTGAACTGGTGAAGACCAAGCCGTATAATCTAATCGAACCATAGGTGCAGAATTTCTTTTTACAATTATGTTGCCCGTATTAACGGCATGTTTTGCATATTGAATTAAGGCCGCATTATTCTCGATAGTTAAGGTACCTGTTCCATTTACGGTAATATTATCTCCAACTCGTAATGTATGACCTGAATTAAAAACTACATTAGTTCCTGTATTAATCACTACAGAACAAGCATCTAAACTAGCCGTTGAATTATAATTTCCAGCAAAAACAACAGCCGTCTTAGGACTAGGCACTCCGTTAGACCAACTAGAACCGTTCCAAGTTGTTGTAGTAGCTCCACAATACCAAAAATCAGCTGAAAAAACACCTCTACCATATGTCGCTGCAAAAACACTAAATTTCCCTGGATTATTCAAATCTTTTTGGATATCCATGTCTGTTACTTTTACATTACTCATACCATTATAAGATGGTCTCCATACCAAAGCCTGATCATTTGTAGCAGAAGGATCAAAAGTATTCGCATACCAAACTCCTAAATCAGTTCCAATCATTAATTCGTTTGAAGCTAAAGGGTTTTGAATGAAACATTTTACGGGTAAGTCAGGTAAATTTCCTTCGATATTAAACCAATTAGTTCCTCCATTTGGGGTATACCAAACATTGGTAACACCATAATTATGAAATGTTACAAAAATCTGATTTTCATTAGCTCCAAATTCTATATCTGATACACTTCCTATAAAATTTGGTCCTGAAATATCTGTCCAAGTAGGCGTTCCATTTGCATTAGTTACGCGTAATAATTTACTATTTATAGTACCTACAAATAGTTTAGAAGAAGCTGTGGTGTAAGGCGAAACTGTTAAAGCCGTAGGAATTCCGGTTAATAATGCATTTGTTAAACTAGTTCTTGAGGCTGGTGCTCCTCCTAAAAAGTTAGAAATTCTTCTAATTTGAATGGCACCTGTTCCATAATCATAAAATTCAGAGTAGACTATATCCTGATTAGAATCTAGAGCCATCGCTGGATAAAACATACCAGCTTGCGTTGTCTCTAAACTTTTAGTACTATAAGCTCCACCAATACCGCGTCTATTCATACTTTGATTGTACACATAATTTGTGATATAATATTTATCACCATCTTGCGATGCTAAAGGAATACCACCGTCTCCTCCTTGTACTTCAATACTAGGATTAATTCCTGCTGTAGCCCCTGTATTTGAAGTGGTTCCTGCTGCAAAATAATTAGACCCATTATCTTGTGCTCCAGCAACAAAGAAATCACCAGAAGTACCTGATTGTCCTAGAGGTGCAACCGCTAAACCAACAAATTGTGTCACATTAAAACCTGTATTTCTTGAAGTTATATTTGCTGTTGTGCCAGTAGCAAGAGATAAATTAGGACAATAATATATCCCACCGTCATTTCCGAATAAAACTGTTGTTGGATTATTTGGATTAAATACGATTGCATGTTGATCTGAGTGTACTAAATTAGCGCTACTCCAATTGGAGATTTGCGTCCAAGAAGAACCACTATTAGTAGATTTAGCTAAATTAATTCCTCCTGCTACAATAACAGCATCATTGCTAGGGTCTGATTCTAATACTAAATCATAAAAGGCTTGAGCTCCTGTAAACCCATAGGTTGTAAGACGCGATTCGCCAGAAGCTGGTGGTAAAGTAACTGAAGAAACAGTACCAAAACCGTTAGTGGTCATTTCTAATTTCACTTCTATTGTAGGCGAACTAGCATTAGCTTGAGACAATTCAGATAAAATATAAAACTTATCTGGATTAGTATTTGATGCTTCCAATTCTACTCTTGCGCCTCCTCCATTTCCTGTAACCGTATGTACCAATGTAAATGTAGTACCTCCATCAGTAGAACGAAAAACCCTACCACCTCCATCTCCATAAGTCCAACTATTCGTTGAAGAGACCCATACACGTCCATCGGTTCCTATTTCAATATCGTTAGGACAAATTGCATTTCCATTAGGTGTTAAAGGAAACGTAGCTTTTGTCCAGGTTTCACCACCATTAGTCGATTTATATACACCAAAAGTGGTTGGAGAAAAATAAGTATTCGCCCCTATTCCTCCGTAATATCCATCACCTAACGCAACAAAAATTTCTGTAGTTCCAGCATTATTTCGAGTAACAACATCATTTACAACTTGAACACCTTGCACTTCTAAACCAGAAAACTCTCCTTGGATTGGTGGATTAATTGTTCCTGTCAAATTAGTTAAGTTTGCCATTAATAAATCGCCATCTTCCTTAGAGACCATAATAGCAGGTATTGTTGCTCCTGAGCCATCTCCAGACATAGTAAAAACGCCCGCACCAGCAGCATTATTCATAATAATCGCAGCCACAGCACCTGCATTTTCAGCCATTACTACTTTAGATTCAAAAGAACAACTTCCTCTTCTTATTAAAGCAATTTTACCACTCATTGAATTTGCTGGCAAAGCAGAACAAGCATCTTCAGTAGGTGCTACACCATCATTTACCAATGCTATTGGGGCTGTAATAGGACTTATAGGTGTGTTCCCAAAACCAGCCAAGCCTGTTGTATAATTTCCTATCACTGTAGCATTTGAAGGAGTGATAATTTGTAATCTTTGTATTTGATGATTTACAGATGTAAGTGTTCCTCCTCCAAAAACTTGAAACCAAGATAAACCTGCATCTAAAGTTTTCCATACTCCATTTCCGTTAACATCTCCAAAAACATACGATTCTCCAGTTCCCACATACCAAATATTAGTATTGTTTGGGTCTATGGTAATATTTTGCACATTCAAATGTTCAGGTAAGGGCATTTTAGTCCAACTAGAAGCAGCGCTTGCAATGTTAGTGTTTTTCCATAAACCACCACTTACTCCACCAGCTATAACCGTTATACCATCTGCAGTATTGGTATCTGTTGGGTCAAAAATTAGGGCTCTTGTTCTTCCTCCTACATTATTAGGTCCTCTTTCTACCCAACTATTATCCGTTCCATCTCCTGGAATTCTCATAGTAGCAGCTAGCAACTTATCGTATTCCATATCTTTTCTGATTTGAGAAATATTTTCAGGAGTAGGTCTTCCTATGTAAGGATTCATTTCAAGCAACCATTCTTGTTCAAAATATTTATTTGGTGGTAGTCCAGCTGCTTTTCTTTCAGCTTTTGATAAATTAAATACTTTTTTAAAAGGGTTATTCTCCAAAAAAAGTTCATGCTTTTTTCTAGCATCTTCTATTTTTGAATTTTCAGCTATTTCTTTTGGTTTTTGGTTACAAGATATAGCTAATAAAAAAAATGATACTAAAAAAAGTAGTATTCTTTTATTCATAAGGATTTGGGTTTAAATAATAAACTAAATTAACAAAAATTATATTATTTCTATAAAAATTATTAAAATTTAATTTATATATTTTTGCATAAAAAATAAACAAGAAAAAGATGACAATTCATTTAGCGCTTTTAAGAGGTATTAATGTTTCAGGCCACAATATGATTAAAATGGATGCTTTAAAAAAAGCATTGGAAAACATTGGTTTAAAAGATGTACAAACATACATTCAATCTGGTAACGTCTTTGTAAAATCGGAAGAAACGAATGCTGCTGCAGTAGGTTTTCAAATTAAGCAAGAAATTTTTAAATGTTTTGGACATGAGGTACCCGTTATTGTTATTCACAAAAAAGATTTAGAAGATTGTTTCTCAAATAATATATTTCTAAAAGAAAAAGAAATTGACACCAAGAAACTCTATGTCGCTTTTCTTTCAAAAACCATTACACAAGAAGCAATGAATGACCTAAAAATGAGTCAGGTAAAACCTGATGAATGTCAAATAGATGGTAATAAAATTTTTATAAAGTATGATAAAGGTGCAGGAAAGACTAAATTTGATCAAAAATATATTGAAAAAAAATTACTACTAACTGCCACTATTCGCAATTGGAACACGGTTACAAAATTACTAGAATTATACGGAGGAATATAGGCTTAAATATTATACAAAAGTTAATTCTTTTTTAAATCTTACTTATAGCAATGTTAATCCTTCTTTTTCACGTTTTATTTTAAGTAACTTTAAAGAATAACATAAAAAAAGTAACATGAAAAGAAATGCAACAGCCGTTTGGAACGGAGATGTAAAAACTGGAAAAGGAACAATTTCAACACAAAGTAAAACTTTAGACAATACCCAATATTCTTTTAAAACTCGTTTTGAGGATGGTGTGGGTACCAATCCAGAAGAATTAGTTGCCGCTGCACATGCTGGGTGTTTTACCATGCAATTATCGGCATTTATTGGAGAAAAAGGCTTTACAATTGATGAAATTAAAACCAAATGTGATATTACACTAACAGAAGGCACAATAGTTCAATCGTATTTAACAGTAGAAGCAAAAATAAAAGACATTTCCAATGAAGAATTTCAAGAATTGGTCACAAAAGCGGAAGAAAATTGTCCAATATCGAAATTATTGGATACAGAAATTACATCAACAGCCACTTTAGTATAAACCCAATTATCCCAAATCATAGTACAGCCTCTGTCTTTAATTGGAACAGAGGTTGTTTGTAATATTTCAAGAAATAGTAAAATCATTGTAAAAAGAAGCTAAATGGGGTATTTTTTTTACATTTGTAATACGGATGATTTCTCTCCACTTTTAAGAAGGAATTGAAGATTAAATAATCTAATAAATTTATCATGTCAGTTTTACAAAAAATGAGCTCGGCAGAAGCTATTGCATTAGAGGACAAATTTGGTGCACACAACTATCATCCACTACCTGTGGTATTAAGTAAAGGAAAAGGAGTATTTGTTTGGGATGTTGAAGGAAAAAAGTATTATGATTTCTTGTCAGCATACTCAGCAGTAAATCAAGGGCATTGCCATCCAAAGATAATAGATGCAATGACACAACAAGCGCAAACATTAACGTTAACGTCTAGAGCCTTTTACAATGACAAATTAGGTCTTTACGAAAAATACATTACCGAATATTTTGGCTTTGACAAAGTGTTACCTATGAATACGGGTGCTGAAGCTGTTGAAACAGCATTAAAAATCTGTAGAAAGTGGGCATATGAAAAGAAAGGAATTGCTGAAAACGAAGCACAAATTATTGTTTGTGAAAATAATTTTCATGGAAGAACTACAACAATTATTTCGTTTTCTAATGATGAAAATGCTCGCAAAAACTTTGGCCCTTATACCGCTGGTTTTATCAAAATAGCCTACAACGATATTGATGCATTAGAAAAAGTGATTACTTCTTCAAAAAATATTGCTGGTTTCTTAGTAGAACCTATACAAGGGGAAGCCGGTGTTTTTGTTCCTGATGAAGGTTATTTAACTAAGGCTAAAGCATTATGTGAAACAAATAATGTTTTATTTATTGCGGATGAAGTACAAACTGGAGTTGCAAGAACTGGTCAGTTATTAGCCGTACAGCATGAAAATATACAACCAGACATTTTAATCCTTGGGAAAGCTTTATCAGGAGGTGTATACCCTGTGTCTGCAGTATTAGCAAATGACAACATCATGAATGTAATTAAACCTGGTCAGCATGGTTCTACTTTTGGAGGAAATCCAATAGCTGCGGCTGTAGCCATTGCAGCATTGGAAGTTATTAAAGAAGAAAACCTAGCTTCAAATGCTGAAGCGTTAGGACAATTATTTCGATCTGAATTAAACAAATATATTGCTACTAGTTCTATTTGCTCATTAGTAAGGGGAAAAGGTTTATTGAATGCAATTGTTATCAATGATAGTGAAGAAAGCGAAACAGCTTGGAACATATGTGTGAAGTTAGCTGAAAATGGTTTGTTAGCGAAACCAACACATGGCAACATTATTCGTTTTGCTCCGCCATTAGTAATGACTGAATATCAATTGTTAGATTGTGTTGGAATCATAATCAACACTTTAAAAGATTTTGAAAAATAAAATAATTCTCAATTTATACTAAAAAAGTCCAATCAATAGATTGGGCTTTTTATTTTAAAAGTATTTCACTAACTTTTTCTTGAAGAATAGGTATTATATTCTTTTCATACCATTGATTTTTTTGTATCCAAAATCGATTTCTTGGCGAAGGATGTGGTAATGGAAAGTATTTTGGTAAATATTCTTCAAAAGAACCAACTGTTTGAGTTAGTTGTTTTTTACATTTTTCTTTTAAATAATATTTTTGAGCAAATTGGCCTATAAGCAGTGTTAATTCTATATTTGGCATTTGGTTAAGTAATTTTTTATGCCAAAGAGGCGCACATTCCTCTCTAGGAGGCAAATCTCCAGTTTTTGATTTTCCAGGATAACAAAATCCCATAGGAACAATAGCAATTTTTGAAGTGTCGTAGAATACCTCATTAGAAATATTAAGCCATTTCCTGAGTTGATTTCCGCTAGGATCATTCCAAGGAATTCCAGTTTGATGTACTTTAATTCCTGGTGCTTGTCCTACAATTAGAATTTTTGCAGTTTCACTTGCTCTAATAACTGGATTAGGTGCTAACGGTAAAAAGTCTTTGCAATGTTTACATTTTATTATTTCATCTAGTAATTCTTCCATTCAAAAAAATCTGCTACTGTAGATTCGAAAGCAATAAGTTATCGTATTTTTTAGCAACTACGGACCAATTTATAATATCAAAAATATTTTCTAAATATTCTTTTTTCCTATTTTGGTAATCCAAATAATAGGCATGTTCCCATAAATCAATTCCCAATATTGGAATTCCTTTATTTTTTGCATCAAACAGTAAAGGGTTGTCTTGATTTGATGTAGTTACCACTTTTAATTCGCCTGATTTGGTAAGAATTAACCAGACCCATCCAGACCCAAAGTGATGCATGCCTTCTGTAATAAATTTATTTTTAAACGCTGAAAAAGAGACAAAATTCTTATTTATTGCTTCTAACAAATCTCCTTTTGGCATTTTTGCGCCTTTAGGTTCTAAAATTTCAAAGAAAAGAGAATGATTATAATAACCTCCTGCATTGTTTTTTAATGTAATATCATTATCAGAAACTTTAGCTAGAATTTCTTCAATTGTTTTGGCTTCCCATTCTTTTTTATTAATGAGTTCTTTATTTAAAGCATTGGTATACCCTAAATAATGTTTGGCATAATGCAATTCCATTGTATTACCCTCCAATACAGGTTTTAGCGCATCATAATTAAAGTTTAAAGAGATTAGTTCAAACGGTTTACCTGATGCTTTTACATCAAGCGGGCTACCAAATTGATTTGCTACCTGTTTTTCAGGTTCAGGAAGTGTTACTTCGACCAAATCTGTTTTTTCTTTGCACGAAATAAATAATAGTAAAAGAATAGAAAAAGAGTACTGTTTTATCATAGATTACGTTCTCGCATCAATTCGTTTATAATATCAATATAATTTTGTTTTGCTTCTTCTATAGTAAGATGTTTTACCTGAATCCAAGCGTTTAACTTAAATGCATTTATTAAGTCTTGAGGATTTTGAACTTGTATGTTTGAAGTACCACTTGTTGCTTGTTTATATAACCCATACAAAACGAGTTGTACATTTTGTGGTACAGATTCTTGAGGGATTAATTGAGCATTATTAAAAGCCTCATCAAATAAAGTATCTAAATCTTTCTCACTCATTATTTTTTACAAATAACTGTTTTAGCACCTATTGCTTTCTCGCCTAATTTTACGTTAACTTCTGTTCCTAGAGGCAAATAAATATCCACTCTAGAACCAAATTTGATAAACCCTGCATCTTTTCCTTGAACTGCTCGCATTCCTTCTTTGGCATAATTAATAATTCTACGCGCCAAAGCTCCTGCAATTTGTCTATACATTACTTCGCCATACACTCTATTATTAATTACAACTGTTGTGCGTTCATTTTCTTCACTAGCTTTTGGATGCCAAGCTACTAAATATTTCCCTGGATGATATTTACTATATTTTACTACTCCATTAACAGGATAGCGAGTAACATGTACATTAATAGGCGACATAAAAATAGAAACCATTAATCGTTTGTCTTTGAAGTATTCTGGTTCATATACTTCTTCAATAACTACTACTTTACCATCAACTGGTGCTAAAATATGATTATCGCTATTATCAGTTTCTCTTTTAGGATTTCTAAAAAACTGAAGAATTAATACTAAAAACACTAATGCAAGTACAATTACACCAATTCGTAACCATTGGATTGTAATATAATCTGATGCAAAAATAACAGCTACTACTAAAATTAGTGTTATTAAAATAATTTTGGCTCCTTCTTTATGAAACATAATATAAAATTAAATAAAACAAATTAATAAACGGCACTACAAATATAATACTATCTAAGCGATCTAAAATACCTCCATGTCCAGGCATAATATTTCCAGAATCTTTAATTTCTGCTACTCTTTTTAATTTAGATTCTATTAAATCTCCTAGTGTACTGAAAATACTAATTATGATAGCTATTACAATCCAAATGTATACATTTTTTGTTTCAATATAATATTTAGATAATAGGATACTACAAATAATTGTAAATACTATCCCTCCTATAAAACCTTCAATTGTTTTTTTAGGAGAAACACTTGGAAATAATTTTCTTTTACCAAAATTCTTACCTACTAAATATGCAAAAGTATCATTGGTCCATATACAAATAAAAATAGTAATTAGAATTTTTTCATTATATCTATTTCCCTTTCCAATAGAGATGTAATTTGTTAATATAAAAGGTACGACAACATATCCTAACAACAAAATATAACGCGTCATAATTTTAAATTTTGTCTTTTTAGGGTTAAACAAATACAGTAATAATTTTATAGCTATAAGTATTGAAAAAACACTTAAAATAGTCCATAACTGAATACTTATTTGTATTTTATCCCATAGGAAAAAGTACATTAAACTGGCAACTGGAATAGCTATATAAACATTGATTGAGGCTAATTTACAAAACTCATAAACGCCTAAAATTAAAAATATACCAAAGAGAATGGCTAAACTCCCTTTAGAATACATAATGCAGCTTAATAATAAAATAATATAAACAGCACCTGAAATAGCTCTCTTTAATGTTTCATTCATATTAAAGATCTTCTAATAAAAGCAAGTATAAGTTTTTATGACTACTTCCGTAGTGCAAAAAGTCTTCTTCTTTTACTTTTTCGAAGTATTTTATTGTAGTAATATTTGTTGGATATTCTTTATCATATTTATTCTTAATATGACGTAGTCCTTCACTTTTGTTAGCCACTAATTGACTAGTTGTGGCCAAAACCACCATGTTAGTAGGTAAATCTGCGGGTCTGAAATGTTTTAATTGATTTGATGAAAAAAGGACAGAACCTTCATCTGCAATTAAATTTTCACAGGTAGAAAAGTAAAACTTAGCTTCTTTAGAGTTATTTTGATAGGTTAATTTATTTTCGTCTAACAAATGAAATAATTGGGGTTCATAACAAATTACTTCATTCTCAAACCAATCATTTTCTTCCAAAATATTAATAAAATTCTCAGAAACTTCATTTAAGTTTTCACAATACAAGAACTTGCCACCATTTTTCTTAAAATGGTGAGTAAACATTTCATCTATGGGTAATTTTACTTCTGGTGCATATGGACTTTTCTCTTCATCTCTATTGCTCTTTGCATTGCCAGAGTTCCCAAAAATTTTTCTAAAAAGACTCATGTATTTTTAGTAGGTATATTGTGGTTGCGCGAACCAAAGATAAAAAAAAACTTAGTTCTTTAAGGATAATGAACTAAGTTTTTTTAAAATTGATAATTCTATTTTTTATAACATCTTATTCAGCAGGAATTTCCATTGTTCTTTCATGTGGTCTATTTCCAAAAATTGCTTCTAAATCATCTTTAAAAATAACTTCTTTTTCAATTAAAATATCAGCTAACTGAATTAATTTATCTTTATTTTCTTCTAATAAAAGAATAGCTCTTTTATATTGTGTTTCTATTAATAATGAAATTTCATCATCTATGACTTTAGCGGTTTCTTCAGAATATGGTTTTGAAAAATTATACTCACTTTGACCCGAAGAATCATAGTAAGTAATATTCCCTAACTTGTCATTTAAACCGTAAATGGTAACCATAGCGCGCGCTTGTTTAGTTACTTTTTCTAAATCGCTTAATGCTCCTGTAGAAATTTTATCAAAAATTACTTTCTCAGCTGCTCTTCCTCCCATAGTGGCACACATTTCATCTAGCATTTGTTCCGGTCGAACGATTAATCTTTCTTCAGGTAAATACCACGCTGCTCCTAAACTTTGACCACGAGGTACAATAGTAACTTTTACTAATGGCGCGGCATGCTCTAACATCCAACTCACAGTTGCATGGCCAGCTTCATGTATAGCAATAGCTCTTTTTTCTTCAGGTGTTACTATTTTATTTTTCTTCTCTAAACCACCTACAATTCGATCTACAGCATCTAAGAAATCTTGTTTATCTACTGCTTTTTTATTTTTTCTTGCCGCAATCAAGGCTGCTTCATTACAAACATTTGCTATATCAGCTCCTGAAAAACCAGGTGTTTGTTTTGCTAAAAACTCTGTATCTAAAGCTTCAGATTTTTTTATCGGTTTTAAGTGTACTTCAAAAATTTCTTTACGTTCTCTAATGTCTGGCAAATCTACATAAATTTGTCTATCAAAACGTCCTGCTCTCATTAATGCTTTGTCTAATACATCTGCTCTATTAGTTGCTGCTAATACAATTACATTTGTATTTGTACCAAAACCATCCATTTCTGTTAATAATTGATTTAATGTATTTTCTCTTTCATCATTTGAACCAGACATATTATTTTTACCTCTAGCTCTTCCGACTGCATCAATCTCGTCTATAAAAATGATAGCAGGAGATTTTTCCTTTGCTTGCTTAAACAAGTCTCTAACACGTGATGCCCCAACACCTACAAACATTTCCACAAAATCAGAACCAGACAATGAAAAGAAAGGCACTTTCGCTTCTCCAGCTACTGCTTTAGCTAATAATGTTTTACCCGTTCCTGGAGGCCCAACTAACAAGGCTCCTTTTGGAATCTTACCTCCTATTGAAGTATATTTTTCAGGGTTTTTTAAGAATTCAACTATTTCTTCAATTTCCTCCTTAGCACCTTCTAATCCTGCAACATTTTCAAATGTAACTTTAACGTCGTTTTTTTCGTCAAATAATTTAGCTTTTGATTTTCCAATACTAAAAATTTGACCACCTCCGCCTGTTCCTCCACCAGACATTCTTCTCATCATGAATATCCAAAGGGCTGCTAATAAAAGGAAGGGTAATAGCAATGATAAAACATCTCCCCAAATTCCTTCAGGCTCTTTTGCATAATCATTAATAAGTCCTTTTTTCTTCGCTTCAATCAATTCTTTTTGAAATAACTCAGAATTTCCTATTTCAAAATAATAATGTGGCCCTTTAGGGTCTAATTTACCTAAAATATCATTCTTCGCTTTTTCATGTTCTTTATCACCTAATGCTTCTTTCTTTAAAAAGACTTGTGCTTTAGTATTACTAAAAATGACTTTATCCACTTGATTTGCTTCAAGAAAATCATAAAATTTAGATAAGGTCGTCGGTTTTGGATTACTTAAATCTAATCCATTACTATTAGATAAACTTAAAATCAAGAATAAACCAAGAACAAGACCGTAAATTAACCACGGATTAAACTTTACTTTTGGGTTTTTATTTTCAGACATAATTTTTTTTAATATTTACTTTCAATTGAAGTTATTTTGGCATCACCCCAAAGGCTTTCGATGTTATAATATTCTCTAATATGTGTTTGAAAAACATGAACAACAACGTTTACAAAATCCATTAAAACCCATTCCCCATTTTCTAAACCTTCTACATGCCACGGTTTTTCTTTCAGTTCTTTAGAAACTACTTTTTGAATGGAATTTGCGATTGCAACTACTTGAGTGTTTGAGTTACCATTACAAATAATGAAATAATCGCATACAGTGTTATCAATTTCTCTAAGATCTAAGACATCTATATCAGCCCCTTTAACATCTTCAATTCCTTTAATGATATTTACTACTAAATCGTCGTTACTATTATTTTTTGCCATTTAAATTTTATAAGTTTATGCAAAGTTACCATTTTTTGTGTTTATTTTTGAACCTTAACACAAGATTAAAATTAAAACTTTACATTTTTTTGTAAATGAATATTATCAAACTCAATGCCATAGATTCTACAAATATCTTTTTAAAAGATTTGTCAGTATCACAAAACCTAGAGAATTTTACTGTAGTAGTTACTGAAAACCAATTAAAGGGCAAAGGTCAGCGAGGAGCAACATGGACCTCAGAAGACGGTAAAAACCTGACATTCAGCATTTTCATCAACCATAAAAATATCCCTTTTGAACAAGTTTATTTAATTAACATTATTACTTCTTTAGCTTTGGTTGACGTTTTACAGAAAAACAATTTATCAAATGTGTACATAAAATGGCCAAACGACATTTTGTCAGAAAACAAAAAGATTTGTGGAATATTAGTTGAAAACACTCTTAAAGCTGACGGTTCTTTTACTTCTATTGTAGGTGTTGGACTAAATGTTAATCAAGAACACTTTGAAAATTTACCACAAGCTTCCTCTTTAGCTTTATTAAAAAATATACCATTTGATAAAGATATTCTTTTAGTCGCCATTATAGGCGCATTTGAAAAATGGTATGAAAAAATCAATAAGCCCGAATTATTATGGCAGTTATACCATAATCATCTTTTTAAAATGGGAATACCAACTGCTTTTGAAAGCATAAAAAAAAGAAAATTTATGGGCATCATCAAAGGCGTTTCTAAAAATGGTCAATTAATGGTCTTATTAGAAGACGACACTGTTCAAGAATTTGATATTAAAGAAATTAAAATGCTCTACTAAAATTAATTCTTAAAAGTTAACAAAGACTTGTTAAACATTGCAATAAAGTTTTAGTTTTTAAGTACTTTTGCAAACGTTTAAATTTACTACTACTCAAATGGACAAAAAAATATTTTCTTTCTTATTCTCTACTCGATTGATGGCTGTTTTGTTTCTAATTTTTGCAGCGTCTATGGGTATAGGAACTTTTATTGAAGACGCTTATAATACAGAAACAGCTAGAATCATAGTATATAATTCATGGTGGTTTGAAGTTATTATGGCTTTTTTAGTAATCAATTTTATAGGTAACATTAAAAAATATAGATTATACAAAAGAGAAAAATGGACCACCTTATTACTACACTTATCGTTTATATTTATTTTAATTGGTGCTTTTATTACTCGTTATATTAGTTTTGAAGGTATGATGCTAATAAGAGAAGGGCAAACTGAAAATCGTATCTACTCTGACAAAACTTTTGTATATGGTTTTGTTGATGGAGAATATAATGGTGAAATGAGAAGACGCTCTTTTGAAAAAAGCAATTATTTTGCCCCTGAAAATGTGGCTTGGTTTTTAAAACCATTCTTCTCAAATGATTTTTCAATAAAAGGAGAATTTAATAGTATTCCTTACCAAATTGAATATGAGAAATTTATAATGAATGCCAGCGAATCTATTGAAGAAGATGCTTCAGGAAATTACTATTTAAAATTAGTTGAGTCTAGTGATGGCAGCCGTCATGAACACTATTTAAAAGAAGGGCAAGTTCAAAATATTCACAACATTTTATATGCCTTTAACGCTCCAACAAATGGCGCTATAAATATTGCATTATCTAATGACAGTTTAACCATACAAACTCCATTTGAAGGTAACTTTATGAAAATGGCAGATCAATCTAAAGGTTCGGTTGCTAAAGACAGTATACAACCTTTATATTTAAGATCTTTATATAGTTTAGCTGGGAACCAATTTGTATTTCCTGAAAAACCAATCAAAGGTAACATTACTTATAAATCAAATAACGACTACAGAGATAAGCAAACACAAGATGCGTTAGTAGTTACTATAAAAACTCAAAATAAAGAAGAAAAAGTAACACTTTTAGGCTCTAAAGGAATGCAAAGTGCTCCACAAATGGTAACAATTGGTGATTTAGATTTTACGTTATTTTTTGGAAGCAAAGTATACGAAACTCCTTTTGACGTAAAATTAGAAGACTTTATAGCTGACAAATATCCTGGAACAGAAAAAAGCTATTCTGCATTCAAAAGTAAAATCGAAATTCAAGACAACGAAAAGAATACTGTTTTTAGAGATAGTATTTTTATGAACAATATTTTAGATTATAGAGGTTATCGCTTTTTTCAAGCCGGATTTGATCCAGATGAAAAAGGAACTCATTTATCTGTAAATCATGATCAATGGGGAACATGGATAACTTATATTGGTTACTTTTTATTATATCTTGGTTTAATGGCTATATTATTTGACAAAAACACACGCTTTGGTGATTTAAAGAAAAAAATAAATAAAATACAGAAAAAGAAAAACGCTTTAGTAGCTTTATTTTTGTTTTTCTTTACAATTATTGGATATTCCCAAGAACATACTCATGAAAATGAAATAACTGATGCTAAAAAAGCATTTGAATTTCTTTCCAAATATAAGGTTTCTGAAGAACATGCAACTGAGTTTGGAAAAATGGTCATTCAAGATCAAGGTGGAAGAATGAAGCCTATTAATACATTCTCCTCTGAATTATTGCGAAAAGTTTCCAAAAGTGACACTTACCATGATATGAATTCTGACCAGGCTTTTATATCTATGACACAATTTCCTCAATATTGGTATACGATGCCCATTATTTATCTAAAAAGAGGTAATGATAGTATTCGAAAAATTGCAGGGCTTGACAAAAAAATAGAATTTGCTGCTTTAGTAGATTTCTTTGATACCAAAGGGAATTACAAATTAGCTCCCTATTTAGACGAAGCTTATGGTGCACGAGTGCCTAATAGTTTTCAGAAAGATTTTATAGAAGCTGATAAGAGGGTGAATCTTTTGTATGATGCTTTAAGTGGCAAAATATTACGCGTTTATCCTATTCCAAATGACAAAAACAACAAATGGCTTTCTTATTTAGAAATTAATAATGTAACGCAAACGGCATTAGATACTGTAAAAAACATTGTTCCTTTTTATCTTGACGCAGTTTCCAAAGCGAGTCAAAATAACGATTACAAGTTAGCTAATTCCTTATTAACTGGTTTAAAGGCATATCAGAAAAAATTTGGCAAAGAAGTTATGCTTTCAGACAAAAAAATTAATACAGAAATAGCATATAACAAATATGATATTTTTAAAAGATTGTTTTATCTATACATGTTAGCAGGTGTTTTAATGTTAGGGTTTGCCATTTATCAATTATTTTCATCAGCAAAATGGGTAAAATATACAGTTAACTTTTTTCATGTAACCACAGTCATCTTATTTTCTTTACATACTTTAGGATTAATAGCTCGTTGGTATGTATCGGGTCATGCACCATGGAGTAATGCCTACGAAAGTATGATTTACGTTGCTTGGTCTACCATGTTCTTTGGAGTAGCCTTTAGTAACAAATCTAAACTAACTATTTCGGCAACTGCTTTTGTAGCTTCTATGCTGTTAATGGTAGCACATTGGAGTTGGATGGATCCAGAGATTGGGAATTTACAGCCTGTTTTAAACTCCTATTGGTTAATGATTCACGTAGCTGTAATTGTTGCTAGTTATGGTCCTTTTACACTAGGAATGATACTTGGTTTAGTAGCTTTATTTTTAATGATTTTTACGACTAAAAACAATTCGGAGAAAACTAAATTAGCGATTGACGAATTAAGTTATATTAACGAAATGGCCTTAACAGTTGGTTTAGTCATGCTTACAATTGGTAATTTCTTAGGTGGTCAATGGGCTAATGAAAGTTGGGGTCGTTACTGGGGTTGGGATCCAAAAGAAACATGGGCTTTAATCAGTATTTTTGTATATGCTTTTGTTATTCATGCCAGATTAGTACCAGGATTGCGAAGCAAATGGTTTTATAACTTTGCTAGCGTATTGGCTTTTGCGTCAATTGTAATGACTTATGTGGGTGTGAATTTCCATTTAAGTGGATTACACTCTTATGCTTCGGGTGAGAGACAAAATGTTACTTATTACATTTATATCTTTTTTGCAATTGTTGGAATTGGGCTTATTGCATGGGTAAAATATCAAAAATATTTTATTAAAAAATAGAAATAAACAGGACTTATTATATAAAAAAACTCCGAGAAATTTCTCGGAGTTTTTTTATATAATAAGGTAAAAATAAAATTACTTACTTAATAATTTCAATTTTTTGTGCTTCTTCAATATTAACGCTATCAAAGAAACCTTGTTCTCCCATCCATTCGTCACTATAAATTTTACTCATGTACCTTGAACCGTGGTCTGGGAAGATTACTACAATTTTACTGTCTTTAGTAAATTCACCTTCTTCTGCAAATTGTTTTACTGCTTGCATAGCTGCTCCAGAAGTATACCCTACAAAAAGACCTTCTTTTCTTGAAATTTCTCTTGCTGTATGAGCGCTTTCTTCGTCAGAAACTTTGATAAATTTATCAATCATATCAAAATCGGTAGCCGTAGGAATTAAATTTTTACCAAGACCTTCTATACGATAAGGATAAATCTCTTCACTATCAAATTCTTTAGTTTCGTGGTATTTTTTTAATACAGAACCATAAGCATCAACACCTAAAATTCTAATATTTGGATTTTTCTCTTTCAAGAAACGAGCTGTTCCTGAAATAGTTCCTCCTGTACCACTACAAGCTACTAAGTGAGTAATTTGTCCTTTGGTTTGCTCCCAAATTTCAGGACCTGTAGTATTATAATGTGCGTCAATATTTAAATCATTAAAGTATTGATTGATATAAATTGAACCTTTGGTTTCTTCGTGTAATCTTTTGGCTACACTGTAATAAGATCTTTTATCATCAGCTGAAACATTTGCCGGACAAACATACACTTTTGCCCCCATAGTACGAAGCATGTCTATTTTGTCTTTAGATGATTTTGAACTTACAGCTAAAATACAATCATATCCTTTTATGATGCTAACCATTGCTAAACTAAATCCAGTATTACCTGAAGTAGTTTCTATAATAGTATCACCTGGTTTTAAAATACCTCTTCGCTCTGCTTCATTAATAATATAGAGTGCTATTCTATCTTTTGTAGAATGACCTGGATTAAAAGCCTCTACTTTGGCATAAAAACTACCTTCTATATTTTCAGTTACTCTATTTAATTTAATTAGAGGCGTATTACCGATTAACTCTAAAACATTGTTGTAGGCATTTATTTCTTCTCTCATAAAAACTAAATTATATTGAGGTGAATCATCTTTTTAACAACCTCAAAACCCTGCAAATTTAACAAAAAAAAATTAACTACTTCTTAATATTCTCTAAATCTAACAAAAAACTAAATTCTTTTGCTACCTCCTTAAGTGCTTCAAAACGCCCTGAAGCGCCACCATGCCCAGCATCCATATTAGTATGCAAGAATAATAAATTTTTATCGGTTTTAGTTGCTCTTAATTTTGCCACCCATTTGGCAGGTTCCCAATATTGCACTTGTGAATCATGCAAACCTGTTGATACATACATATTTGGGTAATTTTGAGCGATTACATTATCATAAGGAGAATACGATTTCATGTAATCATAATATTCTTTTTCATTAGGATTACCCCATTCATCATATTCGCCAGTTGTTAGTGGTATAGTATCATCTAACATAGTGGTTACCACATCTACAAAAGGAACCTGAGCAATGACACCGTGATATAATTCAGGAGTCATATTTACAATTGCCCCCATCAAAAGTCCGCCTGCTGAACCACCTTCAGCATAAAGATGATTGGAAGAGGTATATTTTGTTGCAATTACATATTTTGAACAATCAATAAAATCGGTAAACGTATTTTTCTTTTTTAATAATTTCCCATCTTCATACCATTGTCTACCTAAATCTTCTCCTCCTCTAATATGAGCAATGGCATAAATAAAGCCTCTATCTAATAAACTTAAACGAGTGGTTGAAAAATAAGGATCCATAGAAGCTCCATAAGAACCGTAAGCGTATAATAAGAATGGATTACTACCATCTTTTTTCATCCCTTTTTTATACACCATCGAAATAGGCACTTTTGTTCCATCTGCGGCTGTTGCCCAAATTCTTTCTTCTGTGTAATTATTTTTGTCAAATTTTCCTCCTAAAACTTCTTGCTCTTTTAAAACCGTTTTTTCTTTGGTTTTCATATTAAAATCAATTACCGAAGAAGGGGTAATCATGGATTGATAAGCATAACGTAAAATCTCTGTATCAAAATCTGGATTTGTGGTAGTATAAGCTGTATATGTTTCACTTTCAAATGGTAAATAATATGCTCCTTCTCCACTCCATGGTCTGATTTGAATTTTATTCAACCCATTGGAGCGCTCTTCTACCACAAGATAATCTCTAAAAATATCAATTCCTTCTAAGAGCACTTCTTCTCTATGCGAAATTACCTCAACCCAATTTTCCATTGAAGTGGCATTTTCATTGGTTTTCATTAATTTAAAATTAGTCGCTTTGTCTTTATTGGTCACAATATAAAAATCATTTCCAAAATGAGAAATACTGTATTCTAACCCTCTTGTCCTTTTTTGAAACATTTTGAATGCTCCATTTGGATTGTTAGCTTCTAAAAACTGATATTCTGATGTTAACGTACTGGTAGAACCAATTACGATGTATTTTTTTGATTTTTCTTTGTAGACAAAAGAATAAAACGTATCGTCTTTTTCATGGTACACTAAAGAATCGTTTTGAACATCTGTTTGTAAAACATGTTTGTAAATTTTGTCAGAGCGCAACGTTTTTGGGTCTTTTTTAGTGTAAAAAATAGTTTTATTATCGCTTGCCCAAGTAGAACCTCCTGTAGTATTTTCGATTTTTTCTGGTAAAACAGCACCTGTTTCTAAGTTCTTAATCTGTAAGGTATATTGTCTTCTAGAGACTAAGTCCACCCCAAAAGTTACCCATTTATTATCTTCACTAACACTAATACCACTTAAATTGAAATAGGATTGCCCTTTAGCCATTTCATTGCAATCAAACATAATTTCTTCTTTGGCTTCCAAACTCCCTTTTTTACGAGCATATATAGGGTAATCTTTTCCTGTTTCAAAGCGTGTAATGTAATAATATCCATTATAAAAATAAGGAACTGAAGTATCATCTTCTTTAATTCTAGCCTTCATTTCCTTGAATAAATCGTCTTGAAGTTGCTTGGTATGAGCTGTCATAGCTTCATAGTATTCATTTTCTTTATTCAAGTAATCAATAACTTCTTTGTCTTCTCTTTGGTTTAACCAAAAATAATTATCTGTACGAATGTCACCGTGTTTTTCTAACGTATGTGGAACTATTTTTGCTATAGGTGGTTGAATTTCTGTTTTCATTTTTTCCTGTTTGTCTTTACATGAAGAGGCAAAAATAATAGAAATGACAACAAAAAAAGAGATTTTTTTCATGAAGTTATACATTTTAAGTTAACAGCTAATTTAGTACTTTTGCAGTAATAAAAAAATTAAATATTATGTTTGGAGACCTTATGGGAATGATGGGTAAAATTAAAGAAACCCAAGCCAAAGTAGAAGCAACTAAAAAACGTTTGGATACTGTTTTAATTGATGAAAAAAGTAGTGATGGATTACTTGAAGTAACACTAACGGCTAACAGAAAAATAAAATCAATAATAGTACAAGATGATTTATTACAAGATAAAGAAATGCTTGAAGATTATTTAGTAACGGTTTTAAATAAAGCGATTGAAAAAGCTACTAATGTAAATGAAGCGGAATTAGCAGCTGTTGCAAAAGAAGGCATGCCTGATATTCCTGGTATGGATTTATTTAAATAAAATAGTGTTTCTATCTGAACATTTATCGGTTCAGATAGAAACTTACAAATTACTTAATCAAATTTTTCACTACGGTTTCAGCAGCATGCAAACCAAACAAAGCGGGCATCCAACTATTGGTACCATAAAAAGACTTTTTAAAATTGGTTCCATCAGTAGTTTTAATACTTGTGTAATCTGGACGTTCATCTGAATACACCACTTTTACTCCTTTTGAAATTCCTTCAGCTTTTAAACGCTTTCTAACATTTTTAGCTAACGGACAATATTCGGTTTTACTAATATCTCTTACCTTTACATTCTCAGCATTGTATTTTCCTCCTGCTCCCATATTGCTAATCACTTTTACTTTCTTCCTTTTACAAGCAATAATTAAGTTTAACTTTGGAGTTACACTATCAATACAGTCTAAAACATAATCAAACTCTGTTGTAACTAATTCAAAAGCCCTTTCTGGAGATAAAAATTCTTGAATTCTAGTTAATTTTAATTCAGGATTAATATCTAACAAACGATCACCTACAATTTTTACTTTGGGTTCACCAACTGTAGAATGTAAAGCAGGTAACTGGCGATTAATATTGGTAATATCCACCGTATCTCCATCCACTATGGTCATGCTTCCTACTCCTGCACGTGCTAAAAATTCGGCTGCAAAACTACCTACACCTCCTAACCCAACTACCAATACATTCGCTTGGGTTAACTTGTTCATTCCTTCTTCTTTAAATAATAAAACTGCTCGTTCTTGCCACTTTGCCATTTATCTTTCTGTTTAAATTTTTAATTGTTTAAAGGTTTAAAATTCTTTCTTAAATATTACTTCAAAATTGTTTTTCACTATTTGTTTGAGTGCATCTATGGGTATCTTTTTAATTTCCGAAGCTTTTTCATACACTTGAGCAATCGTTTCTTCAATGGTATCGGTTTCTAAAAAAAATCGGTCCATTGGTACTTTTTGAAACACACTTTCTAATTCTGGATTGCGTAATAGGTATTTTCCAAATGACAAATAAAATCCATTATCTAAAAGCGATTGTGCTACTTGCTCGTTTTTGGAAAAACCGTGAATAATCATTGGATTTTGAATATTCGTTTCCTTTTTTACTGCAATCACTTCCTGATAGGCAGCTACACAATGCAAAATTACAGGTTTATTTGTTTTTTGTACCAATGCCAATTGGGCTTTAAAAACCTCTAATTGCTTTTCCAAAGGGATTTCAATCCGCTTATCTAAACCACATTCACCTAAAGCAATACAATTTATTGAAGCCAATTTCTCTTC
Source organism: Flavobacterium sp. J27 (assembly GCF_004303025.1). Taxonomy (GTDB): domain Bacteria; phylum Bacteroidota; class Bacteroidia; order Flavobacteriales; family Flavobacteriaceae; genus Flavobacterium. The sequence goes on along the minus strand of NZ_PJQW01000008.1, from coordinate 70,787 downwards.
AATGCAAGCTAAATCTGTTGCTATTCGATTTTCATCAATATACCAAGGATGAATGCCTATGGAATAGTTGGGAATACTTTCTTGAAACTCCCAAGGATATTGATTGACCACTTCACAAACAGAAGTATCATTTGTAAAGGAATGCGTATGTAAATTGATAAAATGCATTAGTCATGAAATTTTTTAACTCCTGCTTCAATCGCTATATCTAAATCATTTTCTAAAGGCACTATTGGACAAGAATATTTATAATTATAAGCACAATACGGATTATAAGCTTTATTAAAATTAATAATAACTTTATCTGAACTAGGAATTCGCATGTCTATGTAGCGTCCACCAATATAACTTTCTTTACCACAAGTTAAGTCTGAAAAAGGCAAAAACAAATAATCTTTAAAACCAGGTCTTTTTGATAATTCTATATTTTGATACACATTTAATTGAAATGTTTTCCCTTGTAACTCAAAATATAGCGTACCAAATTTAACATACATGGGTGTTCTATCGGTAGATGTTTTCATTTTGAAAGGTTTCTCCTTTTTAGCTTTTTTAAAAGTCGCTTCAACAATAAATTTCTCGTTTATAGGATAAAAATCTAAACTGGTGAATGTTTTTCTATCTTCTTCCGTTAACGGACTTTCATTTTCATCTGCAAATTCTATATTTATTTTTTTTTGAAATTCATGAACCGCTTCTACTTCGCTATTTTGCGCAAAAGAAATACTAATCCAAAACAATAAAACGCCAATTTTCAACATCTTTTTTTTGCAAAAATATATATTTTGAGTTATATAATTTTAAAAAAGCTATTTCGTACCTTTGAAAATCAATCAAAATCATGATACAAAAAGCATTTTTTAAGTACATCGAGAACTTTAAAGGGTTTTCCAGAGAAATTTGGATTTTAACACTAATTACTTTTATTAACAGGGCTGGAACTATGGTTTTGCCCTTCTTATCAAAATATTTAAATGAAGATTTAGGATTTTCTTTAGGTCAAGTGAGTTGGATCATGGTTAGTTTTGGTTGTGGATCCATGTTAGGATCCTGGCTTGGCGGTAAATTAGCAGATAAAATAGGTTTTTACAAAGTAATGATTTTTAGTTTACTCACTAGTGGACTGATGTTTTTTGGCTTGCAACATATTACAAACTATATCGGACTCCTAGTTGCTATCTTTTTAATCATGACGATAGCAGATATGTTTCGCCCTGCCATGTTTGTCTCTTTAGCAGCTTATGCGAAACCAGAAAACAGAACCCGTGCCTTAACATTAGTCCGTTTAGCAGTTAATTTGGGTTTTGCAGCCGGACCAGCATTGGGAGGATTAATCATCATGAATATTGGTTACAAAGGACTATTTTGGGTAGACGGATTAACTTGTATTGTAGCTATTCTTATTTTTTGGCTAAAAGTAAAAGAAAAACAGAAATCATCTTATTTAGACAAAAGAAATCCTGGTGAAATTTTAACTGCTTCTGTATTTAAAGACGGTCCATTCTGGACATTTTTGATTATGTGTGTTATTAATGGAATCATATTTTTCCAATTATTTACCACTTTACCACTTTATCATAAAGTACAATTTAATTTAACCGAATTGCGTACTGGATTACTTTTAGCTTTTAATGGAATTCTTATTTTCATCATGGAAATGCCAATAGTAAGTTATATTGAGCGAAAAAAATATGACAAAGTAAAAGTAGTTACAGTAGGTACATTTATTATGGGATTATGCATGTATCTTCTACTTATTAATCAATGGGAAATTGTTTTATGGATTATGATGTTTTGTATGACATTTGGAGAAATGTTAGCTTTCCCTTTTTCTAACTCCTTTGCAATGAGCCGTGCACCAAAAGGACATGAAGGTCGTTACATGGCTATATTTACCATGAGTTACAGTTTGGCTCATATTCTTTCAGCAAAAACAGGATTTACTATAGTTTCTATTTTTGAAAGCTATCAATACAACTGGTTTTTTATGGGAAGTCTTGGTGTAATAGGCACACTTTTGGGTTATTGGACGTTACTGTTAATAAAAAGAGAGAACAAGTCATAAATCTTGTTCTCTCTCTTTTTGTTTTTATTAAAAAACTATTCTTTTATTATTTTAAAACTATCATGTGCATTATCAGCATCAACCGTAACAATATAAGTCCCTTTTGTCAAAGCTGACACATCGATTTTTTCCAAAGAAGGATTATTCTTAACTTGCATTACTTGTTGTCCTAACAAATTATGTATCTTAACATCAAAATTTCCTTCATTCTTTGAAGAAATAATAAAAGCATCTTTTACAGGGTTTGGATACCAATTGAAGGATGATGAATTATTTGTTGAGACAGATAAAAGATCATTTATATTTATTCCAAAAAGAAGATTATTAGGTGTGGCTTGAGAAACACCTACAACAATTGTTTCACCAGAAACCACTTCATTTGAAATAAACAAACCTCCTGCTAAAGAACTAGTTGAACCAGTTCCACTAGCATCATTAGTAAAAAAATCATAGGTTAAACCAGTAGGCAAGCCAGTGCTCAAATCAATACTTGAAATAGTATCATTATTTGGAGGACCTTGATGATAAATATACAATAATCCAGATCCATCAACCGCTGCACCATACATTCCTGTAAAACCATGTGTTGCTGCTGGAATAACAGACAATTGATTACCTGTCATACTAACTGAAGTGATGTCTGTGTTAAAGTTAGCTATCCAAAAACCTCCTGCTCCGCTATCTAAAGAAGCATCATAAGTACAAAATCTTGCTTGTGCACTAGAAGTTGTCGTTATACTTATAGTATTTGTTAGCATTCTTGTTATTGGATCTACCACATAAATAGAAGATTGAGCGGTACCACAATATACATTTACACCATCTGTTGTCATGGATCTTGTACCACTTAAACCAGCAACTTGAAAAGTTTCAATGAATGCTCCTGTATTACTGAGAACATGAATGTTACTTGAATTCCAAGCCGAAACCCAAAATTGATTATTAATAAATACGACACCCGCATTTCCTTGAGCACCTATTGATGTTCCAATATCATATAAAAACTCTGTTGTTAAAACACTATAATTAGTGTAATTACCTGCCTGCGAATTACTTGGACTTACATTTACAGATGGAGCAATTTCTTCAGATTGACCAAACCCTAATAGTATTGAAAAAAGGAAATAAATAATAATGTAGTTTTTATTCATACTTATATTTTTTAAAGATTTACATTATCGCAATATAAGATTTTCCTTATACAAATAGCTAATTTACTGCCAAATGGCATTATTTATCGGTATAAGTCAATTTTAAAAAACTAAAAAAATAGTTAAATAACTAAAAAAATAGTTGTTAAACTAAAAATATAGTTTTATGTTTGTATAACAAAAAAAGAGAGATGCAAAAGTTAACCAACAAAGAAGAAGAAATCATGCAGATTTTATGGAAACTTAAAAAGGCTTTCGTAAAAGATATTCTGGAAGAAATAACAGAAGATAAACCGCACTACAATACCCTTTCTACCATAGTAAGAAATTTAGAAGAAAAAGGATATGTAGGTTACACCGCTTATGGAAAAACGCATCAATATTTTCCGATTGTAAGCATAGAAAACTACAGAAAAAAATTTATGAATACAGCTATTGCTACCTATTTCAATAGTTCGTATAAAAATTTAGTTTCCTTTTTTGCAGAAGAAGAAAAAATATCTGCCGATGAACTTCGTGAAATTTTAGAAATCATAGAAAAGAAAAAGTAGCATGGAAAACTTAATGTTATATATTCTAAAAGTAAATGGATTACTGTTTGTTTTCTATTTAGCCTATTATTTTCTGTTAAGAAAAGAGACTTTTTTTCAAAGCAATCGCAGCTTTTTACTTTTAGGTATAGCGACATCATTTGTTTTACCACTTCTTTCATTTACTACTATTATTTGGGTAGATCCAGAGCCATTTACAAATAGCTATTCTTATAACACTTTTCCTCTGAGTAATTTCCAAGATAAAACTGAAGTAACTACTCCATTCAATTGGAATAAATTTGTTATGAGTTGTTATGTTATGGTATCCGTTTTCTTTTTAAGTAAATTAGCTATCGAACTTTTTTCTTTTTTTAGAATCATTCGAAAAGGAAATAAAATAAAATCGGAGAAAATTGTTTTAGTGGAAACCAATGAAAGTCAGAATCCATTTTCGTTTTTTAATTATTTGGTAATTAATAAAAACCATTTTACACCCGAAGAATTGGAATTAATTTTAATTCATGAAAAAATTCATATTCAACAAAAACACTCTTTGGATGTATTAATTAGTAAAATATTGTGTTTACTTTTTTGGGCAAATCCTATTATTTGGTTATACCGAAAAGCTATTCTTGAAAATTTAGAATTCATCGCAGACAAACAAACGTCTGCCGTAACAAATAAAACTTATGAATACCAAAAGACCTTATTAAAAGCGGTTATCTGCTCCAATCAATTATCAATTACAAATCAATTTTATCAATCATTAATCAAAAAACGAATCGTTATGTTAAACACCAATCCATCCTCTAAAAAGCAACTTTGGAAATACAGTATTGCATTACCACTAATAGTCGGTTTTATTTTCTGTTTCCAAATTGAAACTATTGCTCAAGTCAAAGAGCAACAAAAACAAAGCAAACCAGAAGTAGTACAATCTCAAGAAAAAGTAGAACTTCGTATCGACAAGAATTCGAGCGATGAAGAAATTAAAAAACAAACCGTTTTCCTTCAGGAAAAATATGATATTACTGTTAAAGTGTCGAAAATTAAAAGAAATACTGCCCATGAAATTGTTGCTTTAAAAATAGATTACAAAGATGGTAAAGGAAATTCAGGATCATCTCACGTTACTGGAGACGAACCGATTAAACCTTTCATTTTCTTCTTAAACAATACCAATGGAAAAAGAAATATGGGTTTTCAAACCTTAAGTAATACAGGTAAGAAACCAGAAGTTTATGTTTATCATAATGATGAAGATAACGATGATGAAGATGTAATGGCTTATTCTTTTTCAGATTCAGACGAAGATATGCCAGCACCTCCAATGCCACCCGCTCCACCTTCATTTAAAGGTATAAAAGCATTACCAGCTCCACCAAGCCCACCTAATTTTCCAAAAGCACCAGCTGTACCTTCGAATTTAAATAATGAAAAAGACATGAAAAAATTTGAAGAAAAAATGGCCGCATTTGAAATGAGCATGCAAAAAATGCAACCACAAATGGAACAGTTTGAAAAAGAAATGGAAAAATATGAAATGCAAATGGAAGGTTTTGAGCCAGATATGAAAGCTTTTGAAAAAGAAATGGAGAAATTTGAAAAAGAAATGGAAGTGTATCAGGAAAAAATGATGAAAAAGCATCAGTATGCATATGAAGAAAAAATAGAAAAAATGCAAGATAGAGAAGCATTCATGAAAGAACGCAAAGAGCATCAAGAAGAAATGATGAAAGCACATAAAGAAGTTATGGAAGCTCATAAAATGGAAATGAAAGCTAGAAAAGAAGCATTAAAAAAACAATTAGAGGCTGAGAAAAAAAGAATGAAAGCAGAAATGGAGCGAGAAAAAGCCGAGCAAAAAAGAAGAGCTGAAACTTTAAAAAAAATATAACACTTTAATAAAAAACATCCTGTAATTACAGGATGTTTTTTTAGTTATCTTTGTCAAAAACAAACCTATGTATCAATTTTTGGCCAAACTGAACAAACTCATTTTACCTAGTTTAACCAAACAAAAGCTAGATGTTACCAAAGCTAAAAAATGGCAAAAAGCCTTATTAGCGTATCGTTATTATATCACTATCAGGAGTTTAGATTAAGCTGTAAAAGTGAAGCAAAAATCAACCTAAATTATTTTTTATTTTTTTTAATTTTTGATTTGCAAATTAATCAAATATACCTATATTTGCACCCTCAAATAGGCCTCGTGGCGCAACTGAATAGCGCATCTGATTACGGCTCAGAAGGTTACAGGTTTGAATCCTGTCGAGGTCACAAATAAAAACCCTTATCTCTTGAAAATCAAGATTTAAGGGTTTTTTAATTTTAAATTTAGCCGACATTTAGCCGACATTTAGCCGAAAGTTATTCTATTTTTGTCTTTTTCAAAGAATAATAGGCATTAAATAGCCTTCCATCCTATTCTATAAAAATTATCCACTTGTTTGATAAAAAACTGGTGTGGCACTTCTTTATGTCTTTTAAAAAGAATTCTTAATTTCCATTCGTTAACCAAATCGAAGTCTGTCCAAGCAGCTATAATTTTTCTATCTTTTTCAAGTTTCACCAAATAATTAATTCGACATTTTTCATTAGGATTATATAACTGTTCATTTCCTCTGAGATTTGGATTGACTTGCTTAAAGATTCTAAAAATAATTTTTAATTGATCTGGGGTTATCATGTTACAAAATTAGATAACAGATTTTAAATAATATCAATTAAAATCTGACTTTAAAAAAAATACAAAATTGTATATTTGAAAAAAATCTGAATATTGGAATAATGAAAGTAAAAAAAACAGTACAGTCCATAGAACCAAACATCGCTGACCTTGCAAACGGTTGGCTTAAATCATATAAATTACCTTATAAATTAGAACAAGAGTCTTTAAATGATGAAATAGACAAAGCTCTTTCAGATTATTTTACAAAAAATGGAGGCGTAGGTGCAAACCGCCCAGACGCAAAATTAATAGGCTATGATAAATACAAAAATCCTTTCCCTGTTTTAATAGAATACAAAGGTTACAAAGATAAGTTAGTAAAACTCGATGCTAATAATCAAGTTGAAAATCGAACAACTAAAAATGAACCTAACTTAAAAAATATAAATGCCTTTGCAGTAAATGGTGCTGTACATTATGCAAACGCAATACTACATCATACTAGTTATACTGATATTATCGCAATAGGTATGACAGGTTATAAAGATGAAAGAGGAGCAATACAACATCAAATAGGAGTCTATTACGTTTCAAAAAGCAACCTTGGAGCAGGGCAAAAAGTAGGCGACTATTCCGATTTCTCTTTCTTAGCACTTAAAAACTTTGATGCTTTTATAGAAAAAGTAAAAACCTTACAACTATCTCAAGAAGAACTAGACAAGCTCAAAGAACAAAGAGAAAGAGAAATAGACATTAGTCTTGTAAAACTCAACAACGATATTTACCAAAATGAAAAAGGATTAGGAGAAAATGACCGTGTGTATCTAGTAGCAGCTTCCATAATTGCTACATTAGGAATACCAGGTAAAGTAGCCCCTTTAGAAAAAGCAGATTTAAAATCATCTACAGAAAAAGGAAACAATGACGGTGATATCATTGTAAGAAAAATAAAAGCCTTCTTAAGTGAAAAACAAATACCAAAAGAAAAGAAAGATTTAATAGTAAGAACATTAGAAAACACTCTTACAACCGATAACATCAACAAGGTTGAAAATGGGGAAAGTCAACTCAAAAGAGTATTTACTAAAATTGTAGATGATTTAGGAATCTACTATAAAATAGGATTAACTACTGACTTTACAGGAAAACTATTTAATGAAATGTATGGTTGGCTAGGTTTTTCACAAGACAAACTAAATGATGTGGTTCTTACACCATCTTATGTTGCTAATCTATTGGTAAAATTAGCACGTGTTAATAAAGATTCTTATGTATGGGATTTTGCAACTGGTTCAGCGGGTTTGTTAGTATCAGCCATGAACGAAATGCTTAACGATGCCAAAAACACTATTACTTCACCAGATGAACTCACCCAAAAAGAAATTAAAATAAAAGCCGAACAATTACTTGGTTTAGAGTTGCTTTCAAGTGTCTATATGTTAGCTATCTTAAATATGATTTTAATGGGTGATGGTAGTTCAAACATTCTAAACAAAGATTCCTTAACAGATTTTGACGGTAATTATGGCTTTGGAGACACCAACAGCAAATTCCCAGCCGATGCTTTTATATTAAATCCTCCCTATTCAGCTAATGGTAACGGGATGAACTTCGTTGAAAGAGCTCTGAGCTTAATGAACAAGGGCTATGCCTCTATAATTATACAAAACTCAGCAGGTTCAGGTAAAGCTAAAACATATAATAGAAAAATACTAGAAAGGAATACACTTGTAGCCAGTATAAAAATGCCAGTAGATATTTTTATAGGTAAATCTAGTGTTCAAACTAATATATATGTTTTTAAAGTAAACGAAAAACATCACAAAGACGATATAGTAAAATTTATTGATTTCACAAACGATGGTTACAGCAGAAGTAACCGTAAAAAAGCAAGTAACAATCTTAAAGATACAGACAAGGCAAAAGAAAGATATGAAGAACTAGTAAATTTAGTTAGATTTGGTAAAAGCAAACTCAAAATATTTACTGAAAAAGAATATTATGAAGGATATATAGACCCAAATAATGGAGCCGATTGGAACCAAACATCCCCTATAGACACTAAACCTACACTAAAAGACTTTAAGAAAACAGTAAGCGATTATTTGGCTTGGGAAGTAGCAACCATATTAAAACAACAAAGTAATAATTTTGAAAATGTGGGAAAGTAAATGCCCTACTCAACGAAAAATTAGAAAAAGTTGAGTGGGGAGAGTTTAAGTTAGGAGAATTATTTGATATAAATCCAACGAAATATTATCGATTAGAAAATGAAGAAATAATCTCAATAAATGGAAATGTTCCCTTAATATCAAATTCTTCAACGGACAATGGAGTAATGGGGTTCTCAAATTTAAAAGCTAACAATAAAGGAAATACAATTTCATGTTCCGATACAACATTGGGAGCGGACACTATGTTCTATCAAGAAAAAGATTTTATAGGTTATTCACATATTCAACATTTAATACCGAAGTTTAGTCCATTCAATAAAGCAATTGCCAGTGTAATCATATCTGCATGTAAAATTTCTACATCCAAAAAATATGATTACGGGAATAAATTTAATCGTGATGCAATGAATAGTACTACTATACAACTTCCTACAAAAAATAATAAAATAGATTTTGATTTCATGGAAAGTTTCATTACAGAGCTTGAAAAATCACATATAAATGAACTAAATGCTTATTTAACTGCAACTGGCTTAAAAAATTATACTTTAACAGCTCAAGAAGAAAAAGTGCTGCAAGATTTTGAAAAGATTAAATGGAGTACGTTTAATTTAGAAAAATTGTTTGGTAAAGCTACTAGAGGAAGGCGTCTAAAAAGTGCAGATAGAATTGAAGGTAAATTGCCATTTGTTACAGCTGGTGAGACAGATGAAGGAGTTTCAGCTTTTATTGATAATGATGTAATAATTTTTCCAAAAAATACTACAACTATAGATATGTTTGGTTCGGCTAAATATAGAAACTATAAATATGGTGGAGACGATCATATAGCAGTAGTACACACAAATAATTTACCAAAATTTGCTGCAATATTTGTAACAACTGCAATTCATAAAACTTCATATAATGGACAATTTAATTATGGTAGAAATTTTTATGCAAAAGATGCAGATGTATTAAACATTTCTCTTCCCATAAAAAATAATCAACCAGATTATGAATTAATGGATACATATATGTCAGCTGTACATAAACTTGTAATTAAAGATGTTATCTTATATGTAGATAATAAGATAACATCTTAAAAATAATATTTTAAATATTTTTTTATCCTAATTCTTTACTAAAAATATTATATTTCAATTCTCCCAGTGGAATGGATTGATATCTATGTTTGTCGAAATAGGCGTAACTGTTTTTATAATCGGTTGCATCTTTTTCGACTTTCATAGTCGCATCGGCATCGAACTGGGAAGCGGAACCACCACGCATTTTTCCGTCTTGGGTTCTTTGGTAGATCACAAAAAATAATTTCCCATTGTAACGTTTTCTAATGTCTTTGTCTAGGTCAATTCCGTTGTACAATTTTCCGAAACTATCAATAAAAACAATCTCATAGTTTTCTATGATTTCATATAATTTACTTGGTGTTTCTGGTAAGGAACCCATCGTATGTACTTTGTTTTTGTTTTCTTCGCTCAGGTATTCGTCTCTTTTGCCAGTGAATAAACTAGAATCGGGATGCTCTTCTAAGGATAAAAACAACGGATTATAACCTGCTGAAGTCACCATATTAATAATTTGGAATAATAGCCTGGTCTTTCCTGCTCCTTGTGGTGCATCGATAGTCACAACTATACTTTCTTGTGGTTTGACTTCCAAATCGCCTAAAAACTCCCCTAACGGGCCATAAAAATCAAAATAATTAGCATTGCCATTGCTCCCACAATCGGCCATCGATTTCACATAAGGATTAGAAGGTTTGGCAGCTGCTTTTCTCTCAGATGTAACAGTTCTTACTTCAGGGGTTCGCGCTGTCGTAGTATCCACTGGTATTTCGGGTTTGTTTTCTGGAAAAGTTTGGGTTTCCACCACCGGAACAATCGGCTGCGCTACAATAGGATTAAAGCTTTGCACTACTTTCATATTGTCTTTTGGAATAACAATGGTTTTCACCGGTGCATTTTCGATTTCAAAGGATGCAGGAAGAGCCGAATTTAGTGAACCAACTTCATCTTGTTTGGAATAATCAATCAACACATTAATTACCTGATCTGATTTGGATTTATTGAAAACATATCCCGAATGCTCTTTCCCATCATGCTTAATTTTATGACTGTGCTTTCCTCCTAACTCCAATAATTCATCTTCAATTTCTCCTAACAATCCAATAACCGCCACCGTGTTTTTTCCATAATCGAAAAAGACAATCTTGTTTTTAACGATAGCTTTTTCTTTTATCATTTTGGTTGGATAAATCTTTGGTTTTAGGGTGTTGTATGCTGTCCCTTCAAAGGTATAAGTGAAATAATATTTAGTGCTTTCTGGATCTCTAAAAGCTTTTATGTTTTGGATTGCATGGTCATCTTGAGTAACAAAATTTTTATTCCCTGAGGTTAAATAATGAAACAATTGACTCCAGGAACTGTAATGCAAAAACGGACTATCAAAATACTTGTAATAACTTTCTTTAGTTCCATCCATTATTGGTACATCCTTATAATTAATTTCCTGACTTAACACGGTGGCCAAACGTACTTTAAAGTTTTCTGTTAGATCCTGATCTACAAAAACATATTTGTACTCATACAAGCGATAACCATCCAAAACAATTCCGTTGAAAGCTTTGTCATTATAATTGTACATATCGGTCATGCCATCAAAACGGCCATACTGCAAACGCTTTAATTCGCTTTCTACCATATTCGATTCTGGTCCCATAACATAACTCACATGCAAACTACTACCTCCTGAGTAAAAATCACTCCTAACGCTCGCTTTGATATTGTATTTTTCTTTCAAATACTTTTTAATCAAACTCGTTGATTTTCTCACATCGGCCTTGATCCATTCTTCCGGTTTAAAGGTTTTCTTTTCAAAGGTTTGTTCCTTAATTTTCTTTGGTGCTGCTTTTGGTTGGCTTTGCTTTTTAGCAGGTGTAAGTTTCTTAGCAACTGGTTTCTTTACTTCAATAGGTTTTACTTTTTTCTCCTGTGGTTTCTCCACTTGTACTACATTTCCGTTTTCAAACTTCCAGCCTTTTTTTAATCTTCCACAATCATCCAGAGCTAATTTGTAATTACCAATGTGCCTTGGAGCATTCAAAGCATCATTACTATATTGATCTACGGTTAAAGTAAAATAATTCGAATCCGGATATTGATTGAGTAGTTTGGATAATCGATAAATAATATTGATTTCGTTTTCCGCTTTGGCTTGAGCCAAAATCGATTCGATATGCTTTCTCTTAACTGTGGTTCCGTTTAAATTGTTGAATTGCTCTACTAATGTCATGGCTAAAAAGGGTTAAATGGTATTATTCTAAGGGTTGTTCGAGTAGGTAAGTTTGTCCAAGTGCTTCAATAATGATTTCTGTTTTCCATCGTTTTAAATCGGTAAATTGTTCCAAGTTTATTAATTCGTTAAGCAAATGCAAGTAATTGGTTTCAATAGTAATGTCTTTGATAATAGCAAACGACTTGGCCAAGATTTCAATTTGTGTGATATCAGAATTGGCCTCCCCAATTAAAACATTGTCCCGATAGACTTTTATTTTTTTAACCGAAACGAGTCCCAAGGTATTTATGGCAAAATCGTACTTGGTAGGATTGGTAAACTTAATCGAAATATCAAATAATAATTTGGTAGTCTTTACTTTGACATTGTAAATACTATTGATTTTAAATTGCAAATTATTGATCACCGTTTGATAGTCCTCCAGTTTCTTGGAACCATACGCGGTGATTAATCCGAAAGCCGCTAAGCCTAAGGCTATTTTGGTTTGTGTGGTGAGTTTCATACTTCAGGTTTAAAAATTAAACTGATTCGATAGCCAATAAAAACAATAAACAGCGTGCCTAAAACTGCCAAAGCAACCAGCCATTTTGGATATACTTTTCTCTCCACAACCTTTACCGTTTCTTTTGTGTTATGCTGCACTTTTTTAAGCTTAGAAATACTATCGGTTTTCATATTAATGGTGGCTTGCATTTCTGCTATAGTGTAGAGAAACTTTGTTTTTTCATCGTAAAACATCTGGTAACTGTTGGCTCCACTTTTCTTATAAAAGTTAATCGCTTTCAAAGCTTCGCGGTATTTTTCATTACACAAGCTGTCACACTCTTTGCCTTTGCCTGTTTTTAAATCGGGCATATAATGGGAACTACTGTCTTTTATCGCCTTGGATATTTCAACGACTTGTTTGACATTGGTGTCCTGGACTAAACTGTCTTTTTTAATCTCTACTTTTTTTTCTTCAGCTACTCTTTTGGAACAACAAGAAATACTACACGTTGTCACAAAAAGAAGTAACGCTAAAAAAACAAACCAGTATGTAATGACTCTTTTCATGATTTCCCGATTTTGTTATTACTACATTTCGAACATTGTTTTTTATACAAGTTCAGCTCTTCTTTAATCTCTTTGTTCTCTTTTTTAAGGGCTACCATTTCCAACTTCATTTCTTCATATTGTTCTTTCATGGTTTCTCTTAACTTATTAATAAGTTCGATGGCTCCATCGGCCGTTTTGAGTTTCTCTTGTTCTGATCTGGAGACTTCCTGACTCGACAAAGCTTCAATCTTTTTTATTTCTGATTTTCTGGTTTTCCAAGCAATAAAAAGGGCTAGTATGGTGGTGGAACCAAATAAATAATTCAATAGTTCTGATAAGGGCATATTCTAAATTTTAAAAAGGGGTTTCTGCTATTTTTTTCCAGTTATTCGCTGCTATACAGATATAAATAAAGCCATCACCAGGAGCGCGTATTTCTCCTTTTACCCCATCATCAACCGCGCTTGCTGGTGCTGCGTTTGTACTTACTTTGGCTACATTGTCTAATGCTACCATATTTCCAGAAGCAGCTCTACCTAAAACCAAAGCCGAATTATCCAAACTAGGCACTACATGAATTTTTAGGGTACCATCAGATACAATGGTTAATTTTTCACTAAGCGTTCCAAAAGAAGCTCCGGTTCTAAAAATGATATTGTGATTATTCCAAGTCGCTATATTTAAAGTTTTATCCGAATAAAACAACCCGCTAGATTGTAACCAAGTCACGTAATAACCAGCGCCATAATGACTAATTCCCGTATTATTAGAATACAATGGTCCTGGTCCTTTCACGGTAACATTCGATTGTGCGGTGTTGCCTAAATCATCATCATTAAAAACTGAAAAACCAATATTGTCATTGAGGTTTCTTTGCACATGAAAGCCAAATATATTTTCGTTGGAAGGTTGTAATCTCGTGCCATTATACGCATCTATAGCGATTTCCTCCAAAGCGTTTTCTTTGGATTTGGACTGTTTGTTTCCAGTGTAATTATAATTGATAGAACCAACTGATCCTTTGCCATTAAAAAACTGAGCGCTTGGCAGTTCTTCCGTTAAATCGGTAAAATCATCATACTTGATTTTTAATAGTTTTGGTGGCAAATTATCCGCATCAAAGCTATTCTCTTCTCCATTTAAGTAAATAAATCCGTTTGGCATCAGCGAATTATCATCGGTTACGGTCATTCCGATATTGATACACTCTTCTAATACTAAAGTTTGACTATCAATACGGCAAATGAATTTGTTATACAACGAAGTAATGATAATCTTACCATTAAAAATACTCATCCAATGCGGGTGTGGTCGTTGCGTGCCGTTTAAAGTAGTTGTTAACTCTCCCGAATTTCTTAACTCCTTACCCTCAATATCTAAAACATCAATCCCTATTTTATTATACACACCTGTGGATCTATTGACCCAAACGATAAAAATCTCATCGTTATAAATGTAAAAAGGATAAGGCGAATTGATTCTTTTGGCAGCGGTGGTTCCAGTAGTGTAAATCATTTGAACGGACGTAAAAGATAAATCCACTTTGATGAGATACGCTCCTGAATTACCATTGGAGATAAGCGTGTAAATATACCCACGATATACTTTTAAGGTATCGGTAGAACCAATGTAACCAGTGCCATTAGGCAATTGAAAATAGGTTTGCTCACTTAGATCATACGGGTTTATTTTTCCTAAAATAACCGGCTGTCCTGGTACTCGGTTGGACAAATACAAATAGTCTTCATAAAAAACTATCGAATGCACGTAAGTAATTCCTGTTAATGCTCTATAATTAACTGAATCATAGATTAATCTATTGTTTTTAATTTGGCAATTAATAAGTGAAACAATGATATTATCTACCCCAAAATTACACGTTAAAAACAAGTCGTTTCCCTGTCTAACAATCTCATTAATATTGGTTATCGTTACACCAGGAATCGTAAGTATCAATTTACGATAGGTATTGGTTTTATAAATAAGCTCATTGCCATCAGCGGAACCTGCAATATAAAAATCAGCTGGTAGATTGGTGGTTTTATTAAAAAATAGTTTGCCTATGGGAATCGAAAGGTTATTCATTATATATTTTTTTTAGGGTTAAAGCGCTCGCTGCTATAAAAATCAAACTACCTAAAGTGATTAGACTTTTTTTTTAAACACAAAGGATTTTAAACGAGTAAGCCATCCATCAAAAAAAACTCCTCCAATACTCCTGTAATGATTAATTCTTTCCATTAAATACAATTCGTGTAATTGTTCCTGGTTTACTTTGTTAATGGCATTAATGGTATGATTACCAATAGTACCATCTACTGAAAGCGAAAAACCAAACTTGGTGTTTAAAATTCGTTGTACTTCTTTGGTGGCTGTTCCGATTCCAGCATTTACCCCATGATCGATAATGATATCAGCCACACTTTGATTTACAAATGCGTCTCCTTTCATTACATTCCAATACCAAAGTCGGTAAATTTGTACCGCAGTGGCTTTGGGCATTGCGCGCATATCTACTTCTGAAGGCACTCTTTTGATCCAGCGCTCGTAAGTTTTTGCTGAAATACCCCAATTGGTTCCTACTAACTGGTTTAAACTATTGTAATTTCCAGAATCTTTGTAATGATTCTGATAACCACCTTCTACATTCTGAAGTATTTTTAAAAATTCATTAAAGCTTGCCATAATTGTTTTTCATTTTAATAATTGAAGCCAAGGGCATTGCTGCCCTAGCCTTCAACCTGCTACAAATACATACTAATCAATAAAAGAAGTACTATTATTTTTGAGGTTGGTTTTGCCTAACACTAATTGCAAAAACGGTTGCAACGGTAAGCAGGCATAACCAACAAGGTTTCTTTTTATAGATTCCAGTATATCCTGGTAAGTATTGCATTTCAAGGACAATACTTTTATAGTTCAAATTCGCTACAGTGTCTTTTAATATCTCTTTGCCAGTGTAACTGATCTCTACTGATGTGTTACTTTGGATAATGTCGTTAGAAATACTAAAATCACCATTGGCATTGGTGGTGGTTCCTAAGGGTACACCATTAAAAGTGAGCTTGGGAAAGTAAACGTGTGCCCCTTCAAGTGGTTCTCCCCAATCATCGACTACTCTACCTTGAAATGTGTTTTTTTCCATTATTCTGCTCTTTTAACTTCTTTGTGTGCCACCCAACCATGACCGTAAATAAAATCAGCAGAATAGGCTACATCCACCACATAATAATACTGTCCTGAGGTAACACCTTTGTACACTTTTAGAATTTCACCGATAACTTCGGAATACTTCATAAAGTCACGCTTCTCGCCACTATTTTGATACTCTCCATTTTTTTCAATGGCTTTGTAAATGGTGGTTCCATTGGTATTTAGAACCTGAATGGTGGTTCCAATTGAAAAAGGTGTTTGTGGTTTGATACTCCCATCAGGATTAAACTGCGAATCATACTCGGATTTGGCTCCCAATGAATCAAAGAATTTTTGTAATTCGGTATTATCTAGTTCGCTTAAAATATCGCTCATTAGATTACTATCAAATAGCACTTTATAGGCTTTAATTACGTTTTCTAAAGAAGATACTTTTAAGGCCAAACTATTGAGCTGCGCCTCGTCGGTTCCATCAGGAATGGTAATCGAACCAAAAGGCCAGGCATCAATCTTATCAATGGAAAACATGGATTTGTACATCACCATCGCAGCCTGAACATCGGGCATGTGGGCGTATTTCTCAACAAACTTCTGTTTTTGCCATTCCTTGTATTTCTTCCAACCATAATACCCAGCCACAACAATACCTCCGCCAATTACTAGTGTTTTGGTAGTCCGTAACACATCTTTATTGGTCGCTACTGCTGCAACGGCTAAAGGATTTGATAGCTTTGACATGATTATAAGAAGTTTTTAAGGATTGCAAATTTGGTTGGGGAGCTCAGATACTCTCTTGCCTTTTTATTATCGGACAAAGAAGTAAGTCTCTCGAGTTCGTCTGTGCTGAGTATGTTTAGTTTTTCAATACTCTTTACACGTTTTATTTCATCTATGGAATTCTTTCCCTTTACGGTTACTTGTGCCATCTTAAATATTGTATTTGGTTATTAATTGCTGTAGGTCTAGTTTGAATTGCGGATTATCCATAAAATTCAAAGTCGCTCCTACAAAGTTGACATCCTCATCTTGGACTTGCTCGCCTGAGATATAATCCACAAAATCACGTTTGACTTCAGACAAATTACTTTGCGGACTGTTTAATCCTGTAATCGGTGCTTGTCCGGTTTTCATCGCGGCCATATTAGCAAATACTTCCGGTGCTTTTTCAATGAGTTTTTCAAAGGCTGGAGAATCTAAAAAGGATTTGTTTTCCATCTTAGCCAGAGTAATAGCCATCGTTTTTTCTTGTTCAGAAATAGCCAGTTTACTTTTGAGTTCTCGGTTTTCTATTTCCTGCAAATCAAAATCCTTTTTTATCTTTCGAAGCTCTTCCGACTTTTCCTCAAGGGTTTCTTTCATGGCTTCGTATTTATCAGCCTTACGAACCATTTCTTTAGTCTCAGGTGCGGATAATCCAAAGGGATTGCCTAGTGATCCAAAATCTACAGCTGTAGGATAAGGATACGGATTTACTTGGGGATGTCCTTGTGCTACAGGCATATTACTTATGGGTTGTGTTACCATGGGAAGGGGTTGCGGCTCTGTCTCTTTTTTAAAGTTAATGGTGTAACTCATTCCTGGTACTTTCACATTGGTATTGCCTTGGCGTTTGCGGTGTTCTACCCAAGCACGGGTGTTTTCATCTGGATTTAGACTCAGAATGTATTTCTCTAAATCTTCTCCAGGAATGTCTTTATAATAAATGTTGTGACCAATGCGACTGTCATTTGCCAAATTGGTAATCCAAATAAAATTCTCTGGATTTTCTTTTAAGAATTGTATGGTATTAGGAATGGTACTCATTGTAGCTATATTAATCACATTGGTTTTTAGAGATTTTCACACATCTAAACAAAAGGTTTTTGCCTTGCTCCTCTTTAAAAACAATCTGAAGGTTATTATTAGGGCCAAAGGGTAAGCCTGCGGTATCAATAGGAAAACTCTCTCCTGTTTCTAATTCAGTGCCATCAATGGAAACCGTAGCCTCTCCAAAATTTTGGAAAACAGCATTGATGCATCCTTCTAAAGAAAAGGATTCATTGGTTTCATTAATGGTGGTTCTATAGAAGTTTACCTTTGACATGGTTAGCAGTTTTTAGTAAAGTCGTTTTTTGGAACTACGGCAAAAAGTACTTGCACGGTAACATCGGTTGGTCTAGCAGCTGTGTAAGCGCTTAATCGAACGGTGTACTCATAACCGCCATCAAAATCAACAGGACGCAATGAGTTTAAAAAACCGCCTCCTGGTTGTTGTTTGGAAAAAGAGAGATCAGAAGGGCTTAACACCTCGTTTCCATTATTTAAAATAGAAAGATTAATCAGCTCTTGGGTACTATTCCCAGAAACGACAACACCAATACCAATGACTTTGCCATCTGGCATTTTAATAGAACTCGAATCGATGGTTCCATTGGCAGCTGGCAAGGTGACTTTAATTATTTTTGTTTCAAACTTTTTCATGGATTTTTGAAATTAAAAAGCCTTACCTTACAATAAGGCAAGGCTTTTGGTTTATGGTTGTGGATAAATGGTTTATAGATTAAGCATCAGACTTTTTGGTAGTCTGAACCCCGTTGATGCGTAGATAAACGTAGTGTTTCACCCCTGCATCTAAAGTTACCCCTGGAGGGAATTTAATTTTTGCAGTCACTTCTCTATCATCCGCTAAATAATGTAAGGTTCTTAACTCTTTGTAGGCATCCGAAATTTTAAATCCGTCTTTGTTATTCAAATCCTTTACTGGCATTCGTAAGACTTCTCTACCCTCTTGTTCTAAAATAAAGATGGCATTTTTCAATTCTTTAGGAGCATCAGTCACATAATCGACACTTCCGGCTAAGCCCGAATTGGCATTAGTAGCATAACCAATGGCAATTTCATCAAAGACAAAGGCTCTACCTGTTTTCAAACGGTTTTTATCAAACGAGTTGATTCCGTCAATTCTATCGTCTGTGGCATCTAATAAATCCAAGGTTTGTCCTCCTGAAATTTCTTTTTTCAGTTCTAAAACTTGATCGTTTAACGCAACGTTATTCAATTCTAAATCAGATTGCAATTGCTTTGACAATCTCCCTTTGATGGCAATTAAGAATCCGATGGCTATTACAAAAAATTGTTTGTTATTCATGGTATTGTGGTATTAAATGGTTTTACTTTTTACTTTTTTTGTTTTGTGTTTTTAATTGATTTAAAGATTATACGCCTAGTGGCGCTTTGTTAGCTAATACTGGGGTTACTCGCTCCACGGGAGTATTACCTCCATTCCAAGTGTACGGACTATTCAGCGAGCGATTTAATCTACTGGTTGCTGTAGAAGTATCTGCTGGAGTGCTTGCTGTGGTATTATGTCCTACTACTGCATTAATAA
This sequence comes from Flavobacterium sp. J27, assembly GCF_004303025.1. Classification (GTDB taxonomy): domain Bacteria; phylum Bacteroidota; class Bacteroidia; order Flavobacteriales; family Flavobacteriaceae; genus Flavobacterium. Next base: position 51,341 of record NZ_PJQW01000008.1, on the reverse strand, counting down.
ATTTTCCTGAAGTCTTGCTGTTGTCCTGTGGATCAATAGCCGGCACTAACAAATCGGTAACGGCATCTGTGCCTTGTTTGACAGCCATACCGACAAGAGCTGCTTGAGCTACTTCTCCAGCTGTGGTTTTCGCATCAATGCAGGCAGCGCCAACTAAAGCCGCTGCGGCAATCGCTCCTTTCTTGTACGACTTAGTGCTTTCAGGCATAATAGCCGCCACACCGTCTGAAAGCTTTGCGCCTGCAATTCCTGCACCTATTTTAGTAGCGCTATTCACTACTGTTTTTTGTGATGGTTTTTTAAACATGGTTTTGTGGTTTAAATGGTTTTTAAATTATTTTAAGAGTTTGGATAATAATAGGCCAACTCCAAAGCCTATAGCTATTTTTTTAATACTAAACCCTTTGGTCTCTGTGGGTGTCGTATTATTCCCTGTGTTGTTACTTGCTGAAGTATCACTTGGATTGGTATTGTTTGCTGTGTCTAAATCGGTATCATTTCCTATGGTTATTATGGGTTTTAAATTGAAAATTTGGAATTGGGTCGAAAAAGCAACATACACGCGTTTTAATAACGGTTGTAATTCCGTTACGATGGTTCCTGAATTAATCGCAATGGTTACCCCTACTTTTTCATAACTAGCTTGACTTTGCATTTGGGTATCGATGGCTTTTAAAATCGGAACGACCATGATTTCAATCAAAAGATTTCTCAAATCGATAGCCGCTTCAGATAAGCCTTTTACTTCGTTTACTTGATGATAGGTCTTTAATAAAGCCACGCGTTGCAGAATATCATTTAACCCTTCTACTTTCATTTCGCTAAAGGCTTGTCCTTCAAAGAAAATTACTTGCTGGGTGATGTTTTCAATTAAAACCGATAAGTCATTGGCAAACGCATCTAGGATAATAGTTTCGCTTTCCGTGGGTTCGTATTGTCCTCTAGGATCATTTTGTAAATTATTTAAAATAACATCGTAATCATTGGTAGTGCCTTTGTTCCAAAAAGAGCCACCTCCAGAACCAATCTGATCGGCCCAAGCGGCAAAACTGCCTATATCGGTGGAAATACCACCCGAAGCTGTACTTAACGAACTATCTACTAAAGTGGCTACTTTGGTAATTAAGCGTTTTAATTGTCTACCAAACCAACCGTTTAATTGTTCTTGGGGATACCTACTATAATTATACATTGGCCGTGGTTTTTTTACGGTTGTTTAAATAATAGAGAATACCGCCTACTAAGAGCGTACCGCCTACCACTACGCCAGTATTTACTCCTGAGCCTTCAGGTTCATTTGCGCCATTTCCATTATTAGAAAAGTCTTCTGATCCGGAATCGGAATAGTTTCCAGTAGTTCCACCACCACCAACGGTGTTTTGATAGGTTGTTAAAACCGTGTTTAGAGAATTTAGAAATTCGGGTAAATTAAAGCTACTCGGATTGGTAACCGCTTGCACTATATAAGGCGTGAATTCAAATTGTGTAATCTCGGTAACTCCTTCTTTAATGGTGAAACTTCTCACTGGAATGTCTAACTCGCAACCGCTATCGGTATACGCAAAATATAAATAGTAGGGATTGCCCTCAATGTTTCGGTTGTTGTATCGCTTGGTCGATACATTTTCAATAGTGTAATATTGGTTTAACCAGGCTTCATATCCTTTTAAAACGATATCGCGATAAAACTTTAAAAAGTTCACCACCGCATGAATGGATGCATCAGTGCAATCGTTCCAATCTTTTTCCCAAATTTTCTTATCGTAACCGCATAAACCGGCTTTGACAATTCCATAAAACTCTGTATCTAATTGAGAAAGTACATTTACCTCGTTATTGGCAACGGCTGTATTTATTTTTTGAATTAAACCTTTAAAAAAGACAGCGGAATGATCTATGGCAAATTGGGCTTGACCCGAATCAAAGCCAGAACCACCCCAACAATTCATCGGTGTAGAAAAAAGAGAGGTAACGTTGCTAAACATATCGCTTATGCCATGTAATCCGTTGTTGGGATTGTCTTGGCAACTACAATTCAGGCTATCGTAATAGCTGGCATCATAGGTGTTTTCGTAAGGACTCGCTAGTCCTATATGTGTTAATCCTGACATACTTAAATCGTATTTTTCATTAAAATTAACTTCTCTATTTTGGTGTGTTGTAGCATCAATCACATAATAGGTATTCCCTTGTGGCACCACCACGTAAACGTGTGACCATTTGGTCGAACCTTTTAATTTTACTTTTCTAAACGCATGCGGTATTTTTAAATTAAGTAGCAGGCAGCTCGCTAAAATGCTATAGGATTTACAGTCGATGCCTTGCTTTCGATAATACCAAGCGCTACTGGGTGAAAATAATTTTTGAACGTTGGTATCAATGTTATACTGGAAATGAGAATACAACCAAGTATAAATATTTGATACGGTTTGCGCTGTGGATTTTCCTTGTAAAAGTGGGGCCACCTTTTCAAGTTGTTTGTAATACCTGAGCGTCCATTGTTGCATAAATTGTAAGGTATTAAACGTAGTACTATTCTGATTTTTGGAATCAAAATGATAGACACTATTTTGAAATTCGGGCATCAGTTTGTCATACTGAAAACCAGGTTTCAAGGGTCTGTATAATGCGGTATTTACCTCTGTTACTATATCCATAATTTAAAAAGCCTATTACATAACTATTGACTACGTTTGTAATAGGCTTGTTTAATTTAACTAACTTATCTATGTCAACGAATCTGAGTTCAAAAGTATAGTGGTAAAAATTAGGGAAGTCAGGATTAGCTCGTTTTAGGAAGCTTCGGGAAGGATTAGCAAGGATTTTCCAACATTAGTAAGGATTATCTAGGATTTTATGTGATACCGAATTGATTTTTTTAATTATTTTTGAAGTACCATTGAACCACCTCGTTACGACCATGAAAGAAGAATATACATTTAAAAGAAAACAGGAAATTTATAGAGATTTCCCAAAGGTGTCTGAAAAGTTTTTACGATGCCTGATTAACGAAACAATCTCCAAAGTAAGTGGTGTGCCTTTAAAAGAAGCGAAAGACCGAAAAGTCGTATTTCCTAAAGAAGTGGAAGTGATTTATAGGGAGCTTAAATAAATATTAACTAAAAAGTAAACAATTTTTAATAAATTTGAGCAAACTTAAGAACTTAAATGGATTATATAGAAATAAAAGGTTATAAATCAATTAAATCAGAGAAAATTGAATTAAACCAAATAAATATATTGATAGGTGCAAATGGAAGTGGGAAAAGTAATTTTATTTCTTTTTTTGATTTTCTTAATCGTTTATATAATAGAAATTTAAATGAATATATTGCTTTAAATGGTGGAGAAAATAAAATATTACATAAAGGTCAAAAAAATACTGATCTTATTGAATTTAAAGTTGAGTTTGACAATGGCAATAACGGCTACTCTGCTAAACTTAAATTAGGTGTTGAAGGATTGATTTTTACTGATGAGAGATTAATATATCGTAGAGATAGTGGGGCCGATATTAGTCGTTCACAAGAAGAATCTAGACTAAAAATTACTGACAATTTTAGAGCAAAGTATGTAATAAGATACCTAACTGGTTTTAGAAAATATCATTTTCACGATACTAGTGATAAATCTCCCTTTACTCACTTAAGTAATATAGAAAATGACATCTATTATTTATACTTTAATGGCTCAAACTTAGCTGCTTTCTTATATAATATCTATGAAAAACATAAAATTGTTTATAACAATATTATTAAGACAATTCAATCGATAGCTCCATATTTTTCAGATTTTTATTTCAATCCTAATACAGAAAATTTATTAAGATTGCAATGGAAAGATAAATTTAGCGACACTATTTATGGAGCTACAGATTTGTCAGATGGTACAATTCGTTTTATTGCTCTTACTGTTTTATTTTTACAACCTGATTTACCAGACACAATAATTATTGACGAACCTGAACTTGGATTACATCCTGCCGCTATTGCTAAGTTAGCTGGAATGATTAAATCTGTATCGTTAAAAAAAACTCAAGTAATTATTGCAACTCAATCAACTGATTTAATTAGTCATTTTGCTCCTGAGGACATACTCACTGTTGATCAAATTGATGGCTGTTCAAAATTTACAAGATTAAATAGAAATAATTTAGAATCATGGCTTGAAGATTACACTATTGATGATTTATGGAAAAGAAATATTATTAATTCTGGTCAACCAAATATTTAAAATGAAAAGAATTATTATCATTTGCGAAGGTCAAACTGAAATTGAATTTTGTAAAAAAACACTAAGTCCATATTTCATAAGTAAGAATATATATATTCAAGGAACACTTATTAAAAAAAGTCAAGGAGGTATCGTTAAATGGGAAAGTATAAAGAATCAAATATTAAACCATTTAAAGAGTGACAAAAACGTTTTTGTGACCACTTTTATAGATTATTATGGATTATATGCCAGTTACAATTTCCCGAATTGGGAAGATTCTCATAAAATGGCTGATAAAAATTCTATTATAGAATCTCTAGAAGATGCTATGAAAATTGATTTAGGAAGTGATTTTAGTGTAAGATTCATACCATATATACAACTTCATGAATTTGAAGGCTTATTATTTAATGACATTAAAATATTCTATGATAACATTCCTAAAAGTGATTTAGTAGGAATAACCGAACTCGAAGACACCTTTGCAAAATATAATAATCCAGAAATGATTAATAATAGCAAAGAAAATGCTCCTTCAAAAAGACTTACTCGAATTATAAAAGGGTATAATAAAATTGTATATGGAAATATACTAGCAGAAGAAATAGGTTTAACAAATATTCGAAACAAAAGTCCAAGATTTAATAATTGGATTAACATAATAGAAAGCATTTTATTAACCTAAATTATTTTTATAAACTTAATTCTTGTTAAACAAATCATTTACATCTATTATTACAATAAGAATCAATTCAGTTATAACTATTATTAATATTTACATTTTAATATTTCCGCATTCTTTTTAGCCAGTCTTTAAACATACTCCTTATTTCAAGAAATAAAAGATAAAGTTGAAAGCAAAGCATCACCAATAAAATCAAACTCATTACACCAAACAACACCAATAAAAGATACAATAGCCATAAAGGAGCACGTTCCAATATTGGAGAAATAAGAAAAGGGATTATTGATTTTATCGTTATTTTTTGAATGTAATACATCTGTTTTTTTTTAAGTTATTTTTAACGAATTTTAATTTTAAGCCGCTTTTGTAACCTCTCCTTAAATTGATACTATATCGCTATAAAATCGGTTTAAAACGGCTTATTTTAAGTCAAAAAGTTATTTTGAGTAAAAAACGATTTTAAGCCTATTTCGTATTAAACGTGTCGTTTTATACTTGCCATTGCTTAAAACCTCGTTAAAAAGCTTTGTTTTAAGTTCTTCATCATTTAAAAAGTTTGAAAGCTTATTTGCAGATGTTATTTTGGTATTTTTAACGTGATTCTCTTTTGGGTTTTCTAAAACCAAAATGATAAAATTCTTATTGATTTTAGCGTTTAATGGCTTATCTGATTTTAATGCTTTTGCCATGATTTTGGGTTTTAAATTCAACATTATCGATTCTCTTTTGCTTGTCGTTTTTCAACTTCTGATCTATCAAATAAACCGAGACTGAAACAAAAAGTAATATCCAGGCTATTATCACAAAAGTGATTGCAGTTCCTACTATTCTAAAGAATTGTTTTTCTTTCATGAGTACTGCTTTTAGAGATTTTTACTGGCTTTACTTTCTTTAATGAAATTTGGTAGACTTCATTTTTATTTGAATAATGATAGCTCGTTTCACAACATTTGCATTTTACCACTGGTAAATGAATGATACTGATTTCCTCGAAGTCTACGTTTTTGTCAGCATCTATAGCATTCCCACAAACCAAACAATTGATGGTTACAGTGAACGTAACTTTAATTTCCAATAAGCCTTTATTGTCATAAATGCAGATGTCATTTTTAAGAAAGTGTTCTAAGGTTTTGTTGCGTTGTATGACAACGTCTCGATGTTTTTGTTTAGATAGATCTATTTTTTCTTTTCCAACGTAATCAAATGCTCTTTTCATACCGATAAACTTTTTAATTGTTGATCCAAAAACAAAGAGAGCTTCGTTTTAACGTTACGTTCAAACGTTCCGTTATTTTGGTTTTCCCAAAGACACGCTTTAAGCAATACCGCTGCTTCCGATGCTTTTAAGGTAATAGAATAGCCCTTTTTAGGCTGCTGATTTTCTACTTTGCTTCTAAAGTTAAACCACAAGCGCAACGCCAAATCAATGTAGATAATCGCGTTTAGAAAATCGGATTGTGATTTTAAATGAGTAGCTAAGGTGTTTTGGTACTCGTGCAATTCGGTTTGTAAGACCTGAATTTCTTCGTTCGTAATGTATTTGAGTTGTATCGTTGTCATTCGTAGATGTATTTGAGTGAATTACTAGCTACTTCATAAATGTGAATTTTGTTGTACCCTTTGATTTGCTGACCCAATCGTTTTACCATAGCATGAATAATGGTTTCATCGGGTTTGTGGTTGTGCTTAATGGGTGAATACCAAACTTGGTTCTTTTGGCCCGAAGGAAACAAAACCACCATTTTTAACTTACTATCGGTTGCGCTCCAAAAGGCCATTGCGTTTCTTTTTAAGTGTTACTTTCATGGTTTTGTACTTGGCGTTTGCCTGTTCTTGCGTGTGCGCGAAAACGACTACTTTGTTTCTTTCGAAATAAAATTTCTTATTTCCTTTTTTTAGTAATTGCTTTTCCTTTCGCTGGTAAAGCCATTGTCTTACTTTGGGAAGTAGAATACTTCTAACGAATAAGGATGCGAGGTACAAAGTAGCTGCATAGCAAATGATGTTGAGTGTTTTCATGTGGTTAAATGGTTTTAATTGTTAATAATAATTTTTGAATATGATATAGTCTACGCTTTAATAGCTAATAGAAATCGACTATTCTATTCTAAATTTTTCAAAGTCAGAAATTAAATTTTTAAAATTCCTATTTCTCAAAACTTCAATGCATTCATCGTAACTTTCATAAAATTTAAAGTACTTATATATATCTTGTTCATTTGCTAAAAAGCCCATTCCTCCAATAATGGCGTCTTTAATTTCAATAAAATAACTTCCAGAATATTTAACCGACATGTAATAATAAATTAAAAACTTATTGTTTTTCATCATAATATTTACTCTATTGAAATCATTTACAGAACCTATATTATAATCAATAGCAATTGGTTGGAAATCCACATTAGACTGGATTAGTTTATTCATGGTTAAATGGTTTTAATTGTTTTTATAGAATAATTCAATAATTTCTCCGTAAACTTAGTTTGGTATTGCTCGGGAAGGTTGTTTTTGATGTAATCAAACGTATCGTTTAACGATAGGCGATTATTCATAAATCTTCGGATAACCAAATCGAATTTCTTGGCGTAATTAATGCGTTCTTTACGTTTCTTTGCGTTTAAAATGATGACATTTTCGGTATTCATGCGGTCTTGAATATCCTTTTTGTGCTTCAAAAAGGCTTTTTTGGTGTAGGCAAAACCAACTTCTTTCGGGGTGGTTCTGGTAGGATCTAGGTATTGATGCGGGAACAACGGTCGTACACCTGTTTTGGTAAACCATTTGTTGGCATGATTAATTCTCCAGCGGTATTCTTGTTGTTTATCGACCATTAAATCCTTGTGATACAAATGGCCGTTTGGATTTAAAAATTGGTACTGAAGCAATAAATCATAGGCTTTGAGCCACGAACCAAAATAGGGTTTGCTGTTACTGTTTTTGTACAGTTTGGCCAAGCTTTTCAATTGTTCTTGAATGTGCAGCTCTTTGAACTCTTCTCGCGAAATGGTTCCTTGCTTGGCTTCCAGATGCAAGCACCGAATATCGATAGGAATCCAATTGTTATACACGCCTTGGGCCAAGTTGTTGCAAAATGTGAGCTTGTCTTCGATGAGTTTCTCGAGATTTTCCGAAACTTTAACAGTTTTCGCGGCCGCCCGTGTTTGAAAATCGTTTAACTGTGAAGTGGTGTTACTGTAAAAAGCAAATGAAGGATCAGGCGAAGCCGTTCCTTTCTCCAGAGAATTGTTGTTAACATTCTCTTTTATCTTAGTATTATCTACTTGTGTTACAGTAACCTCTTTGGTATTGCCAAAACTTTTAGCGGTTCTCGTGGTAACTAACTGATTTTCAAGCGTGGTTAATTTTTCGGTTTTGAGGTCTAAAACGACCAAAATTTCGGGGTTTAAATGCACTTTTACGCCTCTTTTATGACCGCAAAAAGTGTAGTCAAAAAAGACTCCTGCATCAATTAAATGCTTTCTGTGGTTCTTAATGGTTTCATTGGTAACAGGAATACTTTTTATACCGTTTCGCTCTAATTGCGCAATCTTAACGGAGTTAATCTCTAGCATTTTTAACGGTCTTTCGTCCATAATGCCTAAATCTTGAACAACTTTGGTATGTTGTTTTAATTGCTGGGCGTATTCGTGTAAAATGTTTTGGAACACTAGTTCTGTAGGGTATTTGATAATGTGCAGCTTTTTTTTGGGTAACACAATGCCTTTTTCTTCCATAAAGACCTCTACTTCTTTGTTGTAATTGGTTGCCGAATAGGTTTTGTATTTCTTTAGAAAAACGGTTTTGAGGGTTTGTTGGGCTTCATTGAGTGTTATTGTCTTACATTCTTCGTTATGCTTGGCAATGGCTTGGTTTTCTTTTTTACGTTTGGCATTAATAGCATCGACATACACGCGAAACTTATCCATAGTAGCTGCAAAGGCTTCGTGTTCTATAATGGGCCAAATTGCCTTTAATGGTCGTTCGTTAAACGCGGAGGCAACGTATATTTTCTTTTTTTCTAACGTGGGTTGAACGTCTTTCAACGATTCGATAACGTCTCGTTGAATGACGTTAACTGGAACGTTATTTTGCGAAACGGGTGTTATTTTACCAAAAATATTGATATGGAATAACTCTCCAGCTCGCGAGGGATTACTATTCTGATTCGAGGATTTCATATCAATTTTTGTTTTTGTTATTGATATAAATCGTAAATGAAGTGAGTATGACTAGAAAGACTTCAAAACCTAAGAAAATAAGATGTATTTCTTCGTTGGTTATTTTATCTAAAGCTATTCCGGAACAATACAGGGCTAAAAGTAAAATCACTAGGTATGCTAAGCTAAGCATAACAATGGTAAGCGGTGAAATTTTCATGGTATGTGTGGTTTAAATGGTTTTTGGTAACTAAAAATTAAAAGTTATACATTATAAATTCGCTTTTGCTTGATTCTATTAAGGCAATAAATGATGATTGTAATACAAATCCATAGAAATATAAATTGTTGTAATACACTCCATTTAGCAGGGTTTTGATACTTATCATTTAGTACATAAGGACTAAAAACAGTTACTATTGCCAATAGTAATCCTGTAAAAATTGATTTCATCATGACTTTATTGTTTTTATAAAATTTCGGGTTGGTGAACCGGAATGTTATAGGTGTATTTCATTTGTGTTTTCTGAACTTCTTTGCGTTGTTCTTTTAAATACAAATTGAGTTGTCTTACCGCGTCAATTTCGTGATCTTGTTCTAAAAGTTCGTGCAAGCTCTCGATAGCTGTGGTGTATCGTGCTTCTTTTTCGATTAGGTCTTGAAAGGTTTCTGCTTTACTCATGGTGATCTATTTTTTTAAGATTAAATGATGCAAATTAGGTTCTAGGTACTCTTTGGGAAAGCTAATAATTGATTGTTTGAGGTATTCTGCTGTAAACATGAGTACGTTTCCTTTATACTCATATAAAATTTTGGAATACTCTAAAGGGTTTGTAAGACAATTATTCAAACCTCTGATAAACGCTTCTATTTCTGATTTAGCAATTTTTAAAGTGACTATATTGACTCCGTTAATGATTACAATTTTCTTCATAAGGTTTTAATTTTTAACCTATCAGAAGAGAGCGGTGTTAACCCAAAAGTCCGCTCTCAACGTCAAGGGAGTACACGTATTTTACGTGAAGTGGTATTTTTATGGTTGAATGGTTGAGAGTAGTTCTGCAATAACTTTGGTTTTGTACGGAATAGGATTATACTTTTTTAAATATTCGTTTAAACCTATGGTTTGGGCCACCAAAAACTCACGTTTAACGTCGTCCATCATTTTCTTTTTCCTGTAAATGTCTTGCGTAACTTTACTTAGCTCTTGAAAAGCATTTGTTGCTTCGATTGTGTTATTATGTATCATAATTTTACTAATTTTGTGCCGTTAAGCTGTGGTGGCCTAACATTCTACACCGTTCATGGTGTGGTTAAATGGTTGAGAGTGGAGTGGTTTCCACTCTCATTTTTTTATTTAATAAGTTTTAAGTTCTCTAAAAGCTCGCTCTTTTTATAGCGACGTTCATTTGCTATTGCATAGGCTTTTATTTTCCCATCTTTTTGCCATTTTATAATAGTTTGCACCGAAACCTTATAAAAATCGGCTACCTCTTTTTGGGTAAGAAGTTCCTCTTCTTCCTTTGGTTTAATAAATTCAATTACTTCATTTTTAATTAAATGAGAAAGCTCGCTCGGTGTAATATTTATAAATTGTATTGCTTCCATAGTAATTATTTTTTAAGGTTTTGAACAAACATTTTACATGCTTTAATTCGATTGTATTATTCTTATTTTTTTTAACTCTTTTAAAAAACACACTCCCGTTTTTTTGACTAGGTAACCACTCCTAGTCGACATTTAACCTAAAATCATATGAACAAATTCAAAACTTTTATACTGCTTGTTAAGCGTGAAGTGTTGGGAGTGTGTATATTCTTATTTCTATATCTTTCTAATCTAGTAAGGTTTTTTGTTTGTACTGCCTTACTTTTAATTTTAGTTCACTTTCTTCTTTCCCTTCTTGTTTACCAAAATCGTACGTTAAACGATGTAATACACCGGCTATTTTAGAAACTTTATCATGGTAATCGCATGGCTCTATAAGAATTTCTCTAATTTCTTTTGTAGCCGTATGGTATAATCCTTTAGTTTCTCTTTCAGAGTTTAACAAGTTGATTAACTCGTCTTCATTATTGCTTTGAACACTCATATTTTTTATTTTTCATCTTTGGTAAAAAACACAACCCATTTAGTTATTCACGGATTAATGCTGTAACATTAATCCTATTGTTAAACCATTTAAACCACATTGACCATGGACAAACTACAATTTGTAAAATGTTCAAGTGCTGTTATTTAAGGTTCATTTTATGAGTTGTGTTTATTATTTATTTCTACTTCTTCCTCGTTTGGCACAGTTTTAGTTTTGGTTCTTGGATAAATAATTTTATCTATTGCATGAGTACTTAAGCCAAACTCCGTAGCAGTTACTGAAAGAGCCTTATTCCCTCTTCCAGTAATTTTTTTTACTTCCTCATATCGAGATTTTATTTTCTCGTTCCTCATCTTTTGATATTCTGCTACAGTCATTATTTTTTCGTACTTTGATACGACAAACCTATGAATATTTTTCTAATTGTTCGGATAATTTTCTAATTAATTTTAGGATATTTTTCTAATAATTATTTAAAATACTGATAATCAATGTTTTGTAAATTAAAAAATTTGTATGAAAAACTACATTTCGGAAAATATTTCTTATTTAGTGAATAAAGTAAGAAGCTCGCAAGATGAATTTGGGGCTATGTTTGATTTAAAAAAGAGCTCTGTAAGTTCATATGTTTCAAAGAAAGCTCTTCCTAAAATAGATACTATTCAAAGAATTTGTGAATACTTCAATATTACAATAGATGAATTCATCAATACTGATTTATCGGACAAAAAAAATGCTTTAGCTGGGCCAAAAACAACCACTAAAGCAGATACAAATACAGAAAACATTGCTAAAGAAATTCAGTTAAGAGACGAACTTATTGCAATGTATAAAGACAAAATTGAAGCTTTAACCAAAGAAATTAAACACGATGAAGCTTTGGCTCGCATTGAACAAAAAGTAGATCAATCGAACATCATTTTTAAAGAGCTGGAAGAACACTTCGAATACTTAAATTTAAAAGAGAATTTAGAAAAAGCGAAGAGTTTGAAAGGTCAAAAGAAGTAATTTTTGTTAGTTAAATTCAATAAAGTCAAAATGAAAGAAAACAAAAGAAGGATTGTGCATTGGGATTTTGTTACTAAAATTATTTTAGTAATTTCTTTTTTAACTATTATATTTTCTTTCATATCTCCTCTTATACTTACGTTACCAGCACATTCAGAAAAATTCAACTTTACAAATACTGGCCCAATTGGAGATACCATTGGTGGAATTATGAATCCATTTATCGCCTTAGCAGGTGTTTTTCTTACATTTTTAGCTTTCTATATGCAAATTAAAGCAAATGAAATTCAAATAGATCAGTTTCAAAAAGGAATAAAAAGAGAAAGAAATTTAAGAATTTTGAATGAAAAAAAAGATCTTTACAATAGATTAAGCTTATTAAAAATTGATTTAAAAGAGATTCAATCTGATATAAAATTTAAAGCAGAAAGACTTAAAAATTATTTTGAAAAAGAAAAAGAGTTTCCTTTTCAGACAAATATCTTAAAACGGACTTCCACTAAAAATTACACTAGAATATTAGAATTTGATAGACTCGGAATTTATAATGGCTTTGGTTTCTTTTTAAGTCATAAAAAAAATTGGATTGAGAATTTTAGTAGACTTTATGATGTTTTAGATTTCCTAACAGAGTACTTTCATGAGCTTTACAACACATATAATTATCATTCAGAAGATATATTTAAAAAAAAGAAATCTGTTATAGAAAATCTAACAACGCTTATGGATAACTTAACAGAATTTATGACTGCTTTTCATATGGAAAGATTTGGTGGCTTCTCAGATTCTGATTTCAATGAAGCTGATTTAGCGAAAAATACAATAGAAAAGTATCACGAAATAATCAATGAAAATTATGATGAGAATAACAACCTCATTAAAGAAACAGATTTAGAAAAAATTAATACAGAAGTTTTAAAAAAATTCATCACTGAGGCTAATATGTTAAGAAACAAAAAAATGATTTTTGACCCAAGATTAGACCCTATACTTAGATTAGCAATGAGTATTACAAATGAAATGAATTTGATAAGACAAAATGCCCTTAACTTTGCAGCTTCTATAGAAAATGAATACAATAATTTAGTAATTGATGAAAAAGATAATAAAAGCTATCTAACAATAATCAATGAAATTCAAAGTATTTTAGAGGAAGAATTAAGTAAAATCAATTTAGAAGAGGAAGAAATAGACAACTAAAAAACGTGCTTGTCATTTATATATTCAAAGACTATTAATTAATTATTTTCCAGAAAAAGTCTCGCAAAGCATTATCTTTCTTAATGCTTTTTATTTTTTTCATTTCCTTTTCCACGTTTAGAATAATAGCTTCATACTCCTGATCTGTCAACAAACCGCGTTCGAGCTTGTCGATAGCTTCAGAAACTATAAAGTTAAGTTCTTTATATGTAGAAATTGGTTTATTATTCTTTAAACTCATTAATTCTAATCTACTTTTTCTTGATTTTTAAAACAGTTAAATCAAAGATATTTTCAAGCAATTTTAATTTAGCATTCTTGTTTTCGGTTTCTATTTTTTCTTTGTTTACAATCATAGATATTAAAGAAACTATGATTAACAATGCTAAAGAGAACCCAAGCACATAAAGGTTAAAATAAGATTTGTTGTCGTAATCGTTTGAGAAAAAAATCCAGTAAAGAGATAGAGAAATTAAATAGATTGGGGCTAAATAACTTATTCTATAAGGTTTAAATTGTGCAGCAATAATAAGTAGTAATTGGCTTACCATCATAGATAACCAAAATACAAAGTTTGAAGTAGAGTTAAATCCGTAAATATTTTTAAATTCAATATGGTAATGACTTACATATAAGTCACTTAATAGAATCATTCCTGATACAAGTACCAGGAATGAAGCAATTATTCTTTTTGTCATTTTTTAACCGTTCCCATTTGTTTTAGGTCTTCCGCCACCTCTATCGATATCTTCTTCAACATCGGTCGTTGTTGTGGTATCATCACCGCCTTTGATTGTTTTTAAATGTTTGTTGGTTAGCTTTTGAAATTGAAAAAATTCCATTTTTTTCATAATAAAATTGTTTTAAATTAATAATACTATAAAAGTACTTAATTCTTAAAACAAGAAACAAACAGGAACAAAGTAAAAGAATTTATTTGTTAAAATGCTTACAGGATTTTTATAGATTTTGTTAAAATATACGTATAAATACGTACAAAAAACAGGTAAAAATACGTATTTATACGTATAGGAATTTTAAAAGTGATGGGGTATATTTGAGAAGTGAACATCGTTTATAAATCTAAAAAATATAGATTAATGATTGTTTTTATAGTTTATATACAATTTACGAGCAGTTTTGCAAAACATAATGTTTAAACAATCTATGACAATAAAACCGACAGTAAAATTAGATTTAATATTAAAAAAAATATCAGAAGCTCCTGAATTCATTGCTTCAAAAGATTTATTCGAAAATGTCAAAAACGTAATAGAAGGAAGAGAACTTACACCCATTGTAGATAAATTATTTATTGATGGTTATATTGACAAGAAAGTTTTAGATAAATATAATGAATCACAATTAACACCTCCATATTATTGTAGAATAACTTATTCAGGACTAATATTTTTAGAACGTGGTGGTTATGTTGAAGAAAATAATAAAATTAGATTAAAAAATATTTGGACAAAAACAAAAACTCTAGCAAACATTTTTTATTCAATACTTATTTTATTAATAGCAGCTGCAGGGGTATACTTTACAATAGAATCAAAAGAAAAAGATAAAATTATTAAACAAAAAAACATGCAAATCAAAAATTTAACTATAAAGCTAGAAAAAAAAGCAATTATTAATAAAAATAAATAATTAATGATTGCCTATTAATTAAGTTTATAAAAATTTTATTGATGTCTTAATTTCAAATATATTGATTAATAAATTAAAACATTTATAAATTAAAAAGTTTATTTAATTTTTGGTATTAATTAACAAGTAACTAACTATTGAAAAAATATTATTACTTATGAATAACATTTCTTGGAGACATCATTATTTACCTGTTTTTTACCTTAAAGGCTTTACAAATGATTCAGGTCTTTTAAAAATATTTAATGTCGAGGAAAAACGTTTTTTAAAAAATGGAAAAGAATTTTCACCAGAATCTTTCTTTTTTGAAAAGAATTCAAACACTGTAATTTTTGGAAGTAAAAAAAGTGATTTTATAGAGAAATGTTATGCAGAGTTTGACAATGAAATGGCAACTTTAATTGAAAAAATTCGTCTTTCAGATTATAGCACTAATTATGGAGTAACCGATGATGATATGCCTAGAATGAATCATTTTGTAAGTTTAATGTATTGGCGTTTGCCAAATAAAAGAGAAGAGTTAAAAAAAATTATTATTGATAACGATATAGAAACATTAGGATTAGAGCTAAAAAATAAAGAAGGGGTTATCAATAATGAAATAAAAGAAAAATTCAAAAATTCAGAACCATTCCATATTTCTTATAGATATTATAATTCTTTAATGGATTCACTACGAGGGTTTGAATGTAGAACACCTTATTCAATAATTGAAAGCCACAAGAATTTACCGTCTGTATGTTCAGATAATCCAGTAATTTTTGAAAATGATAATCCAAAAGTCTACGCTGATAATTATCTATTCCCATTGTCAGGTAAAAGATTGTTTATAAAAGCAAACCGTAGAAATGAATTTCCTCCATATTTAAGAATGCTTGTTGATGCAGTTGTATATAAACAAGCTCAAAAATATGTTAGTTGTACAGATGAGTCATATCTGAATGTTTTAGATACTTTATTTGAAAGGCAAAACCTAAAAGAATTAAAAGCAGAAATATTTCGAATAATAAAATAACCTATGTTTATTAATATAGATGACACAAATAGATAACGCAGATTTGTAATCCGTGCAATAGATTAAATTAATATAAATTAAAAACTCATTACGGAAAACCGTAATTAAATAGAAAGTATATACTGTATTTTAGCGTAAAACAATTAAAAATATAGATTATGTCACTTAAACCAGGACCAAAAAGAATAGCAAAGTCTACAGGAGAACCAGACAAACGACAAAGAGACAATAAAGACACTCCAGGAAACACTCCATCATTAAAACCACCTAAGAGACAGGAGAATAAATAACCTTAGTAAACAACCAATTATTATGACGAAAAAACTACTTTTTATTTTATCTGTTTTAATATTAATTTCTTGTGGAAAAAGCAAAGAAGAATTAGAGTTAGAAAAAGCTAAAATTGATTTAGAAAAAACAAAACTAGAATTGCTGAAAGAGAAAAAAGAGCATGAAAACAATGAAAAGAAAAATGAATTAAACAAAATTCATGAGCAAAAATTACAAGTTGGTTTAAACAAACGTAGACAAAAATTAAACGAATATTTAGACAACGCAAAAAACGAACTTAAAAAAGCGAAAGAACATTTAAATTCAGTAAATAGTTTTAAACTAGGACGTTTAAAATCTACTAAAGAAAAACAAGTATTTGAAGCCTCAAAAAAAATCTACGATATTGAAAAATCAATTGATGGATTAGAAAATGCATTATCGGAATTGGAACTAAGACAAACTTTTGCTTTTCAAGATAACCCAAAAAGTTTAATTGAATATTTATTCAAAAGTTTTAAAAACAAAGACTTTAAGAATATTAAATTTTTAGTTGATCCTTATGCTGAAAACTCTAATAAAGTTGAATATATATATTTATTAAAATATTTTCCAGGAACTGAACAAGATAAATTTCTTAATGAAGTTTCTAATTGCAGAGTTATGGGAGCTCCTATAATAGATAATGATAAAGCAGCAATTGAATTTGCTTATGGTGAGAGCTCTAATAAGCTTGCTAAAATGACATTTATCAAAAGAATGGATAAGTGGTATATTTTTGGAAATGAATAATTTTAGAATATTTATACTAGCTTAAATGATAGAAATTGACAAAAATTTGTTTGTAGGGAATTTAACCGATTATGAAAATTATCAGTTTGATAATGATTATTGTTTTGTACAAGCTTGCAAAGAGCCTTGCCATAGAAAAGCATTAGGTTATACTGGAAGAAGTGTATCAGAAAATCATGCAGAATATCTAATTGCCTATCGAGAAAGAAAAATCATTTTAAATATGATTGACCCTCCAACCGCAAAATATTTTGAAAACAAAATGTTTGAAAGCTCATTAGCTTTTATTGATAAAAATTTAGAGGTTGGAAAAAAAGTATTAATTCATTGTAATAAAGGAATTTCGAGATCACCAAGTATTGGGCTGTTATATTTAGCAATTAATGGGAAGATACGAAATGAAAGTTTCACTTTAGCCGAAGAAGATTTCAAAAAAATATATCCAAATTATGAACCGAGTGGAATTAAAGAATTTTTAAATTTAAACTGGCAACATTATTTTAAAAATTATAAAAAATAAAAAAGGGAATGCTGTTAACAGTCATTTTTTTCAATATAGCAATCTAAATCCATAAAAAATAACATGAATAGTATAGAATTACAAAATAAATATTACGATAGTATCGTAAAACACTATTCCCTTCATTGTGAAAACAATGGAAATTATGATAGTTTTAAATATTTAATCAATAATGAATTCTGTTTTCAAAAAATAGATAATTTAATCATAAATAATCAACTAGTTACGTGGTGTTATCATGATTGCATTTCAGAGTATTGGAATACAGAATTCATTATTGATTTACTATTAAAAGTAAATATTGAAGATTTAGCTTTAAATAAATCTAATTCAGAGGATATCGAAAAGAACTCAAGTGAATATTATTATTTTGAAAATTACAACGATTTTCTAATTGCAAAAGATAAGTTTTTAATTACTTTTAATAATCATTAGTAAACTAAGAACATCCATTTCCTTTTATCTTGGGTTGATGATTTATAAAATAAAAATAATATTGAAAAACGCTATTTATAGCGCCTATACACCCAATATTAGGTAGATTGGCGCTATGTAGTAGCGCATATATATTAGTTATGCACAATTATGAAAAACATACTACAAATCATATTTTTAATCACATTGATTTCATCGTGTACGACAAGTGGAAAAGTTACTAAAGCACCTTTAACTAGAGTAATAATTGAAGAAAATGAAGCTGATAAAACATTAAGTCTAACTTTCCAATTTATTGCAGCAATTGGTAGCTTAGCAACTGTTGGCTCTTTTATATTTCTTTTTAGAAGAGATAAAGATAAGCAAAGCCAAATAGACAAACTAACAAATCTGGTTTCAGCATTAAAAGACCTAAAAGACATTGAAAATAAAAAATTGAATCTTTCGATTAGACCAGATATAAAATTGAATAGTAGCGGATATAATGGAACAGATGGAGAATTAACAATAGATATTGAAAATATTGGACATAAAGCAACTTTAATCAAATTCGATTTAAAATCTGATGATTTAATTCTGCATAATGAACATCTTCCTTTTGTTATGGAAAACAATACTACGAGAAAAATATTTGCTAGAACAAACGGTGTAAAACATATAAAAGATTGTGAATACGAAATTCAGATTCATCATCTCGATAGACTTGGAAATTTGCATATTTCGATTATACACGGTATTGGCATAAGAAATACATTAAAAGAAACAAAATATAACTGTTAATAAATATATCAAAAAATGAAATTACTGAATAACCAATGGTTTGTTGGAATAACTTGTTCAATTATTGCATCCGTAATTTGGTCAATCGGAAATGAATACATCAAAATTGACATTTTAAATAAACTATTTGAATACAAAATTCAATTCTATTTATGGGAATTATTAATGTACATTTTTATTATTGCCGCAATAGTATTATTTGTGATCAAAATAATGAAAAATTTAAAATTCTTAAATTATAAAAATGATAACTGGTCTAATATTAACTGGATATGGGAATGGAAAAAAAATGAAAAAGGTCTATATGAAGTTAGTAATTTGAATATGTTATGTCCTAAATGTAACGATGGAGTTTTTACTGTCGCAACAATGTATTCAAAAAATTATGATTGTGTAAAATGTGGTTTTTCTATTCCAATCAATTCCTTTAAAAAACCTTTTTTATCTCAAATACAAGACGAAATATTTAATGAAGTAAAAAAGAAATTCCCTAAAGAAATTAAATTTATTGAAAATAAATAACTGTGCATAACAAGCGTTTGGCGAGATTGCGAATTTTGTGGTAAATTCACGTTTACGTTTCGCAAGAAATTTTATCTTTAACAGAAAATAATCGGTTCCGTAGCTCGCAACCTCGCCAAGCGCAGGAATGTTGGGCACAATTAAAAGGAACAGGATAAAACACTAAATATGGAAACAAAACTTGACAGATTTAAAGTCTACAATTTTCGGTCAATCGAAGAAAGTGATTGGATTGAAGCTTCCGATAATTCGTGCTTGGTTGGAACAAATGAAGCAGGAAAAACCAACTTATTGATTGCACTTTGGAAACTAAACCCAGTAAACAATGAACCAATTATTCCATTAGACGACTTTCCAAGACACCTTTACAGTAATTATAAAGCTGACAACCATAGTGAAGACGTTTTTATAGCGGCTGACTTCCTCTTAAAAGAGAAATTTCAAGAAGAAATTGCTAGAGAACTCAAATGTGACACCGAACAAATTAAGAGAGTCCTAGTTGAGCGAAGATATGATGGGAAATACTATATCAAATTTCCATATTCCAAAGTTGAAAGTTACGAGACTGAAACGGTTCGAGAATTATTCGAAAGCTTTGAATCTCACTTGTATGGTTCAGAAACGTTTCTGAAAGAATCGACTGATTTACAAGACAGTATCAAAGCTTTTCTTAAAAGCAAAATAGAAAAGTTCCCAAAGGACTTATTCTCAAAAACTCACACTTTAGAACTGAATGAATCAATTAAGAGTTTCATTCAAGAAAATTTTGGTAAAAAGAAAAATCTACCTGAAATATTTGAACTTAGTTTAATTAAAAAGCTGCAAAAAATGATTGACGCTTTTGATGGAAAACCTATTCAAAGCACTTCCGAGATAAACCAAAAAGTACTCAAGGAGATACCAAAATTTGTTTACTATTCAGACTATGGAAACTTAGATAGTGAAATCTATTTACCAAGAGTTATAGAGGATTTTGGAAGAGATGACCTGTCAGAATCGGCACGAGCGAAAGCAAGAACTCTTGACGTTCTTTTTAAATATGTGAAGTTGTCACCAACGGAGATATATGAACTTGGAAATGAAAGTAATACTATTGTTGAAAAGGTAAATCAGTATAATCAAGTTGTCAGTACAGAAGAAAAAGAATTAACCGAAGACGAAATAAGGGAATGGGCAGATAAAAAAAGGGAAAGAGGAATTTTGTTACGCTCAGCTGCGACACAATTAACACAAAAATTCAAAAAATGGTGGTTGCAAGGCGACTATATTTTTGATTTTCAAGCGGATGGTCGTCATTTCAGAATTAACGTCTCCGACAGTTTGCGACCTGAACCAATTGAGCTTGAGGGAAGAAGTCGTGGGCTACAATGGTTCTTTAGTTTTTTCTTAGTCTTTCTAGTAGAGACCAAAGAAGGACATTCTAATACGATTCTACTTCTAGACGAACCAGGATTATCATTACACCCAATTGCACAATACGATTTGGCTAAGTTCTTCAGAAAACTATCGGAAGACAATCAATTAATATACACCTCTCACTCTCCATTTTTAGTTGATATGGAGAATCTTGGCAACGTGAAGGCTGTATTTGTCGATACAAAAACAGGAAGGACAAAAGTTTCTTCTAATTTGAGATATAATGAAGAAGATGCCGAGAAATCTATTTTTCCAGTTCACGCGGCTCTTGGACTTACTGTTTCTGACACATTACTACTAGGTTGTTTACCAATTTTGGTCGAAGGTCCAAGTGACCAGATTTATCTGAGCTTGATTAAAAGACACTTAATTGGAAAAGGTGAATTAAAAAACACAAAAGAGATTGTATTCATACCTACAGGAGGTGTTCGTGGAATGGGGCCGGTAACTAAACTTGTTTCCTCTAGAGATGATAGTTTGCCTTATGTTTTACTTGATTCTGATAGTGTTGGTAAGGATTATCAAAAACAACTCACCAAGGGCAGATACAGAGACGAAAAAGATAAAGTATTGGGTGTTGCAGACTTTTTAGGAGATAAGGATTATGAAATAGAAGACTTAATACCTGTGACTAGTTTGATTCCAATTATTGACAGACAATATAGGTCTGACCAGTATTTTGAAGATTATTACAAAAAAGACGAGCCAATAGTTGACCAAATTGAAGCTTGGGCTACAAAAAACAACATTGAACTTGGGAAAGGCTGGAAAGTAGAGATTGCGAGAATTGCCCAAAATCGTTTTGATAAAGTAATGGAGAATGCCTCTAAGGAAATGGAAGACAATTGGAAGAAATTATTTGATAAACTAACTACAGAAAAATAAATAACTGTGCCCAACATTGGCTATACGTAATTCGGTATAAAGTGCTGATAGGAATGTGATTACATTAAATAAAATTTTAGGTATGCGGAAAGTGGAGTAACTTGAAATCCCGACCGAACGCAAAGCCCGAAAACGTTAAGAAACAATTTTAAACAATTCTAAAAGAGACTTTCCAGAGAAATCTGTCTAACTAAGATTAAATTTGGAAATATAAAAACAAAAAACTTCGTATAAACACCCAATATCAGGTAGATTGGCTCTACGTAGTAGCGCCTATATATTAGTTGGCAATAATAATAGAAGAATCATGAAGGTAATAAATTTAACAATTTTAATAATTAAAATATTAAAATATTAACTTAGATTATTTATTATAAAAAAAAATACGATAATTAATTATTAATCAAATAGTTTACTTAAATAATTAAAAAACTTGAATAAATTAAATATCTTACTAAACTGCTATATTAACTTTGTCATAATTACATAATATAAATCAATGCAGGAATTAAAAATAAATAATTTTGAAACTGTTATAAAAGGGGGGAGTTCAAAACCTATCTTAATTAATGCTTTTAATCATGAAGGAATTGAAAAAGCATATGTAATGAAGACTTATAAAAGTAAATTTGTTAAAGAGAACTTTTCTATAGCAAAGGAAATATTAGTAACTGAACTCGCTAAAGAATTTGACTTGCCTGTTCCAGAATATGGAATAATTAAGATTGACAATAAAGATCTAAAAGGACTTTATAATGATGAAGAAATTAAATTGCTAGATAAAGGGTATAAATTTTGTACTGAATATCATGAAGGATATGTAATCATGAGCTCTTTAGCTTCATCTAAATTTTTAAAACAATTTGAAGTTGAAAATTTATTTGCCTTTGATAATTTGATTATGAACGTAGATAGAGGAGGTTTTAGAAATAAACCTAATCTATTATTGAATGATGATGAAATTATGTTAATTGATCATGAACAAACACTAGCTTTTATAAATTCATTTGATAATAATAACATTAATTTTTTTAATACTTTCAATAACTTTTATTATAAAAATCACATATTTTGGGCAAATTTAAAAAGTATAAGAAATGATAAAAAAGAACATCTTTTTGAAGAATTCATAGAGATACTGAGGATGTTTAATATTGAAAAATTAAATTTAATTTTTGAAAAAATGGATTTTTATGGTATTGAATATGGTGAAAAAAATATTATTTTTGCGTACCTTTATTGGGCTAAACAAAATTGTAGTCATATTAATAAAGTATTAATTGACAGGTTGAAATGAAAAATAAAAAATATACATACAGTATTTTAAAGTACCAGCATTCTGCATTATTAGGAGAAAGCTTAAATATTGGTGTGCTTATTTATTTCCCTTTTATAGATAAATTTATTTTCAAATACTCAAAAAATTTATCTAGAGTAAAAGCAATCTATGATATAGTCTCTGAAAAAACTATTAAGCACTATTTAATTCAAATTGATAATTGTATAGAAAAATTAAATAGGAACGAATTACTCGATTTTGATATAGAAAAATTTGAATATTTTGATTTATTTATTGATAAATTTATATTACCCAGAGATGGAAGCGTTTTACAATTTTCTAAGAGTAAGCAATCGTTATTGAATAATGATAATATCGATTTTACCATTTCATATTTAATAAATAAGTTTTTGCTTGAGAAAGAAAGGCAAAATTCAGTTGCTTCAATTACTAAGGAACCTTTGTTGACAAGAAAATTTTATGGTTACCTCTCTAATTTAGATTTTGAGAAAATCAATATTAATAGCGATAAGTTTTATAAGAATTACAAAGTAGTAAATGAAACTGGAAATGAATTTAATTTTGATTATGCTTGGCAAAATGGAACGCTTAATCTTGTTAAACCTCTTAGTTTTGATTTAAAAGAGCCAAAAAGTATTGCAGAAAAAGCATATAAAAATTTTGGTTTGTTTACTGATCTTAAAAATGAAGCTGAAACTAATAATTTGAAATATGATTTATTAATTGGAAAGCCTGAATCAAAAGAATTATTTAGAGAATTTGACCATGCTTTAAATTTGCTTAACACACTTGATAAAGTAGATATAATTTTAGAGGATGATATTGAAAAGTACTCAAAAAAAGCGATTAAAGCATTAACTTTTGAATTGTAATTATATTCATAAGAAAACTTAATAAAATTGGCTAATTATTTTCAGATAATCCTAAAAATAATTAGCCAATTCCAATGCCTGGTCTGAACTACTTTTACCAATATAATTCAAAAACATCTTTTCCGTACTGTGTCCAGTAGCAGAAATAAGTAATGAAGTAGGTATGGTACCATAAAAATTAGTTGCAAAAGAACGGCGGCCAATATGTGAGGTAACCAATTCATATTTTTTATATTCTTTAAAGACTTTACGATTAGTTTCTTGATCATTCTTACCACCAAAAACTTCATCTAAAAGTCCGGACTTTTTACAAATAGATTTTATTAAAACATTATACTTAGGGTCGGTCATTTTTTTAGGAAAATGGCCTTCTCTTCTGTTTAAGATTGCAGTAACTTTTGGATGCAAAGGTAAAGTCATCTTTTTACCTGTTTTTTGCTGTGTAAATTCAATTAATTGCTTTCCTGAAACAGTTCTTACCATTTCTTTTTTAAAACGCATGAAATCGGAGATTCTTTGGCCAGTATAACAACTAATCAATAACCAATCTCTAGCATCTTGCTGCTCCTCTATTTTAAAATCGGTATTTTCAATTTTTTCTAAATCCTCAAAAGTGAGATAAACACTAATCGCTTTTTCTTGTTTGGTTTTAATTTCATCCAATTCAGAACTTATCACCAAACCTCGCTTCCTTGCATGAAGACAAATAGCTTTTATTTCCTTAAGATTATTAGCAATTGTGTTTTTACTATATCCTTTTTCAATATTGTAATTTTCAAACTCTTTTTTAAACTTTACATTGACATCTTTTAAGAGATAGCTTTTCTTTTTCTCTTTCTCTAGGCTCTTTAATTTATTTTGAACAACTTTTATTTTTAGAACTGTTCTATGATTCAAATCATTTTTTCTTTCTTCTAAATAAAAGTCAAAATAGGCAACTAATAGTTTTGGGATTTCATCATTCGAAGGGTTAATGAAATTTTTAAGCCACTGTAAATTTATTTCATCGTCTAAGTTATTATTGTAATAATTTAGTAACTTCGTTTTAAGTTCTTGCAGTTCAAAATCTAGATTTTTTAAATCAACATCCTTTAAATTCTTTGGACGTTGTTTTGATTCACTCCAATCTAATGGATTAATAATTAAATTCGTTTTTGTTTTAACATCAACTTTTCGACCATCAATTAATCGAATGTAAATATTAGCAGGATTACTTTTAGATTGAAGTAAGAATTTAATTGTCGCCATGTTTATTTAAAAAAGTAAACATAATAAAAAAAGCCGACATTTAGCCGACAATCGCTTTAATATTATAGAATCAAAAAGAATTAAAAATACTAATATTCTATATTTTACAAGGCTTTTAAAGCCTTCTCTTCTACCCTATTATATCTAATTATGATAATTCGAGTTCTGTCGAGGTCACGAATAAATACTTTAAAAGAAGAAAAAACAGCAAATTAACTTGCTGTTTTTTTGTTTTTATAAGAATTTTCAAAGCGAAGCTTTAAGGAGAGACGAAGTCAATCCTGAGGTCACAAGCAAAAACCCTTAACTCTTGAATATCAAGACTTAAGGGTTTTTTAATTTTTAATTTAGCCGACATTTAGCCGAAAATTATTCTGTTTTTGTCTTTTTCAAAGAATAATATGCATTAGATAGCCTTCCATCCTATTCTATAAAAATTATCCACTTGTTTTATAAAAAACTGGTGTGGTACTTCTTTATGTCTTTTAAACAGGATTCTTAATTTCCATTCGTTAACCAAATCGAATATCTTTACTTGCATTTATCCTAAATTACAGATAAATTTGGTACTTCAACTTAATTATAGTTCATTGCTAACACCTCTAAAATTATCCATAAAATGAACCAAACCGATCTTATTATTTTAAACTTTACAGAAATTAGAAGAAAAAGTGTTAAGCTATGGAAAGCGCTTCCCGAAGAATTTTACCATTGGAAACCAGATGAAAAAGCTATGACGGCTATTGAAATGATTAGACATGTACTAGAAGCAGATTATGGATGGAATATCATTATTAATCGTAGTGACATGTCAAATTATAAAACTCCTTGGAATGGAATACCTTTTATGAGCGTCGATGAAGAAATCAAATTTGCGGAACCTATTCGTGAGAATTTCTTAAAAAGTGTTAGCCTATTTTCAGAAAATGAATTAGAACACACTCAAATAGTACATCCAGGAAACGGAGAGTTGAAACCTTTGGGGCAATATTTACTTCGTATTGGATATCACGAGTCGGTTCATGCTGGTCATTTCTTATCTTATTTAAGAGCCATGGGTATCGATAGACCTCAAATTTGGGATTAATCAATTTAAACTAACTCCTACTAAAAAATTGTATCCTTCAATTTTCCCAGTAGGATAGATTGATAGTATGTTTTCTTATATTTATGCTAAATTACGAAAACGTGTTACATCAATATGATTATACTTCATTGTTAATGCAACTAAAATTATCAAAAACATAACATCTTAATAATTGAAAAATATAATTGTATTTCTCTTTATAATTTCTATTTGGAGTTGTAAAACTTCTAAACCCATTTCACGTTGGGATTTAATTTTCAAAGGCCCCATTTCAAGTAATCAAAATCCAAAACTTGTTAGTAATGAAAATAGAACCAGTAAAGATAGTTTGAACTTTGTTGTTATTCATGGAAAATACATTTCTGGCTCAAAACATGTAGCAATTTTACAAGATAAAAACACAAAACTTTACCATTGGAAAGAATTCCATCCAAATGGAAAGCTAAAAGAAAAAGGATTGATAACGAAAGACAATATATTTTGTGTAGGAACATGGGAATATTACAATGAAAATGGAAAAATTGATAGTATTGTAGATTTTGACAAAAAAATTAAAGTTTCTTATTTCAAAGCGATAAAAATTGCGCATCAAAATGGTTACAAATTACCTGAATTAGAAGTTGACATAGAAAAAATTGAAAATAAAACTTATTGGCAAATTAGAAAATGGAACATGAAAAATGGAAGTGGAAATTCAACTACTTTACTAATTGATACTGAAAGCGGAAAAATTAGAAAACCAAAATACGAAGAGACATTACACTATTAAAAAGGTTGAGTTACGAATTTCCTAAAAAAGACCCTATTCTTGTAATCTTTAGGAACTAGCTTGAGAAAATTTCACCCTAACAATAGAAAAACTAAATCTATGAAAAAAATAGCTATATTTTTATACTTATCAATTACTGCTTATGGACAAGACAACCATTTAACCGTTAAAGAAATTGATAGTATCGTTCAACAAATTGATTCAACTTGTATTAGAGCTGGTGTAGAGGATTATACAATTAATGAAAAAGGAAGCCGAAAAAAAATCGGGAGTGGTGCAGATTGGTATTATACTGACATTACCCAAACAAAATTATTAAAAGTTATTTCAGAATTTTCAAGTAAATCTCAAAATATAGAAAGCTATTATTTTCATCAAGATTCTTTAATTTATCTAAAGTTATCCAATATATCATCTAATAAAGACAAGAAAGAAATAAACTGGAAAGGACAGTATTATTTTCAAAACAACAAATTAATTTTCAAACAAGACAATCCAAAAAGTATTTTTAAACCCCAATTATATCTAAAAAAAGCTATCTCTTTTTTTGGTACAGAAAAGATTTGGAGAAAATAGTATAATTATTAAAAAAATACCGCTAAATAGCCGTTATAAGTAATGATTTGATTAAGATTTTCTCATTATTTTCGATCTTTCCTCCACTTTTATATCTTTTTTCTTTACCATAAGTTGTAGTCCTCTAATTTCAAATTAAAAAAACTTTACCATATACATCGTTTACACTTAAATTGATAAGAACAATTTTATTGTGCTTGTAAACAGCCCTATCACATCATGTAAAACAAGCATCTTACTCTTTAATTTCTAACAAGCGTGTGTTAATTAAAAGTTAAACAATAGTGTTACTATGTATTACAAAGTACCTTTTTATACTTTTGTGCATTATCAATCAATCAATCAATCAAAAAATGAAAAAAAATTTTTTAGTATTAATTTCGGTTTTATTAATTTTTTCGTGTAAAGAGAAGGAAAAAAATACGTCTTTAAATCAGAAAAGAAACAAAGATTTTACTTTAAAAGTAGATAGCCTCTTAACTATCTATGAAAAAAATGGAGAATTTATGGGAAGTTTAGAATTGTCTTGTAAAGGAAAATCTATTTATTCAAAAACCATAGGATACAGCGACATTGAATCTAAAAAGAAAGCAAATTCGAAAACAAAATATAGAATTGGTTCTGTATCAAAAATAGTTACTGCTGTACTAACTTTTAAAGCTATTGAAGAAAATAAATTATCTCTTAATGAAACTATTGAGAAATACTTTCCAAACATAAAAAATGCTAGCAAGATTACTATTGCCAATTTACTTCAACATAGAAGTGGCATTCATGATTATACAAGAGATGAAAAATTCTTTGAGTATAGAACAAAACAAAAATCTCCCAAAGATATGCTTTCAATAATATCAAATTATGAAAGCGATTTTGAACCTAACGCACAAGGAAAGTATAGTAATTCTAATTATTTCATATTATCACAAATTATTGAGAAAAAATATAACCAACCTTTTGAAAAAGTTTTACAAGAGAAAATCACTTTACCATTAGGATTAGAAGATACATATTCTGGAAAACAAATAAATATACATAACAACGAATCTAATTCTTATGACTTTTCTAAAAAACATCCCAAATTCATTGAAACTGACATGTCTTTAACTATTGGAAGTGGTGCTATTGTTTCCACTCCAAAAGATGTAAACAAATTTATAACCGCATTATTTACAGGTAAACTACTTTCTACAGAAAATTTATCTTTAATGAAAACCATAGAAGACAATTATGGAATGGGGCTTTTACAATATAAAATTAATGACCGAAATGGATTTGGACATAGAGGTCATTTAGATGAGTTTAGATCTACTTCAATTTATTTCCCAAAAGAAAATCTAGCTTTTACGCTACTTTCAAATGGCACTCAAGTTGATATTAATAATGTATATATCGAAATACTAAAATTATACTTTAATGACGCAGTAATAGAATTGTCAGAAACCGAAGTTGAAAAATTTGTTGGAACTTATGTTTATGAAAAAGACAAAAAAGATGAAGTAGTTTTTATTCAAGATAAAACTACTTTGGTTCATATCATAAAAGGAGAGTTTAAAGAACCTCTTATTTTCAAGGGAAATAACCGATTTGTTATGGAACAAATATATGGAGAATCTATATCATTTATATTTTCCTCTGATGGCAATCATTTAACATTTGAACAAGGTAATTTTAAAGGCAAATACATAAAAAAATAACTGCATACAATACCAAATATAGTTCATTGCTTCTGACTTTCCTAATCAGAAAGTCAGAAGCAAATTTGTTATCTTAAGTTTATATTTTATAATTTTAGCCGCCTTTTTTATAACGAAACCATAACCAAAATCGTTGGCAGCAAATTAAAATACTCAGATGTAACAAACAAATTGGAATTTTCCCAAAAATATCGTGCTGATTTTTTGAGTATGATAACTAATTTAAATGAATCTGATTTAGAAAATGTTAAAATTGAGAGAAATGAAGTTGGACAAAGTAAAAAATTAGGCGATTATCTAAACCGAATTGCATACCACGAATCGGCTCATACAGGACAAATGCTAAATTATCTAAGAACCTTTGGAATTGAACGACCACAAATTTGGGACTAAAAAAGCGAATGGAAAACGATGTATCAGTGTAATCATTTCTGAGAGAAAAATAAATTTAAAATTATGTATTTTTACTAAACAATAAAATTAAAAACTGAACAATGAACGACATCAAATTTAATGGAGGAATTAATATTGCAATAAAAATCCCGAAATCTAAATACGAGGAAACTGTAAAATTTTATAGAGAAATTCTAAAGTTTGAAGTAACCGAAAAAGAAATAAATAACCCAACAGTTTCTAAAACACACGAAGTAAAATTTGGAAATAATATAATTTGGTTAGATTGCGTGGATAATTATACACATTCGGAAACTTGGCTGGAACTAAAAACACCAAATGTGGAAAAAGCTACAGAATATTTAAAATCTAATGGAATTGAAACTTGTGATGAACTAGAGGAAATACCAAAAGAAAACCACTGGATAATGGACCCTGCAGGAACAGTATTTATAGTTGGAAAAGAAAATTCGGTATATTCACTCGATTAAAAAAAGATAGTAATAAAACGATACCAAATTTAGTGTCCAACAAATTACCACAACAAAAATTCATAATGATGGACAAACTGAGGAAGAAAAAATCAAAAACGTTAGAGTAGTTATCGACACAACAAATAGTAAATTATGAAAAAACGTTAACTATTCATTGACCATCGCTCATCATTAGATTAATATAAAAATAAATAAAAACAATCCTAAAGTTTGACACTTAAAAGAGCTAAAAAATACAAACCAATACGTATTTAAAATAGTTCACTAATTTCTATAAAAAATATATAAACTGTCCTTTCAATAACTGTTACTTTTCAATAATCTTTTTGCGGTGAGCTATTCCCCAATCTGTAAGATTGTTTATTATAGTCCTCAATGTCAAACCGTGCTCCGTAAGTTGATATTGAACAGTTACAGGCTGCGTGTCTAAAACAGTGCGTATTATTAACTTGTTTATTTCAAGTTCTTTTAATTCTTTACTCAACATCCTGTTAGAAATTCCATCTATATCATTCAAAATATCGGAAAAACGCCTTTTGTTATAAAAACAAATAGATGATATAATGGAAATTTTCCATTTCCCGCTCAATACGTCCATAGAATCTTGAACAGCTCTCATTTCTTTCTTGTGCTCCTGTTGGAAATTTTTTGTCTCACAATCCATAATGTTACTTTGTTACACCAGTGTTACTGTTATTTTAAGTTACAAAGTTACTAATAATAACCTATAAGTTCTAACTTTGTATCATCAAATTAAAAATAATTTTAAAATGGATTTTACAAATAAAAACGTAGTCATAACAGGTGGTAGTACAGGAATTGGATTTGCTACTGCAAAAGCTTTTATCAACGCAGGAGCTAATGTTTGGATAACTGGAAGAAGTGCTGGAAATCTACAAAAAGCATTAACTGAAATTAATAGCCCTAAATTAAAAACAGTAGTTTCTGACACTTCTACTTTAGAAGGAATTGCTGTTTTAGAAAAAAAGTTTGCTGAAAGCGGAAATAAACTCGATGTTCTTTTTCTAAATGCAGGAATAGCCACATTTGCACCAATAGAACTAGCAACCGAAGCAGATTTTGATGCACAATTTAATACTAATGTAAAAGGTTCGTTCTTCACCTTACAAAAAATGATTCCACATTTAGCAAATGGTTCATCTGTTTTGTTTACATCGTCTACAAATGCAACTGCATCATCAATAAATGCAAGTATCTATTCGGCAACCAAAGGTGCTTTGAATAAAATTGCCCAAATCGCAGCAAACGAATTAGCAGATAGAAAAATTAGGGTAAACATTGTTAGCCCAGGCCCAACGGCAACACCTGGTTTAGAAAACGCTGTTACACCTGAAGCAAAAGAGTATTTAGAAACTATTGTTCCATTACAACGATTGGGAAATCCAGACGAAATTGCAAATACCGTTTTGTTCTTGGCTTCCGATAAGGCAAGCTTTATTACAGGTACAGAACTAGTAGTAGACGGTGGTGTAATTAACCATTTAATGAAGTAAGAAACAAACAAAAATTAGTTTAAAAAGCCACAATTATACTTTTAAATAGTTGTGGCTTTTTTATTTTTAGAACAATAGCGTTTAACAGATAAATAAAATTAATACAGAATAGTCAGTAGTGCTTTTCTTCTACTATCTGGTTTTTACTTATAACCATTTTTGTATATTTGGTATGCATCAAAAAACTTATTTAAAACGAAACTGATGCAACAATAGTCTTACTGACCTAGTAATAGACGGAAATTTTTTTTTGTAATTACAGAAGGCGGAAATCGAAAATATAAAAGCCACTTTATAGACAAAGGAAGTTTTATGCTTCAACAATATACTCTTAAAAACATTATTTATAAATATACCCACCCCGAACTAGAATCATTGTATATTATTTTGATTTTCTCAAATTTTAACGCACTATATCGCATCAACTAGTTTTTCGTGCAATAAATTTACCTTTTCTTCAATTTCAACCATTTTATTAATTTTTGCATCAAATTCTATTTGAATTTTTGGATTTGAAAAGATAACAAAATTAACATCATTAGGCTTCCATTTGTTCTCTTTTATCAATTGAAATATTCCTTTCATTTCATTACCATATTCTATGTGACTATCAATGTAAGGTATAAAAAGGATACTTTGTTTTTTCACTTTTTTCTTAACTCCATCAATAATTCCTTTTGCTTTGCTATTGTTTCTATCAATATCTTTATCTTTAATAATCGCATTTAATTTCGATAATCTTTTTTTAAAAAAGTCCTTATATCGTTCTGAAGCCTTAACATATTCTTCCGCAATTTGTAAACGGTTTTCAATTTTATTACTCTTTTGTATACTATCAAAATTAAAAAAAGCCTCATTATCAATTTTATAAAAAGCGGCGTTCCATAAATTAGCTTCTGTTAACGATTCTTGAAGAAATTCTTTTAATCCTACAAAAAGTGCTCTCTCCTCTCCTTCAGTGTTTTCTATAAACTTATCGATATTTTTTTCAAAAGTTGTGGCAAATGAATGTAAGGCCTCATCACTATTAATCGAATCGTTTTTTACGTTATTTTTATATTCATGTAGCGCTTCTTTAATTTCTGTAGTATCAAGATTACTCCTTTTATTACTATTTTGAACTCTAATTTGATTAATTTGTCCAATTAAAATTATAATGATAAGTACATTAAAAGTAGTACTCCCTCCTTTTTCTTTTCTTCCTAAAAGATACCAAAACAAAAGACCAAATGCACTTGCAAATATAAAATAGGCAAAGAAAATCCCAATGACAAAACCAACCATCTCAGCCGAAAAACTATTCGATATGGCATACATAACTACAGTAATTAAGCTAGCTATTAAATATAAAATCCAATTGCCTACAGTAATTTTGTAGGGATACTTTTTTATTTTTACTTCTTCAAATTCACTCATACTATCTGTTTTTTATAATTGGGCGAAAATAATACTATTTTTTTAATCATAAAAAAGCCTATAAATTTTCATTCATAAGCCTTTCCCAAATTAAACTAAATTACTTCACAAAAATTTCACGTAATTGTCCGATAACGTTGCCTCCTCCAGAAATGGTAATTTCTCCAATCTTATCTGCAATCTTTTCTACATATTCCATTTCTTTCAATTTCCACAACATCTCATTTTCTTCCATTAATTTTGCAGTATTCAACATATTACGCATTGCAGCAGTTTCTTCACGACGCATAATACTATTCGCTTGCGCTTTTTTCTCTGCTACCAAAACCTGGTTCATAATTTCTTTCATATCACCTGGTAAAATCACATCACGAATTCCTGCTTCTTGAATCACAACACCTAAAGCAGCTGCTTTGTTGCGTGTGTCTTCCAAAATGATTTCAGTAATGCTCTCTTTTTTGTTTAACAATTCATCCAAAGTAAATCCGCCTACAAAAGCACGCAACGCTAACTGCATCAATACATACAATTGTTTTTCATACTCTTTGTTGTCGATAACCGCTTTAATAATATTGGTTACTTTGAAATTCACAAAGAAGTTGATACGCAAAGCCGCTTTGTCTTTGGTCAACAATTCCTGACCAGAAATTTCCATTTGCTTTTGACGCATATCTACATAAACTATTTCTACTGGAATAGCATTGTTCCAAAAGTAGTAAGTCCCTGCGGTTAACTCTTTGTTGAAAATACCATTGATAAACAATAATCCTTTCTCATAGCTTGCCACTTGAAATTTACGAGTGTATACTTTCAATTTGATGTTCTCTAATAAACCTCTTTCAATTTTCTCCGTAACCTCAACTTTTGTTAAATCTACCTTTATGAATTCATTCTTCAAGTAGCCTTTCCAGAACGCATATCGACCGGTTTGCAATACTTCTTTAAATCTACCATTGGTAAAGTACAACGCTATTTCGGTATCGCCTACTTCTACAATCTCTAACATGGAAGCCAATTCTTGGTTCTCTAACAAAATATTCAATTCAATTGGCGCTACAAAAGAATGTTTCATCTCAAAGATTGTTACTTCTTTCATTCCCCAAATCCAGTATTTTCCTTCTTTTAAAATTTGCACCAACTTACCGCGTTCAAATACCAAACCTACTTGGTAAGCATTAATAGTAATTAATCGAATCATTTCTTTATATTTTTAAATTTTAAATTGCTTTTAAAAAGAAAATTTTTGGTTTTTATCCTTCACCCAAAACGGAATAAGGTTAGTAAACAGAAGCATTCTCATGGTGTACTGTTTTATGGTATCGGTTTATAAAAAACCAATCGTCACACAGCAAAGCAAAAGAACGGTTTTGAAAACGAAGCCCTGTTCAGGTTTCTTCGTAAGTGTTTCACTTTTTCGAAAAATAGCGAAACTGATAAAAACCAAAATATTTTCAATGGTGTACCTTTTTAAGAGTCGTACGTCTCTTCCTTACTACAGATTTACAGTCTGTTTGGTGACAACCGCTGTCAAATGCAAGCATAATTGCATGTAGGATTCGAACCTACGTTCCCTTTCTATTGTTCTAACCAAGCTGAACTATTTCGATTGCTCGAAAGTGGGATTCGAACCCACGACCCATAGATTAATGGTGGATTATTTTTTGGAAAACAACCCAAAACCTCCAAGCCAAGTTGCATAATACGACTTCATACACCTTTGTGCAAAACGCATCACATTAGTGCTATACAGAAACACCCAACAGGACTTGCTTGATATTTTTTATTTTAAAGTGACGTATTTAAATTTCATCTCTTCAAAAATTCCTTTATCATTTATACTTTTCACAATCGTATTTTTTAGACTAATTTCTATATAATAGGAAGTATAACAATCTGAAAACTCTGTTGCAACTTCATGATTATTCAAACAAAGTTTATTGTAACCATTTGTGCCATCACTTCCACAACATCCATGAAATCTATAGGAATCTAAATGATTTTTTAATAGCTCTTGATTTCTATTAATCAAAATAGACAACACTGAATTATATTTTTGAAAAACAAATCTTCCTTCTGGAATAGCTTCTGCTTCATCTGGAAAAGTAATTTTATCTTCTTCCATTTCAAGTAATTCTTCCGTTAGTCTTATTTTACACTTTCTACAATATATTTTAATTGTTCTCATTTTGACTTTTCATTTTCGTTTTTCAAAGATTCAAAACAGTGTGCGCAATTATTTTTCGTCATAAAAAAACTTATAATCCCATGCGTTTTTGATGTTCTTTATCGCGTACATCGATGGCTCCAAACGGACTACCTTTGAAATAGCCAATATTCACAAATCCGTTTTCTTCTGTTATAAGAGATTCTTTCTTGGTTATGGCTCCGGTATACTTGGAACCATACTGACCTGTTAATTTTTTAGTCACCACATCTACATCACCCCATTGTGGCGTTTTACCTGTATAAATTGGTTCTACAAAATAGATGATTCCAGTAATTCTCGACTTCATCAAAAATCTACCCGTCTCATCCGTATTGGTCAAAAATCGTTTTAAAATGTCTTGTCTCATCTTCTTTTGTTTTAAATTAAACTTTATTTTAGTGGAACAGATTCGGATCGAACGAATCCCTCTAGGTTTAGCTCCATGCTCTTATTTTATATTTTGGTCTCGCTGAATGAATAAATTCATTTCAAACTAGCGTGCCACACCAAGTACACCACTGTTCCATTTGTACAGGAAGAGAGACTTGAACTCTCAAAATTCAGATTCTAAGTCTGACGCGTCTACCAATTTCGCCATTCCTGCTAGTGTAGAAGTATCTTTTTTTTACTTCTTACTTTTTTTGTCTGGGAAGCAGGACTCGAACCTGCAACCTCTCGCATCCAAAGCGAGTAAACAACCCATCGTTATCTTCCCAGTGCTAACTCAAATTCATTTTTTGAGAGACAGTCAAAAAAATCCTTTGAGTAGGTTCCTTTCTAAGAACACTTGTAATTCCGTCAGGATTCGAACCTGAGACCCATCGCTTAAAAGGCGATTGCTCTAACCAACTGAGCTACGAAATTAGATGTAATGCCAGAAGGATTTGAACCTTCAACCTTTCGCTTCGTAGGCGAATGCTCTTTCCAGTTGAGCTATGACATTCTTTTTTATAGTATAATCTTCATCCTTTTGAGAGTGAAGTGTACCGATTATTTTTTCCCTAATAAGGTTTTCGATACTTTTTTTATAAAATTGCTGTTCGCATTTGATAAAAAACACTCGAACTGACGAACTGCGATTTACTATGTACTAATTACTAGTTACTAGCATACATAAAAAAAGCACCTCTTTTGAAGGTGCTCTATAATAATGGTATAGCAAATAGATTACTATTCCGTATAAGGAGGCACCCATAATTTATCAAAATAAAAACGCGGTAGACCAAGCGCTTTTGAAGCTGCTTTTGCAGATAGTATTTGTACTGGTCGTTGTTTTAAATCTCGTTTCATTTTTATTGTATATTATATGAATTCTAAATTATTTGAAATTCTTAATTTCTAATTGCTTTTATTATTGTTATTGCAATTGCTATTGTTTCTTGTAATTTTCTGAGGCAAAGATAAAGTGAAAAAAACCGAACTTCCAAATATTTTTTAAATTTATTTTATTGATTTTCAATTAGTTATATGTAAATTTAAGCAATACAATCCTGATCCGTTTTACAACTGATAGTTTTATTTTTTCAAATGACTGTCTCTCATTTGTTTACTCATTTTCGATTATTTCAGCTCGGGTTTACTTCGCATCCACTATTTTTTTAAAAATTTTTCTCATTTTTATGATTATTACTGTTTTTACTTCGTTTTTGAACATAAAAAAAGCGTCCTTTTGGATAAAAGGACGCTTTGAAATATGATATAATCGTTACTTTAACACATACATAATGATACAAAACATCCTGTTCGATTAAAAGGATAATCTCCTTTTAAGCGAAAAACTGACTTTGCTAGTGCAACAGTATGTATGTTCTGTGTTCTCATTTCGAGGGCAAATATAGGATTTATTTTGAAATATTAGTCTTTTTTAAAACCCTATTTATTTAGGTGTAAAAAACAGCTGTAAGGTAAAAAACGGTATCAATAAAGAATAAATTGTCTTTAAAAGTCTTTTAGGAGCGTTGTTTCTTCACTTTTGATTTGCTTGCTTGACTTAATCGTTTCGCTTGAGCTCTTGCTTCTTCTAAGGTAATTGGAGATTGTTTGGATAGTATTTCCATACCCAACTTGGCTCTTTCCTGAAATGATATTTTGTAGTTCATGCTTCATAGAATTAGTGGAACAAATATACTGATTTTATTCTTTCAAATCTTAGTATCAATTTTGGAACCTAAACCCATTATTATACAACAATCTATTAGAAAAATCCATCCCTTACAATTTTAACTCGAGAACCTAAACTTTTAGGTAAGACACTTAAAATTTTATGTCTGGGACTTAAAATTTTACGTAGGCAGACGTAAAATTTTACCTTAGAGACTTAAAATTTTAGGTTGGTGCGTTAAAATTTTATGTAAGGAACATAAAATTTTATGTTTAGCGCACGACTGGTAAGGGTTTTTGTTTTTTGGGAGGAAGATTTTGGGCGTTAACTTGTTACCCTGTAAGGGTCTCATAAGTTGCTCCACCCTATTTTTTAATTGCTGATGGGATATCTAAAACTTTTATATATCCATTTTAACCCAATACCCTAAAATTTTACGTTACAGACCGAAACGTTTGGGTTAGGAACCCAAAATTTTAGGTTAGGAAGCCAAAGTTTTACGTCTGCCTACGTAAAATTTTACGTGCCGGGACGTAAAATTTTACGCTAGAGACCCAAAATTTTACGTTGTGAGACGTAAACGTTTAGGTCTAGCGCACGGCTGGTAAGGGTTTTTGTTTTTAGGAGGTGGGGTTTGAGTATAAAAAAACGCCCTTTTGGGTAAAAGGACGTTTTTGAAAGAGTGAACTATTAAATCTATACTAATTAAGTATATAACTCTTTTCGTATTTCAATTAGTTTTCTAATTATTCTATCACTTTCTGGTGTTTCTGGCAGACTTGTTACTTCATACAAAACATTAATTTTACGAATTAAGTCTTCTGCTTTTTGTAACAAAGCATCATATTCTATTTTACCAGATTTAATTGAAAGTAATTCTTCTCTATTAGGCACTCGAATGTCTAAACTTCCCTTTGAAAGTATTTGTTCCGCAGTTTGTAATAAACGAATTGTATGCATCATGTTCTTACTATCATAGTTTTTACCATGAAGCTGATTCGTATTGTAACGTTCTTCATTTCGTTTTTTAATCCAACCCCAATATTCAGAATATTCTTTACAGTATTTTGAATACCCTTCTAAATTACAACTCAAATACTCCATTGGTTCAGCTCCTTTTTCAATAGAAGATACTGATACTTCATTAGATAATTCATTTTTAACAATACCCCTATATCCCAATATTTGATGATAATCATAAAAGAGTGCATATATACCTTTTGCATTGGGAACCTTAATTAATCCACATTGTTCTTGAGAAAGACCATACTCCTCTAGCCATTTTGTAAGTGGAACTGAATCATAGCCCTTTAAAATAGCACAAAAATCTAATAAAGTTTTACGTTCCTTTGCCATTGGATTTACAATCTTCTTTTTCAAACCACGTGCTTTTTTTATTTGTGTCATAGCATAACCTGCAAAACTATCTTTACACAACTTAGACAGAAAATCTTCAATTTGAAATTGATTCATAATTGGATGTTTATATAAAATACAGTCTTCAGGAGTAGCAAGAAGTTCCAAAATATTTGGATTATTCTTAAGTAACAAATCTACAAATCTCCCCAATTCATAATATACAATATCATTGGTTGCATTACTAACTTGAGGAATATAGTCTAACCCAAAGAATTTTTCTTTTGGTAAATAATATATCCCCTTAATATCAGTATCTGAAGTTGGTGTGTCTAAACCAAAAGCTTTGCTGCCTGAAATCACTTCAAACAGTATTAACTTACCCGATTTTAAATCTTCAATTCTCATTTCATTTATTTAGAATTATTTTTTTGAAAATTTCATCAAGTTTGAAATTATCTCTTTTACTATTCGCTAAACTAGTAGCATTTTCAATATTAAAAGTTAATGTCTCTTTTATAAAATTTGTTATAATCTCTTCTTTAGGGTGCAGGTAACTTTCATCTTGGCTTGCTTTAATATCCATTAACATCATTACTTTCTCCTTTATGTTTTTTGGTGCTATATCCAACAACTCCATAAAAGCTACAGGCGGAAAACTATTCATTTTAACAATCCATTGCCCAGCTAATACAGTTCGTAACGCATAAAAATAACTTTTCAATTTGACTTGATCTTTTTCACAAACTTCAATAAAGTTTTTAGTTGTACCTATATAATGATACATGCAAGAAACTGGTGAAAAACATTCATTGGCTACTTTTCGTAATTCATCTATAAAATTTTTATTTTCAAAATATACTATTGGACTATATATCCATTCTAGAAAAGGTGCATTTGATTTCGCCAATAACAACAATGCTTTCCGTAAATCCCAACCTGATCCATCTAAATCTTCATCAGTCATGAACTCAATTACATCAGTTTGTTCCCAAATTGATAAATAATAATTCAAATCGTGTTTGTAAATAAATCGGATATCATAATCACTGTCTGGAGAGGCAAATCCCCAAGCCCTACTTCCCGATTCTACTGCGTATAAAATTTCTACTCCTTTTTCAAGTTCTATTTCTTTTATTTTTTTTAGTATTAATTCTTTCATCATTAAATTTCTATAAATTTAAACTCATCTAATCCTCCCTACTCCCATCATCTGCCATTCGTACCATTTTAGGAGTAAACTTGGCAACGACATCGACTAAGGCTTCTTGGCTTGCCATTACTTGGTTGATGTCTTTGTATGCCATTGGGGCTTCGTCTAAACCCGCACCAATTAAGGTAACACCATGATCTTTTAATATCGCTTGCATCTCCTTTTTAGTAATGTTTTTTATCGCCTGTGTTCGACTCATTTGTCTTCCTGCACCATGCGATGCCGAATGCAAAGCCTCCGCTTCTCCTTTTCCACGTACTAAAAATCCGGGTGCGGTCATACTTCCTGGAATAATTCCCATCACGCCTTTGGCTGCTGGTGTGGCTCCTTTTCGGTGCACAATCACTTCTTCTCCATTATGAATTTCTTTCCAAGCAAAATTATGGTGGTTTTCCACTTTGGCTAATACGGTGGCTCCTAACGCTTGAGCCATTTTGTTATGAATCACTTCATGACAAGCGGAAGCATAATCGCCTGCTAAATTCATGGCAATCCAATATTCCTGACCTAATTCGGTATCCAAACCTAAATAGGCTAAGTTTTTCGCTTTTTCAGGAAGTTTGCAATGTTCTTTGGCCAACTTTGTATACTGTCCGGCAATGGTAGCACCAAAACCTCTCGAACCCGAATGCGTTAACAAGGCCACATAGTTTCCTTTTGGAATATTCAACACGGCATCGTCTTTTTCAAATTGGATGATTCCAAACTCTACAAAGTGATTACCTCCACCCGAACTTCCTAATTGCGACCACGCTTTGTCTTTCAATTGTTGGATAAATTTACTGTTCGCAAACTCTTTTCGTTCCATCACTTCATGATCGGCTTTGTACTGCCCGTGAAATCCATGACCGGCACCAAACTTAGTA
The DNA here is from genome assembly GCF_004303025.1 of Flavobacterium sp. J27. Taxonomy (GTDB): domain Bacteria; phylum Bacteroidota; class Bacteroidia; order Flavobacteriales; family Flavobacteriaceae; genus Flavobacterium. The sequence goes on along the minus strand of NZ_PJQW01000008.1, from coordinate 10,588 downwards.
TGCTTAACCAATTCACTTTTGAATTTGGCTTCGTTTTCGTAATAAAATAATTCTGGAATATCATATACTGATAACGCCATTCTACAACCAATATCGACACCTACTCCATACGGAATTACAGCATTATTTGTGGCCAACACACCACCAATTGGCAATCCATATCCTTGATGTGCATCGGGCATTAAAGCCCCTGCAACAGTCACCGGCAATTGCATGGCTACTTCCATTTGTTGTCTGGCTCCTGCTTCAATATGATCGGCTCCATACATCGCAAATGCAGCTGGAGTATCGTTTAAAGCAATGAAATCTTCTGGTTTTTCATTGGCTTTTTCAATAATAGCTTGTGCCAATGCGCCAAATAAAGCATTATCCAAATAGGTTTCAGGTTGCGCTAAGACTTTAGTATAGTTATCCAGCATTTCTTCTTTGGTAAAACCCGTTCTTTTTCGGTTGCATTTTAAAGCAATACCGATTAAGCTTCCTTCTGCATACCCTAAGGCTAATAAATCGTTTCCGTTGATGGCTGTGTTCATAACTGTAAATTTAATTTATTTTTTGGGTAACCGAAGGCATTCCATTTTGGAACCCTTTAGCATCCCCTCTAATTTGATAGGACAAAGATTTTATATCCATACGCAATTATTTCGCGTAGTATTAAAAAAGTGTATTTTTGCAAAAAACATCGAGTGGATTCAAATTGGAAATTTTCTTTATTCCTAGGCAAGCTGGTATTCCTTTTACTGGTCTTTTCGTCTGTTGTTGTGGCGCAAACGAAAGATTATGTGTCGGTTGAATTGCTTTCTAATATTGAACAAGAAAAATCCGACTCCTTACGCATTCACTATAAAATAGAATTGGCCAAACACCTTTTGAATAAGGATATTGATACTTCTAGAATTATTTTAGACGATGTATTGCATGCTTTAGATAAAATTTCTCACCCTTCGTTGTATTTGAAAAGCAACAAAGCAGATGCTTTGAATTATTTGGGAATTATCAATGCCAAACAAGGTTTGTCGGAAGAAGCTTTAGCCACTTATTTACAAGCGTTAGAACTGAGTGAATCAATTAAAGATTCTTCCATGATTGGTTTAACCATTCATAATTTAGGCATGTTTTATCGCAGACAACATGAGTATAAAAAAGCCATAGATTATTTGCAAAAAGCGATTCGTATTCGTCAAAAAATTAATGAAAAAGCCAGTGAAATAGGTATGTCTTACAATATGCTTGGTGTTACCTATTTTTATACCAAACAATACGATTCGGCTTTAATTAACTATAAAAAAGCGGAAACCTTATACACAACCAAACTCGACAAATCTAAGGTAAAAGGCAATTTGGCATTATTGTATTATACGATTAAGGACTATGACAAATCTATTTTGGTTTTTAAAGAAAACATCAAAACCTTTACAGAGCTTCAAATTATCAATGAGTTGAGTATTAGCTATAAAAATTTAGCCACTTGTTACCACGATATGGGTTTGTATGACCAAACGATTGTTCAGCTAGATAGTGCGATTGCCAATGCAAAAAAGGTAAAGCACAAAGATTTGCTGCAAAAAGAATATTTTAATCGAAGTTTGGCGTACCAAAGTAAAGGCAATTATAAAAAAGCTTTAGAAGATTATAGTTTGTACAAAGCCTATAACGATTCTTTGAATAATACTGAAGAAGCGAAACGGATTACGGCTTTAGAATTGAATTATACCTTTCAAAAAGAGAAATTACAAGCTAGTTTGAACTTACAAAATGAAAGAGCTAAAAAGCAATTGTATTTGATTTTGTTCTTGCTTTCGGTAGTTTCAGCTGTAACGATATTTGTATTGGTACGAAAAAATTTGAAATACCAATTGGCGCTTTCGAAAAGAAAATTAGAAGAAGAAAATTTACAACGAAAAAATACCGAGCAAATCTTACAATTGAAAGAAGCCGAACTCAAAACGGAGTTTTTGAATAATAAAATTAAGCAGGAAGTTCAGGAATATTTTGAAAAGGAAGTAAAAGCTATTTTACATTTAAATGAAGAAGAAAAAACCAAAGCATTAAAATCGTTATTGCTTTCGTTAAAATCTAAAAACTCAGATTATGGTCCTTCCCAAAATTTAACCGAATATATTGACCAAGTGAGTCATGATTTTAAAATTAAAATAAATACCTATTTTCCTTTTTTCAATGAGAAAGAAAAAAAAGTATTGTATTTAATGAAATTAGGTTTGTCTACCAATGAAATAAAAGATTTGCAAAATACCAGTTTAGCATCAATAAAATCGATTCGATATCGCATTAGAAAAAAGCTAGAAATTGATTCGGAAGCAGACATTATTGCTTACATCGAAAATTATAGTTAATCTACTTAACACCTTTATTTTTAAGGCTTGCTACCCATTTGCTACCCTACTTTTCTTTTACCTCCATCAAGAAATGTTTTCCTTTGTAGGATAAAATTTTACAAATAAAAACATAAACAAACATTTCACGATGAAAAGATTATTACATGTAACTGCCCTCTTTTTTTCCTTGACTATGTTCAGTCAGTACACTGCTATTCCCGACGCTAATTTTGAACAAGCTTTAATTGATTTAGGAATTGATACAGAAGGTACACTAGATGGTTTAGTCTTAACTGCTGATGTAGCTTCGGTAACTACCATAGATTTAGATGATAGAAACATTTCCGATTTAACAGGAATTGAAAGTTTTTCAGCTTTAGAATATTTACGTGTTAGAGGTAATAGTCTAACAGAAATAGATCTTTCTAATAATGTAAACCTATCCACTTTTTATGGGGGTTACAACAATCTTACTTCCGTAGATTTATCAGCAAATAGTAATTTAGCCCGAGTTGCTTTTGAAGGTAATCCCTTAACCGATTTGACATTATCAGATATAGCTACTGCACTTTACGAAGTCAATCTTTCCAGTACTTTACTTACAAGTTATGATCTTGGGATCTATCCGAACTTAGCGTTTATAACTATTAATAACAATCCAGTAATGGAAAGAATTTCTGTAAAAAACGGTAACAATTCTTTAATTGTAGGTTTTCAATCTTCTAACACACCATTATTAACGTGTATTGAAGTGGATGATGTTTCGTATAGTCAAACCAACTGGACCAATATAGATCCTAACAATTCCTTCAGTACCAATTGTCATTTTGATGACACCTATGTACCCGATGATAATTTTGAGCAAAGACTAATCGATTTAGGTTATGATACGGTTTTAGACGATTATGTTACTACAGCCAATATTTCAGGAATTACAAATTTAAATGTAACTTATAAAAACATTGCTGATTTAACAGGTATAGAAGACTTTGCGTCTTTAGAAGTTTTGAATTGTAGAGGCAACCAACTTACCACTTTAGATGTATCTAATAATACCGCATTATTTAGTCTACTTTGTGGTGCCAATGCACTTACTACTTTAGATTTATCTGCGAATACCAATTTAATTAGTTTAGCGGCAGAAATTTGTGATTTAACTAGTATTACTTTACCATTAAGCATTCAATTTATGAATCTTGATGGCAATGAATTTACCGAATTGGATTTTAGTGGTTTACCTAATTTAACATACCTATTGGTTAAAAACAATCCGTATTTGTATGCTTTAAATGTAAAAAATGGCAACAATACCAATTTTACAGATTTCCAAGCGACTTTAACACCACTTTTATACTGTATTGAAGTAGATGACCCTTCTTATAGTACGACTAACTGGACCACTGTTACCGCTCAAGTTGCTTTTAGAACCGAATGTACTGCTCCAGTAATTACCTTAACAGGTGCTAATCCGCAAGAAATTGAATTAGGTGCTGGTTATACCGAACTAGGCGCCACTACAGATGATGGTTCTAGTGTAATTATTGATGCATCCGAATTTGTAGATGCAGTGGGTAGTTATACTATTTACTACAATGCTACTGATGCTGCAGGAAATGAAGCAGAACAAATGATTCGTACCGTAAATGTAGTAGACACCACACCACCTACTGCAAGTTGCGTTGGTGAAACTTGGTTCAACTTAGACGAATATGGAACGTATACTATCGACACTGCTGATATCAATGATGGTTCTGATGATCTTTCGGGTATTCAATCTATCAGTATCGATCAAGATAATTTTAACTGTTCTGATGTTGGTTCTCCAATAACTATTACTTTAACAGTAATAGACAATAACAATTTATCTTCAACTTGTACTACCACAATTCATGTATCTGACAATTTACCACCTGTTTTTGACACCAATACCTTACCAGTCGACATGACTGTAGGCTATAATAATGCTAGCAATAACGGTTATATTTTACCAGATTTTACTACTTCTGTAGTGGTTACTGACAATTGTGCTACATCGCTTACAATAGATCAATATCCTTCACCTGGACAAACCTTAACAAACGGATTGCATACCATTACTTTAGAAGTATTTGATGAGTATACTAATTTCAATTTTTATGAATTTGTAATTACAGTAGATAGTACTTTGGATAACCCAACTCATAACATTGAAGGATTATCTGTATTTCCAGTACCAACACATGATGTGGTTAATTTGAATGTTTTAGTAGATCATGTAAGTGTAATGAACTTAACAGGACAAGAAGTAATTCGGTTAACACAAACGAGTTCGATTGATTTATCTGAAATGGCTAATGGCATTTACTTTGCTCAAATTACCAAAGATGGAACACAAGAAGTAGTACGCTTAATCAAAAAGTAGTTTTAGTTTAATTTATAGAACCCACTTTTTTTATAATTTGGTTGCTTTTAAGATGGAAAAGTCTGTATTTTTTACAGACTTTTTTGTTTTTAGTTTATTTTAGTGATTGAAATTAGTTGCCATGAAAAATATATTCTTATTACTTAGTATACTTCTATTTGTTTCTTGTGGAAACAAGGAAAAAAAGACTCCTTATGTATTTAGTGATGAAGAGGCCTATGCGGTAATCAATACTTTTATTGCCGACCAAAAAGACAAACCCATTCTTTGGAACAATAGACAATTATTGAGTCCTCCTGATGATTACAAAACCCTAAGTTTTAAAGAAGTGCAATCAATACCTTCTTATAATCTATCTTTTCCTCTTTTTACAAAAGCATATTGGAAAATGGAACAATTAAAAAATACAATTTTATTTGATAGTAAAGAATATGATTATTTTTTTGTTAATCAAAATAATGATGAGAAAGCCACAAACCAGCGCATTACAGAATGGCAAAACAGATTTAAAGACAACTATTTATACAACGTTTCCTATCCAATGTATAATAAAAAAGCCAAAATAGCTATTATAGCAGTTTATTATTATAAAATTCCTTTATCTTGTTATACAAATTTACATCAAACGCATTTTTATAAAAAAACAGCACATGGATGGACTAAAAATTTTACTGACTACGATAACAATTAGTTTGCTTTCTTGCCAAAGCAAAGAAGAAAAATTAATTGGGCATTGGCATGAATTTGAAAAAGGAAGTGATGATTTTATATGTTGTCATACCATCACTGATAGTATGTATACGATTACGATGAATGTATTTGATTTTATGGCAGATTCCATTTTAAAAAGAGGGATTGATATCCAAAAAAACGAGGTGTTTACACCGCAAAAGAAAGGTGCTTTTGGTTATGACATAAACGATTTTTTTACTTCTGACTTTAGTGTAAAAGAAAATAAAGTATTCATTGAAGATTTCATCTATTGGGTAAAACAAAAAGACGACACTTCCACTTTTATATCGCATTTTTCTTTAGGTCTTTTAGTTGATATTCATCCTTTTGAAACAAATCAGACAAAATTTAATTTTGACTTAAAACAAAATTCAAATGTGATTTTTATTGCCATTGGTAAACTTAAAAAATCAACTTTACAGCATTCCAACAAGTATAATTTGGATGATTATTACCTTCAGTTAAATGATAAAATTTCTGACATAAAAGACTTAAAAGAATTTATTTTTTATGAGTTATTAGAAAGAAACGAAGGTTCTCAAACTACCTTATTAATAAATGCAGATAAAAATGTGCCTAAAGCATTTTTATCAAAATTTGAAACTGAAATTCTAAATAATGGTTACCAAAAAAATCAGATATATTATCTAACCATAAACCCTACTAAAAAAGTGTATGGGTATAATCGTATTAGAACATCTATAATTAAATAAACAATTGTTTTAGTTAAACCTCTCAAATTAATACACTTGAGAGGTAATCAATTACAATGTTGTACCTCCGTCAACTATAATTTTCTCATTTCGAAGCACTGAGGAAGCCTCAGAAATCAAAAATCCTACAATAGGCGCAATATCTTCTGGTAAAACTACTCTTCCAATAGGTGAAGTAGTAGCAAAATGTTGCAATAAGTTATTTATTGCTTCCTCTGTCATTCCCGATTTTTGCTGAATAGGTGTACGGGTCACTCCTGGACTAACAATATTTACTCTTATTTTTCTAGAAGCTAATTCTAAATTTAAAACTTGGGCTAACGATTCTAATGCAGCTTTACTTGCAGTATAAACACTCGTATTTGGAAAGGCTTTAAATACAGCAATCGAAGTATTCAATACAATACTTGATCCAGTAGTCAGTAGTGGTAAAAACTTTTGAATAGTAAAGAATGCCCCTTTAAAATTGATATTCATCGTTTCATCAAACATAGATTCGGTTGTGTTTTCAAAAGAAACCGATTTAAAAATTCCAGCATTTATAAATAATCCGTCTATATTATTGTGATTTTTTTGAACTTCATATACTAAATTCTCTATTTCATTTAATTTACTCGTGTCAGAAATATATCCGTAGGCTTTATTTTCCAATTCTTGTATTGCAAAATCCAGACTTTCTTTGTTTCTTCCTGTAATAATAACTTCATAATTTTTTTCAATTAAATATTTTGCACAAGCTAATCCAATACCACTTGTACCACCAGTAATCAGAATCTTTTTATTCATTTTTTATTTATTTTCAAACAAAACTAAATTATTACTAACTTTGAAACAAGAACTTACTAAATAGTAAGTAACTTACTTTAAACTCGGAAAAACCTTATTTCTATGCAAACTGAAGAAAAAAAAATTGAAAAAAAATATACTCATGCTACAGAATGTCCAATCACCATTTTTATGGAAGAAATTGGTGGAAAATGGAAACCTGTTATAATATGGTTATTATTGAAAAATAAAACTATGAGATTCAACGAATTAGACAAGAATATTAAAGGAATTAGTCAAAGAATGCTATCGCAACAGTTAAAAGATTTGGAGCAATTAGAAATTATAATTAGAAAATCTTACCCAGTAATTCCACCAAAAGTAGAATACAGTTTAACCGAAAAAGGTAAATCTCTAGCACCATTGTTAAAAGCTATAAAATCTTGGACATATAGTAATATTATGTAACTATTTTATTTTCCAAATACTTCTCGTTTAAAACTCTCAACTTCCATTTTTTTTTTCTTTTCTGCTTTTACAATTTTAATAATTTCTGTTTCAACAATTCTATTTTCCGTTTTACCATTTAAGATGTCTTGTATTGACTTAGGCGAAAATGATTTTCCTCTAGCATTAAAAATCTTTTTCTCATTTAAAACAGGAATGATTCTTTTACTAGGTTGCTTCCCTAAATAATTAACAATTATTTGCTTTTCAAAAGGTTTAATCATAATTATCCACTAATAAGATTCTGTAAAAAAATTAAGCTTTTTTTACAGAATTCTTCAATTTATCTTCAATAGAAGCAACACTCATTTTAAAATAATGTGATCCTCCAATTTTATAAAAGCGTTCAAAATCGAAAAAAAGTGTGGTTAAAAAATGAAAACAAGCTAATTGATTTAAATTATGTTCGACATTCTCGATTAATTTTGGAATAGCTTCCATACAAAACCTACCTATAAAACCAAAATACTCTTTTTTAAACTGTTTTAGATAACAATCTATGTTTTCTAAAATTTCAATCTGAATAAACAAAAAGTCTTCTATGGTATTTGCACCATGCAAAATTTTACCAATTTCATGATTTGTGTACATCTAGTAGTTATTTAGCATTAGTTATTTTAATATAATATGTACGAAAAATGGTAGGATTTGGTTTTAAAAAAAAACGAAAAAAATTCTTATTCAACTAATTATAAAATTATTTATAATAATTAACAGGTTTTTGCATTATCTACTGAATATAATTTAATAGAATACAGTATTTTTTACTATATTCGCTTTCCCTATCAATTCGTTTTTGAGTGGTTTTTTATTCGTTTTACTATAGCTAATATACAAACAAGTTTTTATTTTACAAACATATTTTAATAAAAATGCAAGATTTCTTCAAAAGATTATTACAAGTTGTTAATTATCAAGGATTTAAAAACATTAATGATTTTGCATTAAATGGTTTAAAATATGATAGCTCAAGTAAATTAAATAGATTAAGAGACGAAAAGAATAAACCTTCTGTTGAAATATTATTAGATATTGCACACAACTTCCCTAAGGTAAATATCCATTGGTTAATAACAGGCAAAGGGAGTATGCTTCTAACTAAAGATGACAATCTAATCCATTTTATTCAAGAACCAGAAGAAAAATATTATACTGAAAACAAGGAGCAAATAGCACAACGTTTTGCTACTTTAAAAGAGAACATTCTTTTAAAAGAGGACATCATTAAAACTTTAAAAGAAAAAATTGAAGTTCAAGAAAAGCAACTTGTTCCTTTGGAAGATATTATTGAAAAATTAGAAAACCGCATCCATTCTTTAGAGCAATTTACAGTTATTGCAAAAGAAAAATTGGATATAAAATAATACAAATATTAACGACAAGAATGAAGATTTTTTGATTAATTTGGCATAGCTTTTGTGGAATGGAAGTATCACTTTTAATGCACAAAAAAATGAAAAAAAACATCTATTATTTTTGTTTCGTCTTCCCTTTTATTTTTACCAATTGTAAAGAATCCCATGAAAACAAAAATCATGAATACGATTCGGTTGAAGCCTCTGTTGCTTATGAACCTTATGTTGAAGAGTTTAATGAAACTTTTGAAAACAACGACGAAAGTTATGCTGAAGTGGAAGAAAATCCTTTTCAATCTACAAAAGGAAGTCCGCTTTCCACCTTTTCAATAGATGTTGATAATGCTTCCTATACCAATATAAGACGCTTTATTAATAATGGACAAAAAGTACCTAAAGAGGCTGTAAGAGTGGAAGAAATGATTAACTTCTTTAAGTACAATTATCCAGAACCATCAGACAATACTCCATTTTCTATCAATACAGAATATAGTGATAGCCCATGGAATAAAAATCATAAACTATTAAAAATTGGGTTACAGGGAAAAAATATTCCTACCACTAATTTACCAAACTCTAACTTTGTATTTTTAATTGATGTTTCTGGTTCAATGCATGATGTAAATAAACTTCCACTTTTGAAAGAATCTATAAAGATTTTAGTGAAACAACTTCGCAAAGAAGACAAAGTTTCTATCGTGGTATATGCTGGTGCGGCTGGAGTTGTTTTACCTCCAACTTCTGGTGATGAAAAAGAAACTATAATAGATGCATTTGAAAATTTATCTGCTGGAGGCAGCACCGCTGGTGGAGCAGGAATAGAATTAGCCTATAGATTAGCAGAACAAAATTTTATTACAGGAGGAAACAACCGAGTTATTATTGCTACTGATGGTGATTTTAATGTAGGTACATCTTCAGATACTAAAATTACCAAATTAATCGAAGAAAAAAGAAAAACAGGTGTATTTTTAACTGTTTTAGGCTTTGGAATGGGGAATTACAAAGACAGTAAAATGGAAATTTTAGCAGATAAAGGCAATGGAAATTATGCATATATAGACAACATTCAAGAAGCCAATCGCTTTTTAGGAAAAGAGTTTAAAGGTGCTATGTATGCTATTGCAAAAGATGTAAAAATTCAGATTGAATTTAATCCGAAAAATGTACAAGCCTATAGATTGATTGGATACGAAAATCGAAAATTAAATAACGAAGATTTTAAAAATGATGCGATTGATGCTGGAGAACTAGGAAGTGGACACACTGTTACAGCTTTATATGAAATTATTCCAAATGGTATTGAAAGCAATTATACAATCTCAAAATTAAAATACACTAAAAATACAGTAGAGGAAGAAAAATCTCAATATAGCAATGAGTTAGCAACAGTAAAATTCAGATATAAAAAACCAGATGAAGATACCAGTAAAGAAATAGTAAAAACAATTCAAAACAATCGTATTGATCTTGAAAAAAGCACTTCTGACTTTAAATTTTGTGCTTCTGTTGCTTGGTTTGGATTAAAATTAAAAGAGTCAAAATATATTAGCAATACAGCTACTGAAGATATTAAAAAATTAGCAAAAATAGGTCTTACCAATGATGAGGAAGGATACAAATCTGAATTTATAAGACTAATGGAAACCGTAAACTAAAAATAAAAAAGCCTGAAAATAAAATTTCAGGCTTTTTTATTTAAAATGTCCCGTCCTGAAATAAGTTGACACAAAATCGACTTATTATGAATAGACTAGCAAACAAAGAAGAAAAGCGCAC
>NZ_PJQW01000007.1:198355-235434 GCF_004303025.1 Flavobacterium sp. J27 | reverse complement strand
AACATTAAAAACACAGAAAACCCAAAAGAAAAAATAGTAGGCTATTTTGATGTCACCACAGTTTCAGAAAAAAGATTTTTTTTTAATTTTGAAGACATTTTCCCGTCTGAAATTTCAAATAGTCATTATTTCTATTGTGATATATTTGAATATAGAAGCGACATAGACGAATTACCTATAGGATACATGGGACTAGAAGTAGGAGCTAGGAATGATATTATTTATGCAACAGTAAATAATATCTTAGTTTATTCATCAGGCAACTTACAACTTGAAGAAAACATCATCTTAGTATATCCTTATTGTACCGATTGCACTTCCTTTTCATCTAATGAACAACCCGATTTTTGGCAATAAAGCATAATGTACTATTTTTCAACTTTTACCTTGTCAAATTATAGACAGGAACATGTATATGGAATAAATGCTCCTATCGTATAAATATGACCTTCATTAAGAGACATCTTTAAAGAATAATTAAAAATTCCAACTACCCGATACTCCAAATTGAATGGAAGAACTTCCAAAATTTCTTTCAGACCTGCCATCAAAAAGATTATAGGGAGCATAATGATAATTGCAATGAATTCCAAATCCATAAAACATGATTTTTACACCTTGGGTAACCGCAATAGTATTCAATTGAGGTTTAAAATCAATTGCTTCTAATTCTTCTTTAGGCTTGCTATAATGCAAATACTTCCATCCTGTTCCAGAATTTGATTCTATATGAAAAATTTCATTGGGTGAACGATATAAAAACAAAGTATAGCGAAATCCTAATAAAAAAGAAGATTTACTACCATCTAATAAAATGGTTTGATTGTTGACTTTAAAATCTACCTCTTTACCTCTAATTATGCCACTTAATTCTGCTCCAAAATCAAAAAACTGTACCTTACCAATTTTTGTCCTGAAATACAAGCCAGTAGTTATAGATGCTTCATATTTATTTGATAAATTTCCTAGAGGAATTCCATAACTAACTTCAATAATATTTCGTTTAAATAAATCTATTTTTGGAAAAACAATGGTATCTTGTGCATTAACCTGTAACACAAACAAAATAAAAAATAACAGCTTTTTCATTACTCTAAAAGTTTAAATTGATATTCAAAACCATACGACCTTCCATCTCCAAAAAACAAAAGCATCCCTGAGTTTTTAGAATTGTTTGTAAATACAATCTCGTTGTTCTGAGTTAACTTAATTTCATACTTTACCATTTCTTTAATTACTAAAATTAAAGGAACAGACACTGTTTTATAATTGGTATAAAAAACAAACTTATTCTTATCTCTTTTACCATAAAATTGTAATACATAAGATTTACTATTTGTATCTTCAAATTTTAAAAACAAATTATTACGTTGAATTTTTACCATTATTGGTTTATTATAATTAACGTTAGAAGAAGTAAGGTTTTTCATAAAACTCCTTGTCACTTCATTTTCTTTAAAGGTTCCTACAGTTTCAAGATTATCATAAAAACTACCTTGAAATTCTTTAGGCATTTTTTTTAGATAATCTTTACTCGTTTCTTGTTGAACACCGCAAGAAACACAAAGAAAGAACAGCATAATTCGCCATCTTCTTTTAAAATATCGATTCAACATTTTAGAATAATCCTGAAGATCTTTCTCATTAAAATTATTCAGGTCAATAGTGATAACTTTTTTCATAAATCAAAAATTTAATACTCAAAACTATTTTATAAATCACAAAATAAATTGCGTTAAATAATATTGATTACATTTGTATTTGCGAAAATCACAAAAATGAAAAATCAAGAACTCCTTTTAAAGGCCATACAAAAAAAAGTTCATAACAAATCGCTTTTGGATGAAGTTGCTAAAATATTAGGTATTAGTTATGATGCTGCACACCGAAGAATTTCCCTAAAAAGTAAATTTTCAATTGATGAAACTATACTATTGTGCAATCATTATGCTATTGCAATGGATACCTTATTTCGAAAAGAAAATAAATTCATTTTAGATAAAACCAAGACTATTAAATCAATAGCCGATTTTAAATTGTATTTGGAAAAATCGATTATACTATTACAACCATATAATAATAAAAATAGTGCAGTATATTATTCTGCCAAAGATATTCCGTTGCATTACACTCTTGGTGGGAGTTTATTTTCGAAATTCAAAATTTATGTTTGGTTGAATATTCTTACTTCTGATCAAAATTTAAGTTTTGAAAATTTCGCAATGGAAACTTCACTATTACAAGAATCGATACGTTTGGTTTCTGTTTTTGAAAACAGTAATCGCATCGAAATTTGGAACGACACTACAATTAATAGTTCATTACAACAGATGTATTATTTCTATGAAGCCGGTCTTCTTCATTATAATAATGCCTTATTAATAATAGAAGATATTAAAAACATCATTTTAAAAATAGAACAAGAAGTGAGAAACAATACTACTTCCTTCGAATTATTTTACAATGAATTATTACTTTTAAACAATACGGTTTTGTTTACCAATGATAAACAGGCTTCGTTTTTTATTCCACATAATATGTTAAGTTATTATGTTACTTCTGATGTACAAATTTGCAAAGAAGAAAAGGAATTTATTTTTAACCAATTAAAAAACTCTATGTCGATTACCAAAGCAGGCAAAAAAGACCAAAATATTTTTTTTAATAGAATGTACCAAAAAATTGATTTTTACACTTCTAAAATAAAAAATTATCTAGTGGAGTAAAAAAGAAAACACTTTAAAAAGGAAAGGAATTTGAAAAAAAATCTTACAATTTGCTTTTTTTTTTATAGATTTGATTCTCACCTTATTGCTATGAAAACTTTATTCTTCTTTTTAACTTGTTTCTCTTGTTTTATTTTTTCGCAAGAGAATGATTCTTACTTAAATCAGGTAGACGCATTACTTACAACAGAAAATTTACCTTTTAATTATGGCAAAGCACATTTAGTCTATTTTAGACCCGTAATTAGTGAAACCAATCAGTTTTTTACAACTGAGCTTAATAATGGTTCTTTAAAATTTGACAACCAAACATACCATAACGTAAATATAAAATATGATGTTCTTAATGATGAACTTGTGTCTTATAATTCCAAAGGAGGCTTAGTAGTAGACAAAACTAAAGTAAATTATTTCCAAATTAAAAAAAATACTTTTGTAAACATTCCTTCTTTAGGCTTTACAGAAATCATTCATACTACTGAAACAGACAGTTTGTTAATTAAACATAAAAAAACTAGTAAAGAAACTATAACGTCAGATAAAACTACAGGCTACGTTTTTTCGAATAAGAAAGAATTTTATTTAAAGAAAGATGGTGTGCTTTATAAAATAAAATCCAAAAAAAGTTTCTCACAGATTTTTCCAAAACAAAAAATAAAAATTTCAAATTTTTATAAAGCTTATCAAGAAAAATATTCTGAAAGTATGGAACAATTTTATAGTAACCTTCTTAATGTTCTACATGAAAAATAAGTTCTTTATCTACCTCATCTTTTTGTTTGCTTCATCATTTACATGGGCGCAAACAAATAATCTTTCTATTAATTTTGACAATGAATCATTAGAACAATGTCTACTTAAAATTGAACAACAAGAAAATATAAAATTCTATTTTGATAAAACATGGTTTGCTCCTTATACAACTAAAAATTTTACAAAAAAATTCAACGATAGTAATATAATAAGTGTTTTAGATTATCTCTTTTCTGAAACTGAAATAAATTACTATTTGAAAGGCGCTGAAATTATTCTAACACAAAATATTGCTATTCATGATGATTTTGAAACGCCAATAGACACTAAAGAAATTGTTTTATTAAGCCCTAAAACACAACTAAAAACTCAAGAACAAATTATTTCCAATTCAAAAACACCAGCTATTACTTACTTAACATTAGGAAAAGCTACCTCAAATAAAATAAAAAAGAAAATTATATTAAGTGGTACCATAAAAAACAGCGATACAGACGAAAACTTAGAAGGCATCGTAGTAAGCACACCTAAAAGAAACACCTATACAGATTATAACGGAAATTTTGCCATTGAGTTAGATTATGGACTCAATACAGTAGAGCTAAAATCAGTAAATTTTGAAAACAAGATTTACAAATTAACAATATATAATAGTACTAATTACAACTTCAATTTAAAAGAGAAATTAAGCCTGTTAAACGAAATTATTCTTACTAAAAATAGAACTGTAGACATTAACTCTTCAACAACAGGTAAAATAAATTACGATTCGGAAGAAATTAAAAACATTCCTGTAATTTTAGGTGAAAGAGACGTTATAAAAGTGGCAACTTCAATGCCTGGTATAAAAACAGCTGGCGAAGGAAGTGCTGGAATAAATGTAAGAGGAGGAAAAAGTGACCAAAATTTATTTCTTTTAGATAATGCCACAATTTACAACCCATCTCATTTATTTGGTTTATTTTCTTCTATCAACCCATATATTGTTGATCAAGTAGAAATTTATAAAAGTAGTTTGCCTGTAGATAAAGGAAGCCGACTATCCTCCGTTTTTGATATCTCCACCAAAAATAAATTTGAAAACAAAATTACTGGAGAAGGAAGTATAGGACCTGTTACTAGTAATTTGATGGTTCAAACCCCAATAATTAAAGACAAGTCCAATGTAATGGTCGCTGGTCGTAGTACGTATTCAAAATGGATTTTAAAATCACTTGACAATGAAGATTTAAAAAATGCAAACGCCTCCTTTTACGACCTTTACGCAAAATACACTCATAAAATAAACGCTAAAAACACCCTAACTACTTCTGCTTATTACAGTAATGATCTTTTTAATATCTCTAGAGACTCCATTAATTCATATAACAATTCCTTTGTAGCCATAAACTGGACTAAATCGATAGATTCAATCACAAAACTACAAACAGACTACAGTTACAGTAATTACAAATTCAAACTAGATTACAATGCTGTTTTTAATGATTCATTTCAATATTCATTTCGTCTAAGTGAACATAAAATAAATGCAAAAATTGATAAAAAATTATCCGAAAAATTAAAATACAGTTATGGAATAAACTCTAAATTATACTTATTAAAACCAGGAGAAATTAGCCCAAATGATGATCAATCCACAATTCAGAACAGAAGTTTACAACATGAAAAAGGATTAGAATCTAGCTTATTTCTTGCTAGTGTGTATCATTTAAACGACAAACTAGAAATCAGCACTGGGTTTCGTTTTAGTAACTTTTTAGCATTGGGTGAAAAAAAAGTAAACATTTACGCTCCTAACCAACCGAAAAGCGAATCATCTATTATTGATACCGAAAATTATAATAATAATGACGTTATAAAATCCTACTTTGGTTTTGAACCGAGAGTGTCTTTTAGTTATTCATTTACTCGAAATCTATCTATAAAAGGAAGTTTTGACAGAACGAAACAATACATTCATTTGTTATCGACTAATACAACACAATCGCCACTAGACACATGGAAAATTTCAGATAATTATGTTAAACCACAAGTAGCTAACCAATACTCATTAGGACTATACTCCTCTATTTTCAATAATAAATTTGGTTTTAGTATAGAAAGTTATTATAAATCAATTAGTAACATTCTTGACTATAAAACAGGCGCAGATTTATTCATGAATGAGATAATTGAAGCAGAATTAATTAACGGTAAAGGGAAAGCCTATGGAATAGAATTTCTACTCAAAAAAAATACGGGCAAATTAAATGGAACTATTGGATATACTTATTCAAGAACATTTATCCGTTTAATGAGTCAATTTCAACAAGAAAGGGTTAATAATGGAGATTATTATCCCGCAAACTTTGACAAACCACATGATTTAAATGCCTTTTTAAATTACAAATTTACCAAACGTTTCAATATATCAGCTAACTTTGTTTATCAAACAGGGAGACCAATAACCTTTCCTTTGGGGAGATATAATTATGGCGGTAATCAATACACTTTTTATAGCGACAGAAACACCTTCAGAATCCCAGACTATTATCGATTGGACATAGGATTAAATTTAGAAGGCAACCATAAAAAAAATAAAATAGCTCATAGTTTTTGGAGTTTATCCGTTTATAATCTTTTGGGGAGAAATAATCCCTATTCCATTTATTTTATAAACGAGCAAGGTAGAATAAAAGCCTACAAAACTTCAATATTTAGTATTCCTATACCTACTTTAAGCTATAATTTTAAATTTTAAAAGCATGAAGAAGAGAACATTAATCATTATATTCATTATTTCTATAGTTACATTAATAAAATGTACCGAGCCTTATGATTTTAAGTCGGAAATCTCTGATTTTGAAAATCTTTTAATTGTAGAATCTACCATAACAAATCAGAATAAAATACAAAAAGTAAAATTAACTCGCACAGTACCTCTTGAATCTAGCACAGATTATGAAATCGAAAACAATGCTCAAGTTTATATTACCGATTCAAATGGAAACAATTATACTTTTTCGGAAGGAGCAGATGGATACTATAATTCCAATTTACCTTTTGCAGCACAACCTAATGTTACATACGAACTACATATTAAAACCGAATCAGGAGATGAATATAAATCTGAGTTAACACAAATTACACCTCAAACACAAATTACTACTTTAGCCGCTACTAGAATAAATTATTTCGGTGTAGATGGTGTTGCCATTACCGTTAGCAATAATGCTACCAGTAATACACCTAAATATTATCGATATGAATACGAAGAAACCAGTAAAATTATAGCTCCATATTGGTCAAACGATTCCTTAACAGTAACGGGAAATGATCAAGCTACTTATGAATTTCAAGTGGTTGAAAGAACTTCTGAATCCAAAGAATGTTATAAAACGAATTTATCAAATGAAATTATAATCCACAGCACAGTAGAACAAACAGATGGAATTCTTAGTAATGCCATAGTACGTTTCATTAGTAAAGAAGATTACATTATTGCAAACGGATACAGCATACTTGTTAAACAATATGATCTTTCTCCTGAAGCATACAACTTCTATAAATCAATTGCTAATTTTAATAATAATTCCAATCTATTATTTCCTTTACAACCTGGTTTTATATACGGAAATATCCAATGTGTTTCAGATGAATCAAAAAAAGTGATTGGCTACTTTGATATTTGTTCCTATTCAGAACAACGGTTATACTTTGATTTTGCTACTATTTTCCCAAATGAATCTATCCCAGATTTCCCTTACTCTTGTTCAGTCGAACAATATAACGCACAACTATTATGTAATCCACAAACGACAAACTGTGAATCTGTTAAAGGGAAAACTTCCTTAGCTGAGCAAGTTTTAAATAACGAATTAGCGCTATATCAATATGAAGTTATTCCACCATTACTTGAAACGTATGATATGGTTAATTTAGGATGTGGCGATTGTAGACTTTTAGGTTCCAATATTAAACCCGATTTTTGGCCATAGATATGAAAAAGACAACTTTATTAATTTTTTTCCTCCTTCTACTACAGGAAATTTCTTCTCAAAAATACAACTTGAGTACAAGTGAGGAAAGTTTTTTTATAACTTCCAATGATGATTGTTATCTCACTGGAGAAACCTTATTCTATTCTATTAGAATACAAAACATAAAAGATACACTAACTAGTAAAATTGCTTATTTAGAACTTGTAAATAAAAAACAAAACAATAGTATAAGACAACAAAAAGTAGTCTATAATAAAAATGTTTCTGGTGATATTTTTCTTGACACAAAATTAGAAACAGGCATCTATAAATTATTGGTCTACACAAAAAAATCGCTACTCCAAACAGAAACAAACTATTGTGAAAAGGAAATTGTAATCATCAATCCCTATCAGTCAAATAACGTCTTCTTTGAAAGAAACAACGAGCTATCTACAATTGAAACCACAAAAAGAATAAATTTACTCGCTCAAAACCAATTCAAAAAAAGGACCCTTGTAACTTTAAATATACCAGACTCGCTATGTTTAAACAGTAGTATTTCTGTTAAAAAAATGGATTCACTACAATTAAATAAAATAAACCAAAACGCTAAAAATCTTAAAACAAAATCGTATAAAAAAATTAGTAATTATAACGATATACCCGAAGTAAGAGGAAAAATAATTAGTGGGCAAATTAAGAGCTATGATAGTATTTTTAACTTTGAAAAAGGAATAAGTCTAACTACTCTAGATAAAAATAGGAAAACAAAAATCTCAAAAATAAATCCGGATGGGAGTTTTATGTTTTTGCTAGACGACCTCACATTCAGTAATCAATTTTTACTACAACCACTAGAAGCAACTGATAATTATGAAATAACTATTGACAGTACTTCCTTTGATTACAAAAGTTTAACATGGAACTCTAATTTGACACTTAATCCTGATAAAAGAGAACAAATAAACCAACGGGCCATAGCAAATCAAATCAATGTGGCTTATTATAGTACAAAGCTAGATACTATTTTTGAAAAAAAATCCAAATCCTCTTTTTTCTACGATACGTATCCAAACTATCAAATCGTAGATTTAAATAATTTTACCCGATTTAAAACAATACAAGAAACAATTACCGAAATTTTACCTGGTGTTACCACAAGAAAAAAAAACAATGAAACTCAAATTTTCATCATTAATAAAAAAACAAATCCAAAACTTAACTTTCCAGCATTAGTCCTTTTAAATGGCATTATTGTTCAAGATTTAAATGTACTATTCCATTTCAATTGTGAAAAAATAGATGAAATTCATATTATTAATGATCGATACCAACTCGGTTTAAATCAATACGACGGTATTATCAATTTCATCACTAAAGAGTATATTCTTAATTCCAATTTTTCTCCTTATAAACTATTTGAAATCCCAAATTTACAAGAAGAAAAAAGCTATTATAAAGAAGACTATTCTGTCTCAAAAAAAGAACGATTACCCGATCAACGTTACCATTTATATTGGAACACTAAACCTAAAAATAAAATTTCTTTTTATACCTCAGATGTTATTGGCAATTATGTAATTGAAATTAATTTTATGGATAAAGAAGGCAAACAAAAAAAACTATATGATTTTTTTTCAATTATTAATTAAAAAATTGTAACTTTTTGGTAACCTCTTACGTATAACAATAGTAACACATAAAAATAAAGAGAAATTATATAAATGAGACAACTCAAAATTACCAAGCAGGTAACGAATCGTGAAACTGCTTCTCTAGACAAATACCTACAAGAAATTGGAAAAGTTGACCTTATTACTGCTGACGAAGAGGTAGAATTAGCACAACGCATTAAAGCAGGAGACCAAAGAGCTCTTGAAAAATTAACAAAAGCTAATTTACGTTTCGTCGTTTCTGTAGCTAAACAATATCAAAATCAAGGTTTAACATTACCCGATTTAATTAACGAAGGAAATCTTGGTTTAATTAAAGCTGCACAACGTTTTGATGAAACTAGAGGTTTTAAATTTATTTCTTATGCGGTTTGGTGGATTCGTCAATCGATTCTTCAAGCTTTAGCAGAACAATCTCGTATTGTACGTTTGCCTTTAAATAAAATCGGTTCTATCAATAAAATCAACAAAATGTATGCTTTATTAGAGCAATCTAGTGAGCGTGCTCCTTCTGCTGAAGAAATTGCTAAAGAATTAGACATGACGGTTAATGATGTGAAAGAATCCATGAAAAATTCTGGACGTCATTTATCAATGGATGCTCCTCTTGTTGAAGGTGAAGACTCTAACTTATATGATGTATTACGTTCTGGTGAATCTCCAAATCCTGATAGAGAATTAATTCATGAATCATTACAAACTGAAATTGAAAGAGCTTTAGAAACATTAACGCCAAGAGAAGCTGATGTCGTTCGTTTATATTTCGGCTTAGGTGATCAACACCCAATGACACTTGAAGAAATAGGAGAAACTTTTGATTTAACTCGTGAACGTGTGCGTCAAATTAAAGAAAAAGCAATCAGACGTTTAAAACACACTTCTAGAAGTAAAATATTAAAGACCTATTTAGGATAATCCAAATCCCTAAATTTTAGATTAAATTCCAAAAATAACATATATTTGTTTTTTTGGAATTTAGTTTTGTAACAACAGTTTCAATAACTGTTCGTTTTTTGATTACTCCGTTTCTCTCCGTCAATTCGAGCAAAGCTCTCGGGTGATGATTGAAACCAAACATATTGAAAGCAACAACAGTTTCAATAACTGTTCGTTTTTTGATTGATGATTGAAACCACGGCTGATTACCGTGGTTTTGTTTTTTTATGAAACAAAATCACGGTCAGTTCGCATAAATGCTCGGGTATCCGTGGTTTTGTTTTTTTATGAAACAAAATCACGGTCAGTTCGCATAAATGCTCGGGTATCCGTGGTTTTATTTTATAAAATGATTAGAATAGAATGAAATTTCTTATACTTCATTATTAATTATTCAAATCTTATCTTATTTTTACATAAAAATCATAATATAACAAACATGAAAAAAACAATTGTATTACTTGCTATGCTAGCCATTGTAGCTTGTAAGAATAATGAAGAAAAAAACGAAGAACCTGGCATAATGGATGCTGTTGAAGGTATTAATAACATGAGCAAAGCAGGTGATGCCTTAGAAGATTTTGAAAAACAAGTAGAAGAATTAAAAAAATTAACACCTGTATCAAACGACGTATTAAAAGAAGTATTGACAGAAGAATTAGGCGGATTAAAAAGAACTAATTTTAATGCAGGCAATGCCTCTATGATGGGACTAACTTCTGCGGAAGCAAAATATACCGACGAAGAAACAGGAAAAGAAGTGGAAGTAAGTATTATGGATGGTGCTGGCGAAACTGGAAGTAGTGTCATTAGTTTAACCGTTATGGCACTGGCTATGAATGTAGAAAGTATTAATAATACCGAAACTAAAAAAACAGAAACAATCAATGGAATAAAATGTCTTACCGAAGAGGATGAAGATCCAGATCATGTAAGATCTTCAATCACTTTTATTTATAAAGAGCGTTATCAAGTAGCTCTAAAAGGCACAAATATAACCTTAGATGAATTGAAATCTTACTTAAAAAAAGTAGATTTATCTAAATTAGATTAATAACTAACCTTAGTATCTTTTGAAAAGCTTTTTTGGAAATCAAAAAAGCTTTTCATGTTTTAGGAACCTAAAACTTTATCTATCTTTGCAAAAACAACATAACTACCCATGAGTAATTCAAAAAACACACTTATTGCTCCATCTGTTTTAGCAGCAGATTTTGCCAATTTACAAAGAGACATTGAAATGATTAATAATAGTGAAGCAGATTGGTTTCATATTGATATCATGGATGGTGTTTTTGTTCCCAACATTTCTTTTGGAATGCCCGTTTTACAAGCTATTAGTAAACATGCTAAAAAAACAATCGATGTTCATCTCATGATTGTTGATCCAGATCGTTACATTACCACTTTTAAAAAATTGGGTGCCGATATTTTAACCGTACATTATGAAGCTTGTACTCATTTACACCGTTCACTACAAGCCATAAAAGCGGAAGGGATGAAAGCAGGTGTAGCTATTAACCCACATACTAATGTTGCTCTCTTAGAAGATACTATCAAAGATATCGATTTAGTTTGTTTAATGAGTGTTAATCCTGGTTTTGGAGGACAATCTTTTATTGAAAATACCTACAAAAAAGTGTCGCAATTAAAAGAAATTATCACTAGAAATAATGCCACTACTCTCATTGAAATTGACGGTGGTGTAACCAATCAAAATGCAAAAGAATTAGTAGCCGCTGGAGCAGATGTTTTAGTCGCAGGAAGCTATGTTTTTGGAGCGATGAATCCAACTGCAACAATCGCTGATTTGAAAGAAATTACAAAGTAATCCTTTTCACCTGACAGGTTGTTAACACTTGTCAGGTATTTTTCTTTTTTAATATTGATCAATTAAATATTTAATCAAATCGGTGGTGGTAACAATACCTACTAATAAATTACCTTCACAAACAGGTAATGCGTGAAACTCTTTTGCTGCTAATATCTCTGCTGCTTCTTTAATCGTGGTTTCTGGATGAATAGTGACTAATTTTTTAGCCATTACTTGCTCTACAGTAAACATATTATATACTGTTGTATCAATTTCGTCGTCGTCGTCATCTACCGCATCGGCAAAAGAAATTCGTAATAAATCGGTGTAACTTAACATTCCTATAATTTTATTACCTGAAACTACTGGAATATGCCTAATGTGATGTTTTTTAAAAAGTGATTCTGCTTTGGTAAGATTGTCGGTAATGTTCAACTTTACAACTTCTTTCGTCATAATAGTTGAAATGGGAACTTTCTGTTTCATGACTAATGTATTTGTTACTTACAAATTTAATAATATCTACGCTAAAAACAGAATATAATCTACTGATTATTAAGTTTTTCAACAAAATCAATAGGAAGTAAAATTAATCATCACTTTTACTTTTTCAAACAATTGAGGAAATTCACTTTTAAAATCTTCTGGGGTTTCAAAAAAATGCTCAAGTATTACTGCTATAAATTCAAATTCATTGGTATATGCATAAATTCTAAAATAGTCAGATTGTAAGAGTCGCGCATAATTAGGTGGATATTTTACTTCTTGCATAATCTCTTCATAGGTTACCGAAAAAATAGTAGCCGAAGTATCAGAATTTTTAAGTCCCTGATAATGCAATACATGACCAAATTCATGTAAGCCTAGATTTAGATTATCATTGGATATTTCATAACCTTCTAAAAAATGCTTCCAAGAAAAAACAATGGCTTTTAAACTCGGATTAAATTCTCCTTTATGATAATTTTTATTTAAAGTAGAATAATACACATCTGGAAAAATGATAATCTTATCTATTACGGTAAATAAATAATTTCGCATTCCAAAGGTTAGCATAACTGCTGTTGCAGCAATAAGCACTTTCATTTCATCTGTAACTACAATGCCTTCTTTTCCTATAAAAGGATATTTTTGAATAAAAGTTGCCACTCGATGTTCAAAATATTTTTTTTGAGGAAGTGGTAATTTTTTATAGAAATCAAATTGGTTATACAATAGTTGTATTTGACGCATTGTGAGCTTCTTTGGAAACAAATACAAATGCACATAAATGGGCTTTCTAAAAAAGAAAGCATAAATAGGCTCTATAACTACGTTATAAGCAAATACAAATACAAACCCTAATCCAAAAGTGATTAATAAATACTGCAATGTTTACGATTTGAGGAAAACGAATATACAGAATATAACCTAATTACAAAAAAAGAAAGCATCCTATTCTTTCAAACAGGACACTTTCGCTTCTGAGTATACACTTCTCACTATTAACTTTTACTTGTCACTTTTATCTATAATGGTTAAAATAATGATGCCTACACGTCCTACTAAAAAGGTAAACATTCCAAAAACAACGGTTAAAAAGGTTACTTTTAATCCGCCAGCTAAAATTTCAGTGGTAATATTACCTAAAGACTGTATGGCATCAAAGGCAGAAATTAAACCTATTGACTGACCTAAAAACCCCCAAACCAAAACAAAAAGACTAAGTGAGGCAATTAATTCTTTACATTTTTTTATGGTCTCTCTTTTCAATAAAGCCCAAACCAATAAAACTAAAATCGCAATTAAGATAAATGCAATAGGCACCATAAAAAAAGGCCCTCCTTCATAAATTCTGTCTAAAATAACTTTCATAATTCTATATTTTTTGATTTATAACATCACAAATCTATTTTATAAAATAATTCATTTTATTTTTATGCGACGTATGAACAATTTAGTTCCCTTTTTAACCAAATTCAGATTTAAAAAGTACAATTTAAGATTTATTTTGACAAACAAGGCGCAAAACAGGTTATCTGTCGCAATTTTGAAAACATAACAAATAATTAGTTTATCTTGCTATCATGTTTTCAAATCTATTCCAAACTACTAAATCAATACTACTCCATTGCTTCTTCTGGATTGGAGTTTGGTTCTTTTTTGTATATTTTTTTAGTTATAATTCTAATGATACAGTGTATATTACTTGGTTTTCAAGTCTGCTATTACCCATTGCCATTCTAACCACTTACATTACCATTTATGTTCTTATCCCAAAATATTTACTCACTAAAAAGTATTACAAATTATTTTTATATGGTTTTTACACTTTAGCGATGAGTGTTTACCTGATTACTTTGGCTATTATTGGTAGTTTTATTTTTATTACCAAACTCGATATTTCTAAAGTACCTCCTATGGGTAGAAATTTTATTTTTATTCTAATTTTAGTATATCTAATTGTGGCTGTCATTAGTTTTATATACATCTTAAATCATAATTTTAATGTGCAATCCCAATTTAAGGCATTGGAAAACAAAATATTGGAAACTAATTTACAAATTAAAGAACAAGAACTCCACTATTTAAAAAAGCAAATCCATCCGCATTTTTTGTTTAATACCTTAAATACCATTTATGGCTTGTCTTTAAAAAAATCGGAATACACACCCGATGTTATTTTAAAACTTTCTAATTTGCTCGATTATATTTTATACCAAGTACAAAAACCGAAAGTGGTTCTCTCAGAAGAAGTAGCACACATTGAGGAATATATTGATTTGGAAAAAATACGTTTTCAAGATCGGTTGAAAGTAACTTTTACAACGCATATTGAAAATGAAACCATTCTAATTCCGCCCATGTTGTTTCTACCTTTTATAGAAAATGCCTTCAAGCATGGAAACATCATCCATCATTTTCTAACGATTACCATCGAATTAGAAGCTACAAATGACAGCCTAATTTTCCGTTGTACAAACAGTGCTTATTTAAAAGAAAAGGAAGGCAGCGCTGGTATTGGATTGGAAAACATCAGAAAAAGATTAACCTTATTATATCCCGAAAAGCATCAGTTACACCTTACCACAACTTCGGAAACCTTTGTTATTGCATTAGAAATTAAATTGAATTAAAATGACGACTTACCATTGTTTGATTATAGACGACGAAATAACTGCTCGAGAAATTTTAGAATCGCATGTTGCCAAAATAAATGCTTTTCATCTGTGCGGGAGTTGTAAAAATGCGCTGGAAGCCTTTCATTTAATTAATACACAAAAAATCGATTTGATTTTTTTAGACATCAACATGCCTGAAATTAATGGTTTGTCATTTGCAAAATCTATTAATAAAAACATTAAAATTATTTTTACTACCGCTTACCGGGAATATGCCATAGCTGGTTTTGATTTACAAGCCGTAGATTATTTGTTAAAACCCATTTCTTTTGAACGTTTTTTACAAGCAGTTAATAAGTACTTGGATGAAAACATTCAGGTAGATGTAGCTCCAATAATGGAAAACATGACTTATGAAACCGATTTTATCTTCGTGAAATCGGAACGCAAAATGGTAAAAATAAATTTTGATGCCATTTTATATATTGAAAGTTTAAGCGATTATCTGAAAATTGTAACTCTAGAAAAAAATTGCATTACAAGAGAAACTATTTCTAATATTGAAGCCAAGTTACCCCAGCATAAGTTCTTACGTATTCATCGTTCTTTTCTAGTTTCAATTACTAAAATTGATTCGTTTACCAATGAACATATTGAAATTAACCAGAAATCGTTACCTATTAGTAGAAGCTATAAAAAAAATGTGCTAGAGCAATTAGAAAAATTGTAAAATGGTTTGACCAACCTTTTGTAATTCATCATCGTAATGCTTTACTTAAAAATGCTACAGATTCATTTTAATTTGATATATTAGTCGTCCCAACAAAAAAACGATGACAAAACCTACAAATGTGGCTTCGACAAACGGCTTCTATTTCCTTGGACTGACTTTGGCACAAAATAATTCTAAAAAAAATCTTAAAATTTGTCATTTTAAGGCGAAATGCGATTCAGAATTAAGGAATAATATGTACTTTAGAGTATTGCTATTATCAAATATGTACACATTAGTAACCCATTTGAAACAATAGCATTATGAAAGCAACGCACACTGTCTCTTTTTTGAAAAAGAATCCTAAGTTGGTTTCTTGTTTATTCTACAAAAATTCTCTTTTTAATACACACAAAAACACTTTTTGGAGTATTTGTTTCTTATTTTGTTTTATCGTATTAACTGGTTTTAAAACAAAACCTGTTTCCGAATGTGATTTATTGCATGAAGGTACTTTTATTTACCAATTTGAAAATAAAGAAGTAAAAGTCGTTATTCATAAAGACATGCATACCGAATATCATGAAGATGGTAAATACATGATACAATCGCGTCTTTTTTGGATAAACGATTGCGAATTTGTGGCTACTTGTGTAAAAAACACCTATCCGAATCCTGCTTATGGTATAAACGACCAAATGCATGTAAAAGTAGATCGTGTTTTGGGGAATGAAATTTATTTTACGTCTTCCATTAACCGCTTTGAATGGACAGGAAAAATGCTAAAAGTGAAGTAGGTTATTAAAACAAACTAGTTTCATTTTCTTGCATTTTCTAATTGCTTAACATACATTTTTAGAGCATTCAACTGTACTTCGTATTTAGCTTGCACATGCAAACCGTTTTTTTCAACTTGTTGCAAGGCTCTATTTTTTACATTTTGCATAATCAGAACTTCTTGTTCAGACAAATCCTTATTATTTTTATGGAGCATTAAAAAACGTAGCGTGTGTTCTGCTTCTTGATATTTTTTTTGCGTTTTTTCTAGTTTCTTTTGTAACAGCACTTCTTCCCTCTTATTTTTTGCTAGTTCTTCCGCTAACATTTTTCTTTTTTTATTTTCTTGAATGCTTCTATGAGTAAGTTCTAGGGTAACCAATGGCAATTGATTTTCACTCTTTAGTAATTTGGCTAATTTTAATATCGCTTCTGTAGGAATATCACGCAATCCAGAAACATACATAGACCAAGTACTTCTAGTAACACCAAGCAGTAAAGCCATTTCTTCTTGAGAAAACAATAAAGGTGTTTTAAAAATATTTCTTTTTTTCATGATGAAACACTTTAAATTAAAAAGCAATATAAAATTTGTGTCAACTCGTTTGTGTCATTTTATTTGACACAAATAGTTTGCCACACTTTTTGTGGCAATTGTATTTTTAAAAAAAAATTGCCACAAAAAACTATATTCCTAAAATTTATTTTAAAGTTACCCAAATAGGCACATGATCGGAAATCGTGCGAGCGGTATGTATATCTAAAAAATCGTGGTAGAAAGGAATAATCCCTTTATCGAGTATTTCAAAACGTTTGGCATTAAAAAAAATATTATCATATTCTGATGCTAAACAATCATTTTGAATGCATTTTTGCCGTAGTGATGTTTTCTGATTCACGAAAACCGACTCATAGCCCATTTTTCGTAAAGGAAAAAAAACAGTATGCGATTGCGGACAATTAAAGTCTCCTATAAAAACTAAATTTTTATTGGGATAAATAGCAGGAAAAAATTTAAAAAACTTAATCTCTGTTTCGGGTTGCATTTTTTTTGTTTTGGCATGAAAATTAACCAAAGTAATCTCTTTTTCTTTGTATTTAAAAGTAGCTAAATATGGTTCTCTTTCTATTTCTTCAACATAAGTAGGTTCTAAGAACGCATTCCCTATTTTTTGTACACTGCTTGGTTTCCATAAAAAAGCATAGCGCTCCGCTTTGTAAGCATTGCCAGAGGTAGCATTACTAATAGTATAATCCCATAGAGTTCCATTTTGATTTAAAACATTTACTAATGCTATTACTGCTTGTTCACCGGCTTCGCTTACTACAACTTCCTGCAAGGCTACAATATCATAATCTTGTATTTTCTGTGCCATATAAGCAATGTCTTTTTCGCTTTTTGAAGCTCCTAAATTTTCAATATTCCAGGAACAAATTTTAATTTGGCTCCAAGCCAAAGCATGAAAAAGAAATAGTAGTAGGAAAAATGATTTGATTTTATAAGACATGTATTCTGTTTTAATCTTCCCAACCGCATAAGGTAAGTCCTAAGGCTTCTGCTTCAGATTGTTTTTTAGGTGTAATTTCGTGTTTGCAATTAGACAATCCTCTACAGGTTTTCTTAAAGTGGTATTTTTTAGCTCCTCTTGGGCCACACAAATATACTTCTTTCTCGTTATAAGGAGAAGAAGTGAGCAGCAATGCACCCAATAGAACTATTAAAAATTTCATTTATCCACTACAAATTCATACGTAATACTGTCTTCGTCTTTGCCTACTAATTTACCATTTTTTACCCATTCTACAAAAACGGCTCTTTTTTCACCTTTTGCATTTATAATTTTACCTGCACCATACTTGTCTCTAATATTTATTGTACCTGTTATTTCATTTCCTATCGTGTCGTGACCTATAATATTGTAATTGTATTCATAATGGTTGCTTCTCCCTGTACGGTATTTATACTCATATTGGGTATCTATATGATAGGTTTTTCGTTCTGGTTCGGTTATTTCTTCTATATCATCGGGAAGAATGGTGTCTTCTTCTTCCGCATAAAAAGATTGTATTTGCTCTTCAGAACTTTTAATGGGCTCTTGATTGGTTTCTTTACAAGAGAGGGAAAGTACTGAAAGTAATAATAGGAGTAGTTTTTTTGTCATAGGGTATTGATTTTATTTCTTGTGATTTAATATTTTCAAGTAATAATAGAATTTATGTTTTGATTCTTCTTAATTTTTTCTATTTCATTTTCTTTCCATTTTTGAACTGCTAATTTTGCAATTTCAGCCTGTGCTAAAGCAATTTCATTCAGTAATTCTGTATTAGATTTTAATTCTGCGTCCAACTTTATTTTACTTTTTTCAGCACTAATTTTTAAAGATGTATTTATACTATCATTTAAATTAGATATAATTAATTTTTGATTCATTATATTTTCATATTCTATTCTTTCCAAAACTTCATCGTAAGGACCTCTAGACGATAATAACTTCACAACTACTGGAGCAGTTTCTAATAAAATAAATAAAATTGTAATCAACCAACTTGCAATACTTATAGTTGAACTATCTTCTGTTATTTTAGAAAGAGCAGCCAACCTTGCTGGTATATCCTGAGCACTTTTTGACCTTAAACTACAATCTGAAAGAAAAACTGTTCTTTTATTATTGTGGTCATCTATTTGTTGCTGAACACCCGCTATCTGTTTTGTATATTGCTGTTCAGTTGTTACAACTTGATCTTTAAGAGTAGTTTTTCTCTCTTCTTTTTGTTTTTCTAAATCGTTAATTTTTATTTCGTTTTTAGCGATTTCATCTTTGTTAATTTTATTTTGATTCAAAGCATTTATAGCGCTTTTATTGTATATTCTTTTGTTGTATAGCTTTACACCGTACTCGTCAAATATTGGTTTATAAGAAGTTCCTTTTATAATTATTTTATTATTACTATCAATTCTACTTTCAAATTGTTTATTTTCATTTTGCAAAGATTTTTCATTTTCTAATAGTGTTTTATATATTCCATCTTTACTAAAGATATCTTCTGTTTTTTGTTTTCTTTCATTTTCTAAGTTACTTTTATTCTTTGCTAATTTATCCCTTGTAATATTCCAATCATTTTCACAATTAGAAATACTTGCATCTGAAATTTCTCCCATAGCTTTATTTATCGCATCTTGAAACAACCTTAATTCTAAAGGCTTAGAAATAGTTACTGCTAATACAAATGCCATGAACAATCTTGGTAAAGCCATAAGAATTTCTTGCTTTATTTTTCCTGTTTTTTTTATACTTGAAACAATATATCTGTCTAAGCTAAATATTACTAAACCCCAAAATATACCTAAAAAAACAGCTATAGGAATAGATTGAAATGTAAAAAAAACAGCATAGCCTCCAGCAAGCATAGCTAATAGAGAAGTTAAAAGAACTGTACTTCCTATACCATGATATTTTGTCTTTTCAGTAGGACAAATCTCTAAAATGCTTTTGTTGGCTCCTGAACAAAAAATTAAAAAATTACTAATATTTGACATTTAAAATTTATTTATCATTTAGTTATTTATTTTCTTACTAATTTTATCGAATACCTTTGAAATAGAATTTGATTTTTCTCTTTTTGAAAGAAAATTTAATTTAGCTTCATTACTTAATCCAATAAAATCCACTTTCTCAAGTTGAAATAAATCCGAATTCAAGTCAACTTTAAAATTTAAATTTGGTGAAGAAATATTTAAATTTGATAGATTTAAGTTCATATTAAACTCCGGAATAGGAACTTGAAGAACTTTTATTTGAGGAACTGGAAAAACTCTAATTTTAATCAATTCAGAATATGTAGTTCCAAAATACCCAACCGCTTTTATTCTATATTCAGTATCTTCTGAAGGATTAAGGTCTATTGAAAAAGAATTTGTAATATCAAACTCCGAAGAACCATCATTTAAAAAAATTTGATAACAATCAATTATATCCCATTTTAAAACAACTGAAATCCCATCTATTATTATATCCCTATCTGCCTCAAATAATAAAATTTTTGGAGGTTCTTGAATAGATAACAAAACTTTTTCCCATTCATTATATGTTGTTCTTTTTATCGGATTCTTATAACCATAATTAATAGTATTGTAAAATTCATTAAAAATAGATTTAGGTAAAACATTATTTAACCAGTTTTTAATTGGTTCATAAATACTACCATTATTAACATTAAAATATGATTCTTTTTTATCAATTTCAGGCCATTTATATTTTAAAAAATAATCATTTGAAACTATGGGACTTAATTCTTTTAGATAATATAAAGGATGTGTTGTAGTTAAAAAATAATGAATACCAACTGCAACAGACCACAAATCTGAAAGTAGATTTACTTTTATTTTTTGTAAACCATTTATATTTACTTGTTTCAACTGTTCCCATATTTCAGGTGCAACCCAATCATTTGGTGCTCCCCAAACATTTGGTTCATCACTTATATTTTCTGTTATTGTACCACTATCAAAATCTATTATAGCGCATTCATTTTTTGCTATATTTACAAAAATTGCTTCTGGTTTTAAATCTGCATGAATAAAAAACAAGTCGTTTAACAGCTTGAATGCTGAAACAAAATGATATGATATAAGCATCTTTTTTTGAATATCTAAGCCTTGATATTCTTTATATAAAGTATCATCTTCTAATATATCTACAAACTCTTCGAAACCAATTCTTTTAAGGTTTGTAGAACTAAAACCTCTTATTTCCTTCCCATTTAATTTACCTGAAAAACTAAATTGTGGAATTCCTTTAAGTGCAGGATATTCATTTAGAAGAGTTTTATTAGTCAAAAGTAATTCTTGATTTTTCTTATTAATCTTATTCTGTAATTTAATTATTGTATCTACATTATGTTGTTGTTTGTTATTATAATCTTCTTTAAAAATTTTAACTACTTGAGGAACACTAGTCTTCTGATTATTTATACTCGTACAAATATATACTTCTCCAAAAGCTCCTTCTGCAATAGGTTTGTCTTCAATTTCAATAGATTTTACATTATTAAAATCTGGAAATAAATCAGTTGATAAAAAAGTCGTTATCTGTATTGTTTTCATTTAATAAATTATGGTAGTTTATGACCTGCTGAGTTATAATGACTCCAAAAGAAGTATCATCATCTATTAGTTTATTTTCAATTAATTTATTGCAAAAACCATCTAATTCATCTCCTAATTTACTTGTTGAGCAATTCTTTAAAAATCCTTGTAGTGTTTCATATAACATACTCATCTTAGTTTCTCCACTTATCCAAAGTCCTCCTTCCTTATCCTTTGCTACTGGTGTTTGGTCTGGACTAAAAAGCCCATCAGTTGAGATAATAAAAATATCTCCAAACATTTGATTATCTTTTGAAACTTCTATAATTGTGGGTCTAATATTTTCTTCTGTACTATTCAATGAAAAATATTTATATAATGCTTCTTTTCCATTTTCATCAATAGTGTGTGGATTCAACAAGTTAATACTAGACCAAGGTAAATACCGTTGAGAAGAAAAATGGGTAAAATTTCCTCTTATTTGCCATATAGATCCGTTACCCACATATGCAATTACAAATTTATTAGGATATTCTATAACACATATTAAAGTTGTTCCAAGTATATTCTCTTTACTCTTTGCCTTTTTTATTTCAGAAATACTGTCTGCTTTTTTTTTCAATTTCTTTAATACTTTCTCAAATAAATCTTCATAATTTATTTTGGATTCTTTAAAATTTTCTAAAAGAAATTTTAATTCTTTAACACATATTTCTGCTCCTTTTTCTGCTAAAAAATGTGAACCAAGTCCATCACCTAAAACAACTCCATTTATATTTAAATTCAAATTATTAAAAGTTGTAATATAATCTTGATTAATTGTTTTTAATGAGATACTTTTTATTTCAGTTAATGAATTCATTATGATATTTTTTTAGATCCTGAAGATTGACTAATTGAAGCTTCAAAAAATTTACGAAGTGATTCCCCATCATAGACAGTCGCATAATATCGAATAGGATCGGTTGCAATACTCTGCATAAGATTTTTAGTATCATTCTTTTCCGTTTCATTATTTGTTCCTATTTCTGATAAGAAAGCACAGGCTATATCAATTCCTCCTTGACTTTTAATTTGATTTGCTATTTTTATCGTTTCATTTGGTTCAAAACACATTCCATCTGACATCAATAAAATTACTACACTATGTCTTAACCCTTCTTTTGAAGCATTTTTTAAAAAATTTTCAGATATTTTTTGAGCTTCTCTAAGTCCTTCAAAAATATGTGTGCCACCTCCTTTACCATTCAACGGATTAAAATCCTCTGTGAAATAGTCGATATCTTTAAATGGTGTAGGTTGTAAGGTAGTCATTGAATTTGTGTCAAACTTAATACAAGAAAAAGAAAAGTTATTTTTAACTCTACTTGCATCAAATCTTGAGAACATTTCCTTAATACCCATTTCAACCTCTTGAGCCTTTGTAAGTTGATTTCTTCCTATTTCGTTCATAGATCCACTTCCATCTAACACTAATATTCCTAATTGATGAAAAGTTTGTGGAATTTCTGGCTTATCAATAACTAATCCTGTATTTTTCATTTTATCTTTTTAAATTAATAACAATCAAACTTAAAACTATTACAAATCAATTCTTTACGGAAAACCGTAAAACAAAATATTATTCTCAAAAACAAAAAAAGACCTAACAAATTATAGTATGTTAGGTCATAAAATTATATTTTGTCTTTTTTGTTACTTCACATATTTGCTCATTACCCAACCTATTTTCTGATTTTTGTTCACTAGTACTTTAATCCAATCTCCTTTTTTTTCAATTAAGGCAAGTTGGTCTCCTTTTACTAATTTTTGAATAATAATACCTGTACTTTTAGGTTCTTTTCTTAGATTTAATGTGGGATGAACAACGGTTACTATTTTACCTGCATCATAATCGGTTTTCACATTGCTTGTTTTTACTTTTGCAATAGTGTTTTTTTTCTTAGCACTAGATGAAAAAGATTTTGATTTTGTTTCCGCACAAACACCGCAACTGCCTCCGCTTGAGCAATGTTTACAACGAACACAGTTTTTACAAACCGTGCAACTAGCCGACCCAGTGCATTTTCCTCCTTCTGTTTCACAACAAGAAGCGAACAATTCTTTTTTTTGAAAGGTTTGGCTTTGCATATTAAATGAAAAAACCAATAATAGTAGTAATAGTGTTGTTCTCATAATTATTTATATTTATGGATAATCTATATATGACCTGTTTGAGAAAGGATTACAATCTTTTAATCTTTTGTATGTAATTTTTATCGCTTTAAAAAAATTATACTTTTGTAAAGCTAAAATTCCATAAGTAGAGCAAGATGGATAATGTAAACATTTATCATATTTTCTTCTTTTTGTAATTTTATATAATTTAATAAACAGAATAGCTATTCTATTAAACGGAGATAATAAAATTCTCAACATTTAATCCTTATTTAACTCTGAATAAACTCTTCTAATTTCATATCCTTTTTCTTTTGTTAAAATAGGAATAACTAATGCTCCTCCAGAAGTACTAATTCTTAATTGGTATCCTTTTTTATTTCCACATCCGCTCGGCTCTTGTGATTCGGTCACTTCTAAGAAAGAAATTTTTTCAAAAGGTAAGATACCATCTTTTTCAACATAGACTTTTCCTTCCATAATCTTCGTTTTATATAAAACTCTCTTATTCGTAAGACAAATCCAATAGTTTTCTTTTTTTCCACTTCCTCCACAACCGCCTTTACTGGTTATAAAAGAAAAATAATACACTTTTTCATTAGACATTAATTGCATGTTCAAATCGGAAGGAATTCCTTCTTCTATAGGCTTTAATTCCATAGTTTTACTTGTTAATTAATAATATCCAAATTTAAAACCACAGAAAATCAATTCCTTACGGTAAACCGTAAAGCATAAAAAAAGACCTACTCAATAGGTTTTTGCTAGGTCTTTCTATTTTTATTGTATTATTATACCAATCCTAAATCTTTGGCTATGGCAATTAAATGTACGGTGTTGTTTGCTTTAAAATTAATTTTAAGTTTATTGATTCGCTTTTCTATAGTGCTTTTACTATTGGGCGTAATGCCTAATTCTTTAAATTTTGCTTCCATTTCATCTTGAGTGATTCCTAAAGACAATTGCTTAATTAAATCTAAATCGTAAGCATCAATTTCATTAGCTGTTTTATCTTGTAGCACATGACTTAAGTTTGGAGAAACATATTTCTTATCTGATTCAGAAACCGTAGTAATGGCCTGTTTTAATTCGGGAATACTGTTTCTGCCTTTCATTACGAAAGCATCAATTTCATATTTTTCAAATAAAGATTTAATACGATAGGGTCTATCTTCAATAGAAAAAGCAATAATTTTAATGTTGGGTTGTTCTTTTTTAACAGCCTCTATTAATTCTTCACCAGAATGTAGTTTTTGAGTTTCTTTTCTATAATCTTCTTTAAAAGACAAATCGGTTATCAGTAATTCATAAGGTGTGTTATTTTGCAAGGCACCTTTTATTTTTAACAACGCATCATCACAATATTTAGCATAATCCATTTCTTCGTCAGGAATATCCAATTCTTTCAGAGCTTGCTTCACAGCAAAGTTTAATCCATCAATATCTTCTGCTATAATTACTTTTGAAAACATATACTATCTTATTTGGGAAATTCAATATTAACTTTTACTCCTTTATTTATTTCTGAATCAAAAGTAATCTTTCCCTTAATGCTAAGAATACGGTTTTCCACATTTAGGAGTCCGTTTTTAAAAACCTTCTCTTTTTCAAAGCCTTTCCCGTTATCAGAATATTTTATTTGTATGTTTTTAAATACACTTTCAAAACGAATTAGTACTAAATTGGCCTTACTGTGTTTTTTCATATTCACTAATAGTTCGTTTAACACACGATAGATTTCAATTTGTTTGTTTTCATTTATATTTTCCCAATCAATTGAAGTTAGTCCTTGCACCATGACATTTACGTGTTCTGAAGTATAACTTATAAACAACTGGTTTAACGTTTCGGCAAAGGCTTTTCCGGTTGTTATTTCACTGGTTTGTTTGGAAATATTTCTGGCTTTGTCATAAATCGCATCTAAATCTTGTAAAATGGTTTCCTTATTATTTGGATTTTGTAAGTCTTGTGTATCTATAAATGTTATGGTGTTAAACACATCGTTAGCTAATTCATCGTGGAGTCTTTTGGAAATTCGGGTTTCGGTTGTATAGGCGATTTTCAGCTTTTCTCTTTTATTTTTGGAACGAATTAGGAAAAAGATTAAAGTTGAAATTATCATAAAGAGGATTAAACTAATGCCTAATCTTTCCTTTTGTACTCTTTCTTTTTCTTTCTCTTTTATAGCTTTATCCGAATTATATTTAATATTTGCAAATTGGTTTTTAGTAGTTTGTCTAATAAATTCTATACTGTCTTTTAAAGAACTAAATTTGTCATAGTACTTTTTAAATTGTCTTGTTTCAGAAGAATTTCTTATCAAAATATCCAATGCTTCTAATCTATCATCTGGACTGTTGACTTTAGTTGCTATTTCATAAGCATTAGTTGCAAATTTATTGGATTCAGATGGAATGGAATCCATAAAAAATCGAGATAAATGCATTAATGGAGCTAATTTTTCATACTCATCGCCTATACTGTCCCTAATATTTAGTGACTTAGAAATATAAAAATAAGCTTTCTTCTTTTGCTTCAAATTAAAATAAGCAAAACCTAAATTATCTATAACTCGAGCATAATCCTCTCTATGTTTTTTTAAAGTATCTAATTTTAGTAATGGCTCAAGAATTTGTATCGTTTTAGAATAATTTCCTTTTTTTAAATAAATTACACCTATATTGTTCTTTATTATTATTTTGTATTTTTCACTACTAGTATTTTTCAACGATAACCTATAATTTTTTATAGCTTTATCATAATCTAATTTTTCTTCATATGAAATTCCTAATAGATTATAGAGATTAGAATTAAAGTTTGAGTTTTCACTGATTTTTAGTGCTTCTGTTACTGTTTCTTCCACACCATTAAAATCTGATTTTATTTTCTGTATATCAGCTAAAAATAACATTGGATATATTCTATCATTTGGATTATTTGAATTACATATTATTCTAGCTTGATCAAAATAAAAATAAGAACTGTCATAATCTTCAGCCATGAATTTATCGTAGCCTTTCTTTTTTAGAGTTTCATATTCATCCTTATTGTTCAATAAATTATTCTTGAAATTATCACATGAAATGAATAAAAGAAATAAAAATAAAAACGGGAAATGTTTCATAACGAATTGCATTTCCCGAATGTATTAAAAAATCAGCAAACTTTTACCATATCCTTATGGAATTGTTGGTAATGGTGGTGGCGGTGGATTTATTTGACCATTTTGACCACCTGTATCATCATCTGCATATTCAGAAGTTTTTATACTATCCGAAATATCTTCAGTCGTACATGACGTAAAGCTTACTAAAAACAAAACAACTGCTATAAATAAATATACAACTCTCATTTTTTTTATTATTAAAATTTGAACGAATATATTAAAAATTTAACAGCCTTTTTACCATACCCTTATGGAATTGTTGGTGCTGGTGGAGGCGGTGGTAATGTTCCCGTTTGCCCACCCGTATCATCGTCTGCGTACTGTGTGGTTTTTACACTATCTGAAACATCTTCGGCTGTACATGAGGTAAAGCTTACTGAAAACAAAACAACTGCTATAAATAAATATATAATTCTCATTTTTTTTCTTGTTAAAAATTGGACATAGGAATAGCCGTTCGAGAAAATCTCGATAATTGATTTTTACAGCTATTGCCGTGAATACTTTGTTGTGGGAAGTGAAGTGCGCTAGAACAGAAAAATCTTATTTATACTTCCCAGATAAAAATCCTAATCTGTTTAGCATCACTTTTTTAGAAGTAGTTTTGTACATTTGTTCTTATCGCGATGAAGAACAAGAACTAAATCTGAGACAAAGTAAAGTCGAATTTTTAGCAGTGTTGATAAAGAATTCCAATCGTTACGAACATTACGAGAAATGCTTAAAAATGTTAAAAAATGTAAATAAATTCCAATCTGCTTATGACTAAAAATACTTCCAAAAACTATTTATTAGCTATCAAAGCGAAATATGATATTGAGAAAAATGGTGATTTTTCACATTTCTTAAATAATCCGACACCTGTATCTATTAAAGATTTTTGCATTGAGATTTTAAAATCTTCTAATTCAAAAACAGACCTTGATATTTTAAAACATTTTTTCAGTTTAAAAGGAGATGAAAAAGATAAATCGATAATTGAAAGATTTGATAATGACAGATTTAGACCAATTTGTAATTTTTTCAATGAGAAAACCAAAAAGCCAAAATATGAATTACACGATTTAATGGCTCTTTTAGTTGATTTAAAACCTAGACCTCTAAACAAATTTTTAAAGGGAGAATTTGAACCAACTACTATGCCTTCAGAAAAAGAAAAAGAAAAAGAAAAAGAAAAAGAAAAAAAAGATGATAACGAATCTACTATCAAAATCAACTTTTTAAGAAAATATATCCGAGAAATTTCTATAGCTGGTTCATCTCTCCTTCTCACTTTTTTAGGCATTAATCATTTTACATCTGAAAAAGAATGGATGGAATGGAAAGTAGATCATTTTCAAACAGTAGATTGGGATGGGAAATCGGATAAAAATTTTAAAATAATAATACCAAAAGATGAAAAATTAATTGAGAATTTTAAAAGAATTATTCCTTGTGATACGACTCCATATGAAAAAAAAGGAAAAGCTTGTTTGTGGTATGGAAAATCGGCTAACGGAAATGAATACGAGTTTTTTACTCATTATGGTCTTCATCCTGAAACGGGTAAAACCTTAAAAAAAGTAACAGCAACCATTATGAATAATTACGGCAAAGGACCTTGCCAATAAACACTCACCACCATGCAAAACCATTACGAATTATCTGACATAGCTTTTGAACAACGCTTCAAAGCCGGTACTTTTCCTCCAGAATTGTTTACTCATGAAGCACACTTACGCCTCGCGTGGATTCATATTCGGTATTATGGTGTGGCTCAAGCCGAAAAAAATATCGTCCAACAATTGCATCACTTTGTAACACAGTTAGGCGCTGAAGATAAATTTAATATGACGCTAACTGTTGCTGCTGTTAAAGTGGTCGCTCATTTTATGTCTAAAGAAAATTACAGTCATTTTAAAGATTTTATGGCAGCTTATCCTAGACTGCTTACACATTTTAAGGAAATGATAGCACAACATTACACACAAGATATTTACCATTCTGAAAAAGCTAAAAAAAGTTTCCTTCTTCCTGATTTATTGCCTTTTAGCTAATTCTTTTCCCTCTGTTTTTTTTCTCGCAATTTGAAAAACAGGTATTTCTACTCATTTTTTTAAACATTATTTAAAATAAATTTGAAAAAATTAAAATAAAAATCTGTAACTTTTAACAGTAGAAATCGCTATTTTATCTTTTCTAAAAAGAAGATAACTTATTAACCATCCGCTTTTATTATAAAAGTAACAAACAAACAAAACATGCATCAAACATCTAAACAACATGATGAAAGAGGAAAAAACAATAGTGATTGGTTGCGATCAAAGTGACATTCTTGCTATTCTATTGGATCGGTTAAAAACCATTCCCAATTTTTTAGTAAATGTTATTTCGGTTTCTCGCATTGCCGATTTATTGAGCATTACCAAGTCATTATATCCTTCTTTACTTATTTTTAATTTCAGAAACAATCAAAACGCAATCGAAGACTTTAATCGCTTTGTAAACAAACCTGAAATTCCTCTGTTGTGCATTTATAATCATTATGACTCACAATCTTATTTGTTTAATGATAAAAATATTATTTTTTCATATGCATTAGACAGCATCAACAACAAGGCCTACTTTACTTCTACCGTACGATCTATTTTTCTTTTAAATAATCAATCTCAAAACGCTCCTCCTGCCACTTCTTTGGCAACTCAAGCTATTGAAAAAGATCTCACTCGAACGAATCGCAATATGAGTCGGTATGTGTTAGAACTAGATCAAAAACTAGAAGTGTTACACAGTGTAAAAGAACGCATTAAAACACTTTGCCCTACGGTTGACAATGCCACGAGAATGGAACTCTTGTCTATTGTAAATGCCATTAAAACATCGGCAAATGACACGAAGCTTTGGGAAGATTTCAAACTTTATTTTGAAAAAACAAATCCTAATTTTTTACTCCTATTAGCTAAAAAACATCCGCAATTGACCACCAAAGACCTAAAATACTGTTGTTATCTCAAAATGAATATGTCTAATGATGACATTCGAAGTTTGTTAGGCATTAATCAAGAAAGTGTACGCACACACAAGTACCGCTTGAAAAAGAAAATGAGACTCAACAAAGAGCTAGACCTACACACTTATTTAAAAGCAATTTAGTTTTTAAATTTCTTTAAAAAACAATTCCCTTATTCTTCTTATACTTTCTTGCAAATCAACTTTGCGAGTCGTCTTCTTATGCTTATTTCTGTACGAATGTGACTCCGTTAATTAAAGTATGTCTACGTTTTGTCTATGCGCTTTTAATGGATGTACACGAAAGGTATATTGTGTTTTCTTCATTTACTAAAAGAAGCCATTTAACTTTACGTCTCTGAAAATAAAATCAATAAGAAAGATTCTTTACGATTCATTTTTATATCATTAAAAGGTTCGATTATGTTAATGAAATCACTACAATTTACCACTACTGTTCTTGATCAATACATCAAGAATAAATATCAATTGGATGAAAGTAAAGTGATTTTAAATAACATTATAGATACTAATGGTTCAATACCTACAAAGAATGAAAACAAAGTTGTTATCTCCTTAATTAATATTGAACAGGAAACATTACAACCTTTTTATGTGCGAAATCAAAAGCTAGCCAATGGCAGTTATGGAGATTTAAACCCTACACAGCGTTTTAACTTGGATTTACTCATTACAGCAAACTTTGAAAATTATGAAGAGTCTTTAAAATTTTTGAATTCGGTTATTCAGTTTTTTCAATCGTATGTGGTTTTAGATGCTACAAATTTTTCCAATATTCCATCTGGTTTAAACAAACTGGAATTTGAGGTAGCCAAATTAAATTACAATCAAATGCACAATTTATGGACGGCTATGGGAGCAAAATACCAACCTTCCATAGTGTACAAAACGCGTTTAATAAGCATTCAGTCTTTTGATAATGAAAACTTTACACCTGCAATAACACAAACCCAAAACAGTTAAATAAGAGTCTTATGAAAACCGCATTCCATATTCTTTTTTCTTTACACGTTTTACATGAGTATTTTGAAAACGGAATGTGTGATTGCCTTGTTTTTAAACCAAATGAAAAAACAGCGTGGTGTATCAAAAAATATGGTTTTAAAATGAACGAGAGTAACAACGGATTTACTTTTTATAGCTCCCAGACTGATACAACAAACTACCTGAACTACATTCAAAACAATACAGAAACAAATTGCTTTGAATTTGATATTATTTCAACGAATTTAAATTTCAATGCTTTTACTGATATTCCTACAGATGTAATCGGTCAGTTTTTATTTACTAGCAATCAAGTAACTCCTGCAACGAATGCATTGGTTTTCCAAAACAATTACACTACTAGTACCCGCATGAATACTATGGGTACACTTAAAATATACTTTACTGATATTATTACGCAAACTGAAAAAGGAATACAAAATAAATATCAAATACAGTTTGCATCCAGAGCTACACAATGGCGCTATTATGTGATTAATCAAAGTCAGTTACCGCTTAGTCAACCTGAAATTGTCAGTAAGCACAACATCAGTTTTGAAGAAGCTACAACTGTTACTATAGACAGCGGAAAAAAAGCATTACTCTTTTCATCGGGTAAAAACTTAATGAAAATGAGCGAAGTGGTAAAATACAAATTCGATTTGGTAGACAAATCGGCAACATCCAATCAATCTGGAAAAATTCTTTTTAGAGGATTACCTAATCCTAATCCAAAATTTCTAGGCATTGAAATGGAAGAGGAAAACAAAATAGTTACATCGCCCATGTATGTATATATATAAACAATTAATAAAAATAAACATGAAAGACCATGATTGAATCTAACATCAAATCACCCGGCGTCTACATTAATGAATTGAATGCATTTCCCAATTCGGTAGTCCCAGTTGCAACAGCAGTTCCCGCATTTATCGGGTACACACCCACAGCTTCGTATGAAGGAAAATCATACACCAATGTGGCTCAGAAAATTACCTCTTTTGCAGAGTTTCAGGCAATTTATTGTTTTCCAGACCCAGCACCACCTGCAAGTCCAGCTAAACAATATGAACCGCAGTATTATTTAGTAAAACAAAAAAGTCAGCCTACTAAAGGAGACTATATGCT
The DNA here is from genome assembly GCF_004303025.1 of Flavobacterium sp. J27. Lineage (GTDB taxonomy): Bacteria > Bacteroidota > Bacteroidia > Flavobacteriales > Flavobacteriaceae > Flavobacterium. Next base: position 203,451 of record NZ_PJQW01000007.1, on the reverse strand, counting down.
TATTGATAATGCTTATTATTCGATAGTTCCTGATCCAAACACAATTTATTACTTATATAATAGTATTAAATTGTTTTATGAAAATGGTGGTGGTGACGCTTACATTGTATCAGTAGGGTCTTATGGTGCTCCATCAAAAACACCTATAAATCCTGGAGACCAAATTATCAACCCTAATGTGCAATTAGCCGATTTACAAAATGGTTTAGCGTTGTTATTAAATGAACAAGAACCCACGATGTATATTTGTCCAGAAGCAACATTACTTAGTGTAGAGAATAACGGTACTTTAATGCAAAGCATGTTATTACAATGTACCGAAATGCAAACTGCAGTTGCCATTTTTGATATTATTGGAGGAAGAAATCCAGATCCAATTATGTATACCAATGATATTGAAACCTTCCGAAACAATACAGGTTCACAAGGCTTAAATTATGGTACGGCATACTATCCTTTTGTAGGCACCACCATCATGCAAAGTCAGGATATCGACTATACTAATTTATTTGGTGGCGATACCAAACAACTCGAAGATATATTAAATCCAGCCGACAATCCAAACCCAAGTGTAGCTAGTATTATGAGTAACATTAACAATCCTTCTTCGGGATTAACGGTTACCCAAAACAATAATGCTTTAATCAACGCTAGTAAAACGTATAGCTTAATGATTAAACACATTTTATTTGATGCTAATATTTTGCCTCCAAGTGGTGGTATGGCTGGAGTAATTACCACAACTGACAATCAAGAAGGCGTTTGGCAAGCACCCGCAAATACATCTATGGTAGGTGTTTCTTCATTACCTATTCGTTTATCGGAAACACAACAAGGAGGTTTAAATGTTGATGCTGTTTCAGGGAAATCAATCAATGCGATTCGTTTCTTTAATGGTTTGGGAATCTTAATTTGGGGTGCCAGAACCTTAGATGGAAACAGCCAAGACTGGAGGTATTTACCAGTGAGAAGAACCATGACTTTCTTAGAACAATCTTGTAAGTTAGCGGCCAATGCTTATGTATTTGAGCCTAATGATAAAAATACTTGGGAAGCTGTAAAAGCGATGATTGGTAGTTTTTTAACTTCTATTTGGAAAGAAGGTGGGCTTCAAGGTGCTTCAGCCTCAGATGCTTTTTCTGTAGCATGTGGATTAGGTACTACCATGACTTCGGAAGACATTTTAAACGGATTTATGAAAGTAACTATCAAAGTAGCTGTAGTACGCCCTGCTGAATTTATCGTACTAACATTCCAACAACAAATGGCTACTTCTAGCTAAAAAGAAAACATTTTTTAAACACAAATTTTACTAATTCTAAAATAAAATATTATGGCAGCAGATGACGGAAGCGTAGAAGGCGCAACATGGCCCATGCCAAAGTTCCGATTTGAAGTGGATCTTGGAACGGAACTAACAAAAGTAGCATTTCAGGAAGTATCTGGAATGGATGTAGAAAATCAAATTATCGAATACCGCAAAAGTAATAGTCCTTTATTTTCAACTGAAAAAATGCCTGGCATTACAAAATATGGAAATGTAACTATGAAGCGTGGTGTATTTGTAAATGACAATACTTTTTGGGATTGGCACTCACAAATAACCATGAATACCATTAAAAGAAGAACGGTTATTATTCGATTATTAGACGAAAAAGGAGGTACAACGATGCAATGGCAATTAAACAATGCATGGCCTACTAAAATTACCAGTACCGATTTAAAATCGGATGGAAATGAAGTGGCAGTTGACACCCTTGAAATTGCACACGAACAGTTAATCATTACGAATGGCAAATAATTATCCTGTTGGATTTTATTTCCAACTTTCTTTTAAAGGGGAAGATGCCGCTTTTAAGGAAGTTTCTGGTATTTCAAAAGAATTTAATATGGAAGAAGTAGTATGTGGTGGGGAAAACAGATTTAAGTATCGGCTCCCTACTCTTACTACGAGCCAGAATTTAGTACTGAGAAGAGCCTTAATTTCAAAGGGATCTGAATTGATGAATTGGTGTGCTACTACATTAGATCAGGGGTTCACTAATCCAATAAAACCTCATGATGTATCGGTTAGTTTATTAGATGAAACGGGTACTGTATCTATCATGTGGACATTTTATAATGCTTATCCTGTAAAATATTCTATTTCAGATTTAAAATCACAGGAAAATGAAATTGTAATGGAATCTATTGAACTGGCATATACTTATTTTGTAATCACCTCGGAAACTTCAACTACGAATTTATTTGCTTAGTTATGCCAATAGAAATTAGAGAGTTAATCATTAAAACTGAAATAGCTTCCAAAAGCAAAATGGAAGAAGACATTCCTAAGGAAATTGAAATGAATGCATTTAAAAAACAAGTACTAGACGAATGTAAAAGAATGATTGCCGAAAAAACAAAAAAGAACAATTATAAAAGATAAAATAAAAACAGTATGAATGGTAGTTTGGAATTAATGAAGATAACAGGATATACTGATGAGAATTTTCAGCAAGCTTTTAGCGGACAGCCTTATACTCTGATGCTTAATCCTGAAAATATTAAATGGCAAAGAGGAATAGAATATAATGAGCAACAAGCCCCTAATACGAGTTCGCCTTCTCAAAAATACAAAAGCACTCCTGTTGAAAGATTAAGTTTCGATATTACCATTGATTGTACGGGCATTGTAGATCCAAATCGTACCGATATGTTTCAGGAAATTAATGCTTTGGAAAGTATTATTTATACTTATAACGGAACCATTCATCGTCCAAATTTTGTAAAAGTACAATGGGGAAAAAACATTGTTTTTAAAGGCGTTTTAAAATCAATGGACACCTCTTTCACACTTTTTAAATCAGATGGAAGTCCTTTAAGAGCCAAGCTGTCTTTAAGTTTTTCAGAATACATTTCTCCACAAAATGTGGAAGAGTTAGATAAAAAAGAATCTCCAGATATTACCCACTTAGTCAATGTCGTCGATGGTAACACCTTACCTCAACTTTGTGAAAAAACATGGAATGATGACTCAATGTATGTTCAGGTGGCTCAATACAATGATTTGAACAAATTTAGAAATTTAAAAGGAGGACAAAAATTAATTTTCCCTCCTATTATACAACCTATATAAATGGCTACACAAACAGAAATAGCGACAGGTAATACAGCAACATTTACGATTAAAGTAGAAGGTAATGCGATTTCTAGCGAACTCAATGTATTATCTGTAACCATAAAAAAAGAAGTCAACAGAATTGCTTCTGCCATCATAACTATTTTAGATGGCGATGCTGCAACTGGTACATTTGATGCTAGTTCTTCTTCCACATTTGTACCTGGCGCAAAAGTAACTATCGAATGCGGTTATGATTCTAAAAATGAAACTGTGTTCCAAGGTGTTATTACCAGCCAAAGCATTCGAGTAGATGAAACTGTAGGTTCTGCTTTAGAAGTAGAATGTCGTGATGAAGCGATTAAAATGATTGTCGGTAGAAAAAGTCTCACTTTCAGCCAAAAAAAAGACAGCGATATTATGGCTTCTATCATCGGAAATTATTCAGGCTTAACAGCCAAAGTAACGACAACCACAACGACTTGGCCAGAACAAATACAGTATTACGCAAGCGATTGGGATTACATAATGGCTAGAGCGGAAAGTAATGGCATGCTAATTACAACCCTCAACGGAACCGTTACTGTAGCTCCTCCAGATGCGAATACTTCGCCTGTTTTAAGTGTTTCTTATGGAAATGGATTAATGCAGTTTAATGCCGTTTTAAATGCCATTACACAAACCAATACTGTAAAAGCAAGCACTTGGGATTTTAAAAGTCAGGCTATTGCTTCCATGCAATCGAATGCGAATGTAACTGGTCCTGGAAATTTATCTACCAAAAAACTTTCTGAAGTAGTTGGACTTTCTGATTATGATTTACAAACATCGGCTCCGCTTGAAAATGATGATTTAACCAATTGGACAAAAGCACAATTAATAAAAAGTGAATATTCTAAAATTCAAGGAGAAGCTAAATTTCAGGGTACCAATTTAGTAAACCCAGGAAACTACATCACATTGGGTGGCCTTGGCGACCGATTTAACGGCGATCATTTTATTTCTAGTGTAACGCATGACTTGTCAGATGGAAATTGGCTCACAGAAATTAGTGTAGGAATACCTCCTGTTTGGTTTACAGAAGAACCTGATGTTATGGCACCACCAGCTTCTGGATTACTTCCTGGAGCTAGAGGTTTATTTAATGCCACTGTTAAAAAAATCTACGACGACCCAGATTCTCAATATCGTATTTTGGTAACCATTCCTTTATTTGACACTAATGGAGAAGGAATTTGGGCTAGGCTTTCTAATTTTTACTCTACTAATGGTGCAGGCGTATTTTTTCTACCAGAAGTAGGAGATGAAGTTATTGTAGGCTTCCTAAATGAAGATCCTCGATATCCAATTATCCTTGGAAGTGTATACAGTAGTTCCAAAATAAAACCGTATGAAGGCTTAAATCCAAATGAGAAAAACAGTATTAAAGCCATTGTTTCTAATGCTAAGATAGCTATCGAATTTGATGATGAAAATGTCGTGTGGACATTAGTTACTCCAAATAAAAATACGGTTGTTGTCAGTGACAAAGACAAACAAATAACAATTAAAGACCAAAATGAAAATAGTATCGTCATGTCTAGTAGTGGTATCACTATAAAAAGTGCTAAAGATATCAATATAGAAGCCACACAAAAAGTAAACATTAAAGGGAATCAAGGTGTCACCATAGATTCATCGGCAGGTGATGTAGCTACAAGTGGCATGAATATAAAAGAAACCGCACAAACACAATATACAGCCAAAGGAAATTTAACCGCCGAAGTACAAGGAGGTACACAATTAACCTTGAAAGCGGCTATGGTAATGATTAATTAAAATATATAAAGATATGCCTCCAGCAGCAAGATTAACAGATTTTCACGAATGTCCCATGCAAACTCCAGCCGTGCCCTCTCCTATTCCTCATGTAGGCGGACCTATAATTGGTCCTGGAGAACCTACAGTACTTATAGGCAAACTACCAGCAGCTCGAGTTGGCGATATGCTAACTTGT
>NZ_PJQW01000007.1:1296-198345 GCF_004303025.1 Flavobacterium sp. J27 | reverse complement strand
TAGGCCCGCCCGATTCTATTGTAAAAGGTTCTGCTACGGTTATGATTGGTGGTATGCCTGCCGCTCGGGTAGGCGATTCCACAGCGCATGGTGGTAGTATTGTTTTAGGTGCATTTAATGTATTGATCGGTGGATAATAATAATACACATAAAGAAGAAAACCATTTTCTAGGTTCGGGTTGGGCTTTTCCAGTTACTTTTTCAGCGGGAAATCACCAACTGATTTTATCGGGTTATGAACAAAATGTAAACCAATCGATAAATACTATTTTATTAACTAATAATGGTGAACGCATCTTAAACCCAAGATTTGGTTCTGGATTGCAACAATATTTCTTCCAAAAAATGGATGAAACACTAAAAGGAGAAATAGCAGATACCGTTAAGTTCTCTTTAATGCATAACGAACCCAGAATTACAGTAAAAGATGTAAATGTAGCCTTTGTTGATATGGTTAAAGGACTTATAGAAATTCAAATAGTATATGTTTTTAATAAAACCAATACCAGACACAATTATGTATTTCCTTTCTTTTTGAAGGAAGGAACCAATTTAAAAAGTAGATAATAAATGAATTCTTTGAATCAAAATACGTTTATGAATTCTCTAGAAGAAGCTTTAATACCATCATCAAGTTTGATAGATGGTAGAACAGAGCGCGACTGGTTGAGTTTTATAGCTGATTTTGCTTCACTGATTAATTTTTATGATGCTTCCAATCAAATTAATGGCAATTGGTCTCCTTTCATATTAAAAGATCCTGTTGTTATTTTAGCCACTATTTCTAAAACAAATGTGAGTAAAAAACACGCTCATTTTTTACATACTTGTTCTCATATTACTACTTTGTATGAAAAAAATCAAAGCGATCAAAACATCAGTACATTAATCGTCACGCTTTTTGATCAGGTTTTTCAATTATTTTTAAAACTAGAACGCTGGATTCATTTTTTATTACAATCCAACCAAGAATTCAGTTTAAAAGAATATATAATCTATCAGGTAGAAAATAGTTACAGTGCACAATTATGGGCTTTATTGTCTTTAAAGAGACAATTGACTTTACACAAAATAATTGCTACTACTGAAACATTTGAATGGACTATTTTTCAAAAGGCAAATCAACAAATTTGGAAACAAAACAAAGACAAAAAAACGTTTTGGGAAGTACTGCATTTAGACGCTTCTTTTTTAAAAAATAAAATTCCAGATTTTATTCGTGCTATTAAAAAATCGGGAGATCAGTTATTTACTTTTTTTGCATCAATAGTGCATTATGCTAAAATTGCTTTCGATAAATTAAAAGAGACTAAAAGTAAATTTCCAGATACTGTTTTGATGCGTACTTTCATTAATTTACTCATGAACCACAGCAAACAGTTAAATGAAATTTCACAAAAACACCTGAATTTTTATTATAGTGACATCTTAAAACAACAAATCAAAAATGCACAACCAGATCAAGTATTTGCCTCTATTCAATTGAATAAGAAAGATACGCCTTTTTTATTACCAAAAGACACCTTGTTTAATGCTGGTGTAGATGCAGAAAAGAACCCCATTTTTTTTTCATCTAATAAAGATGTTAGTTTAAATCCAGCTTCGGTATTGAGTGCTAAAACGATTTATATTGCAACCATAAATAATAACAACACCTTTTACTTACAAAATATAACCTCTCCCACAACAGTCCAGAAAGATGAATCAGGAAAAACAAAAGGTTGGCCTATTTTTGGTGGAAATGGTATTCCAGTAGCAACTCCTTTGAATTTTGGTTTTGCATTGGCTTCCCCTTTATTATTGCTCAAAGAGGGTAATAGAAACATTCAATTAACATTATTTTTTAATAATCCTAATGCGTTTTCTTTTTTAAACGAAGCTCATTTTTATCTCAGTACCAAAGAAAATTGGTTCGCAATTGTACCCACAGTTACACAAGACAGTAACAATACTAATGCTATTATTTTAAACATGGCGTTAGACAGCAAACAACCTGCTATTGAAGCTTTTTCTACAAATCCAGAGGGATATCCATCTGAATGGCCGATGTTAAAAATAGCCTTTACTTCTGTTCCAAATACAGTAATTCCAGTCATACTAGCATTTCAATTTGACATTACCGTTACTGATGTTGCTTCTTTACAATTAGCTAATGATTTCGGGGCTTTGGATCCTAAAAAACCTTTTGAATTATTTGGACCAACACCTTTAATAAACAGCAATTTTATTATTGGTAGTTCAGAAATTTTTAGTAAGCCTTTACAAACATTAGAAATGGATTTAACTTGGGATACACTTCCAGATAGTTTTCAAAATTATTATTTAGAATACAATAAATACATTACGACTACGACTCAAAACCAAAAAAAGAACTCCCAATTAGTTCCTGTAAATCAAAAATCACAGGGTGTTATTCACAAGTTAGAAGCCATTCTAAAAGGGGGCTTAAACATTATTAAAAGTGCTTTTAAAAAAATCGCAGATACCATTATTGCTTTACTAAAAGAAATTGTGCAATTATTGAAAGAACTTTTAGGCATTGTAGAACCCGATCCAACAGTTCCTTTTAATAATGTTTGTTTTACGGTAGATTTCGAAATTTTAAACCATAATTCTTGGTCTCCATTTAACATGATTAAAGAAGGAGTAACTGTTGCATCGGATGGAAGCACCACTCCTATTCCGTATGTGATAAACCCTTATTGTGTACCTGAAGCTGAAACAACTGCTAATCTGCTTTTTAGTACAAACAATAACACTAAAGGATGTCTTTTAACAGACTCCAGTTTCTTTAGTTACAACACGCCTTCTGGAAACGAAATGAAAACACCTTCTAATCCAAACCTTCAAAATGTAGCATTAGTATATTCTAATGAAAGCACATCAGGATTTATAAAAATGAGTTTAACAGGTCCTAATCCGTATGGTTTTGGTAGTCAAATCTATCCAGAAGTAGTTTCTAATATTGCACTTCAAAACGCTTTGCTTATTTCAAAAGATTCAAAAATGAATCCTAAGAAATTGGCACCCGTTGCGAAACTCCCTTTTACTCCAAAATTAAAAAAAATAACAGCAAACTACACAGTATCTGAATATTATGATATAACCCAAACTGGAAGTTATCCATTACAATGTTTTGCTTCCAATCCTTTTACAACTTACACTATTTATGATAATAAGGGTAATTTACCTCCTTATAACTTTAATGTAGGTGACACTCATTTAAAAACAATTCTTAGTAATAATGGTATTCCACTACTTCCTTCTTGTTACAATTATAAGGGCTTTTTATATATTGAATTAAAAAACGTTCTTGCTCCAAACACAGTGAATATTTATGTTGAATTAGGTAGAAAAGAAGGTTCTATCCCTACCAATACGAAACCAGATTATTATTATTTGAGTGCTACTGGATGGGAACTACTTCCTGTGTTATCTGATGAGACTAACAATTTAAGCTGTTCGGGCATTATTACATTTAATATACCGAAAAATTGTAGTAACGAAACAAGTAGCATGCCAGGAACTAATTATTGGATTTGTTTGGCTACTAAAAGTGCTATCTCAAATTATCCTGATATTACTTTTATGCAAACTAATGGTGTATTGCTGTCGCGCTCTGGAACCACATTTTTAAACGACACAACTAAACCATGCATAAACGCGAATAGCATTACGAAACCGAAAGCATCTATTCCTGAAATTGAAAGTATCTTACAACCTTTTCCTTCCTTTGGAGGAAAACCAATGGAAACGGAAAGCATCAAAAACACCAGAGTAAGCAACCGTCTTAAAACAAAAGATCGTATTGCAAGTAGTACCGATTATTATCGAATGATTCAAGAAGCATTTCCTGATATTTTTTATTCTAAATCTATTTATAACAATCAAAAAGTACAAGTTTATGTGGTAAAAAAATGTGCAAATTTCACAGATTATAATGCTCTTTCACCTATGATTCCTATTTGTTTAGAAGAAGAAATACAACGCTATTTAAGCGAAAGAGTAAGTGCATTTACTACAGTATCTGTAGCGAATTTTTCTTTTTTAACTGTTACGGTGAATGCTACAATTACACTTTTTGATGGTTATGAATTTCAAGGAGTTCAAAAAGAAATACAAAAAGGTTTGGCTCTCTTTTTATCGCCTTGGATTACCTCAAATAACAAGCAAATTATAATAGATGAACCGCTAAGCAATATCGATGTTATCAATTACATCAAAACTATTCCTGGGGTAAGTAATGTTTCCGAATTGTTTTTTACTACTTCGAGAGTAGATCAAAATGGAACGACAATTACAGCAAATAATGTGACCTCTATTTCATTGGTACAAAATCCAGAATTACTCATCGCTTCAAGCACAAATCACAACATCAATGAAAGAGATTAATTACATTATAAACACGCCACTTCCTTTAACTCAGGATTTTACTTCGTTAAAAAATGAAGGGTTGTCTTATATTACAAAAATTGCTGGCAATGAATGGACAAATCTCAATTCGAGCGATCCTGGTGTTACTATTTTAGACCAACTTTGTTATGCTTTAACTGAACTAGGTTATTGTAATAATTTTCCTGTAAAAGATATTTTAACCGATTATAACGACAAACTCATTGTAAAAGATCAGTTTTATCTCCCGAATGAAATACTTACAACTTCACCAATAACCTGTAACGATTATATCAAATACATTATTGATGAAGTAAGTGAGGTAGACAATGTTATTATTGTTCCTATACAAAGTAAATTATCCTACTTGAAAGGAATATATGCTATTTATCTAGCATTAAATCCTGAAATAAAAGATGCTGCTACAATTTCAACTGTTTGCAATACCGTTTTTTATCGCTTAAACAAACGTAGAAATTTAGGGGAATTATTTTTGGTACCACAACCTTTAAAAGAAAAAAAGTACACTTTAACAGGACAACTTCAAATTAGCAATCAGGAAGAAGCATCTAAAATAATTACTTTATTAGAAAATAAAATTCATTATTACATCTTTCCAAAAGTAATACAGGAAAATGAAAGTGAACTCCTTTCTGAAGGTGAAAACATCAATGCGATTTATAATGGTCCTGATATGAGACACGGATGGATTAACGAAGCCCATTTAGGTCAGAAAAAAAATAGTGTTACACTTAGAAATCTTATCAATATTATCCAATCGACGGCTTCTGTTAGTACAATTCAAAATTTACAAATTAAAGAAGTACAACCTGTAGATGTTGTAACAGGTACAAATAGTGAATTACTCACTTTTGATCTTAGTGAATTAACTGTAAGTTATACTAATGTAGGTGCTCATAATGCTATAAACGATGAAAAAGCGATATCACTTTCAAATCTTGTATCAGAAATTACACCAAATAAACAAGAAAAGCTACCCAAAGGAAGATATAGAGACATTAATTCTTATTATTCTATACAAAATACTTTCCCTGATATTTATGCGGTAGGTGAAAATGCTATTAATTCTAATGCCTCCGATTTTGAAATTGCACAATCCCGTCAGCTAAAAGGCTATTTAACTTTATATGATCAAATATTAGCCAACCAATTTTCTCAGTTGGCCAATGTACATCAGTTATTTTCATTTAAAAATGGAATTACAGGTACTCCTTCAGAATTAGAAAATTTCTATACCACGAAAACACCATCTGAAAAAGAACAAATTATGTATCCTGTTCCTTATTTAAGTTTCTCACCTACTTATTTTTATCAGGCTTTATATTCGGTTCCCAATATAAAACCTTTACTCAAAAACAATACTGTTTTTAATTATAGTTTGGAAACTAGAACCTCAACTGTGGCAGAAGAAATGAGTTGGATAAAATTCAAAGAAGATCCTTACAATTCATACATCAGAGGCTTACAAAATTGTATGGAAGAAGAAAGTGAAAACCTAAATCGACGTAATGCTATTTTAGATCATTTGTTAGCTAGACATGGTGAATCGCCTTTATTTATTGATACAGTTATTGAAGGTTCTTTGTACACAGGCAACAGTCAAAAAGATAAGATCATTATTAAAAGTTTATATCTTCAAAATCTTGGCTTACTATCCTACAATAGATACAAAGGCTATAATTATTTAGGAGCTAAAAAGATAGCGTCTTTATCTGAATACAAACTACAAGATAAAGAAGCATTAGCAACAAACATAACTTCACCTTGTTTTAATGTTGAAGAAGAAACAGATTTTTCATTTAACAGATATGACAACTTTGTGACTGACTTTATTTTTAATACGCATAAGGTAGATCAAATTGAAAAAGTAAAAAAACAAGATTTTATTGATTACTCTGCTTTAGAATTACAACTTAATCTTTTATTAAGTCTTAAAACCCCTTATATTAATTACCTACAGTCTATTTTAGACACGCTAGATTCAGAGTGTAGCACTTGTCAAAATACAAATGAAAAGTGTAGCACTTGTACGACACAACTCGAACAAATACAGCAATCACTTTGGTTCCTAAATGAGCGAAAAGGCATTTTATGTATTGAAAATTGTTTGTTGTACCCTATAAATAATACCATTGCAATTACCACTTCTATTCTTAATGGACCTTATTATAAAATAAGTACACCACTTACCTATGCTGAAATGATTAATTTGTATGGTTTATTGGAAACTGCAACAGCTATAAACATTACCTCTACAGACACTTCAGACACAACCAAAATAATGACGATAAATAATAGTATTACTTACACTGTTGAAGTAATACCTACCCAAAATCCAATTTCAAACTGGTCTGAAACCTTAGCAACTGAAACTCCTTTTTATTTTTCATTACAAGAGGAGAATACCTCAACTTCTAATGAAAATGTGCCAATGATAACCCTAATTTTTCCAGATTATATTCCTTATTTCAATACTCAATATTTTAAAAACAGATTAGAATTATTATTAGAAAATATTGTCCCAGTAGAAGTTTCTTTCCATGCCCTTTTTGTAGATCAAGAAACCATACAAAAGATAATTCCAGCGTACACTAATTGGCACAACAATTTGGTGTTTAATTACTCTAATTATGTAAAAAAAACAGCAACAGCTAGCTCCTTGATTAGTATTCTAAAAACCATACAAGAATAAGTTTATGAATCAATTGAACCATCATATCATCTCTAAATTGCAATGGCAAAATTCTTTTGACCAGAAAGAAAAAGCTATGGAGTTGCAACAAAGAGTGAGTCAATGGAGCCATACTAAAATGCAACAAGAAATTGCGCGTGTTTTCGATACGCTTTGTCCCGATTCGCAAACATGGAGTATTTCATCATTAACCTTAGATTTAGGAGTTATTGATTATGATCATTTAGAAGAAGACTTGGCTTTAAAATTAACCCAACAATTACAAGACACTCTTTTTGAAATAATTACGAATGCAGAAAAAAGAAAAAATAACATTGAAATTTCAGATACTAATGTTTCCCAAATAAGCCTTCTTAAACATTACTTTTTAACGGGTTTAATGTCATGGAATTTTAAAAGTTCCGATCATTCTATTAATCAAATGTTGGCCAAGCAATTTAAAAACAATAAACAATCGGTTCTCGAAATGCTTTATAAAGTAGGTGTAGTAGACGAGAATGTTAGAAAGAGAATGGCTTGGCAACTTCACGAACCAAATATTATAAAAATCATTGAAGGATTAGAACGAAGTAATCATACGCAAATTATCAATTTTTCTGAAGAATTAAGTCAAATTCAACAGCAACAGCCTTTGGTTCCAGCAAATAAAAAGGATTTCAAAAGAAATCTTTGGTTTTGGATTTTAAATTATTTATTTACAGATAGAGGTACCATTTTTAATAAAGTAGCTTTTATGAAAAGTAGTATTCTACAAATGTCGAATCATTACAATGTAGCTTATACCGAATTATTACATCTTATAGAATTAGCTATTAATCAAGTACAGGTTAATTCGAGTACCAAAGCTGATTTTATCGTTATTTTAAGTTATTTAACTAAAGAAAATGACGCACTTATTGTAAAAGAAAACAGTTCATTTCATTATGAAACAGATTATTGGGAAGTTTTAACCACACTTTTTAAATCGCCAACCCTTCGAAAAGAACCTAGCAAAAAAATTGAATTTAACGATTTAATTCATACGCTTTCTCGAGAAGATAAAACTCGTTTTAAAACTTTATTTTCTTCTTTTGGAGATCATACTCACTTTTGGCATCCTATTGTTCTTGATTTGGAAAAACCAACTATGGAACGTATTTTTCAAGCCATTATACCAGCACAATCTTCTCTACTGATCGAAAGTATCTACTTTATTGAGAAATTGTACAAGGAAATGAATGTAAAACTAGAGGCACTTCTTTTATGGGAAATTGGGATACAATTTATCCTTGAATACAAAAACACGCCTTTTGATAATAAAACCTTTTTAAATTATACCATAATTGCATTAGGCAAAAAGAATAACAACTTAAAAGAAGTTATATACGATCAATTACCTCATGTTAAAGTACCTTCTTCCTCTAAAACCATTGTTGCTTTAGAAATATATACGAATCTGACTTCTATTTTAAAGGAAGAAGTATTCGAAAAAAGAAAAATCCTTTTTCCTACTAGTTTTATAGCTTTATTAGAAGAATTAGCACTACAAATAAAAACAAATACTACCAGTACATTTCGCAGTATTACCATTCAAAAAGAGATTGTTAAATACATTCAACTGCATCCCAAAGAAGCTTTTGAAGTGCTGCAACAATTTAAAAACAAAACAACATTACAATTACTTTTTCCTTATATTCTAAGCAAACAACACATTCATTTATTTGTTGCAAAAATAGCATTGTCTAAAATTGAATTATTACAGATTATTGCAAAAACTTTTAAAGAAAATCAACAAAGTGCTACCATTGTTAACCTAAGTATTCCAAATAGTAATAAACTGTATCGTTTAGGAATTGAACTTATTATATTACATTCTGAGCAAACCCATTTGCAATTTTTAGAAATGGTTCTAGAAAAACTATTTTTAAAATTAACTCCATCCCAAAAGTTAGCTTACAGTACATTTATTACTATTCTTTTTAAACAAGATAAAATACAAGCTATTGCAAATGCGTCTAATAGTTTAGAAAAGTTACGCTTGCAATTATTTCAACAACATCCTAAATCTGTTACTCTTAATGAAAATAAATTTCAAGACAATACCAATGTAATAAAAAACAGCTCTTCAACTGAAATTAATTCGGTTACAATTAATGGTCAGACTATAGCAGTAAAAAAACTATTGGAATGGATTACTCTTTGTATTTCAACTACTACTTCAAAAGTAACAGTACAAAATATCCTATTTTCATTTAAAAAAATAATAGAAACCGCATTAGAAATTAATGCAAAAGAAGTTCTAAAAATAATAGCAACTGTCCCTATCACTCCAAAAAACATACATTTTTTGCAACGCAATGTTAATTGGTATCAGTTTAGTCTTTGGATTGCATACAACAGTAATTCTGTATTACAAGAAGAACTAGAAACGCTTCGCATATTTTCAAATTTCATGAATTATTTCACTCAGAGCAAATTGTCTACAAAAATAGAATTTTCGCTTTGGGAAATTACCTTAAAAATCATAAAACAAGAGACTCATTTTCAAAACATTACCAAAAAATTTATCACACATTGGCTGGACCAAATGATTAAAGAAGAAGTGTTAAATGCCAATGATATCCTAAAAACTATTCAAAAAAACACCATTACAATAGATCCTGTTTTAAAAAACATACTAATGGAATACAATACTACATTTTCAAAAATTACACTTCATTCAAATACTACCTTTTCTAAAGAAATGCAACGTTGTGAAGCACAAGGACTCATGGAAGAGTTATTTATTGTTTTACTTACCGAACGAAAAATCCCTCATTGGTTTTCCAATACAGAAAATGCAACTACACTAGAAGTATTTCATGAAGCGCTAGAATATAGTCCTACTACATTTATAGTGGTTTACAAACACAATAGAATACCACAACTTCAAAAACAACAGTTATACAACTGGATGGATTTTAAGAAAACAATGCGAGTTATTAACGAACATTATAAAGGAAAACAACAATTATATATCATAGAACGACTGTATCATGTGATGAGCCAAATCGTACTAAAAGGAATTACGGCTAAAGAAATACAAGAAATTTTATTTAAAAAAATACTCATCGCATGGACAGAAAACAATTGGTCAATTCTGTTAGCAGAACATATTTGGCAAGAATTACTTTGGGAAACCTATCAGAAGAAAAACATCCTTAAAAAAGAGTTTCTGAACGCTATTGAGAAAGTAAAACACCAATTACCTCCTGCTCTACAAATAAGTTTTGACCAATTAGTAAAAACAAATAGTACGACTACTACTGCTGTTCCATCTATATCTCTTAAAATTGAAAAAAAAATGGACATAAAATCGTCTGTAAATGAAATTAATAGCTCTCCAATTGTTATCAAAAATGCAGGTGTGGTATTGCTAAACAATTACATTGAAATGCTTATGAATCGTTTAGGCTTACTTAATGAAAATCAATTTAAGGATATAGACTCTCAATTAAAAGCAGTACATTATTTACAATATGTAGTGACAGGGTTGTCTACTACCGAAGAAGTGTTTTTACCTTTAAATAAAGTGCTTTGCGGATTACAAATTACAACTCCTATTATGGAAAGTATTTCTATAACCGAAGGAGAAAAAAATTTAATAGAAGGTCTTATCAAAGCAGTAATTTCCTATTGGAGTATCATTGGAGAAACTTCCATAAATGGTTTTAGAGGAAATTGGCTTGTAAGAGACGGATTGCTTCTCGAAAAAGAAGACCGTTGGGAACTAACCGTAGAAAAAAGAGCCTATGATATTTTAATTAATCAATCGCCTTTTTCTTTCTCAATTATCAAATATCCTTGGATGGAAAAACCGCTACATGTTACGTGGCCTTATTAAGTAAAACAATATGAAAAATAGAATACTTATAAAAATTGACAGTAGTTAAAAAGAATAATGACACAAAAGAAGTATAACAAATAATATAAACATTAAAAATCAAATAATTATGAGTTCCTACAATGAAAACCTTAATGCAAGTGTGGTTAGCTCGTTACAAGCGCAAGAATTAAAGCTAAGTAACACACAAGCGCAACTAAATGCAGGCATGTTTACGCTTTATTATGCTGAAGACGCAAAGATTACAGCACAAGAAAAACTACTACAAACAGAAGAAAAGTACAAAGCGCAGGAAATTATTAAAGATGAAGCCGTTGGCAACAATAACCTTAGCAATAACCTGTTAGCAACCGCTAATCAAGAAAAGCAGTCTAACTTACAATCTGTTTCAAATGCGGCTGTTTCAGCAGCTAACGTGCAAATTGCTACCAATGCAATTGTAAATTTAGCGAGCGACATGGGTAGTATTGTAAGCATCTTAAATGCGGCTGATTATGGTAGCCAAATATACGAGCAAGCTGTTTCTGTAAACAAATTAATGAATAACACTGCCTATAATGCAGAAGTAACTTCGCAATGGGCCATGGAAGCCTCTTCTTTAACTGCTGAAGTAACAGCTAGTACTGTGGCTGATATGGCAGCTTCTACAGCAGCTTCTATAACCAATTTATTAAGCGTATTAAATAGTCAATTAGAAGCTACATCAACTTTAGAAATTACAGAAAACACAAATTATTCTACTGCAGCTACCGAACAGAAAAAAGCAGAAGGGGCCTTAATCGATGCGAAAGTAGAATATGATGCGGCAAAAGCAACCTATTTATCAAGTATTAATGAGCTAAACTTAAATTTACAAGTAACTGAAACAACAGCAAATTCTTTTACAGTTCAATTTGATCCTTATTTAAATCCTTTTCATAAATTAGATATTAATCTGCCAAACTCAACTTACAATTCAAACCCTGTTGAGAATTATTATCTTTTTGTAGTAAAAGAAAGCAACAAATCTACTTTTTCTTTAACTACAGCAGAAGGATTACTAGACAGTCCAGATATCGCATTTAAAATAAGAGCCAAACAACTTACTACAGCTAGTATTTCTAAAAAAATATTGTTACCTCAAATCAAAGACACCAATAATAATAATTTAGTATTAGGGGAGAGTTATGTGGTATTTGTTTTGGCCCAATTTACGTTGGATTATAAAAAATCTTTAAACAATTTTGATGATTATTTAACAGCCGCTTCTTCTAATTTTGTATTAAGAACACCTTTAAATAGTCCAAATGCAAGTGACATAGTGGTAGGTTTCTTACCAGAAAAAGAAAACCCTACTAATTTTACTTCTCAAGTACTACAATTTAATGTTAATGAAAATGTAGATAATGTAGAATATAGATGTATGTTTTTACTCAACAATACTAAATTAGTAAATCATATGTTTAAAGCGGAAAGTTTGCTTTCTGTTGAAAATCAAATTGTAAAAGATATTAATACCGAAATAAACAATCGTAAAGACGAAGAAGATCGAATTAACGCGTTTAATAATCAGAATTTACTAGAAAGTTTAAAGAGTGAATTAAGCGCTTTAGAAGCTTTAAAAGAGCAGTTAACCAAAAATAATACGGATACTACCGTTGATGCAGATGCCAACACTGATACAGATACTTCAAAAGGAAAAGCAGTTAAAGTTGACGCAGATGGCACAGTAGAAATTACCTTACAAATTAATGATATAAAAGACAAAATTCAATCATTAACTTCCATTGATTTACGAAACATTAATCCTGCAGAAGACCCTTCAAAACAAACAGGACCAAATGAGACACCAAAACCTGGATTTTTCTTCAATCAATTAATTGCTGAAAACATAACGAATTATTCAGTTCCTGTAGGTAATCAAATCGTAAAATCTAAGGATAACAACGTAATCGTAAACTTGCCTATCTTAGATAATACTACTGATAACTTTGGTAATCCTCTCTTGGAAGACAATCAATATATCCCAGTTGTATTAGCCATGGCTTCTGGTCCTGAAAAATACACGGCTCAGTTTTCCAATGCCATTTCCGATTTTACCGTTACCAATGCATTTACTTATACTACAACACCAAAAAATTAATCCTCTAAAAAGAATTTATTATGTCAATATTCACAATCCAACCTCTAAAATATGGGGTTACTGAAAATAAAAAACGAACGTTAGATACTTTAACGATACAAGTATTAAACGCAACCGATGAAGTGTCTCAATTACAAGCAATAGTTACTTCTTTAACTGATAAATTAGCTACTTATCAAGGTTTTTTAACACAAGCTGATGCAAATAAAACACAGGCTCAAAACAACGTAACCTTAATGAATACGGTAGTTAAAAATGCTTTAAACTTAAAAGATAATTCTGAAATTGCGTTAAAAGAAGTGATAAAAGCAAATGAAAAAACTGAAAATGTTGCACAAAATTGTACTAGTGTAACCAATAAGTTAATTTATACTGCTGAAATGATTAACAAATTAGCCAATCTAATTGTTCGCAAAAAAGCACAAAACCCGCTTATTTCAGATCAATTAATAACCATGATTACAGCAGCTGGTAATAATGCTAATAACGCTGTAGCTTTATCATTAGTGGCTTTAAATTCTGCTTTTGTAGCGCAATCAACTAATAAAGATGTACAAAACATATCGGGTTTAGAAAACTTACAATCCAATAAATTATACAATAAATTAATTAATGATCAGGAAACCAACAGTCCATACCCGTCTTTAAACACTTTATTAAAAGATGCTTACGATTTAGCCGTGATCGAATTTAACAAAATGCAAAAAGCCTATAATGAAACATTAAATCAATTGAACTTAAAAACCGCAGACTTAAACAAAGCTCAAATTAATTTAAAATCGTTACAGTCTGGCCTTGCGGCTGCCAATGCGGCTGCTTTGGCTTCATAAAATAGGTTTGAAATTTATCCGTTTTGTATCACAGTTTTTAAAATAATATTAAAAGCTGTGATCCAAAACAACCATTCAAAAACAAACAGAAAGACATGCATACTATTTACAAAAAATTTTACAGAAATTGTTACTTTAAAACGAATGGTTTTATACCCTCTAGTCCTTTAAACAAGACTTTGTTTCTAGGAGATTTTTTCCATATTGTAAATGGTGAAATGATTGTTTTGGGAAATATTTTTAGTGGAAATATTGTAGATTCTAAAAATGTAACATTTGATCATAATATTCCATTAAATCCAGAGGCTTGGAAATTTCATGAAGGGGTTTCTAAACCTTATGCAGGAAGAGGAACAGGACAAAGTATTGATGGTGATTTCGAATTTAGTAAACAAATCATAGCTTTTGAAACTAGCGGTAGTTTCCTTTTTCATGCCAATCATCCAGAAGCAGTAAAAATAAAAAACTGGACCGACATTCAGAATGAACTAATTATAAAACTTACTCAAACATATTATTCTTTTAGAAAATTATATGTAATAACAGAAACCGCTAGTGCCTCAGATTGGACTTTGGCTATTGCTGGAGCAAAAAATGGAGAACTGGAAATTGCCATGGAGACTGAAAATTTTGGACTCGTTGATCTTTTCGGTCATCACAATTCTAAAACCATACAATCTAAAGACATTGATTATTATAATAGACAAAAGGAGAGAAAACCTTCCTTTTTTAAGGCAAAAAAATTAATAGAACAAGATGAAAAACTACCTGTTTTTATTAATGAATTAATTTACCAACGTTCTTTAATAAAGCAGTGGGGAAACACATTCTACACTTATGATTTGGATTCTAATCACGATCATGATGTAGCGTTATTGAATAATGCGCAAATTAGCATTTTAGACCTCCTTCCTGGAAACCAATTGAACCCAAATACGGCTTTACAATATTTTAAATGGACAGACACGAGTCTTGATGATGTAGCACTTTTTTTCTAAACTACTATGGATACCAACTTACCTATATATGTACTTCTAGAAGAATTAGAATGGCTTGAACAAGTAATTCAGCAAGCTATATGTAGCTATTTGATGCAAGAAGGATACGAAAATGATTGGCTAGATATTCCTATTCCTGATATTTCAGAAAATGACACTCCTTATGCAAAAATGGTACAAGAATGGAATTTAAATACCTTGGAACGCTTAACCATTGCTCTTTGTTTGGCACCTCATCTAAAACCTGAAATATTAGATACTTTTTTTGGTAAAAATGGCATATATGATCGAGGTTTTACCGAATTTGGAGGTGTTATAAACCAAAATCATAGTGGTTTTCTTCCTACAGGACAAACGTTGGTTTTTATTATCTCGGCAACACATCCAGAACTAAGACATGAAATTCATAAAATTATTAACAAAGAAAACAAACTTTTCAAAGAGGGAGTCCTTCAATTATCAGATACAGAACACTTTATCCCACAACTCAATGGTATTTTAAGTTTACATCATAATTGGTTTCATTTTTTTATGACTAGTGAAAAAATTAGTCTTGCTGAAAGTTCCACGTTCCCCGCTAAAAAAATTGAGAGTCCTTTACATTGGGAAGATGTTGTATTAGACAACGCAGTAATGGAACAAGTTAATGAAATACTCACATGGTTAAAACATGGAAATACTTTATTAAATGATTGGGAATTATATCGCAAAATTAAACCTGGGTATCGCGCGCTTTTTTACGGTCCTCCTGGTACCGGTAAATCACTAACAGCTAGCTTATTAGGAAAAACTACGAATAGAGAGGTTTATCGTATAGATTTATCAATGATTGTTTCTAAATACATCGGAGAAACTGAAAAAAATCTATCCAAAGTATTCGATATTGCCAGAGATAAAGAGTGGATTTTGTTTTTTGATGAAGCGGATGCACTTTTTGGTAAAAGAACAGCCGCAAATTCATCTAATGACAGACATGCCAATCAACAAACAGCTCATCTTTTACAACAAATTGAAGATTTTCCAGGTGTAGTTATTCTAGCGTCAAATTTACGATCTAATATGGACGAAGCATTTACCCGAAGATTTCAAACCACAATCCATTTTAATATGCCTTCAGCTGAAGAACGATACCAATTATGGGAAAATGCTTTTTCAGGGGTTTGTAGTCTATCGGAAGAAATTGATTTGTATCAAATTGCTGAAGATTATGAATTAGCGGGTGGCGCCATTATTAATGTACTCCGCTATTGTGCTTTGGCAGCCATTGGAAGAAATGATACAAAAGTTTCTAAACAGGAACTACTAAAAGGAATTAAACGCGAGTTCAGTAAAGAAAATAAAACCATACACATAAAACAATAATTATGCTAAAAAATCTAGTCTTAGTTTTAGCTTTATGGTTCTTAATCGAATGGGCATACAAAGAAAAAATAAAACCTTTCTTAAAAGCCGAATTGACAACCGAAGTACCAGCAGCTCCAAAAAAAACACCTGTAAAAGATAGTACTGTTGTGTCCAAACCATTAAGTTTAGTTAAGAATTTACTCACTAAAGATTCTGTAACCTATGGTTTAGATATTTCGCACTATCAAGGAGATTTAATTAGTACTTTGAATAAGCGAAAAGACTCGCTGTACTTTGTTATTTGTAAAGCCACTGAAGGAACTAGTTATATTGATCCTACCTATCAAAATAATTGTACACTTCTCAAAGAAAAACATGTCATACGTGGTGCTTATCATTTTTATCTCTGTGAATACGACCCTATTGATCAAGCACAACATTTTGCGAAGGTAATTATGGAAAATCAATTTTTAAACATAGGACATTTGCCACCTGTGATGGATATCGAAAACAGTAGTATGGACACAGATTGTGGCAATTTGCAAACAGCTCAAAAAAACATTCTCCTTTTTTTAGAAGAAGTAGAAAAAATTACGGGTAGAATTCCTATGATTTACACTAACAAATCTACAGGAGACAAATATTTAAATACCAATGATTTTGCTAAATATCATTTATGGATAGCCGCATATACCCAAGATTTAACAGTTAGTAACATCCCTTCTGCTTGGGATAAAGACTGGACCATTTGGCAACGATCTGACAGTTATTCTTTTCAGGAAACTGATTTTGATTTTGATATTTTTAATGGAAACCGATTAGAACTAAGAAAGTTTATTCGAAATACTATTGTGAAAAAAAAAACCTCTAATTAACGTTACACTTTTTATTATGAACAAACAGAAAGAAACATCTCAAAATAAAATAAATATTGTACAAGCAGTAGCTAATAATGCTGGAAAAGAAGGAAAAATACTTCATGACAATAGGGAAACAACTATTCAAAAAAAAGAGATTGTCATTCAAAAAATGCAAAATAACGATGAAGATGATTCCATTGGTGCTAGAATGAGAAGAAAAAGAGAATTTTCAAAATTAACAAGTAGACAGCAAGCATTATATAGAAAAAGCAACTTAGGTAAACGAAAAGATAACGAAACTACTGATTTAGAGGAACCTCCGAAAAAAAAATATAAAGTTTCCCAGAAAAAGAAGAATATATGGGATGGAAGCACTCGACCTGGATTTACTGATGAAACTTGGGAAACAATGTTACAGTCAGTAAAATCAAAAGATCGTGATGATGGAGTAACTGTATATAAATGTTCTGATGGAAATTATTATCCAAGAAAAAGAGATAGAAAACTAAAAGAAAAATATGTTACATTAGATCATAAAAGAGACTGGAAACGATATCTTCATGACAATGCAGAACCAGATGAACAAGGCGAAATAACTAAGGCAGCCGCAAAAATTGCTTACAATGATACTAGCAATTTAAAGCTTATGTCTAATTCAGATAATTCCTCAAAAAATGGTCCTAAAAATCAATTCGATTAAAAAAAGTATTATGGAATATGCTCAAAATAAAACCGCCAAAACACAAACGCAATCAATAGTAAATAACTTTGACAATAAAACAACTCAAGCAAAATCTATAATATTACAAGACAATCGTCCATCGACAGTTTTACAAAAAAAAGCTAACAACACAGGCTTACCAGATAAATTAAAATCAGGAATAGAAAATCTCTCTGGTCATACTATGGATGATGTAAAAGTGCATTATAACTCTAGCAAACCTGCTCAACTTAATGCTCATGCTTATGCACAAGGCTCTGAAATACATCTAGCTTCTGGACAAGAAAAACATTTACCTCATGAAGCTTGGCATATAGCACAACAAAAGCAAGGAAGAGTAAAACCTACCATACAAATGAAGGGAAAAGTGAATATTAATGATGACGAAGGATTAGAAAAGGAAGCTGATGTAATGGGTAAAAAAGCGATACAACTAAAAACTTCTAATACACAAAATCAAAACACCCTACTTCCCAATATTTCAAACACAAAAAAAATTGTACAACGAAAAATTACTGATCCTAATGAAATTGAACATATAAAAAGTCATTATGTTAATAATCAAACTGACCCAATTATTCTTAAAATCCTCATAGATGATGCAATAGAAAACTCAAATAATACTAAAGAAGCTATTGAAAGGATAAATCGAGGAATTGCTCATGATAATGCTATGACAGCTCCGGTCAAAAAAAAATCAGTTGAACGTCCAAAAATAGATATTAGTGAAGATCGAATTAGACCTAAATTTATTTCTAGTGTACCCCATAAAAATACCAATTCAAAAAAATTAGAAAAGCAATGGCAAGGGTTAAACAACAAGAGTTTTTATGCTAAAACAAGAGGCCTTTTACAAATCGCAAGAGATCTAAGTCATACAGATAATGAAAAAGCTAAAGGAGAATTGGACGATTTAATTAATGGTTATAAACAGCATGCATCAGTAAAAAGTTTAATCGACAAATTAGTTCGGGTAAAAGCAAAAAAAGCACCAGGTGCTTTTTCAGGAACAGGGCTAGATGAACTTTTTAAAACTTCTGAAACCATGAAATATTTAGAACTCTCTTACCGACCACCAAAAGACATGCATTCTGTTGCAAAATTTGATGGTAAAGAATTTGACTGGATGGATGCTCAAGAACAAATCAGACTATCAACAGAGTTTATAATATGGGCTGGAGATTTAGTTGAAAAAATTTCTGGGCATACAGGAACTTTTCAAAATCAGTATCAACAACAGTGGATGACTTCCAAACAAGCTTTAATGCACGAAGTTAGAGATGATGCCATATCAAAAAGAAGTAATCCTGCAACTGCTGTAATAGAAGCCATAGGAACACACTTAAGAATTACAGAAAATGTTAAAGGGTATATAAAAGAACGATATACTGGTTCAGAAGCAAAAAATGTTTTAACAACTGATGGTCATTCTATAGATGAAAGATATAAAGAAATAATAGCTGACTTAAAAAAACACCGAGACATATTGAAAAATTACTTGGACAATTTTAAAAAGAAAGCTGTGCCTCCTGGAAATAGTTCTCCTCTAATATCTAGATTAGGAGGAGATGAATATCACCCAACGTCTCCTAAAAGCGATACCGATACCGATAATGAAATCGAAATGAGTGACTCTGGAAAAATTAAGGACAATCCATTATATAACTTATCCACTCAATGGCGAAAAACACAAGCAGAAGAGAAAAAAACAATTCCTCGAAAGCCACAAAATAAAGTTATTCAAGAAGCCAGAGAATATATTAAAACAGAATGGAGTGCATCAGAAGCAACAAAAATTAATACTGCTGCAAAATCAAAAGCAAAAAAAGCCCTTCTACAAGACCCAGATTCTACCAATATAGATAAAATTATGATTGAAGTTTATATAGATCGATTGAAAAAACTCAGCCCTAATAAAAAAAACACTCCAAATATAATATCAAATTTACAACAAGAAATGGATACCCTTACGTAAAATTAAAACTATAAACTTACTATATTACAGTGGACATAAAAAAACGAAATCTTTCAAAAACAATTGAAGCTAAATTACTTTTTACAGATAGAAACATGGAAATTAATTAAGATAAGAAATATAAATAGTAAAGTAATTAATTTTTATTCATTTAGGAAATTAAAAATAAAAGTAAAATCAATACTTCAACATTTTGTTTCTTATAATTTAAATCCCATCGGGAGTTAGATGAGAACAATTGTTTTTATTTGTCATCTCCTTACTTTGTTTTCAATACTCGAAGTTTTTCTGTTGCGTTGATGTTTAAAGTATCAAGGTATAAGCTCTTTTCATAAGCTTTTATTGCTTTTAGTGTGTCTCCTGATACCATATAAGCTTCACCTAAACTATCAAATGCATTGGACGACTCTGGAAATTCTGTAGTAGCCAGTTTAAATAATGTTATCGCAATATCATAATTCCCTATAGAAAGCTGATGATAGCCTTCAACATTTATCATATCTTCCCTTAAATTGTGATTCTTTAAAATTACTTCTTGCTTTAAGGAATCCTGTTTTTTAAGTATGGATTCTACGATACTTTTTGTGTTATAATAACTCTCTATAGACGGCGTAGATCCAGTTAATTGCTTTTGTATAAAGTAACGCGCATCCAAAAAACCATCTTCAGCATCCCTGTTCGTTAAAATTATAACCGTATAACCTATATCTTCAAACATCCTTAGTTCACAAGCTACACCTAAATGCCCTCCGCTATGTCCAATTATTCTGTGATTGTTGGTCTTAATATCGGTAAATCCATATGCATAGGTGTTATCGTCTACTTTACCAGTTATTAAAATTTCAGTGTTGTATGGATTAAGAAATAAATTATTTTTTATTCCTTTTGAAAAATTAAAAATATCATTTAACGTTGAATACTCTCCTCCTGCAGGCCCACCGGAAACTGTACTTACATATATATTGTTCATTAACTTTTCGGGATAAATGTTAGAATGCGTATAACCTACTGCCATATTTTCGATAACATGATCCCGCATATAATTTCCCGTATTGGTCATTACAGCTTTCCCGTAAATATTTTTTTCTAGATATTGATCGAAGGTCAATCCAGTTACCTTCTCAATAATAAGCCCTAAAACCAAGTAATCGGAGTTACAATAAACGAATCGAGTTCCAGAAGGGTATGCCAATTCTTTAGACTGGTAGAGACGAGAAAAGTCTGTTAATTTTCTATATTTATCCTTAGAAGATTCATAATACTCAGGTGTCATAAAATCTGGCAACCCACTTGTATGGGTAAGTAATTGATGAATACTCACCGAATCTCTCACCAAGTTATTAGGATATTCTGGTAAAAATTTCCCTACTTTGTCATTCACTGATAAAATTCCTTCCTGCACTAATTGCATTATGGCTACTCCGGTAAACATTTTACCCATAGAAGCAATGTTGAATTTTGTGTTTAAACTATTAGGGATTTTATGGTTAAGATTGGCATAACCATATGCTTTTTGGAAAATAACAGAATCGTTTTTCGCTATTAAAACAGCCCCACTAAAAATCTCCTTTTTATTTAATGCTTCAAGGTAATTTTCAATTTCAGTTATTTTATCTGTTGGATTTCTGTTTTCTTTTTTCGGGGTGCAATAAGAGAAAACAATAATTGCGAAGATTATAATTAGTTTTTTCATTGGGCAGGTTTTGTACAGTTATTAATAATCATATGTAGTGTATTATGCAATTCTGCTATTTGTTTTTCCAATAATCCAGCTAGCGCTTCCTTCCTATTACTTTCAATAATTGGGGTTATAACCTCAATAGTATGCTTACCCTTTTTTGTTAAGATTAAATTATGCCTTCTCCTATCTGTCACATTTGTGGTTCTTTCTAAATATCCCCGTTTAACAAGTAATTCGATTATTCTTGTCATTGAAGCGTAATCTTTAAAAATCAGGTGGGCTAATTCTTTTTGGTTGGAGTCAGGATTTTCATTGATAAGTAAAAGTACCAGTGCCTGATCTATAGTTATATTACTAACTTTTTTAGAAATATTTATCTGGGCGAACTTTCGATATTCTTTAATTGTTTTTTCTATGGTATATAAAACAGTTTTAGTAGGGGTTACAAAATCCATAATGAATATATTTGACACAAATATAATTGATATATCCAATAAAAAAAATAACTTTGATTTTTTTTTAAGAAAACGCAGAAAAATTGTGTTTTATGTCTAACCTATTTATTATATAATTAAATGAGAAAAAATCTATCAAAAAGTATTTGTATGACGTGCATGTCATTTTTCACTATAATAGTAAATGCACAAAAATGGCAAAATACTTCTGAAAAGTATAAGGATGCTCATAAAAAATATTGGAGTACCACTTGCCCTGTCCTTAAGGATAGTATACATCATTTTGTTTATTTTGCTCAGGATAGGGAATCTATCATTAATCATCCATTACTCTTCCATCCAAGATTTGAAGGCGCACAGATTATGTACGCTTGGAAAGACTTGGAACCTGAAAAGGGACAATATGATTTTAC
Source organism: Flavobacterium sp. J27 (assembly GCF_004303025.1). GTDB lineage: Bacteria > Bacteroidota > Bacteroidia > Flavobacteriales > Flavobacteriaceae > Flavobacterium. The sequence goes on along the minus strand of NZ_PJQW01000007.1, from coordinate 175,979 downwards.
TAGAATTGAAGAAGATATAGCTTATTTAGAAAAATACAAGAAAAAACTTTTTATACAGTTACAGGATGCAACCTTTAACACAGATTATAACGCTGTACCTAATTATTTAACTACCCGAGAATATGATAACGGAGCAGTTTTACAATATGATGATAACGGGAAACCTGAAGGATGGACAGCTAAAAGATGGAATATAAAGGTTCAGGAACGTTTTGCTTTACTAATTATGGCTTTGGGCAATAAATTAGACAGTAGAATTGAAGGTATTAACCTTCAGGAAACTGCTATTGGTGTAAGCTATGAAAATGATTCTAGTTTCACAGAAGAAGGATATGTACAGGGCTTAAAAAATAATATGTTGGCTCTCAAAAAGGCGTTTCCAATTTCTACAACCATGATATATGCAAATTTTATACCTGGAGAATGGCTTCCTTTTAATGATAAAGAATATTTAAAAAGTATTTACGAATATGGGGAAAAAATTGGTGTAGGCCTTGGCTGTCCCGATTTAATGGTTACTAGAAAAGCACAATTAAATCATGCGTTAGCTCAAATGCATGAAAATAAATTTTCCGTGCCGCTTGGGATAGCCATTCAGGATGGAAATTATATTGGAAAAACAGGTGCTGATCACGATTACAATGAACAGACTGATGTTGCCTCTAACACAAGAACTAATCTTGTTCCTTTGTTACATGCCTTTGCAAAAGATTTTTTAAAAATTAATTATATGTTTTGGGTAAATCAGGAACCTTATTTTAAGGAAGATGTTTTACCGTGCTTTTCAAACTAACATATCACAATTTGGTTCTGATTCTTCCAGTAATGAACTTCTCTCCAATCTTAATTATAAATGTAGAAATTAATTATATGGTTAAACTTGAAAAAACATAAGGTTACAGCTACTCATATAGACTTCAATTCTGTAAATGTATGGAAATTAAGAATCTTATTTAAAAAATATAAAGAGTATGGCACGAGTTCTTTATAAAACAAGTTAATTGCTAGCTAATGTCGGCTAAAACAAAAAACAAAAAAGCCTTAAACCATTAAAAACAACGATTTAAGGCTTTTTTTTAAGTGACCCCGAAGGGATTCGAACCCCCAACCCTCAGAGCCGAAATCTGATATTCTATCCAGTTGAACTACGGAGCCAATTTATTTGAATACAAAAATACCAATTTATTTCAGCTAAAATAAATCTAATGTGTTTTTATTCCTTTTTTTTGGTAATAACTTCAACTACCAAGCAACCAAAGCATTTTCTACAGCATATCGTACTAAGCCTACTACATTTTTTGAACCTGTTTTACAAAACATACTGCTTCTATGGGTTTCAATTGTACTTACACTAATGAATAATTTTTCTGAAATTTCTTTATTAGAATATTCTTTACAAATTAAATCTAATATTTCCATCTCTCTCGCTGTTAAATAAGTTGAAGGTACATTGCTCTCAGATGTATTTTTTATAATTTCCATCATAATAGCAGTTATTTCACTACTATAATAAGTTCCTCCATTAATTATTTTATGTATGGCCTTACACAACTCTTGTTTACCCGCAATTTTTAACATAAAACCTTCTGCACCTGCATTTAAAATACTCTTAACCTCTCTTCTATCGCAATCCATACTTAAAACTAAAATAGGAATTTGTGGTTTCGCTTTCTTTATTTTAAGTACCAAATCTACACCACTAATATCTGGCAGGTTTAAATCGGTAATTAAAAAATCTACTTCGTTATTTAGAACAATTTCTAAAGCTTCTTTTCCTCTAGTAGCTGGTGGTAACAAAATTAGACCTTCATAAGATTCTAGAATAGATTCTAGACCGTCTAAAAACAACATATGATCATCTACTAATAGTGTTTTTAACATTCTTTTATACATAGTTTAGAGATTAACGTATTTTAAATCTTAAATTAAAAACAGCAGTAATTACAGGAGAAAGAAATATTTTTTTATTGCACTAAAGCTTTACTCAAATGTAAGAAATATATCTCATATTTTTTATAGGATTTTTGGCAATTTAACAAGAAAAACAAAGAGATTTTACAAATTTATAATGATTAAAAAAACATCTTAACGTTAAGAAATTATTCTTAAGTAGTTCACTAACTTAAAAATCAATTTCTATCATAAAATGGTCTTATAGTGGAAAACCATGAGGCAAAATCATGGTTTAACACTATTCTTTTTGTCGTCATAAAGCTTCAATTTTACACCAAACAAATAAACAATAATTAACATGAAAAAACTTTTTTTAAACAAGCTTAACTTAGTGTTAGCTTTAGTCGTATTAACTCTGGTGAGTTGCGAAAAAGAAAATGATGAAACTACTTTGGCACAAGAGCAAACTACAGCTTCTATTGAAAATTTAAAAGCTTCTTTGTTACCACCATCTACTCAAAATTTACCACAACCAGTTAGTGAACAAATTACTAGTAGCAAAGCCAATCTTTTACAATACACCGATAAAAACATCGAAATTGTTGGAATTACAGTTTTAGGAACAATCGAAAGTACTGAGGCTTTAAATTTATCTAAAGAAATTGTATCTAGCCCAGAAACAGTTGTGGCTACAGGAGACATTACACAACCTACATCAGTAAGCGCTGGAAAATTAAAAAATTTATATACTGGAAGTGCGTTATTAGATATTCAGAAAAACATAACAGAGGTAATTAATAATGAAGTAAAAGTAAATGATCAAATCCTTGAAATTACTTGGAATATCAAAAATCAAAAAGTAAAATCTTTATGTTTTTATAGAAACGACGGTATCGTTTGGGATAATGTAATGGGTGGTTTAATCATCATGGAAAAACCACAAATTGAAGAAAGTAATACGACAGATTCACAATCTAAATTAGCATCTAAATGGAGAAGTTTAACTTGGACAGCAAACTGGCTTTGGGGTTCTAAAAGAGGTGAAATGGGTGCTAAAATAACCATCTACTATTCAGGTTCAACAGTAAGTAGTACAGATCGTTCTGATTGGGGATACATTTCTCTTGGTAAAGCTAAAAGCGAGAGTAAAACAGTTAAAAATAGTGGTTCGTATGGTAAAATACAGTACGCTTTAGGACTTTGTACTCCTGTAGGCTCCTTAAGTTTCAATAGTAGTAACTTCACAGTAAGCTTCTCTGGTTTAGGAAGTAATGTGGTTGCAAACGGAACAATAACGCTGTATCCATAATAATAAAAAATAGTATAAAAGGGCTGTTTAAAAGATATCTTTTAACAGCCCTTTTTTAATAGTACCCACTTTCAAAAATAATATTGATTTTATGCAAAAGCTTTGGTATTATTTTATGGTTCTCTCTAAAAAAGCTATATATTTATTCTTTTCAAATTGATAAAGCAACTGTATGATGCTTTTGAATTGTTACACTAGAAAAAAGCTGCTTCACGACCATTTAGTAAACAAGATTCTATAATTCTAAATTGTATGAAGAAATTATTTTTTTGGTTGATTATTCTCTCCTTTTTTTCTGGTTTATCCCAAACGAACGTCGATAAAAGCACCTTGTATTTAGACATTGACTCAATTAGTCATTTAATAAAAGAAAAACACATTGTAGAGGCGAATACTTTGAGTGAAACAGTGTTAAAAAATGTTCTTTTATTTGATACAAACACGCAATTAGATATCTATTATAAACTAAGTTTATCCTATTTACATTACAGCTATAATGACGAAGCTAAAAAAATATTACTAGCTGCAATTCCAAAAATCAAACAAAATAACAATCCTGAAATAAAGGGCAAATTGTACAAACAATTATGCTACATAGGCATGATCGAATACGACATTCCCTCAGCTACAAAATATTACGAACTTGCCAAACAAGAATTTAGTAAAACAAAACAATCAAACTTACTTTTTAATCTGGATTTATTAGCCTTTAAAATGTATTTGAATCTCAAAAAATACGATTCTGCTCTTGAAATTGCTACAAATAGTTATGCTAAAAGCATACAATCTAAAGATAGTGCGCAATCTATTAATGCGATATCAACCTTTATCGACTATTATAAAGCCATAAAAGATTACAAAAATGTGCTATATTACACTAAGAAAGGAGTAGAAATAAGCTCTAATGGCTATCAAAATTCCTATTCCTATTTCCTTGAAGAAGAAGCCAATGTATACATTCATCTCAAAAAATATGATTCTGCAACTTACTTTTTTAAGAAAGCGTATCGAGCTGTAGCAAACGATTCTTCATCTTTTCACGATTATAAAACTTGGCGAATTAATAAATTAGGAGCCGAATTGTATGCTTTATTAAACGATAAAGAAAACGCATTAAAATACCTTGCTTTAACTCGGGAATATCCTTTTGAAAATAACTTAAAAGAACAAAGTGAATATCTCTTTTTTAAAGCTAGCGTATATGAAAAAATAGGTGATTATGACTTAGCGTTAAAAAATTTAAGAGTATACCTTAATTTAAAAGAAGAAATTGACAAAAAAGAAGCGCAACGTTATTTAATAAAGTATACTTCTTTATATGAAAGTATTGAAAAAGAAAAAAAAATTAATACCTTAATAAAAGAGAATCATGAAAAAGAAAATCTAATTTACAAAAGCGATTTAAAGAGAAAATTTATCTTATTTTACTTTTCTTTACTTTTCCTGTTTTCCATTTTATCGCTATTCCTTTGGTATCAATTTAAGACAAAAAAAATAGTAATTAAAGCTGAAAATTTACGTTTTCAATCGGTAATAGACGCTCAAGAAAAAGAACGAATTCGAATTGCAAAAGATTTACACGACAGTTTAGGGCAAAATATTTGTGCCATAAAAATGATGTGTTCCAACAGTCTGAATCTAGAAGATAAATCTAACCAAAAACTAGTTCATATTATTGACGAAACATATGAAGAAATTAGAACTATTTCTCATAATATGATGCCCAATGCTTTTATCAAGAAAGGGTTAGTACCTGCTATAAAAGAAATGATACAAAAAATAGAAGATAGTAGTACCATTCATTTTAACTTTGAGTATGATTTTCCAGATACCATTGAAGAAAACATTGCTATTTCAGTTTATCGCATTATACAGGAATCGCTTTCTAACATTATAAAGCATGCCAAAGCAAGTCAGGTAAAAATAATACTAGGAAAAGAAAAAAAGAATTATGTATTACTCATTAAAGACAATGGAGTGGGTTCAAAAGAACTTTCTATGACTACTTTAATTAATGAAAATGAGAATACATCACAAAAGCTAGGCATTGGTTTAAAAAATATTTTATCTCGTACCAAAATGATTAAAGGCTCTATTTATATTGATAGTACTACTAAAGGAACGACGCTCAGAATCATCTTTTAAAATTGTTTAATTTCCTTCTTAAAAACGTTAGTTCGAGTATTTATGTAAAATAAATAGAACAAAATTGTATCGAGACCTGCTTTAATAGTCATTTTTCTTATTCTCGATATATTTTTCTAACGAAAAACACTCGAACTGACAAAAAAGTTTCATAAAGATAACAGGCCATGCTTCTTTAAAAATATAAAAGGTATAAAATACTATTTGAAACAGTACTTTATACCTATATATATAATTTGAAAGTAAAAGAATTATACCAATAATTTCTTTACAATTCCAGAAATTACTTTTCCTTCAGCTTGTCCACCAATTTGTGCTGAAGCTAAGCCCATTACTTTTCCCATGGAAGCAATTCCGTTTGCTCCTGTTTCCGATATAATTTTAGACACTATAGCTTCAATTTCTGCTTCAGATAACTGTGCTGGTAAAAACTTTTCAATAACTGCAATTTGTGCTAATTCTGGTTCGGCTAAATCTGCACGTCCTTGGCTTGTGTAAATTTCTGCACTGTCTTTACGCATTTTAACCAAACGTTGCAATAATTTAATTTCATCTGCTTCAGACAATCCTTCTGATGCTCCTGCCTCTGTTTTAGCTAAAATAATGGCTGCTTTAATGGCTCTTAAGGCTTCTAATGCTACAGCATCTTTTGCTTTCATGGCTTCTTTCATTTGATCCATGATTTTTGCTTCTAAACTCATGTTTTTATACGTATTAAATTAGTATCTTTTTAATTAAGTTAGTATTATTTAATTCTATTTCTGAACTATTTTCTCTTTGTACCCCAGATAGAAGTGGCATCCTTTTATTGCAAAAATGGCTATTTTTTTTACCCATTTTACTATTTTTTGCAATAAAAGATAGAACGAATAGCTGGAAATAGGTCCTAAAAAATTATGTGCAAAAATAGTAAAAAAAATCCCGAAAATGTTACTTCTCGGGACTAAGGTTAGGTTAGTTATAGCAGATTTTAATCTACATTGTCATGCAAGAATGAATTATTTGATCGCAATTGTAAATCATCATTGCTATCTGTCCCCAAAGACATTCTTGATTTAGCATTAGAATCGGTTGGTGCAGATGTTACATCAATTCCCATTCTCTTATATGCTGGTTGCTTCTCGATTTCATCGATATAAGTTGTACTATTATTGAACTTATAGTTGAACTCTTTCATTTTGCGTTTGCGCTCTTCAGAACGTGCTTTTAATGTTTCTTCAATCGTCATTTCGAAAGGAGATTCATTTTCCAGTTGTGGTGTTTTTTCTACTACTGGTTCTGTTTTTTTAACGGCAAAATTTAATTCTTCATCAACGGGTTCATTTACTTCGGCTACAGGCTTAGATGATAATAATTCATCTTCTTTTTGCAAGTAATCCTCTAATGAATATTTAATAACTCCTTCTTTATTTACTTCAGTAACAGGAACCACATTAATAGGATCTTTTACTTCCATTTGTTTGGTTTCTTCTGTTAATTGAAAGGTCTTTTTAGGAGTTTCTTCAATCGTTTCATTAGCAAATAAATCCAGTGAAAAAGAGAATTTATCTTCTTTCACAACAACTTCAGGATCTACTACTTCCATATTTTTAATTTGAGGAGTAATAATCTCGAAAACAGGATTTACCATATTTTCTTTTGGAGATACTACCTCAAAAGTAACATCTAAATCTTTTATCCACTCAGTGGTAGGAACTAAATCCATAGCAGGAGTTACGTTCTGAATTTCAAACTGAACTTCTTTTTCTGCTACTTCCTCTTCTTCTAAATTGAAAACAATTTTATCTGTTGCTTTTGTTTCTGCAATAGGTTTTTTTTCTTCTTCCTTAGGAGCATTAGTTTCAAAAACTGGATCATTAACTACCATATTTGCAATGGTTTTACTAGTTAAATCGTGCACAATTTTTTGATCGTCTTCTAATGAGTGAATAATTTTTTTAGGCTCCGAATTTACAATTTCTGCTTGTTGTTCTATATTAAAACCTGTTGCAATAATAGTAACAGCTACAGCATCTCCTAATGTTTCATCTTCACCCACACCCATAATGATGTTTGCATTGAAACCTGCTTCAGTTTGAATGTAATCGTTGATTTCACCAATTTCATCAATGGTAATTTCAGATGTTCCTGAAACAATTAACAATAATACATTTTTAGCACCTGTAATTTTGTTATCGTTTAATAATGGTGAATCTAAAGCGCTCATAATAGCTTCTTTGGCTCTGTCTTCTCCTGAAGCCATAGCAGAACCCATAATTGCTGTACCACTATCTGCTAATACTGTTTTAGCATCTTTTAAATCGATATTTTGAGTATAGTGGTGAGTAATAACTTCTGCAATACCTCTTGCTGCTGTGGCTAATACTTCGTCTGCTTTAGAAAATCCGGCTTTAAAGCCAAGATTACCATATACTTCTCTTAATTTGTTATTATTAATTACAATAAGCGAATCTACTTGTTTGCGTAGTCTTTCTACACCTAACATAGCTTGTTCTGAACGTACTTTTCCTTCAAACTGAAAAGGAATGGTAACAATTCCTACTGTTAAAATATCTCTTTCTTTAGCTAACTGGGCTATTACTGGTGCAGCACCGGTACCAGTACCACCACCCATACCAGCAGTTATAAATAGCATTTTTGTGTTAGTATCCAGCATTTTTTCAATGTCTTGGATACTTTCTAATGCAGATTGCTGCCCTACTTCTGGGTTAGCTCCAGCACCAAGACCTTCAGTTAAACTAACTCCTAACTGAATTTTATTTGGTACACCACTATTTTCTAGTGCTTGTGAATCAGTATTACAAACAATAAAATCTACTCCTTTTATTCCTTGCTTAAACATGTGGTTGATGGCATTACTACCACCTCCTCCTACTCCAATAACTTTGATAACGTTGGATTGGTTTTTCGGTAAATCGAATGATATGCTTTTAAAATCTTCCATAGTTGTACTTTTTATTCTGCGTTATCTAAAAACTCTTTAATTTTTTCTATATACTTATCAAAAAAAGATTTTTTGATTTTGTTTTCAGTTGTTTCTATTTTTTCTACTTGTTCTTCTTCCTGTTCTTCGATTGTTTCCACCACATTTTTTGGTTCGAAAACAGGCTCTTCTTTTTTCATCTCAACTAATGGTGTAGCACTCTTCGTATTGTTTCGAATACTATTCATAACTAAACCAACTGCTGTTGCATATAACGGACTAGATAATTCTTCATCAGAATTACCTGCTAAATGTTCGTTTGGATATCCTATCCTTGTATCCATTCCTGTTATATATTCCACTAATTGTTTGATATGTTGTAACTGAGAACCGCCTCCTGTTAATACAATACCAGCAATTAATTTTCTTTTAGGGTCTTCATGACCATACAATTTAATTTCTGCATAAACTTGTTCCACTATTTCTACGACACGAGCGTGAATAATTTTAGACAAGTTTTTTAACGAAATTTCCTTTGGTTCTCTTCCTCTTAATCCTGGAATAGAAACAATTTCGTTATCTTTATTTTCTCCAGGCCATGCTGAACCAAATCGTACCTTTAATAATTCGGCTTGCTTTTCTATAATAGAGCAACCTTCTTTGATATCTTCCGTTATTACGTTCCCTCCAAAGGGAATAACTGCTGTATGACGAATAATGCCATCTTTAAAAATAGCTAAATCGGTAGTTCCACCTCCGATATCAATTAAAGCAACACCTGCCTCTTTTTCTTCTTGACTTAACACTGCATCAGCCGAAGCCAATGGTTCTAAAGTAAGTCCCGATAATTCTAGTCCAGCACTTTTTACACATCGCCCTAAATTGCGAATAGAAGCAGCCTGTCCTACTACAACATGAAAACTCGATTCTAATCGCCCGCCATACATTCCGATTGGCTCTTTAATTTCGCCTTGACCATCTACTTTAAACTCCTGTGGTAAAACGTGAATAATTTCTTCTCCAGGCAACATGGCTAATTTGTGAACTTGACCAATTAAGGCATCGATATCGATATCGTTTATTACTTCCTCAGCATTAGGTCTACTGATATAATCACTATGCTGAATACTACGTATGTGTTGTCCTGCTATACCTACAACTACATCGTTTATTTTATATCCTGAATCGCTTTCTGCTTCTAAAATAGCTTGTTGAATAGACTGAATTGTTTGTGTAATATTGTTCACAACCCCTCTATGAACACCCAAACTTTTGGATTTTCCTACTCCTAGAATTTCCAGTTTTCCGTATTCATTTTTTTTTCCAATCATTACTACAATTTTTGTAGTTCCGATATCTAACCCTACTGCAATATTATCTTTGTTCATAATTCACTTCTATTTCTTACAAACTACTTGCTCAGTAAACATAACGTTTACTTCTTTATAATTCTTAATCAATGTATCTTTCACAGCATGCTGAAAAAAAGCTTTATAATTCTTTAGTTTTTTTTCAACATACACTGGTTTCCCAAAAATTATTTTATAATCATAATTTCTGTTTGTCATTATAACGTTACCAGATGGCAAAATCTTTATTCCAGTGATATTCTTTTTCAAGAAATCATCTTTATAAATTTCGTTACACAATATCATATATTTACCCATGTCTTTCTCTTCTAAAGTTCCCATAATAATAGGAACCCTTGCAGAAAAATTTTCAGACAAAGGTATTTTATAGCCTTTATTATCAAGATAATACATTGTATTTCCTGATACATATCGTACAATTGGGGTCTTTTGTGTAATGTTTGCATTTAGAGAACCATCTATAGTTGAAAAAATTTCACATTTTTCAATCATCTTGTGATTATTAAGAGCAGTTTCTAAAGACTTCAAATCTACCTCTTCTTTTTTAATTGTTAATGTACCTCCCAAATTTTGTTTCAACAAGTTATTAACCATTTCGTGAGTTATGAACAAATTCTCCTCTCCTCCATAAAAAGAAATGGTAATGTTTTTAACCGCTCTTTTAGCATTTCTATGCGTAGAAAAAGAGTACAAAAACACCATTACAAATAGTATTACTATTAACCGTATATTTTGCCAATTAATATTTTTCATGTAACGCTTTTTTTATGTCTTTGACCATCTCTCCTATATCTCCTGCTCCGATAGTTACATATACATCTGCAGAAGTTTCTACTAAAGTTTCTACTAAAGTTTCTTTAGTTACTAAACGCTTGTTTTTATTGGTTATTTTACCAAGCAACCATTCCGAAGTAACCCCTTCCATAGGCAACTCTCTTGCTGGATAAATATCCAATAATACAATTTCATCAAACTGAGATAAACTAGTTGCAAATCCATCAATAAAATCATTTGTTCTTGAAAACAAATGCGGTTGAAAAGCTGCGACAATTTTCTTATTAGGATACAATTCCCTTACCGCTTGATGCACTGCATTTATTTCTGTAGGATGATGTGCATAATCATCTATATAAACTAATTTTTCTGTTCGTATTTGAAAAGAAAAACGCCTTCTTACTCCTTTAAAAGAAGCCAAAGCCTCAATAATTTTTTGGTTTTCAACACCATAGTTTTTAGCCATGGCAAAAGCAATTAAAGCATTGGATAAATTATGGTGTCCTGGTAATCCAAATTTAACATTCGTAATCAATTCATTATTCGTTTTTACATCAAAAACATAAAAACCATTTTCGATGCGAATATTTTGAGCAGAAAAAGTAGCTTCTTCTTGTATACCTATAGTATTTCCTTCCAAAGACAAACCTTTGGCTACAAATAATTGTGAAGCTGAAACTTTATGTGCAAACTCTAGGAAAGAGGCCTCAATAGTTGCTGTATCTCCATAAATATCCAAATGATCTGCATCCATGGAAGTCACACACGCCAAGTTAGGATGCAAATGCAAAAAAGAACGATCAAACTCATCTGCTTCAACTACTGTTACTGATTTACCTTCCCCAATAAGATTGGAATTGTAATTTTCAACTATACCTCCTAGAAAAGCGGTTACATCTACACCACTTTGAAATAAAATATGTCCCAAAATACTAGATGTAGTTGTTTTTCCATGTGTACCTGCAATGGCAAAACAAAATGTATCTTTAGTAATTAAACCTAATACAGCTGCTCTTTTTTTAACCTCAAAACCATTTTCTAAAAAATAATTCCATTGTAAATGTGATTTTGGTACAGCAGGTGTAATAACCACTAAAGTTGTTTCCTTATTTAAGAATGCGGAATTAATTAACTCCAGTTTGTCTTCAAAATGAATAGGCATACCTAATGCTTCCAATTCATCCGTTAGTTGTGTTCTTGTTTTATCATAACCTGCTACATTTTTTCCTATATTCATAAAATAACGAGCCAGAGCACTCATTCCGATTCCTCCGATTCCTATGAAGTATATGTTTTGTATTTGGCTAAGATTCATTTTTTTTATTTGTTGTTGTTTTGTGATTTTTTATTGCTTTCAGAGCAATTTTTCTATTTCATCTACAATTTCATTGGTTGCATTTGGCAAGGCCAATTTGTGTATTTTTTTACTCAATTTGGCTTGTTTTTCATCGTTTGAAATAAGGTCGGCAAAGATATTCTTAAAATCGGTATCCAAATCCTTTTCTTTCAATAAAATTGCTCCTTTTTTATTTAAAATAGCTTGTGCGTTTTTAGTTTGGTGATCCTCAGACACATTAGGTGATGGTATAAACAGTGTAGGCTTTCCAACGATACACAATTCAGACACAGAAGAAGCACCAGAACGAGAAATAATAACATCAGCGGCTGCATATGCAAAGTCCATTTTATCTATAAAAGCAAAAACATGTACATTTTCTTTTGTATTAAAATGATTGTATTCTTCAAAATATAATTTTCCACATTGCCATATAATTTGAACTCCTAATTCTAGCAAGAAATCTATTTCTTGAGCAATTAACTGGTTGATTCTTCTAGCCCCCAAACTTCCTCCTAAAACCAGTAGGGTTCTTTTGGTACTATCCAATTCAAAATAAGTTAACGCCTCTAAACGTTTATCATCGCTATTTAATAAATCCTGACGTACTGGATTACCTGTTATCTTAATTTTTTCTTTGGGAAAGAATTTTTCTAAACCTTCATAAGCTACACAAATGGCATTTGCTTTTTTTGCAAGCAATTTATTGGTAATCCCTGGAAAGGAATTTTGTTCCTGAATTAATGTAGGTATTCCTAACATAGAAGCCACTTTTAAAACAGCTCCACTAGCAAAACCTCCTGTTCCTATAACCACATCTGGTTTAAATTTTTTTATGATTCTATATGATTTCCATAAACTAGATGACAACTTAAATGGGAACAATAGATTTTGCAAACTAATCTTTCTTTGAATTCCTGAAATCCAAAGTCCTTTAATATCATAACCAGCCTGAGGAACTTTTTGCATTTCCATTTTATCTTTAGCTCCGACAAAGAGAAATTCGGCATCATGAAAACGATACTTTAATTCGTTTGCAATAGCGATTGCAGGATAAATATGTCCTCCTGTTCCGCCACCACTGATAATAAATTTCAATTTCTTTTCCATACTATTGATTCAAAATAGGTTCTAAAGGATTTTTGATTTCTTCCTCTTTATGAGTATTTGCATCTTCTAATTCAATCTCTCTATCTATAATTCGCTGCAATGCCTCTTCTCGTTTTTGTTTTTCCTGTTCATCTAAAGCCACTTCAGCTTCCTTCTTTGTCACACTTAAAATTACACCTACTGCCACACAAGTCATCCAAATTGAAGTACCTCCACTACTTATTAGTGGCAAAGTTTGCCCTGTTACTGGCAATAGTTCGACAGCAACTGCCATATTAATTAATGCTTGAAACACGATTGGAAAACCTAATCCAATTATCAGCAATTTTCCAAATAATGTGGGCGCTTTTTGTGCATTAATTATAAATCTAAAAAAGAGCAATAAATACAAGAATAAAATTCCTAATGCTCCTAATAAACCATATTCTTCAACTATAATTGCAAAAATAAAATCTGAAGAAGATTGTGGTAAAAAGTTCTTTTGAACACTTTTTCCTGGTCCTAAACCATAAATTCCTCCAGATGCGATGGCAATTTTTGCTTTTTCAATTTGATAATCGTCTTCATTAGGCTTATCGTCTAAGAAGCGTTCAATTCTATTTCCCCAAGTGTTTACTCTACTAAAAAGTTTATTGGCTGGAAAAGCTTTCGCTAAAAGCAAAAACAACAATAAAGTTGCTACTCCTAACCCTATTACAGCGCCTAAATACTTTAACGGATAATATCCAACAAATATGAGCATACATACCATTGAAAAAATTAAAGCTGTTGTTGAAAAATTGGTAGGTAAAATTAAAACCAATACAGCGAAGACTGGTAGCCACAACTCTAATAAAGATTCTTTAAAAGTATATTCTTTATCGCTCACTTTTGCGAGATAACGAGCTACATAGACCATTAATACCGTAAAAGCTAGTGTAGATGTTTGAAAACTAACACCCACGAAAGGGATTTGAATCCATCGACTGGCATTTGCTCCTCCAATAGTTGTTCCTTGTACTAAAGTATACAACAATAAAACAACTACTATAGGAATTCCAAAAATAGAAAGCGCTCTAAAATAATGATAAGGTACTTTATGCACAAAATAGATAATGGCAAAACCTAAAAAAAGATGCCCTAAGTGTTTGATTAAATAACCTAGTGTAGAACCTTTTCCTATAACATATACTAAATTAGTACTAGCGCTATATACAGGTAAAAAAGAGATTAGAGCTAATAGAAAAACTATTGCCCAAATTACTTTATCTCCTCTTAATCTAGCTACTAATAATTTCATTTTTTGTTATAAATTATGTACTGCATTTTTAAATTGACGACCTCTATCTTCATAATTTTCAAATAAATCAAAACTCGCACAACATGGAGAAAGCAAAACAGTATCTCCTTTATCTGCCATACGTTGTGCAATTTTAACCGCTTCATCCATAGATGTTGTTTCAATCATAACATCTACTACTCCGTTGAAAGCTTGAAACAATTTTTGGTTATCAACTCCTAGACAAACAATCCCTTTTACTTTCTCTCTTACTAAAGACATTAATTCGTCATAATCATTTCCTTTATCTACTCCACCTACAATCCATACAGTAGGTGTATTCATACTATCTAATGCAAAAAAAGTAGCATTTACATTCGTAGCTTTAGAATCATTAATATATTGTACATTTTGAATTTTTAACACTTTTTCCAAACGATGTTCTGCACCTTGAAAGTTACTTAAACTTTCTCTTATTGTTTGTTTTCTTACTTTCATTAACTGAGCAACAGCTGTTGCTGCCATGGCATTTTTAAGATTGTGTTTTCCTTCTAAAGCTAATTCGTTGATTGGCATGGTAAATAGATCGTTATTAATTTTACTATTCAAATTGTTATTTCCTGTATATCCACCTTCTTCTAATTCGTTCAAAATAGAAAAAGAAAGTTTTTTTGCTTTTGTTTTATTCTTTTGAAACCATTTATTGATTTCTATATCATCATGGTCTACAATTAAAAAATCGTTTTCCGTTTGATTTTTTGTTATTCTAAATTTAGATGCGATGTACAAATTATAATCGTAAGCATAACGATCTAAATGATCTGGACTTAAATTAGTTATTACTGCAATATCAGGCTTGTAATTAACTATTCCGTCTAATTGAAAACTACTTAATTCTAATACATAGTAATCATGATTATTTTCTGCTACTTGCCAAGCAAAACTCTTTCCAATATTCCCGGCCAAACCTACATTTAATCCTCCTTGTTTTAAAATGTGGTAGGTTAACAATGTGGTGGTCGTTTTCCCATTACTCCCTGTTATTCCAATAGTTTTTGCATTGGTAAACGGATAGGCAAACTCTATTTCAGAAATTACAGGTATATTTAATGCCAATAACTTTTTTACAATAGGTGCTTTCTCAGGAATCCCAGGACTTTTCATAACAACATCAGCATCTAAAATTAAGGCCTCAGTATGCTTTTCATCTTCCCAAGCAATTTGATTAATTGTAAGAACTTCTTTATAATTTTCTTTAATTGTACCAAAATCAGATACAAAAACGTCATATCCTTTTTTCTTCCCTAAAATAGCAGTTCCAACACCGCTTTCCCCTCCTCCTAAAACAACTAATTTCATCTTATCTTAGTTTTAATGAGACTAATGAAAATATTGCTAAAAGGATTCCTACAATCCAGAAACGTGTCACAATTTTACTTTCATGAAATCCTTTTTTCTGATAATGATGATGTAAAGGCGACATTAAAAAGATGCGCTTCCCTTCTCCATATTTTTTCTTAGTGTATTTAAAATAACTTACCTGCAACATCACCGACAAATTTTCAGCTAAGAAAATACCACACAAAATAGGAATCATTAATTCTTTTCGAATAGCAATAGCAATTACCGCAATAATACCTCCTATGGTTAAACTACCTGTATCTCCCATAAACACTTGAGCCGGATAGGTATTATACCAAAGAAAACCAACCAAAGCTCCTACAAAAGCAGCTATAAAAATGGTCATTTCGCCTGAATTTGGGATGTACATTATATTTAAATAATCAGAAAAAATGATATTTCCAGATACAAATGCAAAAATTCCTAAAGTGAGTACTGATATGGCGGAAGTTCCTGCTGCTAAACCATCGATTCCATCGGTTAAATTAGCACCATTAGAAACCGCAGTTATAATAATAACCACCATTGGGATAAAAATTAACCAAGCCCAATTTTCATAACCATCTCCCATAAAAGAAAGTACTTCCGCATAATCAAATTCATTATTCTTTAAAAAAGGGATTGTAGTAGCTGTCGATTTTTCGTGTAAGCTAGTAGGATTAATATTTTCAATTTTCACACGTTCTCCAATAGTATCCTTCCTAATAGTTACATTTGGATGCAAATACAATACTGAACCTACGATTAACCCCAATCCAACTTGTCCAAACACTTTAAAAACACCTTTTAAACCTTGCTTGTCTTTCTTGAATACTTTAATATAATCGTCAATAAAACCGATTGTTCCCATCCAAAGAGTTGTAATAACTAATAAAATGATATATATATTTTCAAGTTTAGCCAATAAAAGCACTGGTATTAAAGTAGCCATAATGATAATGATTCCCCCCATAGTAGGTGTACCCGCTTTTTGACTTTGACCTTCCAAACCTAAATCCCTTACTGTTTCTCCAACTTGTTGTTTTCTTAAAAAATTGATGATTTTTTTTCCATAAATGGCCGCAATAAGTAAGGATAAAATAAAAGCAAAAGCCGAACGAAAAGTAATATATTGAAAAACTCCAGCGCCTGGAAAATCCACTGTACGATCTAAATATTGAAAAATGTAGTATAACATATTTTTATTTTTAAATTCCCTTATTAAAATTTACTTTCCTAATTGTTCTAATAATTCTTTTACTATTTTTAAATCATCAAAATCATGACGCACACCATTAATTTCTTGATAGGTTTCATGTCCTTTACCTGCTATTAAAATAATATCATTTGCCATTGCTAACTGACAAGCTGTTTTAATAGCTTGTTTTCTATCTAAAATAGAAAGTGTCTTTTTAAAATTTTGAGGTTCCACCCCTTTCTCCATTTCTTCAATAATCACTGCAGGATTCTCTGTTCTTGGATTATCTGAAGTAAAAATGGCTTTCGTGCTTAATTCAGATGCAATTTGAGCCATAATAGGTCTTTTCGTTTTATCTCTATCACCTCCACAACCGATAACCGTTATTAATTGTTCGTTTTTTGTACGAATATCTTCTATGGTACGTAATACATTCTCTAATGCATCTGGTGTGTGCGCATAATCTACAATGGCAGTAATTTTGGAGTCAGAAACTATATATTGAAATCTTCCAGATACACTTTCTAAATCGGAAAGTAAACGCAATGCTTCTTGTTCTTCCATGCCTAATTCTACAGCGGTAGCATAAATAGCCAATAGATTATAGGCGTTAAAAGAACCTATTAGTTTTGTCCATACTTCATTGTTATTAATTTTCAGCAATAGCCCCGTAAATTGATTCTCTAAAATTTGGGCTTTATAATCAGCATATGACTTTAAAGCATAAGTAACCTTTTTCGCTTTGGTATTCTGAAACATTATCGTTCCATTTTTATCGTCAATGTTTGAGATAGCAAAAGCGGTTTTTGGCAATCCATCAAAAAACTTCTTTTTTACATCTCTATATTCTGCAAATGTCTTATGATAATCTAAATGATCATGAGATAAATTACTAAAAATACCTCCTTTAAACTGAAGTCCTTCTGTTCTTTTTTGATGAATACCATGAGAACTTACCTCCATAAAACAAAACTCACACCCTGTTTCAACCATTTCATTTAAATAATAATTGATAGTTAAAGAATCTGGTGTGGTGTGCGTAGCTTTATGTACTATCTCATCTACTAAAATTTTCACAGTGGAAAGCAATCCTACTTTATACCCAGCATTTTTAAATAATTGATATAACAAAGAAGCAATGGTTGTTTTACCGTTGGTTCCTGTAACACCTACTAGTTTGATTTTTGCAGCAGGATTTTCAAAATAGTTAGCCGCTATAAAAGCTAATGCTTCGTTTGAATTTGCCACTTTAATATAAGTTACGCCATTCACAATAACTTCAGGAAAATCTTCACAAATAACAACACTTGCTCCTTGACTTAATGCTTTATCTATAAAGTTATGCCCATCAGAAACTGCTCCTCGAATAGCTACAAAAACATCATTTAATTCTATCTTTCTAGAATCAAATTCTATTTTATTGACCACGACATCTGTAGCTCCTTTGACAGCTTCAATACTTACTTTATATAATATGTCTTTTAAGACTTTCATGACAACTCCAATGTTATAATTTGATTTTTTTCGATTTTTTTTCCTGGCTCAATAGATTGAAAAGTAACTCTTCCAATACCTCTAACATTTACTTTTATACCTAAATTCTCTAATAATGCGATTGCATCCATCCCGTCCATGCCTTTTAAATTAGGTATTGAAGTATCTTCCTTATCTACTTTTTTATAATACGTGTTATAGGTTTGTTCCGTAATTGCAATTTTCTTTTCTAAATCTTGAATATGATTTGTGGGTGGAGAATCAGTATAGATTTTTTGAGCAATTCTCTTAAAAACTGGTCCAGCAACATCTGCTCCATAATATCCTGCAGAAACATTAGGCTTATGCACGATTACTATACAAGAATATTTTGGATTATTCGCTGGAAAATACCCTGCAAAAGACGACACATAGTGTAATTTTGATTTGTCGCGATAGTTTGCTTGAGCTGTTCCTGTTTTCCCTGCCATAGAGAAATCTTTAGAATATAACTTTGACCCAGTTCCTTTTTTTACCACATTTTCCAATACAGCTCTAACCTTATCTAAGGTTTCGTCTGATGCAATCTTAGGATTGATAATCTCTGTATCATATTTTGCAATTGTTTTATTCCATTCTTTAATTTCTTTGACAAAATAAGGTTTTACCATAACACCATCATTCGCAACAGCATTATACAAGGCTAAAGTTTGTAAAGGTGTTAATGAAATATTATATCCAAAAGCCATCCAAGGCAAAGTAGTACCATACCATTTTTTATCGCCTGGTTGTGGCACATATGGCTTTCCTTCACCTATTATTTGCAATCCCAAAGGTTTGTTTAAACCATAACTATTAATTCTATCCACAAATTGCTTTGGATTATCTTTATAATTATCGTACACAGCTTGAACTAAAACTGTATTGGAAGAAACTTCAAAACCACGAGCCAATGAAATTTTACCATAACCTCCCGTGCGTGAATCTCTTACTTTTCTTTTATAATATTCAACTACACCATCATGAGTATCATATACTTTGCTTGTATCAACTTTTTCATCTTCAAGTAGAGCAATTAAATCAAACAATTTAAACGTAGAACCTGGTTCATGAGATTCTGCTACCGCATAATTTTGCGTTTCATAATACGACCCATTATTAGCCCTACCTAAATTTGATATTGCTTTTATTTCACCTGTTTTGGTTTCCATAACAACCACACAGCCATGATCTGCTTGATAGTATTCTAATTGTTTTAATAATGCATGATGAGCTATATCTTGAATATATACGTCTATAGTAGAAACAATATCATAACCATCTTGGGGTTCTAATTCATTATTATCGTTAATAGGCTTCCATTGATTTTTGGCAATTTTCTGCATCATGCGATGCCCATTCTTCCCATTAATATACTCTTTAAATGCATACTCCAATCCTTTTCCATCATTATCAGCTCTTTCATAACCGATAGTTCTTTGCGCAATCAAACCAATTGGATGTTCTCTAACCGTTTTTTGTTCCACAATAATACCTCCTCGGTAAGGTCCTTTGTTAAATAATGGAAAACTTTTTATTCTCATGTAATCTGTATAACTTAATTTACTTGCAATTAAATAATACCTATTCTGATTCGATCGTGCCTTTTGTAATGCTGACTGATAATATCCTGTAGGTTTCCCAAACATGACAGATAAAGAGTCGCTTAATGGTTTTATGTTTTCCTGAAAACTTTCTTTAGAAGGAGATAATGCATCAAAACGAATAGTATATTCAGGAATAGAAGTAGCCAACAAACTACCATCTGCAGAATATACATTCCCTTTATTTGCTGGAATCACAAAATTTTTAACCGTTCGTTCTTTAGCTAGTTTACGATAATAATCCCCTTCTAACCATTGAATATTGTTAAGTTTTATCATAACCAAAACAGCCATCACAAACATTGTGAAAGCTACTAAATACATACGGTAGTTACTATTTTTGTTCTTTACTGCCATATTTTCAGTTTGTCTATAAAACTTTTCTCTTCTTCTTTTTTATTTTTAACAATAATCTTTGTTGGGGGAACATTAGCTGGAAAAATGGCTCTTTTTTCCATTTTCTTAGCAACAGTCGACTCCATTTTTAATTTCATTAATTCTGAACGTCTATCTACAAATTCCGAACGCAACTCTTTAACCTTATTTGTCAATTCGGTGATTTTGTAATTTTTAGCATCATATCTGTGATTGTTTGCAATCATAATCATCGCAAGAAAAATTAAGAAAACAATAAATTTCCAATTCTTTAAAGCATCATCGCTTACCAGAAATTTTGCTTTTAGTAAACTGTAAATACTTTTTTTCATTTTCTATTATTTTACTTTTTTTCTGCTACTCTTAACTTTGCGCTTCTAGCTCTATTGTTACTTGCTATTTCATTAGCATCAGGAACAATTAATTTTTCAATGATTTTAAACGGAACTTCATAGTTTCCAAAAAAATCTCTTTCAGGCTCTCCTTCAAACAAACCATTTCTAAAAAATCTTTTTACTAATCTATCTTCTAATGAATGATAAGAAATAACACTCATTCTTCCTCCAACTTCTAATATCTCAAGTGATTGTTCCAAAAATTCTTTTAGAACCTCCATCTCCTGATTGACCTCTATCCGAATGGCCTGGTATATTTGTGCTAAAATCTTATTACTTTTATGTGGAGGTAAAAACTTAGCCAATACTAATTTTAAATGTTCTGAATCTTTAATTTGCTTATCCTTTCTTGCTGAAACAATTACATTGGCCATAGCACCACCATTTTTCAACTCACCAAACTCTAAAAAGACACGTTTTAATTCCTGTTCCTCATATTCATTAACTACATGATAGGCACTAATCTCTCCTTTTTGATTCATTCTCATATCCAACTCAGCATCAAATCGAGTAGAAAAACCTCTTTCAGCTACATCAAATTGATGAGACGAAACACCTAAATCTGCCAAAACCCCATCTACTTTTTTTATTCCATGAAAGCGTAAAAATCTTTTAATATTTCTAAAATTCTCATTTATCAATAGAAAACGATTATCATCAATAGCATTACGCAAAGCATCTTCATCTTGATCAAAAGCTATCAATCTTCCTTTTTCGCCCAATCGAGACATAATCTCTCTTGAGTGACCACCACCACCAAAAGTTACGTCCACATATACCCCATCTGGTTTTACATTAAGACCATCCACTGTTTCTTTCAATAATACAGGATTATGATATTCCATCTTCATCATCATTTAAATTACCCATAACTTCTTCCGCTAAAGCTGCAAAATCATCAGCAGCATTTTCTATTACATTTTCATACAAGTCTTTGTCCCAAATTTCCACAATATTTACCGCTGAAGACAACACAATATCTTTGTCAATTTTAGCAAAAACAACCAAATCTTTTGGAATTAATAATCTTCCGTTATTATCAATCTCTACCATTTTTACTCCCGCAGTAAAACGACGAATAAAATCATTATTTTTCTTTACAAAACGGTTCAGTTTATTAATTTTTTGCATCATTTTATTCCATTCAAACATAGGATACAATTCTAAACAAGGCTGAAAGACAGATCTTTTCAATACAAAACCATCCTCTAAAGAACTAAATTGTTTCTTTAGAGAAGTAGGCAGCATCAATCTTCCTTTAGCATCTACCTTGCATTCATATGTACCAATAAACGACGTCAATGATCCATTTTTAATAGATTATGGACAAATTTAAAAAAAAATTACCACTTTTTACCACAAAGTACCACTTTGTTAATAAGTTTTCCACTTCAATATTTCAAACAAAAACATTCAAAACGAACAGTTTACTATTAAATTAAGTACTCTGTATTCTTTTTTAGTGAAATAATATTCCAAAAAAACAATTCAAATTCTATAAAAAAACCATAAAAAAACAACGAAAAATGTTGAAAACTAAAAACTTAACAACAGAAACAACAAAACAAATTAGGCTTTTTAAATAGTTTTTCCAATTGCTTTTAATTCCTATATAAAATCTTATATTTGTCAAAATTTCAGAAATAAATTTGAAATTCATTTTATGTTAAAGAAAGAAAGTAAGTATACCTATTTTGAATCTGGAGAGGGAACACCAATAATTGTTTTACACGGATTAATGGGTGGTTTAAGTAACTTTGAAGCGGTGGCTGATTTTTTTCCTACAAAAGGATATAAAGTTGTCATTCCAGAGCTTCCATTATACACTCAAAACATCTTAAAGACTAATGTAAAAGCATTTTCAAAATTTGTGAAAGATTTTATTATTTACAAAGGTTTTGAGAAAGTCGTTTTATTAGGAAACTCTCTTGGTGGACATATTGCGTTATATCATGCAAAAATGTACCCTGAATTAATGAAAGGATTAGTAATTACTGGTAGTTCAGGATTATACGAAAGTGGCATGGGTGAAAGTTATCCCAAAAGAGGTGACTATGAATACATCAAAAAGAAAAGCGAAGATGTATTCTATGATCCAAAAATTGCTACTAAAGAAATTGTAGATGAAGTTTTTGCAACAGTTAATGATCGAATCAAATTGATTAAAACACTTACTATTGCTAAAAGCGCTATTCGTCATAATATGGCAAAAGATTTACCAAAAATGCAAACTCCTACTTGTATTATTTGGGGTAAGAACGACAAAGTTACACCACCTGAAGTAGCAGAAGAATTTGATAAATTATTGCCTAATTCTGAATTATTCTGGATAGACAAATGTGGCCATGCTGCCATGATGGAGCACCCAGAAGAGTTTAACAGACTGCTTTTACATTGGTTAGACAAAAATAACATATAATAATTCCCCTACATGGGGAATTTCAGTTTTTAAAGAAGATGAAAATAACAAGTGCTGAATTTATAATTAGTAATTCGGATGCCAGTAAGTGTCCTAACGAACCTTTACCGGAATATGCATTTATAGGAAGATCCAATGTTGGCAAATCTTCTCTTATAAACATGCTTACCAATCATAAGAATTTAGCTAAAACGTCTGGAAAACCTGGAAAAACGCAATTAATTAATCATTTCAAAATAAATCAAAACTGGTTTTTAGTAGACTTACCTGGTTATGGCTATGCCAGAGTTTCTAAGAAAACAAAAGAAGTATTTCAGCAATTTATAACTGATTATTTTGAAACCAGGCAGCAATTAGTTTGTGCTTTTGTATTAATTGACATCCGACTTGAAGCACAAAAAATAGATCTGGAATTTATTAACTATCTCGGTGAAGCTGGTGTTCCTTTTTGCATCATTTTTACTAAAGCTGACAAAATTGGAAAAGTTAAAGCTCAACAAAATGTAGCCGCATATAAAAAGAAAGTACTAGCTAATGGATGGGAAGAAATGCCTCAACATTTTATCACTTCTTCATCTGATGGAACAGGAAAAGAAGAACTATTGGTTTTTATAGACCAAATTAATTCCGATTTCAGAAAAGAGACTTTTTAGTTCTGTTTTATTTTTTAATAGTATATTTACTACATCAAACAAAATAACAATTTATATACTATGAAAAAAATCATCCTAAGTGCTTTGCTATTTAGCACACTATTGGCATGTAAAAACAATTCTACCTCTCCAAACGGAAGTCTGTTTGAAACTACAAATGAAGCAAACGCAAATGAAAGTGCTAATAGCGTAATTAGCTATTACAATGCTTTTATTGAATACGATTCTAGCACTTCAAAAAAGATTGATAATCTTTTAAACAGCGACTACAGTAAGTTTGAAAAAATGGTTACGACCAAACAAAAATCGAATTCCATATTAACCTGGATTGCCTTCACTGGCCTGAAAACATCAACAACTGTAGGATATGGTACGAACCAAGTAGATCTTTTAACACCTGAATCTTATTTAGACACTTCTCTTGCTTCAAAAATAAAACCTTTAATCGTAGAAATGTCTGAATCGTTTGCAGCTACGAAAAACACATACGAAGAATTTAAAAAATATTATGTTAATGAAGACTATAAAGACGACAATTGGGAAAAAGGAAGTCAATTTTTAAATGATATAGACAAAAATACCATAACTTTTTATAAAAATAGAGATGAATTTCTTAAAGTAATTGATGCCAATGTATCAAGTGCTGAAGAAAAGATTTTAGAAGACCACCCAATAAAAGAAGCCATTTTACATGCTAAAAAAACCTTAAAAACAGTAGACGAAATGGTAGTTCAAGTTGCTGATGAAGCCACATCAATGGAAACAATAGAAAAAACATATGCTACGCTAGAAGAAAGAGTAAAAACAAGCAAAGAGATAAACCAAGAGAAATTAAAAGAACAAAACAAATTAGATTCTTTTACTGATTTCTACGATGAAATCGAAACAATGTTAGGAAGCATTAGAAAAGCAAAAAGAGATGGAGCCATTTCTGACAATGATTATAGAGACATTAATTACAAATACAGCAATGTTATTTCAAATTATAATCGATTTGTTAAATAAATAAAAAAGGGAGAATTTAAATTCTCCCTTTTTTATTTATTTAAGCTCCATTTTTTCTGCAAAATAGTCACAGAAATCTTTCATTGTTGCCGACATCTTTTCATCATTCGTTGCTCTTTGAAAGGTGTCTGCCATAGCTACTAAAGTTTGATGAAAGAAAATTTTCATTTCATCTACGGGCATCTCTTTGGTCCACAAGTCAATTCGAAGCGTTTCTTGTGCTTTAGCATCCCAAAGAGAAACCATCATTGCTTTTGCCTCTTCCTTATCAACACCGCCATCTTGAGCCGTCCAAGTTAATTTCTCCGGCACTCGGTTTTCATCAAGTTCAACTAAAAATTTTATTTCTGAGGTTATTGTTTTAGACATTATTTATTAGGTTTATATTTCGATTTTTCAAAGATTGTTTTTGCATCAGTTACTAACAACTGATCTAGAGAAATAGAATTATTTTCCATGTAACTTCTTACTATTTGCCATCCGAGCCATTGCCCTACTCTTCCTGGAGATTCATTATCTATTTCTAAATAGAATTTTGAAAAAGGTGCTTCGTTTATAAAACGAAATTCATTTTTTACATTACTTTCGTAAAGCAAATTATTCTCAATAAAATAACTCCACATCTGATATTCATTTTCTTTACACCAAGCTAGTTGTTGTTCTGTATAACCAATTTTAGTTGCATCAGAGTATTCCGGAATTAATTTATCTTTCAAATACAATTCTTTACCATAATATATCATTATAGATAACAAAGTTCTATCTAAAGGTCTGCTTATTTTACCATAACTAAAACTTGTTACTAAATCGGGTAAAATTTGATTCTCCTCAAAACCAATACGCTGATATTCTGAAAAATCAACATAAAAAGGATGATCTTTTCCTAAATAACAGTCTAAAGCAATAAAAACAAGCTGATCGGCATAAATTGCTTTTGCTTCACGATCTACTTCCGAAATTACTGTAATTACTCTTGGTGTTTTATAATCAGGAAAATAATACTGAATATGCTGAAACAAATGCTCTAATTCAGGTTCAATTTTAGCAGTTGTAGGATACTTTTTTTGTACTTCTTTATACAAATCTTGCAATAATGGATTTTTCAATTTATTCGTCCAAACAGAATCCTCATTCCCTTCAGGAAATAAAAAAGGATAAGCTGCTTTAACAGTATTAATATTTGAAGAATCTGATTCATAGAATTGTTTATCAAAACGTTCTACTTTAAAAGTTACTGGAATTTCAGACACTTTCTCTTCCACTTTATTTTCAGGTTTGCAAGCGAATAACAGCAGTATTATAGAAGCCAAAAAAAGCTTTTTCATATTGGGTATTTTTTTTATAATTTTATGCAAAAATAGAATTTTAAATTCTTTAAAAATAAAAGCGCAAATATACAGTTTACCAAATTAAATTTTCTTAAAAAAATGACAAATTCAACTTCCTTCAATGCCGAAAAAATCAACCAACATATTGTAAAATGGTTACTTGACTATGCTACTAACGCAAAAGTACAAGGATTTGTTGTGGGAATTTCTGGAGGAA
Source organism: Flavobacterium sp. J27 (assembly GCF_004303025.1). Taxonomy (GTDB): domain Bacteria; phylum Bacteroidota; class Bacteroidia; order Flavobacteriales; family Flavobacteriaceae; genus Flavobacterium. The sequence goes on along the minus strand of NZ_PJQW01000007.1, from coordinate 149,775 downwards.
TTGATAGCGCATTAACATCTTCCTTGTGTGCTCAAACTGGATTACCTACTCTTTGCATCGAAATGCCCATACATCAAGCAGAAAGTCATGTTTCTAGAGCAAATGAACATATCGATCAATTAAAACAACGTTTTTCAAATGTAAGCAGTGAAAGAGCCGATTTAACTCCTGTATTTGAAACTTTTAAAAACCAAGTAAGTACTAGTACAAATGAGAAAGCATTGCATTTATCATTAGCCAATACTCGTGCTCGCTTAAGAATGGCGACTTTATATTATTTTGCTGGTATTCATGGTTTATTAGTTGCTGGGACGGGTAACAAAGTAGAAGATTTTGGTGTTGGTTTTTATACTAAATATGGTGATGGAGGCGTAGATTTAAGTCCAATTGCCGATTTAATGAAAAGCGAAGTCCGTTTACTGGCTAAATATGTAAATGTCCCTGAAAGTATTTTACAAGCTAAACCCACGGATGGTTTATTTGGTGATGACAGAAGTGACGAAGACCAATTAGGAGCTAATTATGACGAATTAGAATGGGCGATGAAAGAAGATGAAAAAGGAAAAACTGCAGCTGATTTTTCAGGAAGAAAAGCCACTGTTTTTTCGATTTATAAACGCCTAAACACCATCAATCAGCACAAAATGAATCCTATTCCTGTATGCATCATTCCTGAGACTTACAAATGATTTTCAGGATATTACTATCTAATTAACAAGTAATTACATTTTTTTTCTTAACTTTGAAGTATAAGTTCACTGTTTTTTAATTAACACTTTACAGTCATGATAAAAATTTGTGTTGCTGATAATCAACCAGTAGTGGTTCAAGGGATAAAATCGTATTTTAATGATCATTCCACCATACATGTTATGGCAAGTGCTTTCGACTTAAAAAGTCTGACTACTATTTTACAATCTAAAGCAATTGATATAGTAATAATGGAATTTGAGCTTGCTGGAATAACAAGTATTCGAGATATAAAAGTGCTTCTAAAAGACTACCCTACTACAAAATTTATTCTTTTCACCTCTGTTTCCGAGAAAATGTATGCTCCAACTGCTATTAAAGCAGGAGTAGCCGCTTACCTACAAAAAGACATCCGTTTAGAGGAACTTGAAAATGACATTATCAAAGTATACCAAGGTGTTGTTATTTTTAGTGAGGCTGTTCGTAAAAACATCGATATTTTGTCGAAAGGAAAAAAATCGGATCGCTTATTTAAAAAATTATCCACTCGAGAAATTGAAGTACTTCGCTATTTGAATGAAGGTAAAAAAAACAAAGAAATAGCCGAAATTTTAAGTTTAGACGAAAAAACAATCAGTACTTACAAATTACGTTTATTAGCCAAATTAAATGTAACTAATTTAGTTGACCTACTCACCAAAGCAAAAAGTTTAGATATTATTTAAGAATACCTACTCATTACTCGTCCTAATTTCTTAGAAAACATATTTGTTAACCCTAAATAATCCATAACCATAGATAGAACTTCTGAATTATCAACCTCTTGATTGGTATTTGTTATTTCAGATTTTAATTCTTCGATAATTTTATTTACCCAATACCACCTTAAGGTTAAAATGGTTTCGGTAACATATTGACCAATGGTTTTATCTTTCAATTTTACCAAAATTTGTTGCGATTCCCAATTGTGAAGCACTTCTCGTTCTTCATTCATCAAAATAGAAGTTACTTCATTTGCAATTTCAGGATTAATTTGTTTCAGATATGTTTCTAATTCAAAGTTTTCGGTTTGATTATAATAAGAAATAATATCAGAATAAATCGCTTGAAAAACAGGATTAGCTAGCTCAATTTCGTCTTCTTGTAAACTTAAATAAATTCGATTAAATACTTTGTAATTATTCATCTCCTTTACTTCTATTAATTCACCTTCTTCATTTGCCTTTATAAGCACATCTTCAAACTCTTCGGTAACATCACCATACAACAAGAGTATTTCAATAATTTTACGCTCTAATTCGTCTTGTATATCTAATTTAGATTGTGGTGTAACAGCTTCATTTTTATGAACTTCAAAAGCCTTTTGTTCATCTTTAAATTTTTTATTAGCATCATTAACTTCTTTTTTATCAATTTGTGCCAATGTATTAAATAAGACATCTTCAGAAATATCCATTATTCTGGAACATTCTTGTAAATATATTTCTCTTTTAATTCGATCTGGTATTTTAGAAATACTAATCACCATATCACGAATTAATTCTGCTTTTTTAATAGGATCATTTTGAGCCTCTTTCATTAAAAGTGAGGCCCTAAATTGTATAAAATCTTTTGCGTTTTCTTCTAAAAAAACTACTAATTTTTCATGAGGTGTTTTTTTAGCAAAACTATCTGGATCTTCACCATCAGGAAACGCACAAACCTTTACGTTCATTCCCGCTTCTAAAATCAAATCGATACCTCTAATAGACGCTCTTAGTCCTGCTGCATCTCCATCAAAAAGTACGGTAATATTTTTGGTTAACCGACTTACTAAACGAATCTGATCTGGTGTTAAAGCTGTTCCTGAAGAAGCTACAACGTTTTCAATCCCAGATTGATGAAATTGAATCACATCGGTATATCCTTCCACTAAATAACAATTATCCTGTTTTGCTATTGCTTGTTTGGCATGATAAATACCATACAACACCTTACTTTTGTGGTAAATTTCGCTTTCTGGAGAATTTACATATTTAGCTACCTTTTTATCATTGGTTAAAATACGTCCTCCAAAACCTAAAACACGACCACTCATGCTTAAAATGGGAAACATTACTCTGCCTCTAAAACGATCAAAATGTTTATCGTCTTTCACAATCGTAAGTCCCGTTTTTTCTAAAAATTCTAATTTATATCCTTTTCCAAGTGCTTCTTTGGTAAAAGCATCCCAAGAATTTGGAGAATAACCTAAATTAAATTTTGAAATAGTATTATTAGTAAATCCTCTTTCTTTAAAATAAGTTAACCCTATAGCTTTACCTTCTTCCGATTGCAATAAAGTTTGATGCAAGTATTTACTAGCAAATTCAGAAACTAAGTACATACTTTCTTTTTCATTGGCTACAGCCAAATCTTCATTGGTTTGAATAGTCTCTTCTACTTCAATATTATACTTTTTTGCCAAATATTTGATGGCTTCAGGATAACTAAAATGTTCATGTTCCATTAAAAAGGTAACTACATTTCCGCCTTTTCCAGAAGAAAAATCTTTCCAAATTTGTTTTACAGGCGAAACCATAAAAGAAGGGGATTTTTCATCCACAAACGGACTTAATCCTTTTAAATTACTACCTGAACGCTTTAATTGAACAAAATCGCCAATTACCTCTTCCACTCTAGCCGTTTCAAATACATTTTCTATGGTTGCTTTTGAAATCAAATTTTTTGAATTTTATAGTGGACAAAGATACAAAGTAGAAATAAAAAAAGCACCTATTTTTAATTAGGTGCTTTTTTTAAAATATGTTTTGTTATTATTTATTGTTTAACACAACATTGCTGCTGTTTCTTTCAATTTTAAGATATCTGAAATCTGGTGTAATTGAAAAATCGGTACTTTTAAAATAATCGTTGATAGCTCCATCAGAAATTGTAATTGCATTTTTAGAAGCTATGAAATCAGTATCCATTTTTGAAGAAGAAGAATCATCTAAAATTGAAAACGTATTAGTACAATGCGCTACAACTAAATTTTTAAGTTTTACATATTTTTCAAACTCATCTGTCATTGAAAATTGATCTAACATTAAGAAATCTCTAAAACCATAAACCACACTATTTGTTAAAGTTAGATTTGCTTCTTTAGAAACATAAACCGCTTCTTTGATAAGACCTTGTTTATTGTCTTCAATATTAACTAATGTAATATTTGCTGCTTTTACATTTGTTTTACTTCTTTGTGGATCAAACTTTTCGATATCATTGTAAGATTTAATTTCCATACATCTAGGTTTGCCAGGATTAGATGAAAATGGATGTCTAATAGCAATACTATTGGTAAAATCAGCCTGAACTCCTTGTGTAAAATCAAAATCATCATCTGCGGCTCTAAAAGATATTAATTTTTGTGCTTTTACGTTTCCACCAAAAAACTCAAAAGAATCATTATCTGAATAACTTACTTGTATACCTTCAATTATTGTTTCACTACCAACACCTGCAAATGTAATTCCTGCAATTTGTTTTTTAGACGCTGATTTTCTTCCTGCATATTCAACTCTAATATTTTTCAAAACTCCAGCAGAACCAACCTTGTTTTCTCCACCAAATCTGTTGTATTGAGGGTCCAAATCAAAATTAACTACACCCATACCACCAAAACCACTAACTGGCGCATCTCCCATTACGATGATACCACCCCAATCACCAGGTTTTCTAGAATATTCATCATTGTTAGAAGTAAATACAATAGGAAAACTTTCGCTACCTTGAGCGATTATTTTTGCTCCTTTAGTAATGATTAAAGTACCACATGTTTTAGAGTCTCCTCTTAACAAAGTACCTTCTTCAATTGTTAAAGTAGCATTGTTTGTTACATAAACATTTCCTTGGATTAAATAAGTGTCTCTGTTAGATAAAGTCATATTTTCAGAAATAGACCCCGTAAGAATTCTTTGAGGTTCTCTATAGTCTTCTTTTTTAGGATTAAATTCTGTCCAATATCCTAACCAATTTTCTTTTTCATTAATTCCTAATCCTGACTGCGCATAACTTGCAAAACAGAAGTTGCAAATAACTGCTAATAAAAGTAGGTTTCTTTTCATAATAACAAATTTTTGTAATTAGACAATTAATGTATCATTACAAATCCCTTTCAGACTTAACTTTGTTGTAACAAGTACATTAAGCTTTTTTCTAATTCCAAAAGTATGGGCAACTATACTTTTAGGGAACTTTATTAAGCTGTAACGAAGATAGCGAATTTTTTCCAGAAAATCAAATAAAAAAATCGAAGAAATGCATTTTTTTTCGTTGACCTGCATTTTTCACCGCTATATTCTTACAAAAACAAAGGCTTTGTATATTATGAAAAGAAAGTTTTACAGAGCTAAAATTTTTATTTATTTACTAAATTAATGGTATTTCTTTCAATTTTAAGATATCTAAAATCTGGAACTTCATGAAGATTAGTATTCATAAAATAATCTTCAATCTTTCCTTCTGAAACAGCTATATTATTTTTAGAAAAAATATAATTTACATCCATTGCTAAAACATCTTTTGGTTTTAAGCTTGAAATCGCATTCTCACAGTGTCCGACAACAACATCTTTTATTTTTATGTGTTGTTCAAACTCTTCTGCAATTGAAAAATCTTTTAACATTAAGAAGTCTTTAAATCCAAATACAACACTGTTACTAAAGTATAACTTACTTTCGTTAGACACAAAAATAGCTTCTTTTATCAATCCTTGATTATTGTCTTCTGTATTTACTAAAACTAAGTTTGTAGCATTAACGTTAGTTTTATTTCGTAAAGGATCAAATTTTTCTACATCATCATTAGAGTTTACCTCAAGACATCTAGAGTTTTCTAAATCAGAAGAATAGGGATTTCTAATAGCAATACTGTTTGTAATATCTGCTTGCACTCCTTGTGTAAAATCAAAATCATCATCAGATGCTCTATAAGAAATCAGGTTCTTCATTTTTACATTTCCACCATAGAATTCAAAAGAATCATCATCGGAATAACTCACTTGTATGTTTTCAATTTTGGTTCCATTTCCAACACCCGCAAATGTAATTCCATTAAATTCTTTTTTAGAGCTTATTTTTTTTCCAGCATACTCCACCCTAACATACTTTAAAGATCCTGAAGAGCTTTCCGTATTATTTCCTCCATAACGACTATAAGCAGGATCCAAATCATAATTTAGAATTCCAACACCTCCAAAGTTGTTTATTGGCGCATCTCCCATGATTACGATTCCTCCCCAATCACCAGGTTTTCTAGAGTAAGTATCTTTATTGGTAGTAAATACTATTGGAAAGCTTTCGGTTCCTTCAGCAATAATTTTTGCCCCTTTTGTAATTACTAAAGCTCCACCTGTTTTAGCATCTCCACGAATGATAGTTCCTGGTTCAATGGTTAAAATGGCATTATTTGTTACATAAACAATCCCTTCTAATTGATAAGTATCTCTGCTGTATAAAGTTGTGTTTTGAGTAATGTAACCTGCAAGAATTTTTTTAGGCTCTCTGTATTCTTTCTTTTTAGGATCAAATTCTGTCCAATATTCTAACATATTTGTTTTTTCGCTCAAGCCTAAACCTGATTGCGCAAATACAGACACACAGAAATTCAATACAACTGTTAGTAGTAGTAGGTTCGTTTTCATGATAATTTTTTTTATAGTTTTTTGCTTTTAATTTTCAACTTACAATCGATTGGGCAATTTCAATTATAACTCGTTATGACTAACAAATAAAGCTTCAACAAAATAAGTAAAATCGTACGATTTGATTTTACAACAAAAATGGAAAAAATGTTAAATTTACATCCGTTTTTTGTAGTATATATAACACAAAAACTAAACGCTTAAAATTCAGTTGTTTAAAATAAAAAACTTGAAACAAATTCGTTTTTTATATGTTTTTTCCTTTTTAATATCTTACAAAAAACATCTTGCTTTATCTATTTTTTAGATAAAGCAAAATGCATACTCTTATTATTAAGGTAAAAACTATCTTTTACTTATTTACATTTACTACTGGATTTCCGTTTCTTTCAATTTTAAGATATCTAAAATCTGGTGTTTCATCAAAATTAGGTTTTTTGAAAAAATCTTGAATAGCACCATCTGAAATTGTAATACTGTTTTTAGTTATAAAGAAATTTTTATCCATACCAATCGTTCCATCACCTCTCATAGATCCAAAGGCATTATCGCAATGTGCAATAACCATACTTTTTAATTTTATAAACTCTTCAAAATCATCGATAACGGTATAGTCTTTTACTAATAAATAATCTTTAAAACCATATACTACGCTATTTGTCATAGTAAAATAACTCTCACTTCCAACGTAAACTGCTTCTTTTACTAACCCTTGGTCATTATCTTCTGTATTAACGAAAGTAACATTGGTTGCTTTAACATTCGTTTTATTTCTTTGAGAATCAAATTTCTCAATCATATCGTAAGAATCAATTTCCATACATCTTGATTTTTCAGCATCTGAAGAGTAAGGATGACGAAGAGCCAAACTGTTTGTAATTGTTGCTTGCACGCCTTGGGTAAAATCAAAATCATCATCTGATGCTCTATAAGAAACTAATTTTTCTAGACGCACATTTCCTCCGTAAAACTCAAAAGAATCGTCATTTGAATAACTAATTTGTATGTTTTCAATTTTAGTTTTATTACCTACACCTGCAAATGAAATACCATTTAATTCTTTTTTAGCACTTAATTTTCTACCCGAATATTCTATTCGAACAAACTTTAATGCTCCTGATGAACTTTCTACATTATCACCACCATAACGATTGTATTTTGGATCCAAATCAAAATTTAAAACACCAATCCCTCCAAATGTATTTACAGGTGCGTCTCCCATAACAATAATACCACCCCAGTCACCAGGTTTTCTAGAATAAGTATCTTTATTAGTGGTAAATACAATAGGGAAACTTTCTGTTCCTTCAGCCATAATTTTTGCTCCTTTTGTAATTACTAACGTTCCACAAGTATTATAATCGCCTCTAATAACGGTACCTGGTTCTATAGTTAAAACTGCATTATTAGTTACATATACTACTCCTTGTAACAAATAAGTATCTCTACTATATAATGTTGTATTTTCAGTAATATATCCTGTAAGAATTTTTTTAGCTTCTCTATATTCTTTTTTCTTTGGGTTAAATTCTGTCCAATAGTCTAATCCATTTTCTTTTTCACTAATTCCCATACCAGATTGAGCTTGAAGCGAGGTGAAAACAGAATAAATAAAAACGAATAGGTATACGTATTTTTTCATGATAAAAAAGTTGGTTTAATTTTGCATCCCAAAACTACTCTCCTATCTTTATTATAATCTTTACTTTATTTTATGGTTTTGTTACTTTACTATTCGAATGTGAAATAATTATTAAATTGAAAAGATGCCCTATTATTATAAGACATCTTTTCGTATGAAACCCTAACCCAAATTTATATTAGTTAAAATCGAAACGCACTCCTAATGAAATATTATTTTGATCTGTCGTATTATTTTTAAAGATTGGATTTAAGTCATATTTTACATAAATACTAGTTTGACGGTATCCTATGTAAGTACTTAAACCATAATTCCAATCTGGAACGTTCCAATTTCCTTTTTGACGAGTTCTAATATCATAACTCTCTTCGTTATAATTTAGAAATTGTTTAGAATTAATATTATACCCTACAAAACCACCGATACCTAATCGAAATCCTGTATGAGAAGCATAGAATTTCCTATTATTTTTTTCTTTTACTTTTGAAAAATCAAATTCAAGATGCAATGGAACAGTCATGAATACATTTTTAAAATAAGTTTTTCTATCTTTTAAATCTACAGGAAAAATTTCTAAAACTGTTTGATCGCCGTTATCTACAAAATAACGATTATCTGTCGCATGCAATTGATTGTAAACAAAAGTCAAGCCATACTTAACATTTAAAACTTTTCTGTCTTTTAATAAATTGGTTCTCCAAGTAATTCCAATTTCTGAAAACATCGAACGCATGTATCCAAAATCTGAATTTGCAACTGCTCCATCTGTTACCACATTATTTAATCCAAATGCAATTACAAATTGGGAGGTTGTTCTTTTTTCAACATACAAAGAATCTCTTTTAAAAATCCTTTTGAAATCTGTAATAACATGAGTCGAGTCGGTTACTTGATAGGTTACTTCATATTTTTTTCCTTTAATTAGGATGCTGTCTTTTTGCGTAACTTCCATTCGTTTTTCATTTTTAACCGTAGTATATTTACCATCTACTTTATCTTGGATTAGTTGTTGCAATTTAGCTTCTTCAATTGCTACTTTTTGCTCAATATTTGCAGCTCTTCTCTCAGCAGCTTTTAATTTTAAACTATCTGCTTCTTCTTTAGACAACAAACCTTCATTTAATTGCACTTCGATTTGTTCAACTTCTGCTTTTAAAGCTTTTTTTTCTTCGTTTGTAATGATTTCAATTCGAGTAGCAATTGCTTTCGCTTTTTCTTCAAAAGTCCCTTCTTGAGCATACACTTTTGAGACAAGTGTAAGCAATAGTATCCCAATGTAAAAAATAATTTTTTGCATAACTGTTCGCTTTTTGATTATTAATATTTGATAATGATGATGATTATTCTTCGTAGTTTCTATTAGCTAAAGCTGATTTAATTAGTTGAAATCTTTTAGTTACTTTATCAATTTTACTTTCTCTAAATTCTAAATCGAGTTCCGATTCTACAACAGTTAATAGAGAATTTGTATTTACTTTTATGGTAGTTTTTGAAACCTTATCTTTTATTGCATTTTTTTCCGCATCTCTATTCTCTATGGAAGCTAATAATTTTTCAGCTGTCATATATTTATGTTCCGTAATTTCTTCTACTATTGGTACTATTGATACATTTGAATCTTTACCATCTAATGTTACGTGAGCACTAATTAATGAATTTTCAGCAATTGCAGTTGTTTTATTATCCCAAGTATTTTCTTTTAGCTTCTTAGTATTCATTTTCGCGACATCATTTCTAACCATTATTTCATCGTTGATTAATAACTGGTTCTCAATATGACTTGAATCAGTTTTTAAAGTATCCTGTGTTAAATTAGCCGTATTCTCTTGATTAATAAAAGCATTTTCAATATTTTTTTCTACTAATGTAGTAGCATCATTTTGGTATAACCAAAACCCCAAAGCAATAAAAAGCAAAACAGAAGCAGCGATTCCTATATATTTATATAGGCTAAAAACTTTTTTAGGTTCTTTTTTTTCAGCCAAAGAAAGCATCGCATCTAATCGATCCCAAGCTTGGTCGGTTGGCTTAATTTCTCTTGAACCTAACTGCTCTCTAATTTTAGTATCTAATTTATTTGGTTCCATTTTCTTTTAGCTTTAATAGGTTAATTTGATTTTGAAGCATTTTTCTGGCATGCGACAATTGCGATTTTGAGGTTCCTTCACTAATATGTAGCATCTTAGCAATCTCATGATGCTTATAACCTTCGATAGCATATAAATTGAAAATCATTCGATATCCATCTGGTAAGCTATCAATTAACAATTGTATGTCATCTACTGAAAAAGTATCCATTTCAATACCACTTTCACTTTCAGACACAATTACAGTTTCAATTTCCTGATAATTAAAAATATTTTTTTTAACTCTAACAAAATCAATACACTCATGAATCATAATGCGTCTTATCCAACCTTCAAAACTTCCTTTATGTTCAAACTTATTTAAATTAGTAAAGACTTTCATAAAAGCAGTAATCATAACGTCCTCTGCATGGTGCACATCTTTTATGTATTGTCTACAAACACCTAACATTTTAGGAGAAAATTGAGTGTATATTTGATGTTGGGCTTGCCTATTATTTAAAACAGCTTGCTCAATCAATTGTTTTTCTTCTCTATGTAAGTGTATGACTTTCATTTTTAATTTCAATATTAATTCCAAAAATCAATATCAATTTATAACTATTATTGTTTCTTTTTTATATAGACGAGATGGTTTTAAAAAAGGTTGTATCAAAATTAAAAAAAATGAATCACCTCTTACAAATCCTTTCTAATACTATAGACGTGTTTGTTTTTAAAATGGTTGTATAGTGTATTTTTATTTTTTTAAAGTGATACCAATTGTTTTTAGGAGGATAAAAACAATCAAAATAGATTTTTTACCTTAAACTTATTTCTTACGTTCAATAACGTAATTTACCATAAGCTCTAATGCTTCTTTATAAGGTGTAGGTGGAAAATTTTGTATTAAAGCTAGTGCTTCTTGCTGAAATTGAACCATTTTTTGTTCTGCGTAAATCAATCCGTTTTTATTTTTTACAAATTGAATAACTTCTTTTACTCTTTTTTTGTCTTTGTTGTGGTTTTTAACGGAATTAATTACCCAACTTTTCTCTTTGGGTGAGCAATTATTCAAAGCATAAATTAAAGGCAATGTCATTTTTTGCTCTTTAATATCGATACCTGTAGGTTTACCAATAGCATCATCTGTATAATCAAATAAGTCGTCTTTAATTTGAAATGCCATTCCGATAAGCTCTCCAAATTTTCTCATTTTTTCAACAGTTTCTTTATCTTCAGGCACTACTGAACAAGCGCCAAGTGAACAACAAGCTGCAATTAATGTTGCTGTTTTTTGACGAATAATTTCATAATAAACTGCTTCTGTAATATCTAATCTTCTAGCTTTTTCAATTTGCAATAATTCTCCTTCGCTCATTTCTCTTACGGCCACAGAAATAATTTTTAACAAATCGAAATCGCTATTATCTATAGACAATAAAAGTCCTTTTGACAATAAATAATCGCCCACTAAAACTGCAATTTTATTTTTCCAAAGTGCATTAATGGAGAAAAAACCGCGTCTTTTATTACTATCGTCTACCACATCATCATGAACCAATGTGGCCGTGTGTATTAATTCGATAACAGAAGCTCCGCGATAAGTTCGGTCGTTAACCTCATGATGGTTTGCCACCATTTTTGCAGTAAGAAAAACAAACATCGGTCGCATTTGTTTTCCTTTTCGGTTGACAATATAATGAGTAATTCTATTGAGCAAAGCTACTTTTGAAGACATCGATTCGCGAAACTTCTTTTCAAAAAGTTCCATTTCTTTAGCTATAGGTAGTTTTATTTGCTCAACTATTTTCATCGCGATAGCAAAAGTAACTAAAACATAATTTGTAACAAAGCAAAAAAAGATTTTATAGCCCAGATAGAAATGAAAAGTTTTTATTACAGCACGCTTTTTTTTGTTGCTTTATAAAAGCGACGGTTAGAAGCTCTTTATAAGGCTTACAAAAAAAGTGTGAAGTGTAAAAAACTTGAAATGTATAGCTGGAAATAGCTTCTATAAAAAAAGAAATGCTAAAACAAGGTCAGCATAACAATCTACTTTAGGATTTATTTGCCAATTGACCGCAAGCCGCATCGATATCTTTACCTCTACTTCTTCTAACTTTTGCTACAATATTGTTTTTTTCTAGAGCAGTAATATAAGCGTCTATTACTTGAGGAGCTGCTTGTTGAAATTCGCCATCATCGATAGGATTGTATTCGATAAGATTGACTTTACAAGGCACATATTTACAAAATTTCACTAAAGCATCAATTGATTTTTTGTCATCGTTGATTCCTTTCCAAACCACATATTCATAGGTTACTTTACTTTTGGTTTTTTTGTACCAATATTCCAAAGCTTCCCGCAATTCGTCTAACGGAAAACTTTTCGTAAAGGGCATAATACGATTTCGGGTTGCTTCGATAGCAGAATGCAACGAAACTGCTAGTTTAAACTTCACCTCATCATCTGCCATTTTTTTTATCATTTTGGAAACTCCGGAAGTAGAAACCGTGATTCTTTTTGGTGACATCCCTAATCCTTCTGGAGAAGTTATTCGATCAATGGCTTTCATGACATTAGGATAATTCATTAACGGTTCTCCCATCCCCATAAAAACGATATTAGAAAGCGGTCGATCATAATACAAACGACTTTCATTATCAATAGCCGCAACTTGATCGTAAATTTCTCCTGGTTCTAAATTGCGCATTCTCTTTAAACGAGCTGTGGCACAAAAATTACAATCTAAACTACAACCAACCTGGCTTGAAACACAAGCTGTAGTTCTGGTTTCTGTTGGGATTAAAACAGATTCTACAATTAAATTGTCGTGCAAACGAACCGCATTTTTTACCGTTCCGTCTTCACTGCGTTGCATGGTATCGACTTTGATATGATTGATAACAAAATTAGCTTCTAACATGGCACGTGTTTCTTTTGAAAGATTCGTCATGTCTTCAAAAGTATGGGCCCGTTTTTGCCAAAGCCATTCGTATACCTGATTCCCTCTAAAAGCCTTGTCTCCATTAGAAACAAAAAAATCTCTTAATTGTTCTTTGGTTAACGCTCTAATATCTTTCTTTGTCGTTTGCATGGTGCAAAAGTAATGAATTTAGAGTTTAAAAATAAGCCCTCAAGTAATGTTTAATGTTTCAAGAAAACGAAATTTTCGATTACCAAAACATCTAACGCTGTTTCTCTAAACAAATCAAATGCTTCTTTAGGTGTTTCTACAATTGGCATTCCTTTTTTATTGAAACTTGTATTTAAAAGAACTGCAATGCCACTTAATTCATAAAAAGTTTGTATTAAATTATAAAATTTAGGGTTCCAAGAGGCTTCAACTGTTTGTACTCTAGCCGAACCATCTTTATGAGTGACATTTTTTAAGTTTTCCAAATGCTCTTCTTTAGTCTTATCTACTAAAATCATATAGGGACTACTCCTTCCTACTTCAAAATATTCATGCCCTTTTTCCTGTAAAACAGCTGGTGCAAAAGGACGGAAATCTTCTCTAAATTTAATAGTAGCATTAATATGATTTTTCATGTTTTCCATTCCTGGATGTGCCAAAATACTTCTTCTTCCTAATGCTCGAGGTCCAAACTCAGAACCCGATTGAAACCAGCCAATAGTTTTTCCGTGAAGCAAAGCTTCTGCACTATAATGTAAGAGTTCGGATTCTTCAAAGAAGTCTATCATTTTCAATTCTGGTTTATATTCTTCATACGCTTGTAGAATAGTTTCCTTTGTATAGTGCTTACCAAAACATGTATTGCCATTAGCTTCTTTTTTAGGCTGTTTTAAATAGGACAACCATCCATAAAAAGCACAACCAAGTGCTAAACCATTATCACTTGCTGCAGGTTCAAAATAGATCGATTTTGCCACATTACTATCCTCTAATTTTGCATTAGCAACAGCGTTTAAAGCTACACCACCACTATAACATAAATGAGTATGTGGAAATCGTTTTGTTCTTACTTTTATACATTGCAAAACTGCTTTTTCTACTTGCTCTTGTGCCCATTTTGCTACATTGGCATAATATGCAAAATGCTCTTTAAAAAAAGTGTATCCTTGCGAAGGTTGGTTTAAAAATGTTTTCCAATCTTCTTTTACAAACAATCGGTCGTTTATGAATTCAAAAACTTCATAATTATATACACCACTTTTCCCGTAAGGTGCTAATCCCATTAATTTACCCACATCGTCCATATTTCCAAAAACATAATTACTAATGGCTGCATAAAATCCTCCTATGGAATGTTTGGTTGTTGGCAAGGCTATTTCAGATTGAGATAAATTAGACATCTCGCTAAAGTCTTTAAACAAAGGAATCATGTCTTGACCATCAAAATGATAAAAGCTGTCTTTTTCGCATTGCATTTGTATGGAATTGAAAACATCTGACACTATACTTTCTTTTTGATTTTGATGCAATAGTAAATACTGTTCTAATGGACTTCCACAACCATCAATTACCATTACATTACTAGTAGTAAAAGGAGAAGTTCCAACTGCACTATAAGCATGGGCTAAGTGATGTGAAATACTAATGAGTTTGGGTTCCTTATTCCCTTTAAATATTCTTTCACCTCTAAAAGTATCTCTTGAAGGAATTTCAAAATTTTCACATTGCACTACTAAAGCCACATCAGATAACTGTATTCCTTCAGCTTCTAAACAATATTGAATAGCTTCCGTATCATTACCACCATCATGTTTGATTCTGGTAATTCGCTCTTTTTCTATGGCCACACATATTTGTCCATCTTTTAACAATACTGCCGAACCATTATGCGAAAGACCCGTACCTAAAATATAAATAGGTTTTTTGTTCATGGTTATCTTTTGATAATTTACCGAAAACTACAAAAAATAATTTGATAACTTTGACTAAAATTAAAACTCAGCGTTATCATGCATTTTATTTCAGAAGAACTAGAGAATTATGTTGCCCATCATAGTCAGGACGAACCCGAATTATTAGCAAAGTTAAACCGAGAAACCTATCAGAAAATTTTACAACCAAGAATGCTAAGTGGTCATTTTCAGGGTCGTGTTTTAAGTATGTTATCCAAAATTATTTATCCGAAACATATTTTAGAAATAGGTACTTACACAGGTTATGCCACTTTATGCATGGCTGAAGGTTTAGCTCAAAACGGTACGATAGACACTATAGATATTAATGAAGAATTAGCTGATTTTCAAAAAAAATATTTTGATGCTTCGGAATGGAAAGACCAGATTTTTCAACATATTGGAAACGCTTTGGAGATTATTCCAATCTTAAACAAACAATTTGACTTGGTTTTTATTGATGCCGATAAAGAAAATTACATCCATTATTTTCATTTAATAGTTCCAATGATGCGTAAAGGAGGTATTATTTTATCGGATAATGTACTTTGGAGTGGAAAAGTAATTGAAACTTTGAATCCAAAAGACACTAGTACAAAAGTATTACTAGAATACAACGCTTTATTAAAAAACGACCCAAGAGTAGAAACTGTTTTATTACCCATTCGTGATGGCTTAACAGTCAGCAGAATAATTGGCTAGCCTTGAATTAACGAAGGGAAATATTTTCTGAGAAAATAAATATATAGTTTATAAAAAGTAATCCCAGTTAGTAAACCATACGTATACCCAACTAGAATATCTAACGGAAAATGTAGTCCAAGATAGATTCTACTATAAGCAAACACTAGCGGAAACAAATAGATTACAAATGCGTATTTATAATATTTTCTTAGAATTAAAAATAAAAACGTCATAGAGGCACAAGAACTAGAGGCGTGTCCTGAGAAAAAACTGAGTGTATCACTATGCTTTACAATTCTTATAATTGATTTAATCTCGAAATCATTACAAGGTCTCAACCGCTGAAAATAGTATTTAAACATATTCGTAGTTTGATCTGTAAATGCAATTAAAAGTGCAATAAAAAGAAGTGCAATACCTAAGTTTTTCCATCCAATTCTTCTTTGAAGAATAAAAAGTAAAAGTAAAAAATAAGGCGTCCAATTAAATTGTTTTGTAATAATTAACCAAAACGCATCATATTTTTCAGAACCTAAACCGTTCAGAAAAACCAGTAATTCTTTGTCTAACGATATTAAATATTCCAGCATTAAAATTGTCTTTTTATAGGACCTGAAAGATTTTCAATATCCTCTTTTACTTCTTCAATTGGTTTTTTAATATCGTCAACAATACTATTAGACATATCTTTTAATGGGTTCATTGTATTCGCTATCTCTTCTTTTGCTTTTCTAATTTCATCAGAAATACCACCAGTAAGCGAATTCACATCCACTCCAGTATCTTTTGCACTATTCTGAATTTCATTTTTAATTTCATTGGTTGCATTTTTCAACTGAGCCATAGTTTTCCCTAAAAACCTAGCCACTTGAGGAATCTCTTTAGACCCAAAAAGCATCAGTACAGCTACAAGTACAAACAAAAGTTCTGAAAATCCAATACCAAACATGTGTTATTCTATTATTTGAGACAAAGTTACAAAGAAAAAAATAACCTATGCCAAAGTTTTACATTTTGACATAGGTTTTAACTATTTTTTACATTTAGATTAAGGTTATTTATCTAACTCATCAAATTTCGATGTCGCTGCTTCTGCTGGCCAAACATTATTTGTGATATCAATATCTGCTGTTTCTAATTTTGGATCCAATTGTATTTTTACAATTTTCTTATCGGTTGCAAAAACACGTTTTGCAGTATCATTATTTTTTCTCCAAATTTGTACTGGAAACTTATGCATTTCTGTAGTACCGTCTTCAAAATGTAATTCTACAATAATTGGCATCATTAATCCTCCTGGTTTACTAAATTCAACCTCGTAGAAATATTTTGGATTAGCTAATTTTTGTTTCTCTTCAGACGAATAATTTTTAGCCACATAATCCTCTAAAATCTGAACATCTTTTACTTCAAAAGCCTTTTTTGTATCTTGATTAAATTCTTTGTGATTTTCGTCAATTAAATAAATAAATGGCCCTGTATCTCTTAGAAATCTACCTCTTCTGGCTACAAAATCTTTCATTTCTTGTGTTGGTTCCAAAGAAACATAATATTGTTTCACGTCATTAATACCTAAATCCACATAATCTGTTGAATAAAACCATCCTCTCCAAAACCAATCTAAATCTACCGCAGAAGCATCTTCCATCGTTCTAAACAAATCTTCTGGAGTTGGATGTTTAAACATCCATCTTTGTGCATACGTTTTAAATGCGTGATCAAATAATTCTCTTCCCATAATCGTTTCACGAAGGATATTTAGACCAGTAGCAGGTTTTCCATAAGCATTAGATCCAAATTGGAAAATATTTTCAGAATTTGACATAATTGGTGCAATAAATTGTTGATTTCCTTTCATATAAGGAACAATTTTAGCTGCTGGCCCTCTATCTGTAGGAAAGTTTGGATCAAATTCTAATTCTGTTAAATATTCCAAGAACGTATTTAATCCCTCATCCATCCAAGTCCATTGTCTTTCATCAGAATTGACAATCATTGGAAAGAAATTATGACCTACTTCGTGAATGATAACACCTAACATACCATATTTTACACGATCTGAATATTTACCATCTTTATCAGGACGTCCAAAGTTCCAACAAATCATAGGATATTCCATTCCTTGGTCTTGAGCCGAAACAGAAACGGCTTTAGGATAAGGATAATCAAAAGTATGCTTAGAATATGTTTTTAAAGTTTGCGCAACCGCTCTTGTAGAATATTCTCCCCATAAAGGATTTGCTTCTTTTGGATAGATTGAAATTGCCATTGGTTTTTTGGTTTCCAATTGAACAGCCATAGCATCTAACATTAATTTTCTTGATGTTGAAAAACCAAAATCACGTACATTCTCAGCTTTAAATTTCCACGTTTTTTTAGCGTCAGAAAACCCTTTTTCAGCTCTTTCAGCTTCTTCTTGAGTTACGATAATAACAGGTTTATCAAACGTGTTTTCAGCTTGCGCCCATCTTTTCATTTGTTCTGCAGTAAACACATCTTTTCTATTTATATTAACCCCCGTTCCTTCCATGATATGATCAGCAGGAACTGTAATACTTACATCAAAGTTTCCAAAAGTGAGTGCAAATTCACCTCTTCCCCAAAATTGCATATTTTGCCAACCTTCTACATCGCTATAAACAGCCATTCTAGGATAAAATTGAGCAATTACATACAAACGATTACCATCTTCAAACTGCTCGTATCCCGAACGACCACCATCTACTTGGTAATTATTGATGTTGTACCACCATTTAATAGAGAACGTTACTTTTTGTTTCGATTGTAAAGGCTTATCTAAATTAATACGCATCATGGTTTGATTGATCGTATAACTGATATCTTTCCCTGATTTATCTTTTACATATTCAATATGAAAACCACCTTGAAAAGGTTCTTCCATAAAACGTTTAGCAAATTTATCTGGAGCTAATGCAGGATCCATTCTTTGACTCTCTACTAAAGGTGTTTTAGAATCTGCGGCTCTTATATTTTGATCTAATTGAACCCAAAGATATTCTAACGGTTCTGGAGCGTTATTATAATAGGTTATTGTTTCTGAACCGTATAATTTTTTGTTTTTATCATCTAGTTCGATATTCATTTTGTAATCTGCTTGCTGCTGATAGTAAGCAGGTCCAGGAGCTCCTGATGCAGTACGAAACATATTTGGAGTAGCCATTAAGTCGTACATCTGACGAAATTTATTTTCGTTATAATGACCTGGTTCTCTTTTCTTATCCTCAGTTTTATTGTCTTGAGCTGTAGTTGTAAAAACAGCTAAAAAAAGAAAAACAGAAGAAAATAAAATCTTTTTTTTCATGGTAGGTTAATTAATTTAAAATTCTAAAAAAGCAGTAGTTTCTGAATTGGTTAATAGAAAACTACTCTTTTCATCATTAATATTTGTATGCAATAAATTTTGCTGTTCTTTAAACATTTCAGTTAATACTGAATTTTCGATTTCGAAAGTAGTGATTTTTTCAGAAAAATTAACTTTTAAGTAACAAATTAACACATCATTATCAATTTCGGTTCCTAAAAATTGTAAATCGTAAGTTTTTTGGTTAATTCTTACTTTCATTTTTTCTTTAAGATAAGTTTCAACCAACTTTGTAGCTCCTTCTATTTGTCTATTAGATGCCAAATAAATTTTCTTATTGTATTTCTTTTCTAGTACCTTATTAAAATCATCAATAAAAAGTCTAGAGGTTATTTCTACTCTACTTTTAGTTTTAACATAATCGACCTGAGTTACAGAGACATAAAACTTATGTAAAACAAATGAGGACGATATACATAAGAGAAATAAACTTAAAATGAGGACATTATTCTTTTTCATTTGGCAAAAGTATTGAATCTTCTTTGTTTTCTTGATGAAACGCTGCTGCTTTTTTCACTAAATACTCAATTAGTTGCAACTCATTTTCTGTTTTCAAAAATTCTGCCAATGTTTTACTAGGCATCTCTGCATAGGCTAAAAAAACAGTAATATCCTCTTTTTTTAATTTTAAATCCGAAACAAAAAAATGGTATGAAAATCGCTCTTTCATATGATCGGCAAAGGATTTTACTTGAATATCATGCAATCTCCTTTCTTCCATTACTTCTAAAGCATTTTTTTTAGAATTCTTTTTTATCCCTAACCACTTCCCTATTTGCTCCCCTATTAATTTTAGATTGATTCCTGTACCATTAGGAGCAAAATGATCTGGGGATGTGGTTATTTTATTTCCCGACGAAAATCGGGCATCTTCATAATGCACCACTTTATTCATGTCAATTGGATTTAATTGATAGATTTTTATTTTTCTGGTATCTTCTTTTAAATTCCCTGTTAAGCTAGTAGGAGTAATTACAACTTCATCTAATTCATTTACATTCATATTCAATCTAATTTCTAATTCATCTACAAAAAAATCATTTTCAGTTATAATATACTTTTTAGAGACAAAAGATAGAGCTTGAAAAAACAAGGTATCAGAAACACGAACTCTTATAGCAAACTTACCTTTAGCATCGGAAACCGCCCCTATATTTGAAGACATATTAAAAACGGTAATATTTTCTACATCTAAAGAATCGGAAATAATTTTTCCATTTACTAGTTCCCTTTCTTTATTTTGATTCTGAGAAAACAAAAACTGCGTCAAAACAAGAAACAAAACAACAATACTACTATTTGGCTTCATATTTAGTTTCATTTATTTCAGTTGCTTTCAATTTCAAATATTCATCTGCTAATTGACTCAGAATAAAGGTTGCCATTGTTTTATTATCTCTTTTCATCTCGTTAGCAAACCTAGTATCTTCAACAGCATAAAATAAAAAACCATCCACATAATCTTCTGGAATATGCAAGGTATTGATGATATATTCTTTTGTAAACACACTTGTAATTTTCTCTTGTAGTACTTCTTTCCCTTCTATGACCAATTCCTTCTTAAGCATAGCAGTTCTTCCACTAATTGCATTTAAAAGACCATCAACACTCATTCCACCTATTGGGATTAATAGTGGACTATACCATTTAAAATCTCCAGCTGTAGCTAATTTTCTTTCCGCAGGAGTATATCTTTTTTGTCCTTTTGGCACAATTCCCAAAGATTCTGCATTGATATTCTGGTATTTTGTAAGCGTAACACCTGCCAATTGGTTTTCATAAACCTCCATTGGTATAAAAACCAAATCTCTTTCGAAATCTTGCTTTATAACCACTCTTTGATACCCTTTTAAATGAACTGCACTGAACATTAAAGTATCATTAACAGAAGCAATGATTTTAAAATAACCACCTCTTTCAGACAAAACACCTGTTTTTTGAGAAACATTTATAATATGTATTTCATCTAATTCCTTTGATTCTGAAACAATTTTACCTTTAAAAATAGAATCGTTTTGAGACCAAATTAGAAGCGGAAAAAAAAGAAATAATACAGGTATTTTTTTTATCATAGAATTTCTATTAAAAAGTATTTTGTAAAAGTAATCGAGAATGCTGCCAATTAAATACTAATAAGATTATAAACTTTTGTTAATTGAAAATAGTAATTTTGAAAAAAAATCAAAATAAGCCATGAAAAATATAATCATAGCAAGTACTTCGACTCTATACAATGGAGGTTATTTAGAGTATTTATTACCCGTTTTAGAAGAGCATTTTAAAACAGCTACATCCATCCTTTTCATCCCTTATGCAAGACCTAATGGCATCACTCATGAAGAGTATACAACCAAAGTTAGACAGGCTTTTGAAAAAATAAACAAAAAAGTAACGGGTATTCATGAATTTGAAAACCCTATGAAAGCTGTAGAAAAAGCAGAAGCCATTTTTACAGGAGGCGGAAATACCTTTGTTTTAGTAAACGAACTTTATAAAAACAACATTTTAGATGCTTTAGAAAATACAGTAAAAACAGGAATACCATACTTAGGTACTAGTGCAGGAAGTAATATTTGTGGTTTAACAATGCATACAACAAACGACATGCCGATAGTTTATCCTCCTAGCTTTAGAACATTAGGATTTGTACCTTTTAATATTAATCCACATTATTTAGATCCAGACTCTACTTCTACTCATATGGGAGAAACAAGAGAAACCCGAATTAATGAATTCCATGTTTTCAATCCGCAACCAGTGATAGGACTTCGAGAAGGAAGTTGGCTAGAAGTAAAAGGAGACTCTATAAAACTAAAAGGGCAGTTAACAGCGCGTTTATTCCGCAAGAACCAGATTCCTGAAGAAATCAACCCAGAAACCGAACTTAATAATCTAAAATAAAAAAAAAGCCTCAAACTTTGTTTGAGGCTTTTTTTTTGAGCGGAAGACGAGGCTCGAACTCGCGACAACCAGCTTGGAAGGCTGGAGCTCTACCAACTGAGCTACTTCCGCAATGATTTTTTTTAAAACTTTCATCAAAGTTTAGAGCGGAAGACGAGGCTCGAACTCGCGACAACCAGCTTGGAAGGCTGGAGCTCTACCAACTGAGCTACTTCCGCATTAAAAATTCAGCATTTAATTGTTGAATTCCTTTTGTGGGTGCAAATATACTCTAAAAGTTTTTTTACATGCAAATTTTTTTTAGAAAATTTTACACTTTATTTTTAATCCTAGTCATCCCTTGTCAATCAAGCAATTCAACAGTCTAATAATGAATATTTTACAAAAAAAGCAGTATCACTTCAAAAGCAGTATAGAATGACTATCTCATCATTATAACTTTGAAAAGGCAAAATAATCAGACACTTTTAAAAAAAAGAAATCAAAAATGGCATGCTTATAGCTATTGTAAAATAGCAAAGTGATACAGCAAATGTTAAAATTTTAAAAAAGTAAATAAAAAACAAAGCAAGAAGCTTTTTTATAATTATTCTAATTACACGACGAAAGGTATAAAATTATTGATGAAAACCCTTAAAACTGCTGTTTTAAGAATAAAAAAAACACTATATTTAAATGAAGTAATTTTGGATTCCTAAAATCACTATTTCTAATGATTAGAAGATTCAATTTAGTATGTATTTTTGCAAAGTATAATTTAAGATTCCTTAACGAAAGCTAACAGCAATGTATTGTAAAAGGAATTTAAAAATTCAAATGAGAACAAGTTTATGACAAAATTAATACACTATATTTTTATCGTCTTCTTAATAATGAGTTGTAAAAACAATACTGATGCTGCTGTTTTAGACGATAGTTTATTAAAAGATGCCACCACTCAAGAAGTAGTAAGACCTTTGCTTCCAGAACATATAGCCACATTAAAAGACAGCATCAAATTATATTACAGCAAATTAAATAATTATGAAATTTGGTACAGTTTAAAAAACAGAACCGATTTAATTAATGAAATAAAAGACAGCTATAAAGATGGCTTAAACCCATCGGATTATAATTTAGAAACGATTATAGCTTTAGAAGAAAAAAGAAAAAATTTAGATGATGAAGAAGTTCTAAAATATGACATTTTATTAACTGAAAGCTTTGAAAAACTAGCCTTACATCTTTTTAGAGGCAAACTCAATCCTAAAAAATTATACAAAGATTGGGATTTAAACCCAAAACCAATTGCTTTATCTAATTACTTAGAAAAAGGAATAAAAGATAAAGCCATAGCTACCACTTTTGACGAGTTAAGACCTAAGCACTATGTTTATTCTAAAATAAAAGAGAGCTTAATCGTAATAGACCAATACCCAGAATACAATTTTGACAAAATTGATATTAAAAATAAAATTCAGTTGCATGACACATTAAACGAGATTATTACTATTAAAAAGAAATTAGCTTACTGGAAAGATTATACAAGAAAAGATAGTGTTATAACTGCCGTTTATGACACCATTACTTTTTTAGCTGTTAAGAAATTTCAAGCTAGACATGGTTTAAAACCTGATGGAGTAATAGGTCGAGGTACTATACAAGCTTTAAATTTTACCAAAGAAGAAAGAAAACATCAAATTATTGCCAACTTAGAAAGATGGAAATGGTTCCCATCTGATTTTGGTACTGAATATTTATTAGTTAATTTACCCGATTATAATCTTGTGTATGTTGCCAAAGAAGACACTATAGCCAAACATAATATTGTAGTAGGAACTCCAAAAAGAAACACCCCTGTTCTTATCTCTAAACTATCGAATTTAGTATTTAATCCAACTTGGACTGTTCCTCCAACTATCATCAAGGAAGACTTAACACCTTCCGCAAAGAAAAGTTTAGAATATTTCAAAAGAACTCGATTGACTATCTATGATTCTTCAGGAAGTGTAATTACTCCAGAAGAATGGAATCCTGAAAACTCAAAATCTTATCGTTATGTTCAAGTTTCTGGCTATAACAATTCATTAGGTTTAGTTAAATTTAATTTTCCAAATAGACATACAGTTTATTTACATGACACCAATCATAGAGATTATTTTTCAAGAGAATATAGAGCACTAAGCTCTGGATGTGTTCGAGTTGAGAACCCTTTAATATTGGCTGAAAAAATACTTTTACATGAAGATGAAGGTTGGACATCGAAAGAAATAGACACCATTATAAGCAAGAAAAACATTAAGACCATTCCCGTGAAGAACGATATTAATGTTTATCTATTATATTGGACAAATTGGCTTGATAAAGACGAATTACAATTTCGTGAAGACATTTATAATCTAGACAAAAATTTATATACTGCTTTACGAAACTAATTTAGATTTTACTATATAATTTCTTGATGGATGATAAATAAATAAACAAGATTTATCTTTTATCAATTCGATTAATTCTTTAGAAATTTCGTTTGGAACTGCTGGACAACCTTGGCTTCTTCCTAAACGACCATTTTCTTTTACAAATTTCCCTGAAACATAATCCGCACCATGAATTACAACAGCGCGATCTCTTGCATTATCGTTAATACCATACTCTAAACCGTCTAATCTAAGAGATAATCCATGTTTCCCTACATATGTTTCTCCTGTAGTATAAAAGCCTAAACTACTTTGATATGATTCCGATTTATTAGAAAATTCTGTAGCAAATAATTCTCCAGAATTTCTCCCATGTGCTACTAATGAACGAAGTACGACTTCCTTTGTCGTCATATTAATTACCCACATTCTCTCTTCGTTTGAAGATAAACTAAAATCTACAATGGTTAAATAATCTTTTTCTATTATACCTTGATTTTTCAATTCATTATACCCTTCAAATGCTTTTGAAAAACTTTCATATTTAGGTAAAGAAAGCTCATTTGATTCTATAGAATTATAAAAATTCTTACATTTGACTTCTAAAGCGACTTTAACATTAGCAGCTACTAATTTTGGATCTGTATTGTTACTTATTTCTTCTTTAGAATTGCCTACAGAATTGAAGCTAGAGAAAAGAAAAGTAAGGGCAAAAAGAGTTAAAAATTTGTAATTCATTGTAATTCTAATAGTTATTCGTTTGATTTGAGGTTTCAAATATATTTAAAAAATTTAACCAAACAAATTTTTTTATGCTTTTTATCGAAAAAAAACGCATTTAGTCGATATGTTATCAAAAAGTTAAAGATTTTATAATTTATTTCCTCCAAAAATGAATAATCCTAAATTTGTAAAAAAGATTTCATGCATAATAACTTCATTTTTTGCCTTTTATTGTTCTTATTTTCAAATATTTCATTTGGACAAGAACTTTTAGACACAAAAAGTGTTAAAAAAATCACAAAAGCAGAAAACAAAACATCAGAAATTTCAATTGATGGGCAACTCGATGAAGAAGATTGGACCAAAGTAGTAGCAGCAAAAGATTTTTTTACTTTTTCTCCAGACAACGGAAATCCTGAAGCTAAAGAATTAAGATCTGAAGTAAAAGTGCTTTACGATAACGATGCTGTATACATCGGTGCCACATTATATGACAATCATCCTGAAAAAATATTAAAAGAAATTACGGAAAGAGATAATTTTGGAACCTCAGATTTATTTGGCGTTTTTATCAATGGTTACAATGATGGTCAGCAAGACTTTCAATTTTATGTTACTGCGGCAAATGGACAGGCTGATTGTAATTTCACTTCACAAGATGGAGAAGATTATTCTTGGAATGCAATTTGGTCTAGTAAAGCAAAAATAACCGATTTTGGCTGGGTGGTGGAAATGAAAATTCCTTATGCAGCCTTACGATTTCCTAAAAAAAACATTCAAACATGGGGTATTAACTTTTTTAGAGAAGTCAGGCGTACCAGACAAAAATACACTTGGTCACCGGTCTATAATAATACTGGAGCTTTCTCTCAACAAGCAGGTATCTTAACCGGAATAGAAAACATTGAAACACCTACTCGATTATTCTTAATTCCTTACACTTCCGCTTACTACAACACAAATAAAGACGATTCTGAACTTACTCTGAAAGGAGGATTAGATATTAAATATGGAATTAATGATGCCTTTACTTTAGATGCTATTTTAATTCCAGATTTTGGACAAACTAAATTTGATAATGTAGAATTGAATCTTGGTCCTTTTGAACAACAGTTTAATGAAAACAGACCCTTTTTTACAGAAGGAACCGATTTATTCAATAAAGGAAATTTACTTTACACGAGAAGAATTGGTGCTTCACCTATTTTCTCACCTGATTTAAACAGTAATGAAGTTATTGAAGAATTCCCTAAAACGACCAACTTACTTAACGCGATTAAAATTTCGGGAAGAAACAACAAAGGTTTAGGCATTGGTTTTTTAAATGCGATTACCGAAGAAACAAAAGTAATTATAAAGGATAATACAACTGGAAATTCAAGAGAAGCAATAGTCTCTCCATTAACAAATTATAATGTAACCGTATTAGACAAACGTTTCAATCAAAATTCTTCAGTTACTTTTATCAATACTAATGTTACCCGAAACGGAAGCTATAGAGATGCTAATGTAGCTGGATTAGTTTTCGACTTAAATACTCCGAAAAACACTTACAATTTGTCTGGTAAAATAAATTTAAGCAATACTTTTGATATAGAAAATAAAGACGGAATTGAAGCGACACTAGCTCTTGGAGAAACCTCTGGAAATTATCGTTTTAGTATTGGGGGAGAATATTTATCTAAGGATTTTGATAAAAATGATTTAGGAATTATTTTCTTAAACAATTATTATAGCTACTATGCTAATGCTACCTATCGTATCCTAACTCCTACCAAAACATTCAACTCATTTAATATTGGTTTATACACCTATATGGAACATAATAACGGTAGCAATGAAATACAAAACAATAATTTTAGCTTGGATGTAAACACCACTTCAAAAGACAACCATTATTTTGGTTTTGGATACCGAATAAAACCATTCGAACGATTTGATTATTACGAACCGAGACAAGATGGAAAATTCCTTATTTTACCAAGATTGCAAAGCTACTGGGCTAGTTTTTCATCTAACTACAATTATAAGTTTGCTTTCGATTTACAAATATCAAATTTATTTTACGACCAAAGCGGCCGTTCAGATTTTGACATCTTTATTAGTCCTAGATATCGTTTTAGTGATAAATTCTCTTTGATATATTCTATCAATCCCTACATCCAAAAGAACAACATTGGTTATGTAGACTACTTAAGTGCTACAGACGAAATTATAATGGCACAACGAGATCGTAATACAATTAACAATTCATTGACCAGTAAATTTTCTATTAATAGCCAAATGAATTTTAATTTATCTGTAAGACATTATTGGTCCATAGCAGAGAATAATACTTTCTTTACACTACAAAATAATGGAAGGTTAATGGAAAAAACCAATTACACAGACAATAAAAATTCAAATTTCAGCACTTGGAATTTAGACCTTTCTTATTCTTGGTGGTTTGCGCCTGGTAGTCAAGCTACTGTATTGTATAGAAACAATGCCGCTAATTATTCTAACGAAATAGACAAGAATTTCCGAAGTAATTTTAATAGTTTACTTACAGACAATTTAAACCATACTTTTTCAATAAGCATCCGCTATTTTATAGACTACAATCAAGCTAAAAACTGGCTAAAGAAAAGCTAATATTCTTTACAAATTACTCAATCGTTTTCGCAATTTTCTTGACAAATTCAATCTTGTTTTTCCTTGCTGAATTTATCAAATACTTATATTTGTAGAAACACTTCAAAAATGAATAAGAAAGTAATCTTAATGATATTAGATGGTTGGGGAAAATCTCCTGACCCAAAAGTTTCTGCAATAGATAATGCTCACACCCCTTTTATAGATAGCTTATATACAAAATACCCAAATGCACAACTAAGAACTGATGGCTTAAATGTAGGTTTGCCAGAAGGTCAAATGGGAAATAGCGAAGTGGGTCATATGAACTTAGGCGCTGGAAGAATTGTCTATCAAGATTTAGCTAAAATAAATTTGGCTGTAGCCAATAAAACGATGCAGCAAGAAAAACCGTTAACAGAGGCTTTTGAATATGCAAAGAAAAATAACAAAGCGGTACATTTTTTAGGATTAGCTTCAGATGGAGGTGTTCATAGTCATACCTCACATCTAAGAGAATTAATTGATGTAGGTCAAAGTTTAGGCGTTCAAAATATGTTTGTTCATGCCTTTACAGATGGAAGAGATGTCGATCCTAAATCTGGAGTACAATATATCGAAAACCTAGAAAGCTATTTATCACATACTAATGCTAAATTAGCTTCAATAATAGGAAGATATTACGCTATGGATCGAGATAAAAGATGGGAAAGAGTAAAATTAGCCTATGACTTAATGGTAAATGGTCAAGGATCACCTTCTACGAATGCTACGCTTAGTATTTTAGATAGTTATACAAATAACATAACTGATGAGTTTATTCAGCCGATTCTAATGACCGATTCTAATGACCAACCTATAGCAACAATTAAAGAAGATGACGTTGTTATTTTCTTCAATTTTAGAACAGATAGAGGTCGCGAATTAACAGAAGCATTATCGCAACAAGATTTTCATGAACAAAACATGCACAAACTAAACTTGTATTATGTTACCATGACAAACTATGACGAAACCTATAAAAATGTACATGTAATATATGACAAAGACAACATTACAGAAACACTAGGGGAAGTTTTAGAAAAAGCGAACAAAAAACAAATTCGTATTGCCGAGACAGAAAAGTATCCTCATGTTACATTTTTCTTTTCGGGTGGTAGAGAAGAGCCTTTCGATGGAGAAAGTCGTATCCTTAAAAATTCTCCAAAAGTAGCCACATATGATTTGCAACCTGAAATGAGTGCTTATGAATTAAAAGACGCATTGATTCCAGAATTAAAAAAAGGATTGGTTGATTTTGTATGCCTAAACTTTGCTAATGGAGACATGGTAGGACATACTGGTGTTATGGAAGCGGCCATTAAAGCTTGTGAAGCTGTCGATATTTGCGTAAAAGAAGTGGTAGAAACAGCCTTACAAAATGGTTATACTACACTATTAATTGCAGATCATGGCAATTGTGAAACAATGATTAACCCAGATGGTACGCCAAATACTGCTCACACAACTAATCCAGTACCTCTTATTTTAATTGATAACGAATTAAAATCAATTCATGATGGTGTTTTAGGAGATATAGCGCCTACAATACTAGATTTAATGGGCATTCAGCAACCAGAAGCTATGAGTTGTAATTCCTTGTTGTAAATGAAAAAACCCTTTCTTTTATTATTCTTATTACTACTTTTTCTCAGTGGGTTTACTCTTCTCAAAAACACACAGAAAGAAGAACGGTTTGTTACTTATCGAGTAAACCCTAATAAAGAAGAGGTCATTTTTTATTGGAAAAATGAAGATAATTTAAATTTTGGAAGTATTAACAACTTAAAAAAGTGGTTATTTACAAAAAATAAGGAATTGATTTTTGCAACCAATGGTGGAATGTATACAAAAGACTTTTCTCCTCTTGGTTTGTTTGTTGAAAATTCCAAAATAAAAAAACCTTTAGATACTACAAGTGGAAAAGGTAATTTTTATTTAAAACCAAATGGTGTTTTTTATCTTACCAAACAAAATAAAGCTTATATTCATACAACTGAAAGCTTCAATTATTCTGAAAACATTAAGTATGCTACACAATCAGGCCCAATGCTTGTTGTAAACAATCAAATTCACAAAGCTTTTAACAAAGAATCTAAAAATTTAAACATTAGAAATGGTGTTGGCGTTTTAGAAAATGGTGAAATTGTTTTTGCTATGTCTAAAAAAGAAATTAATTTTTATGATTTTGCTTCTTACTTTAAACAATTAGGTTGTAAAAATGCCTTATATTTAGATGGTTTTGTATCACGAACCTATCTGCCTGATAAAGATTGGACACAAACCGATGGCAATTTTGGCGTTATAATAGCCGTTTCTAAAAACAAATAAATTATGAAAAAAATTAGCATTATCCTTTTACTTATAGTCTTGAATAGTTGTGCCCTTCATTCTAAAGGAGAAGAAGGAAAATCGAATCGCAATGACAAAAATAGTAGTCATACTGATGAATCTTCAGTAAAAGAAATAACAGAAGACGGCATTCTTGTGGGTAAAACTAAAAAGAAAGATCTACTACAAGAGCCTTTTAATGAATGGTTTGAAGCTGGATTTGCTGATTATCAACCTAACTCAGAACTCATTAATCAAATAAAGAAATTAAATATCGACTATACTATTACCATTTTTATGGGAACATGGTGTGAAGATAGTCAGAATCAAGTACCCAAATTCTATAAAATTTTAAAAGAACTTAACTTTTCTGAAGAAAAAACAACTCTAATTACCATGCTACGAGATAAAACAACCCCTGACCTATTTGAAAAAGGGTTAAAAATTACCAATGTTCCTACTTTTATTTTCTTCGAAAAAGGAAAGGAAGTAAACAGAATTGTTGAATCCCCAGTTGAAACTTTAGAGGCAGACATACTACAAATCTTATCTAAACAACCATACCGACATACGTATGCTGAATAAGTATCATTAAATAAACATACTAAAATGAATCCCGATTGTATCGGGATTTTTTGTTTACAATTCTAAAATAAAAGTTAAACTTTCATGCATTAATAGTATTACTATTATATTTGTAAGTATAAATTTCAACTATGGATAACTTACTGGCAAATTTAAACATTACAGTTAACGAAAACCTATATGTTAAAAACCCTGAAACCACAGATTTAGGAAAAAAAATTATAGAACATAGTATTTTATTAATACATGAAATTGGTTTTGAAGCTTTTACTTTTAAAAAATTAGGAGAAAAAATCCAATCCAATGAAAGTTCTATTTATAGGTATTTTGAAAGCAAACACAAATTATTATTGTATTTATCTTCATGGTATTGGTCTTGGATTGAATACAAACTCGCTTTTGCAACAACAAACATATCGGATCCAATAGAAAAATTATCCAATGCCATAATTGTTGTTACTGAAGAAATAAAAGATGACATTTCCACCAGACATATTAATGAGTCTATTTTAAACAAAATCATCATTTGTGAATTCACTAAAACATTTTTAACCAAAGAGGTAGACGAAGAAAACAAAAAAGGTTTTTTCTTGGTATACCAAAGTGTCGTAAATAGAATTATTACAATGATAGAAGAAGTAAACCCCAATTACAAGTATGCTAAAACATTAGCTTCTTCCATTGTGGAAGGTTCTTTACATCAACATTATTTAAAAGAACATTTCCAAAACATTACAAACCTATCAGAATCAAACTGTTTACCTGCTTTTTATATAGATTTAATTAAAAAAACATTGCTATGACACCTTTAGAAAGATTTAAAAATTTAATACTCATAGATAAACAAGATATTTATCAAATATTTTTGTATTCTATTTTTGGTGGGTTAATTAGTTTAACCTTACCTCTTGGAATTCAGTCTATTGTTAATTTTCTTCAAGCTGGAAAAGTTTCCACCTCTTGGGGAATTTTAGTTATTGTTGTGGTAATTGGGGTTATACTAGTAGGTGTATTTAAAATTATGCAATATCGAATTACCGAAAATTTACAACAAAAAATATTTGTACGTTCTTCTTTTGATTTTGCCTATCGCTTTCCTAAAATTAAATTCAATCAACTATACAATCAATATCCTCCAGAATTAGCCAACCGTTTTTTTGATACTTTATCAGTACAAAAAGGATTCTCAAAATTACTCTTAGATATTTCTACCGCTATGCTACAAATCTTTTTTGGAATGATATTGCTATCCTTATATCATCCTTTCTTTATTATTTTTGGAATTCTACTTTTAGGTCTACTATACATCATTTTTAAAGCAAATTTTAATGTAGGTCTTGAAACGAGTTTAAAAGAATCCAAGTTTAAATATAAGGTAGCGCATTGGATACAAGAAATTGCTAGGAATCATTTGAGTTTTAAAAATGAAAATCTTTTCGAGTTTTCTCTAAACAAAAACGATGTTTTGGTAAATGATTATTTGAATTATCGTGAAAAACATTTTAAAGTTCTAAAAAAACAATTCGTTCAATTAGTAGGTTTTAAAACTATTATTACTGCTGGTTTATTAATTATAGGTGGTATTTTAGTATTAAGCGAACAAATGAATATTGGTCAGTTTGTAGCCGCAGAAATCATCATCTTAACCATTATAACTGCAGTAGAAAAATTGTTTGGAGGTTTAGAATTATTCTATGATGTACTTACTTCTTTAGAAAAATTAGGTGCTGTGGCTGATTTGGAAATTGAAAAAGAGCACAATCCTCAAAACTTCTCCTTAGATAACGAAGGAATTACCCTAGAAGCAAAAAATATTTGTTATAAATATCCTGAATCGGAAACACCTACTTTAACCAATATTAATTTAACTATTAGACCAAAGGAAAGAGTAGTAATTAAAGGAGAAAATGGTTCTGGAAAAAGTACTCTAATCCGATTACTAGCAAAAATAGTTGAACCAAGCACAGGAACTTTATTTGTAAACAACATTAATATCGACAAAATAAACATAGGTAATTATAGAGCTAAAGTAGGACTAATTACACGTGATGATTCTACATTTGAAGGCACTATTTTAGACAATATTACCTGTCAAAATGAAAATCTAAAAATGAATGAGATTAATTATGTTTTGGAAAAAGTGGAATTAATTGATTTTATTAAATCATTACCTCTTGGTTTAGACACTCCTTTATTTCCAGAAGGAAAACAGATTAATGCATCTGTAGTACAAAAAATAATTTTAGCACGTTGCATTTTATCCAAACCAGAAATTCTATTATTAGAGGATCCTATTACCAAAATTGATACAAAACAATCGGAAAAAATCATTGCTTTTTTAATGGACAAAAAAAATCCTTGGACGGTAGTTGTTTCATCAACAAGTAATGATTGGGAGAAACTTGCTACACAAACAGTTGTTTTAGAAAATGGAAAAATTGTTTAACTCTAAATTTTACACAAATGCTTAATATCACAAAAAACAGAGTTGATAATTACATCGATTTATCAAAATATAAATCAAACAGTGTTTTTGCTGAAAACAAAGGCTATCTTTTTATTAAAAGAATTATAGGAGGAATGGCAATTTTAGTAGTCCTTTTCCTTTTCCTACCTTGGACACAAAATATTTCTGGTTCTGGATTTGTAACCACATTAAAACCAGACCAAAGACCACAAGACATTCATTCTGCCATTGCTGGAAGAATAGAAAAATGGTATGTGAATGAAGGCGACTTCGTAAAAAAAGGAGATACCATCTTGTTTATTTCTGAAATTAAAGAAAATTATTTGGATCCAAATCTAGTTGAAAATACGGGCAATCAAGTAACTGCTAAAGAAAATGCGGTTAATTCATACGCTAGTAAAGTAAAAGCTTTAGACTTACAATTAGGTGCAATCGAAAATGAAAAAAACTTAAAATACAAACAGGCACAAAACAAATTAAAACAATCCTATTTAAAAGCAACTAGCGATAGCATTGATTTACAAGCTATACAAACACAATTGAAAATTGCTGAAACACAATTTAATCGTGCCGTTAATTTGAACAAAGAAGGGCTAAAACCTTTAACTGATGTAGAAGAGAAAAAAGTAAAATTACAGGAAATGCAAGCTAAAATTATTACACAAGAAAATAAATATTTAGCAAGTCAAAATGAAATTTTAAATGCGACTATGGAGTTAAATCGAATTGCAGCAGAATATGCTGAAAAAAGTGCCAAAGCTAGTAGCGATAAACAAACAGCATTAAGCTCACAATATGACACTGAAGCACAAGTAAACAAGCTTAAAAACCAATATACAAATTACCAAATTCGAAACGGTTTATATTATATTACAGCACCTCAAGATGGTTACATCAATCGTGCCATTCAATCTGGGATAGGAGAAACTATAAAAGAAGGTGCTTCAATTGTAAGTATTATGCCTTCCAATTTTGAAATAGCAGTTGAAACCTATATCGACCCTGTTGATTTTCCATTGATTAATAAAGGAGAAAAAGTTAGAGTATGGTTTGATGGTTGGCCTACTATTGTTTTTAGTGGTTGGCCAGGTGTTTCTTATGGTACATTTGGAGGAGTTGTTGTGGCTAAAGAAAACTTCATTAGTCAAAATGGAAAATACCGTGTGTTAATTGCTCCAGATCCTAAGGATAAAAAATGGCCAGAACAATTAAGCATTGGTGCAGGAACTCAATCAATCGCTTTATTAGAAGATGTTCCTATTTGGTTTGAAATTTGGCGAACCCTAAACGGTTTTCCTCCCAATTTTTACCGACCAGAAAGTGCTAAAAACAAATCAGACCAAAAGTAATAGTATATGAAAAAAATCAATAGCCTTTTTTTATTACTATTTGGAACAATACTTTTTGGTCAAAGTCCTTCAAAAGAATTTACGTTTGAAGAGTTTCTTGGACATGTCAAAAAAAATCATCCATTAGTAAAACAAGCCGATTTAAAAATATCTGAAGCACAAGCAAAGTTATTAAAAGCCAGAGGTGGTTTTGATCCTAAAATAGAGGCAGATTACACTGAAAAGCAATATTCAGACAAAAACTACTATTCTATTTTTAACGGAAGCTTTAAAATTCCAACTTGGTATGGCATTGAAATTAAAGCCGCTTTTGACAACAATGAAGGTATTTATCTAAACCCAGAGAATACCGTTCCCAATGCTGGATTAACTTCTGTAGGAATTAGTATTCCTGTAGGTCAAGGCCTTTGGATAAACGAAAGAATGTCTGATTTAAGAAAAGCAAAATTGTATCAAAAATTAAATAAAGCCGAAAGAGATATAGCAACCACTGATGTAATATACGAAGCGGCTTTACGCTACATCAATTGGAAAAAAAGTTATAATGAAAGGGAACTTTATGCAACCTACCTTGAGAATGCTGAAATACGATATAAAGGTGTTATAAAATTAATTGAACAAGGAGACAAGGCTGGCATAGACAGTATTGAAACTGGTATAACCCTAAAAACAAGAAAATTAAATCTTGAAAATGCTCAGTTGAAATTAACTAAAAGTAAATTAGAGTTATCAAACTTTTTATGGACAGAAGAAGGAGTACCTTTAGAACTAGATGATTCATTATTTCCAGATACCAATTTAGAAAATACCATTTTAACCTCGCTGCAAATGGATGATTTTGCGGCGATAAATATGGTGGATCATCCAAAAATTAATGCTTTGGAATCGAAGATAGCTGTTTTGCATGTAGATAGAAAATTACAAGCTAATAGTTTGTTACCAAAATTAAATTTAAGTTATAACTATCTTTCAGAACCAAGTAATTTTGAAGATTATCGGTTTGAAGATTATAAAATAGGAATTCAATTTGCCTTTCCTTTATTTTTGAGAAAAGAAAGAGCCAATTTAAAATTAGCCAAACTTAAAATTCAAGATGCAGAATTTGGTTTGCTTTTTGAAAGAGAAAGTTTAAAGAACAAAATAACCTATCAAAAACAAGAAATTGAATCATTTAAGAGGCAAAGAGATTGGAACAAGCAATTAGTGCTAGACTACAACACAATGCTTAACGCTGAGGAACGCTTATTTCAGATGGGAGAAAGCTCTATTTTTTTAATTAACTCTAGAGAAAACAAAGTAGTGAGTACACAATTAGAAAATATAGCTCTTGAAAATGCCTTTTTAGCAGCAACACTAGGATTATTTAAAACCATTGCCAAACCAGAATAAATAAAAAATCCCGAAATATTTCGGGATTTTATCTTTTATAACACTACAGATAATTAGTAACGACCACCTCTATTGTTATCTCTGTTGGAAAAGTTTCCTCTTCCACCTCCACCATTTCCACTACGGTTGAAAGGTTTTCTTTCTCTTTCACCTTGTGGTTTTGGTTCAGATTTGTTTACAACGATAGTTCTGCCTTCAACAGTACCACCATTTAACTCATCGATAGCTTTTTGAGCTTCAGCGTCATTTGGCATTTCAACGAATCCAAATCCTTTACTTCTTCCAGTAAATTTATCAGAGATAATCTTAACTGAATCAACAGTTCCATACTCTTCAAAAAAACCTCTTAAATCTGCTTCCTCTATACTATAAGGAAGACTTCCTACAAAAATGTTCATAAATAGATATTATATTACAACAAATGTAGTATTTTAATGAATACAAAAGTGTTTTATTTCATTTATTTTCAAATATTTAGATAAATATTTTTTTTTAACCAACAAACTATTGAGTTACAAACTATTTACTAAATCAAAATAAGCCTTCTCAATCCTCTCTTGATGGGTAGGATGTGCAATTTTGACTAATTCATTCACCCTTTGTTTCAAAGACTTACCGTATAAATCAGCAATTCCGTTTTCTGTAATCACATAATGTATATGAGATCTAGTAGTAACTACTCCAGCTCCTTGTTTTAAATAAGGAACAATTCTACTGTCTCCATTTTTTGTAATTGAAGGCAAGGCTATAATAGCTTTTCCCCCTTCACTTAAAGAAGCTCCACGAATAAAATCCATTTGCCCTCCTACTCCTGAATACATTTTGGCTCCAATAGAATCGGCACATACTTGCCCAGTAACATCTACTTCAATAGCAGAATTAATTGCTACCATTCTTGGATTTTTGCGAATGCGAGCCGTATCGTTTACAATAGAAGATTCTTTCATTTCTATAAAAGGATTATCATGTACAAAGTCATATAAGCGTTTTGACCCAATTAAAAAAGTAGCTAAAGCTCTTCCTTGAAAAATACCTTTAGAATTACAATTAATTACACCTTTTTCAATTAAATCAATCACGCCATCAGAAAACATTTCAGTATGTAATCCTAAATTTTTATGATGAATTAATTTTGACAAAGCCGCATTAGGTATAGAACCGATGCCCATTTGTAAGGTACTTTTATCTTCAATTAACGATGCAATAAATGTTCCTATTTTTTCTTCTGCGGCTGTAAAAGGCGCTACATCATGAGCATATATTGGCAGATTTACTTCCACCAAACAATCAATTTTTGAAATATGAATAATTCCATCTCCAAAAGTTCTAGGCATATTTGGATTTACTTGTGCTATCACTTTTTTAGCATTTTCAATAGCTGCAATTGAGGCCTCAACAGAAACTCCTAACGAACAATATCCATGTAAATCGGGAGGTGAAACCTGAATAAAAACAACATCAAGTAATACTACCTTTTTTCTAAAAAGCAATGGCAATTCACTTAAAAAAACTGGAGTATAAGACCCATTTCCTGCTTTTAAAGTATGACGTACATTTTGACCAATAAAAAATGAATTTACGTGAAAACTTGCTGCTAATTCAGGATTTGCATAAGGAGCATCTCCTTCTGTATGTAAATGACAAATCTCAACATTTCTAAGTTCGGAAGCCCTTTCAGATAGTGCTTTCGTTAAAACCGTGGGAGTTGCTGCTGCTGCTTGTACATACACTCTATTTCCAGATTGCACCATTTTTACCGCTTCAGCTGCTGTTACAAACTTATTCATACCTTTTAATTTTATAGTGCAAAATTAACAACCAATATTCTTATAAAACATGATATTTCTCACCTTTTAATAGTAAAAAGGATTTCAAAATAAGTCTGAAAAATCATTTTAAATTGTATTTTTGTTTTTTGAATTAAATGGATTATGATTATTATAAAGACAAGAGAGGAAATTGAATTAATGCGTGAAAGCGCACTACTTGTTTCAAAAACTTTAGGATTAATAGCAAAGGAAATAAAACCTGGTGTTACTACATTATATCTTGATAAAATGGCAGAAGAATTTATTAGAGACCATGGTGCAGAACCTGCTTTTTTAGGCATGTATGGTTTCCCAAATTCGCTATGCATGAGTCCAAATACGCAAGTTGTACATGGTATACCAAATGAAACGCCTTTACAAGAAGGTGATATTATTTCTGTAGATTGTGGTGCCTATAAAAATGGTTTTTATGGTGATCATGCCTACACATTCGAAGTAGGTGAAGTAGATGTTGCAACCAAAAAATTACTTCAAGTAACCAAAGAATCTCTTTATGAAGGGATTCGTGCTACCAAAGTGGGTAATCGTGTGGAAGATATTGGATATACAATTCAACAATATTGTGAAAAACACGGTTATGGAGTAGTACGTGAATTATGTGGTCATGGTTTGGGGAGAAAAATGCACGAAGATCCAGAAGTACCTAATTATGGTAAACGTGGTAGAGGTAAAAAATTAGTAAACGGCATGGTCATTGCCATAGAGCCAATGATTAATATGGGAACCAAAAATATTATCCAACATAGAGATGGTTGGACAATAACCACAGCAGATGGAAAACCTAGTGCACATTTTGAACACGATGTAGCTATTGTAGATGGAAAACCAGAATTACTATCTACTTTTGCATACATTTATGAAGCATTAGGCATTGTAAGTAATGAAGAGGACGGACTAAGACAAAATGCATTCGTTTTATAATACTTAAAAAATCTATTTATTCCTAAAAAACAATTTATGAACTGTAAAACTTGTGATACATTATTAGATTCTAATGCCAAGTTTTGTTCTCATTGTGGAGCCAAAATTGTTCATGACCGACTCTCTTTCAAAGGAACTATGGAAGAATTTATAGGTCCATTTCTAAGTTGGGAAAACAATTTCTGGAGAACATTTGTTGGGTTGTTTAAAACACCTAAAGAAGTACTAGAAGCCTATATTCATGGTGCAAGAAAAAAGTATTTTCAACCTTTTTCTTATCTGATTTTATACACTACTATTGCCGTTCTTTTTTACAAATTGTTTCCCTTACCAGACATTTATGATTTTACAGCTAATTTTAGTGAAGGGGCAAAGGATCCGAATGTTCCACAAATAGACATGAAAAAGTTTTATAGTAATTTCTACAATTACTATAACTTTATTATTATATTAACGATTCCTTTATATTCCTTATTAACGTATCTTACTTTTAAACGAAAAGGAAATAATTTTTTTGAGCATTTAGTATTCAACTCTTATTTACAAACTAACATCGGTTATGTATCGATAGTTATACAAATCCTATTATTACATATTTTACATCAGCCATCACCTTTTTTTACCATTCAAATTTTATTTTCCGTTTGTTTTAGTGTTTATGCTTTTAAAAAACTTTATCTTTTAAGTACAAAACAAATTGTTATTGCAATTTTAAAATTTTGGGGCTTAGCATTATTAATGTATCTTATACTAACTATTATTATTGGAGGTTTCGTAGCAATTTCAATGCTTTTATCAAAATAAACGAAATGAAAAAAATTTTCAAATTTATCCTTAACACTATTCCCAGACCTATTCTTATTAGACTGAGTATCGTGGTAAGACCAATTATTGCTTTTGTTTTAAAAGGAAACAAATTTACAGATCCTATAGACGGAAAAAGTTTTTCTATGTTTCTTCCTTATGGATATGGCACACAAAGAAACAACGTACTTTCTCCTAGCACTTTGTCTTTAGAAAGACATCGTTTGCTTTGGTTATACCTTCAAAATGAAACCAATTTCTTTTCCTCTGAAGAAAAATTAGAAGTTTTACATTTTGCTCCAGAACAAGAATTTTACAAACGGTTTAAGAAGCAAAAAAATATTCATTACACCACTACCGACTTGCTTTCACCATTAGCAGATGTAAAAGCAGATATTTGCAATTTACCTTTTGAAGACAATCGATATGATGTTATTCTTTGCAATCACGTTTTGGAACATATCCCAGACGACACTAAAGCCATGCAAGAATTGTATCGTGTTTTAAAACCTGGCGGAATGGGTATTTTTCAAATTCCTCAAGATTTATCCAGAGCAACCACCTTTTCAGATGACAGTATAACAGATCCAAAGGAAAGAGCCAAAATATTTGGTCAATATGACCACGTAAGAGTTTATGGTCGCGATTACTTCGACAAATTAAGAAGCATTGGTTTTGAAGTAAAAGAAGTAAATTATACCCAAACACTTTCTAATGATTTAGTTGAAAAGTACTGTTTAGCTAAAGGAGAAATTATCCCTGTTTGCTTTAAATAATTAAATATGCCCACTTCAAAAGAGACAAATCATGCTTTAGTATTTGATTTATCTTACCATTCCATTTTAGAAACCTACATTCCTTCTGCTTATATTGTGGAGCAAAACGAAGGTGCCCTTTCCTATATTATTAAAATGGCAAATAGTAAGACTATTGCAGAATCTGAAATAGAATTAGATATTACCGAACAGCAATTATTAAGTATTTCTGATAAACTGACGACAAAACAATTACTATCAAAATATAAGATTAAAAATAAAGAAGCTAAAAGTTTGGAATTACTTTTAAGTGATTTAAAAGTAAAAAAATTAGTTTCTCATTTTATTGATTTTTCCATGGAACGCTTTTTTAAGCTTATTGCATCTACAGTAATTCCATTAAGCATCGATTTGAACAAAAAAGACGTTTTTAATAAGCAACAAGTGGTATTTGCTACAACAATACTAGAACCTAAATTCCATTTTTCTAAAACACCAGAAAATCTTATCTATCGCTTAACTTTATTAGATAATCAAAAAGAATTTTTTCCGTATAAACAAGAGGTAAAAATCGTAATGAACGAACCTTCATGGATTACTTTTAATAGAAAAATATATCATATTCAGCATATTAATGGAAATAAACTAAAACCTTTTTTACAAAAGAAAGAAGTTATTATTCCTAACAAAAACAGTATTGAATATTTTAATAAATTTATCAAGAATGTTATTAAGAAAGTGCCTATAGAAGCGGAAGGTTTTAATGTCATAAAGGACGTTTATTGTAAAGGTTGTATTATAAAACCTAGTTTATCTATAACACATAAAGTTTACCTTTTAGAAATACTTTTTGTTTATAACGATTACACTTTCTCTATAATTGACGAAAAAAACACACATATTAGTTTAAATTACAACGACGATAATGAATTTACTGTTCTACAAACAGTGCGAAATAAAAATCAAGAAGCTGAGATTATTAAAAATCTAGAAACAAACGGATTTTTATTTCTAAATTCCAAATTCGCTTCTTTTACAAATAACATAAATGAAGTTTCGGAATATTATAATATAACAGAACTGATTGCAAAACGAGAGACCATTGAAGATGAAAGCATAACTATCGATTGGGAAATAAATGGCAAGTTGATAAATACGCAACATTTCAAAATAGCGTCTCATTTTATTGAAAAAAAGGATTGGTTTGATATTGAAATGACGATTGAAATTGGAACTCATACCTTTCCATTCTCATCCATTATTCCTTATTTAAAAACAGGAAACCCTTATTATGAGTTACCCGATGAAAGCCTATTTATTATTCCTGATGCGTGGTTTAGTAAATACAAACCTTTGGCTGATTTTGGTAAACAACAAAATAATTTAATTCAAATTCAAAAAAACCAATTTACGCTTTTAGAAGAAACTGGGATTGCTAAGGAAAATAATTCGTTTAACAAAGAAATTATTCCTTATGAAACAACAGGTAACATTCAAGCTACCTTGAGAAATTATCAAAATGAAGGTGTTAATTGGTTAGTTAAAAACTACCAATTGGGTTTGGGTTCTTGTTTAGCAGACGATATGGGACTTGGGAAAACGATTCAATCTTTAGCCTATTTAGATTTTGTTTTTACTCGTTTTGAAGAAGATTTTTCAATAATTCCAGAAACTGAACCTTCCTTCGATTTATTTAGCAATGCTACTCAGCATAAAGAAAAGAAATTAAAAGCATTAGTAGTAGCACCTAGTTCGTTAACCTACAACTGGTTCAATGAAACCAAAAAATTTGCTCCACATTTTACGCGATTAAACTATACTGGTTTAGACCGAAAAATAAAACGAAAAAAGTTAGACAAAGTAGATTTGGTTTTTACCTCCTATGGTTTACTACTTAAAGACATTTCAATACTAAAGGCAATCCCATTTCATTTTTTAATTATAGATGAAAGTCAGCAAATAAAAAATAGAAATTCTAAGATTTACAAGGCTATTAATACCATAAATGCTACTCATAAAGTATCTTTAAGTGGAACTCCTATAGAAAATTCTTTAAGTGATTTATGGAGTCAGATGCAATTTATAAATCCGAATTTATTAAATAGTTTTACTTTTTTTGATTCTCATTTTAAAAAACCAATTGAAAAACAGCAAGACGCTCAAAAAGTTAAAGAGTTAAAATCTTTGATAAATCCTTATTTATTAAGGAGAACTAAAATGGAAGTCGCTCAGGATTTACCAGAAGTATCAGAGCAGTTATTTTATTCTGAGATGAGTGAATTACAAGCCAAATTATATGATAATGAAAAGTCTATTGTCAGAAATTATTTAATTGATAAAAAAATAAATGCCTTAGAAGCAAAACAAAATTCGAAAATTTCAATTTTAAATGCTTTATCGAGACTAAGACAATTAGCCAATCATCCTATTTTAATAGGTGAAGAAATGGAATCGGGCAAGTTTTCAGATGTGACAGCTTATTTAGAAACATTGGTACAAGCCCAACAAAAAACATTAATTTTTAGTTCATATACCTCACATTTAAAAATTTATACAGATTGGTGTGATAAAAAGAAACTAGATTACTGTCTTTTAACCGGAAATACTACATTAAAAGACAGAGAAAAGCAAGTGACTCAATTTCAGGAAAACAATTCAAAATTACTTTTCTTTATTTCTTTGAAAGCAGGAGGAACGGGTTTAAATTTAACAAAAGCTTCTTACGTCCTTCTTTTAGACCCTTGGTGGAATCCTTTTGCCGAATTACAAGCGATTGGGAGAGCTCATCGTATTGGTCAAAAGAACCAAGTAAATGTGGTTCGTTTTATTGCTAAAGATACTATTGAAGAAAAAATTAATCAATTACAACAAAGCAAAAAAGAGATTTCAGATTCTATTATTGAAAATACAATTCCAGAAGAAATTTTCGACAACATAAACTATATATTAACATAAAAAAACCCCACTTTTAGGCAGGATTTTTTTATGTTAATTTTTTAAATTTATTCTTCTGGCATCAACACCGCTACAACTTTATCTTTTGTTAGGTATTTTTTCGCTACAGCTTGAATATCTTTTGTTGTTATTTTAGAAACCTGATCTAAATAATTAAGCATTTCTTCTGGGTTACTTTCGTTTAAATATGACTTTGTTAAATTGTTCATCCAAAATCTATTCTCTTTCATTTTTTCTTTATAATCTAATTTCTCAGTTTCTTTAAACTTATCT
Organism: Flavobacterium sp. J27; assembly: GCF_004303025.1. GTDB lineage: Bacteria > Bacteroidota > Bacteroidia > Flavobacteriales > Flavobacteriaceae > Flavobacterium. Next base: position 106,446 of record NZ_PJQW01000007.1, on the reverse strand, counting down.
ACATCTTTTTGTTCAGGACCCTTTTCAATAATTTTATTTAATTCTCTTAAAGCCGAAGCAATTAAAGTTTCTGCGTTTTCAGGTCCACAAGGAAAGTTGATTGAAAAATTATAGCTTCCATATGGGGTTTTACTCATCGAACCTCTTGCCCCTACACCATACACACCACTTTCATTTTCTCTAAGTTCCTCTACAAGTTTAATCGTTAAAACGTCTCCTAATGCTTTCAACGCAAAAGCTTCTTCACTATCATATTTAGTATCACCATAAAATAAAATATTCACTGTACTTTTTGGATCTTTTCCTTTGTTTACTACTTTTTTATGTTCTCCTTTTAACATTCTATAACCTAAATCTACCATTTTTTCTTTATTCTTAGAAGAAGGTAAAGAAGCTATATAAAGTGCTGCATATTCTAAAATTTTTGCTTCATCTATGTTCCCTATAAAATAAAAATTAAAATCCCCTGCATTCGAAAAACGTTCTTTATAAATCTTGTAGGCTAAATCATAATCTGCACTATCATAATCTTCAGGTTTAGGAAACCCTTTATAACGAGGATTTTCTTTATTTAAATAAGTATACAATTCATTAGAAAAATATGTAGAAGGTTGCGACAACAAATTAGACATAAAACCTTTTTGTTTAGCAACATAACCCGTAAATGCTTCTTTATCAAAATTCAAATCTGTAAAATAAGCATATATCATTTGCATTAAATATTCAAAATCTTTTGGAGTACAAGACCCATTCATTCCTTCGGATGTAGAGCTTACAAAAGGATTTACTCGAGCTATCTTACCAGTCATGAATTTATTAATATCGTTTTTATTCATTCCAGAAAAACCTGCTTCAGACAATCCATACATAGCTAAAGAAGTTTTTAAATACTCTTCATTAGAGACTAAATTTGTTCCTCCAAAACTTAATGCTTGAAATTGAATTTCATCATTTTTAAAATCGGTTTTTTTATATACAACTGTTGCACCGTTAGATAAGGTAAGCGTAGTAATATCTAACTTATCATTTTTTTCGGTTTTTATAACTTTCCCTTTTACTGGTTCTTTTCTTAACAAACTTGTTGCTATAGCTGTTTCTTTATAAGGTTCCAATGTTTTTTGATCCACTTTTAGTGTTTCTAATACTTGCTTCTCTGTTGGCAAATCTAAACCTTCCTTTTCAGGGCCAGTTAAAATGACTACTCTGTTCTCATCTTTAATATAAGTTGCAATTAAATCATTCGTTTCTTTTAAAGAAATACTAGGTAATAATTGTTTTAAGGCAGCAAATGTCCATTCGATACTTGGAACAGGCTCCTGATCAAGAAAATTACGTTGTAGGTTATTTACAAAACGATCTGATTCTGTTTTATCTCTTTCGTTATATTGTCTTTCAATTTGATTTAAGAATTCAGCTTTAGCTCTTTCTAATTCGCCTTCGGTAAATCCAAATTTCTTCACTCTTTCATTTTCTTCAACTAGAACTTTTAAAGCATCTAACTGTTTGTCTTGACCTACCATAGCAAAAGATTGAAAAGCTTTTTTGGTTCTAGCCCAAGTTTCACCATGATATGTGTAACCAAAAGTAAAAGGTGGTGTAGGTGAATTTTGTTTTTCTTCTAATCTATTGTTCAACATGGTGGTAAATAAACCATCAATTAATTCGTCTCTAAAATCCTTTACAGTAACGTTTTTTTTGGGTTCAGATTTATCTTTGTATAACAATTGAACTTGTGTAAAAGCAGCTTCTTTATCGCTTTCAATAGCTACAAAGGTTTCCTTATGATTTGGAACATCAAAAACCTTTCTCTGTTTTTCATTTTTTGGATTTTTATAGCTTGAAAAATGGTCTTTAATTTTTTGTTCCATTTCTGCCACATCAATATCACCAACCACCACTACACTCATTAAATTTGGTCGATACCAATCTTTGTAAAAAGAAGTTAATTTATCGTATGTAAAATTTTCTAAAATTTCTTTTTGACCTATTGGTAAACGCTTAGCATAATGTGAATTATACATCATTTTGGGCATATAACGTCCCATCATTCTTTTATCTGCTCCAAGGCCTAAGCGGTATTCTTCTAAAACAACACCTCTTTCTTTATCTATTTCTTCAGGTGTTAAAGTAGTATTGAATGCCCAATCTTCAATAATTTGAAATCCTTTTTCTACTTTTTCTTTATCGTCTGATGGAATTGGCAAAAAATATACGGTTTCATCAAAACTAGTATATGCATTAAGATGCTGGCCAAATTTAACGCCAATACTTTGAAGATAATCTACTAATTTGTTTTTTGGAAAACGTTTGGTACCGTTGAAACACATATGTTCCATAAAATGGGCTAATCCTTGTTGTTCATCTGTTTCTAAAATAGAACCTGCATTAACCATTAATCGTAACACCACTTTATTTTCTGGCTTACTGTTTTTCTTAATGTAATACGTTAATCCATTTTTTAATTTGCCCATTTTTACAGACGGATCCATAGGGATTGGACTGTCCATTTTTAATTCCTGCGCAACTAATAAAGAGGGTGTTGCCAGTAAAAAATAAAAGAATTGTCTAAATTTTTTCATGAAGTTATATTTTTTTCAAATCTAAATATATAACCATGAATAAGGTAAATTATTATAATTAAATTAACTTTTACTTTATCAATTTAGAAAAGTTAGCTGTAGTAAATTGTTGCAATTTATTATTGTTATCTACATATAAAATCAGAATATACAAATCGGGATGCTTTGTTGTAAATGCTTTTATATCCTCTAAAGACATGAGCATAAAAGCAGTTGCATAACCGTCGGCCATAATACATTTTGATGCTAAAACTGTAGCACTCAAAATGGTGTTTTTCTCTCTTTTACCGGTTTTAGGATTGATAATATGTACAAATTTTTCGCCCGTAATCGAATCGGTAATTACTTTTCTATAATTTCCAGATGTTGCCATTCCAAGATTTTCAATCCCAATGGTTGCAATTAATCTTCTTTCATCTGGTTTTTGAAGTGGATCATCAATACCCACCACCCATTTTTTTTGATCGATAGAATTACTCCCTATAGCTACTAATTCTCCTCCTATTTCAATTATAGCATCTTCAATTCCTTTAGATTTTAAGAAATCAGCAACAACATCTACAGAATAACCTTGGGCTATAGCATTAAAATCGAAATAGGTTTGTGGATACTGTTTAGAAATAGCTAAATCAGATTTTAATTTCACTTTATTAAATCCCACATATTGTAATAAACTATCAATTTCATTTTGAGATAAATTTTGATGTCTTTTACTAGGACCAAACCCATACGCATTAATTAAAACACCAATTGTCGGGTCAAACAAACCGTCTGTCTCCTCATAGATTTGATTAGATGCTTCAAATGTAGTTACAAACAAATTATCAACAACGACTGTTGTATCACCTGCATTAATTTTTGAAATTTTAGAATCGGCCCTATATGTTGATAAAGACATATCAAAAGCTGTAAGTAAAGAATCGATTTGCTTTTTTATAACCCATTCCTCAGTGGCAATGTATTTAATACTATAAGTACTACCTTGAGCGACACCTTGAATTACAAAAAAAGTAGGTGTTTTATCTTGCTTTTTATCTTGGCAAGAGGATAAAACAAAAACAAAAAAAATAAAGCTATAAAAGAGTTTGGTATCCATTGTAATTAATTATATAATCAGAATTTTTGCAAACAGGTTTCTCTAAATCTTCGGTATTTGCAATTCCTACACCTGCATACAATACTTTAGCATTTTTAGTTTTTGCATGGTTAATGAAAGTTTCTACAAATAAAAGATTAGGTTCGTCTGGATTAATTGGATAGGGAACCGCTTGAACCATTACAAAGTGAAGTGTATTTGTTTTTTTATCAACACAAACAAACTGAGGGTGCTTTCTCAATTGACTATTAATTGCAATGAACTCAAAACCGTTTTTTTCAAGGTCTTTGCCAACATGGTTCATGGCAATTTGATGTAATTCCTGTTCTGTTAATTCTTCCATACTACAAAAGTACAAATTGATTGTATAGAAATAAAAAAACCGTTCTAAAATAAGAACGGTTTTTATGTAATAATATTCATTTAGATTATCCACCGAAGTCGTCAAATCTAATATTTTCAGGATCTAATCCAAAATCTTCACCCATTTTTTGAACTGCTTTGTTCATCATAGGTGGTCCACAGAAATACAATTCTATGTCTTCAGGATTGTCGTGTTTTGACAAGTAATTATCAATTACAACATTATGAATAAACCCAACAAATCCATCTCCATCTCCTTCTACTCCGTCTTTTACTTTCCAGTTATCTTCTGGCAATGGCTCAGATAAAGCAAGGTAGAATTTAAAGTTTGGAAAATCTTTTTCTAAAGCTCTAAAGTGATCCGTATAGAACAGCTCTCTCTTAGAACGACCTCCATACCAATACGTTACTTTTCTTCCTGTTTTAATAGTACGGAATAAATGATATAAATGAGAACGCATTGGAGCCATTCCAGCTCCTCCACCTACATATAGCATTTCTGCATCAGATTCATTAATAAAGAACTCCCCATAAGGACCTGAAACTACAACAGGGTCTCCTGCTTTTCTAGAAAAAATGTAAGATGAAGCAACTCCTGGATTTACTTTCGCCCAACCATTAATATTTCTATCCCATGGTGGTGTAGCCACACGTACATTTAACATAATTTTTCTTCCTTCTGCTGGATAAGAAGCCATAGAATAAGCTCTTTCCACTAACTCATCGTTTTTCATTACTAATGGCCATAAATTAAATTTATCCCATTCTGCTTTGAATTTTTCTGGTTCTCCAGGGTGTTCAACAGGATGTGCTGTAATATCTATATCTGAGTATTTAATTTCGCATTTAGGAATTTCAATTTGAATATAACCTCCTGGCTCATAATGCATATCGTCTGGTAATTCAACAATAAATTCTTTGATAAAAGAAGCAACATTATAATTAGAATATACTTTTGCTTCAAATTTCTTGATACCAAATACTTCTTCAGGTACCTCGATTTTCATATCTCCTTTTACCTTTACCTGACATCCTAAACGCCATCCTTCTGCTAATTCTTTTCTATTAAAATGAGGTATTTCAGTTGGTAAAGCTTCCCCTCCACCTTCTAATACCTTACATTTACATTGAATACAAGTTCCACCACCACCACATGCAGATGGTAAAAATATTTTTGAACTTCCCAATGTAGATAATAAAGAACTTCCTGAATTTACTTCAATTTCTTCTTCACCATTGATTTTAATTTTAACAGGTCCGGAAGGAACTAATTTTGCTTTAGCAAACAAAATAACAGCCACTAAAACCAATAATAAAACTAAAAAGGCAACTACTGTTGTTAAAATTAAACCTGTAGTACTTACTTCTAATGCTATCATAATTAATTTTGCGCTATTTCGGTTAATGAATCTTTTACAGTTTCCACAGCAGTAGAATCAATTTTTACTTCTTCAACTGGAGTTATTTCTTGTATTTCGGTTGGTGTTACAACTTCCACAACTTCTTTTTTAGGCGTTTCATCACCTCCAGTTAACATTCCACCGAAAGACATAAATCCGATAGCCATTAAACCAGTTAAGATAAAAGTGATACCTAATCCTCTGAAAGCTGGTGGCACATTGGAATATCTGATTTTTTCTCGAATCGCTCCAATAGCTAAAATAGCTAAAAACCATCCAATACCAGAACCTACTCCATAAACCGTTGCTTCTGTAATGTTATTAAATTCTTTTTGTTGCATAAATAAAGACCCTCCTAAAATTGCACAGTTTACCGCAATTAATGGTAAGAAAATCCCTAATGAATTGTATAATGCTGGTGCAAATTTCTCCACAATCATCTCAACTAACTGAACCATTGTTGCAATAGTGGCGATGAATAAAATGAAAGTTAAAAAGCTCAAATCATAATCTACATACTCATCCCCTAACCATACTAATGCACCAGGACGAAGTAAGTACTGATCTAACAAATAGTTTAATGGTACCGTTACTAACATAACGAAAATTACCGCTGCTCCAAGTCCTACAGCTGTAGAAACTTTTTTAGAAACTGCTAAGTAAGAACACATTCCTAAGAACGTGGCAAATACCATATTGTCAATAAAAATTGACTTTAAAAATAATTGTAATAAATCCATTTCTTAGTGTGTTTCTTCAATTAAACTTTTATTTCTTGAACGTTGGAAACCAATAATTAGACCCAATGTAATTAAAGCCATTGGTGCTAACAACATGAATCCATTGTTTTCATATCCTAAGGCATACAATCCTGTTTTTTCAACTGGATTACCTAGTATTTCAATACCGAATAATTTTCCTGAACCTAATAATTCACGGAAAAAACCAACGATTACTAAGATAACTCCATATCCTAATCCGTTACCTATACCATCTAAGAATGATTTCCATGGTGTATTTCCTAAAGCGAATGCTTCAAATCGCCCCATGATAATACAGTTGGTAATAATTAATCCAATGAAAACTGATAATTTTTTAGCTAAATCTGGTACAAAAGCTTTCAAAGTTAAGTCTACCAAGATTACTAATGCTGCAGCAACTACTAACTGTGTAATAATACGAATGGAATTTGGTATAATATTACGCATTAAAGATATTACTACGTTACCCATAGCTGTTACGAAAATTACCGATAAAGCCATAATAACTGAAGCTTTTAATTCTGCGGTAATTGCTAAAGCAGAACAAATACCTAATACTTGAACCGTAATTGGGTTATTATCTGCTAAAGGATCTTTTACAAGTCCAAGATTCTTTTTTGAGAACAATGGCTCTTTTTCTTTTGTTTTAGTATCTGCCATAGTTTTATTTTTTTAGAGTTTCAAAGTAAGGTAAATACAAACTTAAATCTTTTTTCAACATAGCAGTTACTCCATTTCCTGTAATCGTTGCTCCAGAAATAGCGTCTACTTCGTTATCGGTTTTGTCTGTATTATTAGGATCTCCATTTGATTTAGAAGTAGCAACTGCTTTAAAATTACCTGCTTTATCATAAATCATTTCACCTTTAAAATCGTCTTTAAAGAAAGGTTCAGTAATATTAGCTCCTAAACCTGGTGTTTCTCCTTTATGATCGAAGAAAACCCCATAAATAGATTTTAAATCATCATTAAGTGCAACATATCCCCAAATGGAGTCCCATAATCCATTACCTCTTACAGGAACAATGTAGATAGTTTTTCCGTCTTTTTCAGCTTCAAAAATAGGTAAACGTTGCGTTTTTCCTTCTTTAGCTGCATTTTGTTCTTTTTTAATATCAATTAAATAAGCTTCAGAATTCTCAGTTGGAGTAGTTCCTTCTACAACAAATTGTTTTTTAATATACTGATTAAACATTTCAGTTGCATTGGCACGAGTTGCCTCTACACCTATCGAACTTAAAATATCTAATTGCGTTTTAACTTTATCATTGTTAACACGCATATCTTTTGTAGCATTTGCAAAGAATGCCAACAAAGAACCCACCACTACTACTAGTATTACAGCGAATACGATAGTATATATGTTTGAATCTGTACGTTTTGTTGACATAATTAAGTTGTTTTAAGTTTTAAACGTTTCATTCTTCTCTTCACGTTTGCCTGAACAACATAATGATCAATTGTAGGAGCAAATACGTTCATTAATAAGATTGCCATCATTACACCTTCTGGATAAGCAGGATTGAAAACTCGAATTAAAATAGAGAATAATCCAATTAAAAATCCATAAATAATTTTACCTATATTGGTTTGTGAGGCACTTACTGGATCTGTAGCCATAAATACAATACCGAAAGCTAAACCACCTATTAATAAGTGTTGCCAAAATGGTAAATGCATTAAGCTATAGAACTTACTTCCTTCTACGATAGCTCCAGAATCTACTAAACCATTAAAAATTAACCCCATTACTGCAGCACCAATGATAGCAGAAATCATGATTCGAGCACTTCCAATACCAGTTAAAATTAAGAATAAACCAGCTAGCAAAATTAAGAATGTAGAAGTTTCTCCAACTGAACCTGGAATAAATCCCATAAACATATCGTATGCTGAATGATGTAATTCTTTATTCTGAGCTAATTGCCCTAAAATAGTTTCTCCTGAAATAGCATCTACACCATTTGCCTGCATTACTTTATCAACAGCACCATGAACCCAAACTTTATCACCAGACATCCATGCAGCCCAGTTAAAGAATAAAAATGCACGAATTGTTAACGCAGGGTTTAGTACATTCATACCCGTACCCCCAAATAATTCTTTACCAATAATAACACCAAATGCCACAGCAACAGCTAACATCCATAAAGGCAAATCGATAGGCACAATAAGTGGTACTAACATACCTGTTACTAAGTATCCTTCTTCCACTTCGTGTTTTTTAATCGTAGCAAAGATAAATTCGATACCTAAACCAACGCCATAAGAAACTACTAATAATGGAAGTATCTTTTTCAATCCAACTAAAAAGTTGTCTAATGTGAAAAAATCAACAGCTTCAAAACCATTAATTTGTCCATTCATTTGGTAACCTGCATTAAACATACCGAATAATAGAACAGGAACCATTGCCATAATAACGGTGTTCATCACACGTTTTAAATCGGCAGCATCTCTAACATGTGAACCAGAATGTGTTGTAATGTTAGGCATATAAAGAAAAGTATGCAACGCGTTGAACGATTGTTCCATTTTAGTACCGCGATACTTTTCTTTTAAATTATGTAAATTTTGTTTCAAACTCATTTTTTGTGATTTTAAATTTCTTAAAGGGATTAACCTACTTCTTTAATCATTAAGTCTAATCCTTGTCTCACAATTCTCTGATGATCTTGTTTTGAAACATCAACAAATTCTGTTAAAGCAAAATCTTCAGGAGCAACTTCATAAATACCTAACGCTTCCATTTGGTCAATATCTTTAACCAAAATAGCTTTTAATAATTGCATTGGGTAAATATCAAGCGGACAAACTTTTTCATACTCACCTGTTAACACAAAACCTCTGTGCTCACCGTTTGTATTTGTATTTAAGTCGTATTTCTTATTCGGTGTTAAAAACGAGAACATCATCGCTCTGTAAACACTAAATTTATTAGGACGTGGTAAATTCCAACCAAAGAAATCGTAATCATTACCTTCTGGAATAACCGTAATCTGATTATGATAAAAACCTAAAGCGTTTTCTTTTGTTTTTTTATCACCCGTAAGTACATTTCCACTAATAATTCTATAATTACCTTCTTTTAAGTTCCCAGCAACTATATCGTTAATTTGTGTACCAATTAAAGCTTTCACATAAGAAGGTCTTTCGAAACCAGTTCCGGTTAAAGCAACTATTCTTTCTGAATTGATTTTACCCGTTAAAAACAACTCACCAATAATAACTACATCTTCTATCTGAACAGTCCACACTTTTTCACCTTTATTGATTGGATCAATTTTAGCAATTTGGGTAGAAACTAAACCAACAGGGTGAACACCTTCACCTTTATGTATTACGACTCCTTCTACTGAAGGTATAAAATCAGCTTTTGGAGAAACTGTTACATGTACTTTCCCCGAAGTTAATTTTGTTAACGCAGAAAAACCAGCTTCAAGAGCTTGATTTTTTCCTTCTAATACAAAGCTTAAATCACCTTCAAGTGGTGCTGAGTGAATTCCAGAAACAAAAATAGCTTTTGGAGTATCTGCCGAATTAGCAACAACATCATAAGGACGCTGTTTAATAAATGGCCAACAACCAGAAGCTAATAAATGTTGTTTTACTTCGGAACCAGATAAAGATCTTGGATCTTGTTTGCTATGCTCTACATGGACATCTTGAGAGTCAGCAAGTATTCTAATCTCTAGAATTACTCTTTTTTCTCCACGGATGATTTCCTGAATGGTTCCACTTACTGGTGAAACAAACTTTACACCTTCATCTTTCTTAGAAAAGAAAATCGGCTCACCTGCTTTTACAGTAGCTCCTTCTTTTAAAATCATTTTTGGAGTTACTCCATGAAAATCGGAAGGTTTAATAGCATAGACTTTCGATCGGGCAGCATTTGAAAGTTGTTTTTCCGCTTCACCCTTCAACTTAAGGTCTAAACCTTTTTTAATTCGAATGTCTTTTGACATGTTTATTGAAGATATGGTTAGTACTATTTTATAAAACGTGCAAATTTAATTAATTAAGAAACACTACTCCAAAAATATAACCACTGATTTTCATTATTTATATTTATTCTAAATTGTAAAAAAACAAGTAATGTTGCATAAATTTTGTATTCCTATTTACAGAATTATTATTTTTACAAAAACAATAAAAAACATAATGATAAAAAAAGCATTTTATATTTTTATTTTACTCTCACTATCAACAACTTACTCCCAAATAGAAAATGAAATTGAACCGCCTTATAACATCAAAACCATCTCCTTTGTTCAAAACAACAAAAATGTTTTACCTTTCTTCAGATTAGGTGAATCTTTTGAATTACAATTTGATGATTTATTTGGAAATGAAGCAGACTACTATTATACCATTACACAGTATAACTACGACTGGTCTCCCTCCATATTAGCTAAAGTTGAATATTTAAATGGAATCGACAACCAAAGAATTATAACATATGAAAATTCTTTCAACACCTTACAGCTTTATTCTCATTATAAACAACAATTCCCAAACAAATACAATCGTATTACAAAATCAGGAAATTATATTTTAAAAGTATTTAACGACGAACAAGAAATTGTTTTTTCAAGAAAATTTATCATTTATGAAGAATCAGTTACTGTAGCTTCAGAAGTAAGAAGAGCGAGAGACTTTGAAAGCTTAAACGAAAAACAAAACATTCAAATTGCAATTAATTATGGTGATTTAATTTTACAAAACCCAATTCAAAATGTAAAAATTAACATCTTTAAAAATGGTAATTGGAAAGAACAAATCTCAAACATTAAACCACAATACACCATTGGCACAGAATTAATCTACAGATACAATAAAGAAACACAATTTTGGGCTGGCAATGAATTTTACACCTTAGACAATTCTCAAATTCGAGTAACAAACAATAGTGTTTCAAGGGTAACATCAGGAGACATTTACAACTCCCATCTTTATGTAAATAATGCCCGAAAAAACGGTGTTTACACTTATTTCCCAGATTTTAACGGCAACTATATTATTTTGAATGCCAATTCAGAAAACCCAGAAGTGGAAGCGGATTATTCTTGGGTTTATTTTTCTTTAAACGCCCCCAACTTATTCCACGATGAAAGCATTTATATTACTGGTATGTTCAACAATTACAGTATAGGCGAAGAAAATAAAATGACTTACAACTCAGAATCAGGATTGTTTGAAAAAGCCATTTTAATTAAGCAAGGTTATACCAACTATCAATATACCATGCTCGATAAAAATAAAAAAATAGACTATAAAAATGCCATTGACGGCAACTTTTATCAAACAGAAAATAATTATACCATTATAGTTTATTACAAAGGAAATAATGACCGCTACCATAGTGTTATAGGCATTGCGAATACTAATAGTGAAGGAATTAGAAATTAATGATAAAAAGAAAATTCAAACAGTATCGAGGCTACGAATGTTTAAACTGCGAAACCCCTTTAGACGTAAGTGAAAAATATTGTCATCATTGCGGACAACTAAATTCTACAAAAAAAATAACTATTAGCGATTTTATTGAAGAATTTCTATCCAATTTTTACGCATATGACTCTCGTTTGCGTAACTCTATTATTTCCATGTTTACAAAACCTGGTCTTTTAGCCAAAGAGTTTAATGAAGGAAAAAGGCAAAAATATGCCAACCCTTTTCGTTTATTCTTAAGTGTTTCTATTCTTTTATTTCTTTCAATGAGTTTATCTAACAAATATTCTCAACCTGAAAAGACAGCAAGTTCAACCTCTATTAATAGTAACAAACCAGAAGAACTAAGCAAGCTTATTATTAATGACAGTCTTGCTAATCCGGAACAAGAAAAATTGAAAAAAAAAATTGAAAAGCAAATAGAATCTCGTCGCGATTTTCATAAAGATTCTATTTACACCAATCAGGAATTAAGCAAAAATTCTTTAGGTTTTTATTATGGCTTAAGCTCATTTAGAAACTTCAATTTAAAATACCCTAATAAATCTGAAAGCGAAGCCTTAAAAGAGCTTGGATATGATGATAATCAACTTAATCGATATATTTACAGTAAATCTAAATTATTTAAAACTAATGATATAAAAAGCGAACTTACCGAATATTTTTATCAAAAACTCCCGTTTTTAATTTTTTTATCACTACCCATCATTACTATTATTTTCTGGATGATGTTCTATTCCAGAAAAATAAATTATACGGAACATCTTATTTTTTCATATACCTATTTTACATTCTTATTTATTTGTTTAATACTCTACAACACAATAGATATTTTCTACAGTACTGTAGCCGATTTTTTAATGGGATTTTACACCATAATTCTGTTTCCTTTTTACCTCTATCGCTCGTTACGTAATTTTTATCAGCAAAATCGTTGGATAACCATTTTAAAATTTGTAATTTTGAATCCTTTATTTGGGATATTTTTATTAATTTCATCACTGATTATGATATTCTTAGGAATACTTTTATTTTAGAATATGGTAACACAAATAACAAAAGGCATTAAAATTTCAGTTTTAACTAGTTTTGAAGGTACTTACTTCAAGAACTATAAGATTCATTTTGCCTTTAGTTACGAAATCAAAATTGAAAACCAAAGCAAAGACTCTGTTCAATTAAACACAAGACATTGGGAAATTTACGACGCATTAAACAATAAAGAAATTGTGGATGGTGAAGGAGTTGTAGGTAAAAAACCCGTTTTAAAACCAGGAGAAACACACACCTATACTTCAGGATGCTTACTATCTTCTCCTATTGGCGCAATGAAAGGGTTTTACAACATGATTAATTTTACGACCACCAAAAGCTTTAGAGTTATCATTCCTACCTTTAAATTTAGCGCTCCTTTTGCTCTAAATTAACTTTTTATTGACTTTATTCTACAACATTTGTTGCTAGTTATCCATTATTTTTTTCTTAAATTTGCCCATCTATATTCAATAATTCATTAAAAAACATTACTTATGTTAAAAGGATTTTTTAACGTTCCAAAAGCTGTAAATGAACCTGTTAAAACATATGCAGTTGGCTCAAAAGAAAGAGAAGCAGTTGCAAATGCTTACAAAGAAATGTGGAATTCAACAATAGAAGTTCCATTATATATAGGAGATCAAGAAATTAAAACTGGCAATACACGCAATATGTCTGCTCCTCACGATCATCAACATATTGTAGGAACATATCATTTAGCAGAAAAATCGCATATCACACAAGCAATTGACAATGCCCTTGAAACCAGAAAAAAATGGGCGACCATGTCTTGGGAAAACAGAGCTGCTATATTTTTAAAAGCTGCCGAATTAATCGCAGGACCTTATAGAGCAAAAATTAATGCCGCAACCATGATTGCACAATCGAAGACAATTCACCAAGCAGAAATTGACGCAGCTTGTGAATTAATCGATTTTTTACGTTTTAATGTAGAATACATGACACAAATCTACAAAGAACAACCTAACTCCGATTCATCAACTTGGAACCGACTAGAACACAGACCTTTAGAAGGATTCATATATGCCATCACGCCATTTAACTTTACAGCTATTGCCGCTAACTTACCTGCAAGTGCAGCTATGATGGGTAATGTTGTGGTTTGGAAACCAAGTGATAGTCAAGTATTTTCTGCCAAAGTAATTATTGATGTTTTCAAAGAAGCTGGACTACCTAATGGAGTAATCAATGTCGTATTTGGTGACGCTATCATGATTACTGATACTATTTTAGCAAGTCCTGATTTTGCTGGAATACATTTCACAGGTTCTACACATGTATTTAAAGATATTTGGGCTAAAATTGGGAACAACATTAACAAATACAAAACATATCCTAGAATTGTAGGAGAAACTGGAGGTAAAGATTTCATTATTGCACATCCTTCTGCAAATGCAAAACAAGTTACTACAGGAATCACAAGAGGTGCTTTTGAATTCCAAGGACAAAAATGTAGCGCAGCTTCTAGAGTTTATATACCTCAAAGTTTATGGCCTGCTGTAAAAAACCAATTAGAAATTGATTTAAAATCAATGAAAATGGGCTCACCAGAAGACATGTCTAACTTTATTACTGCTGTAATTCACGAAGGTTCGTTTGACAAATTAACCTCATATATTGATCAAGCTAAAAAAGATTCGGATGCAGAAGTAATTTTTGGAGGAAACTATGATAAATCAAAAGGATATTTCATAGAACCTACCGTTATTTTAACTACAAATCCAAAGTATACCACAATGGAAACAGAATTATTTGGTCCAGTAGTAACTATTTATGTATACGAAGACGCAAAATGGTCTGAAACACTTACACTAGTTGATGAAACTTCTGAATATGCCTTAACTGGAGCTGTATTTAGCACAAATCGATTTGCTATTGAAGAAGCCACTGTCGCTTTACAAAATTGTGCGGGTAACTTCTATATTAACGACAAACCAACAGGTGCTGTAGTAGGTTGCCAACCATTTGGAGGAGCTAGAGCTTCAGGAACAAATGATAAAGCAGGTTCTGTATTAAACTTATTACGATGGGTTTCACCTAGAACTATCAAAGAAACTTTTGTAACACCAGAAGATTATAGATATCCTTTCTTAGGAAACTAAGTCAAAAGGAATAAATAAAAAAAACGCTATCAGAAAATTTGATAGCGTTTTTTGTTAGACTATTTCTTATGCTTCAATGGTAAATACACTACTTTTTTAGTTTCAAAAAAATCTTCTTCAAAAAAATCAGACAAGTCATATTGTTTTGCATTTGGAAAAGAGGCTAATTCTTCGGTTAAATCACCACCTTTTAAATATAAAATTCCGTTTTTAAATTCGTGCTTTGATTCTTTCACAGTTCTATCTGCAACCCATTTTACAAAATCTGGCATATTAGTAACTGCTCTGCTTACGATAAAATCAAAGTTCCATTTTACTAATTCAGCTCTTTTTTGTTCAGCAACCACATTTTTAAGTCCTAAAGCCTTAGCTACTTCAGTAACCACTTTTATTTTTTTTGCAATAACATCTATTAAGTAAAACTCCACTTCAGGATACATAATAGCTAATGGAATTCCCGGAAACCCACCGCCTGTACCTACATCCATAATCTTAGACCCTTTTTTAAATTCTAAAACTTTGGTTATTCCTAAAGAATGCAACACATGTCTTACATATAGCTCTTCAATATCTTTTCTTGAAATCACATTTATTTTCGCATTCCAATCTTCATACAAATCCTTCAGCATCTCAAATTGTTTTATTTGATTCTCATTAAGATCAGGGAAATATTTTAAAATTAACTCCATTGCTTTTTTTGTTGCAAAAATACATTTTTTAAGAAACAATTAGGTTAAAATACGCAGTCTAATAGAGATTATTATTATCTTTGGTCGCAAACAAAGCTTTAGACAAAAATAGAATGAATACAAAAACCCCTATTTTCTCAAAAACTGATAATGCTAAGTTTTTTAGAACTTTAAATAAAAGAGTAAACGATTATTTTAAAGAAAAAAACTTAAAAAGAACTGGTAACTGGAAGTTGCATTTGAAAACTGTAATTATGTTTACTTTATTTCTAGCTCCTTACTTTATTTTGATTTCATTGGCTATGCCATTTTGGGTCTATGTTTTACTAAGTATAACTATAGGTATTGGAATGGCAGGCGTAGGAATGAATGTAATGCATGATGGAAACCACGGTTCTTATTCTACTAAATCGTGGGTTAATAAATTCATGGGAGGCAGTATCTATATTTTAGCCGGTAATGTATACAACTGGCAAGTACAACATAATGTATTACACCATACCTATACCAATATTCCTGGACATGATGAAGATTTAGACGCAGGCAGAATTATTCGCTTTACTAAAGAAGCAAAATGGTATAAATTTCATAAGTTCCAACATTATTATTCTGTATTTTTATATGGTTTATTAACTTTCAATTGGGCTTTAACTACCGATTTCAAACAGATGAAAGGTTATATCAAAAGAAAACTTTCGTATGGAAAAGTAAAAAGTCCAAAAATCTTATGGACTACCTTAGTTATCACTAAAATGATTTATTTTTCTGTTTGGATTATTATCCCCATGCTACTAGGCGTGTTATGGTGGAAAGTACTTATTGGATTTTTTATCATGCATTATACTGCGGGTTTAATTTTAAGTGTTATCTTTCAATTAGCACACGTAGTGGAAGAAACCTCAAATCCAATTCCATCTGAAGAAACGGGAGAAATCGAAAATACTTGGGCTATCCACCAATTGTTTACCACTACTAACTTTGCTCCTAAAAACTGGATTGTAAATTGGTACACTGGAGGTTTAAATCATCAAATTGAACACCATATTTTTCCAAATATTAGCCATATTCATTATACTAAAATTGCAGAAATCGTAAAACAAACGGCTAAGGAATGCAATCTTCCCTATTATGAATATAAAACGATGAGAAGTGCCGTAATAGCACATTTTAAGCATCTCAAAGAATTAGGTCAACAACCACAATTAGCATAAAATTGAGACGCGAGTAATCGCGTCTTTTCTATAAACTATAAATAACAAACTACACAATGAATGTATTATCAGATAGAATTAACAATTTATCTACTTCGCAAACACTAGCAATGGCTGCTTTAGCTAGAGAGTTAAAAGCACAAGGAAAAGATATTATTAGCTTAAGTTTAGGTGAACCCGATTTCAACACACCCGATTTTATTAAAGACGCTGCCAAAAAAGCAATCGATGAAAATTACAGCACCTATAGTCCTGTTGACGGTTATGCAGACTTAAAAGAAGCTATTTGTAAAAAATTCAAACGCGATAATGATTTAGAATACAAACCAGCCAACATTGTAGTTTCAACAGGTGCAAAACAATCCCTTTATAATATTGCTCAAGTAATGCTAAATGAAGGTGATGAAGTAATTTTACCCGCACCATATTGGGTATCCTATTTTGAAATTATCAAACTTTCTGGAGGCACTCCAGTAGAAGTACCCACTTCAGTGGAAAGTGATTTTAAAATAACTCCTGAACAATTAGAGAAAGCAATTACACCAAAAACAAAAATGATGTGGTTTAGTTCACCTTGTAATCCAAGTGGTTCAGTATATAACAAAGAAGAATTAACCGCACTTTGTAAAGTTTTAGAAAAACATCCAAATATTTATGTAGTTTCAGATGAAATTTATGAACATATTAATTTCTCTGGAACATTTTGTAGTATTGGGTCTATCCCTGGAATGTTAGAAAGAACCATTACTGTAAATGGTGTTGCCAAAGCATTTGCCATGACTGGATGGCGAATTGGGTACATTGGTGCTCCTGAATTTATCGCAAAAGCGTGTACAAAAATTCAAGGACAAGTAACTAGTGGTGCCAATAGTATTGCACAAAGAGCTACTATCACAGCTGTTGAAGCAGACCCAAAAGTATTACACCACATGGTGGATGCTTTTCACAAAAGAAGGGATTTAGTGGTAGGATTAATTCAAGAAATTCCTGGTTTAAAAATTAATGTACCAGAAGGTGCATTTTATGTATTTCCAGATGTTTCTGAATACTTTGGTAAAACATTAAAAGGAACTAAAATAGAAAATGCAACCGATTTCTCTATGTATCTTTTAGCAGAAGCTAATGTAGCAACCGTAACAGGAGAAGCTTTTGGAAACCCAAATTGTATTCGTTTTTCTTATGCAACTAGCGAAGAATTATTAAAAGAAGCATTACGCAGAATAAAAGAAGCGTTAAGCTAATTCTAAAATACATATAAAAGGGTGTGAATTTAAAATTGCACCCTTTTCCTTTTTTAAAACAAAACTATTCCTTTACATACAAAGCTGCAATATTCTTCACTATACTGGTTGGTGAATGGCAATCACAATTACTTAAGCCTACCACATAGATCTTTTCCTTTGGCAAATAGACAGCCATTGATTTAAAACCAAAAATACTTCCACCGTGTTCATATGAAATGGCTTCCTCTATTTTAGTAATATGCCATCCATAACCATACCCTATTTTCTCACCATTATTTAACATGTAATTTTTAAAAATCTTATCTTTTGTTTTTTGTTTTACTAATGTATTTGTCTCCAAAGCCATTTGCCATTTCAACAAATCATCAACCGTAGACAATATAGAACCCGAAGCATAAGGCAAACTAAAACTAATATATTTATTATTTACAAATGCTCCTTTAAAATGATACCCTGATACTCTTTTTTTAGTTATTTTATTATGACTTGCGTAAGATGAAGAACTCATATCTAATGGTTTAAAAATATTTTCTTGGATAAATTCAGCATACGATTGACCTGAAACAACTTCAATGATATAACCTAACATAACATAGCCTGAATTGCAATATTTATATTTTTCTCCAGACTTAAAATCCATGGGTTCGTCTTTAAAAAACTGAATAAGTTCGACTGGAGACAACTCTTTTTCTGCAATATCATTAATCGCTTTTATCTTAGTAAAATCTTTAATGCCTGATGTGTGTGTTAAAAGATGATGTATCGTAATTTTATGACCATGAGTAGGATAATCGGGAATATATTTTACAATTTCATCTTCAAAATGCAATTTTCCTTGTTCTTCTAGCAATGCAATTCCTACTGCTGTAAACTGTTTTGTCATCGAACCGATTTCAAAAATAAACTCAGGTTGCATCATAACATCTAGCTCTAAATTAGCTATTCCAAAAGCTTTTCTATAGTTTATCTTTCCATCTTTGGCTACTAAAAAAACGCCTCCAGGCTCTTCTTCTTTAAAGGTATGTTTAATAATACTATCTATTTCTGAAGTAGTAACTTGCGCATAAAAAATATTCTGAATTGCTAAAAAAGCCATCAGAAAAAAAAGGATAACTGCTCTCATGATTTTTAGATTAATGATTTCCTTTTTTGACTTCCAAAAAGACTTCTGGGTTACAAAAAAAGCGAACATAACGTCCGCTTTTTTTATTTTCATATTAAGATTGCCATCGCTTCTTTTTATAAGAAACAATAAAAAACATTTGTAAAAGACTAAATACGAAAAATAGGAGTAAAGAAAATATAACGGTCTTAGAAAACTTTAGCCTTGTAAAAAAAGCATCATACGTATTCTGAAACACTCTTTCAAAGAACAACTTACTAGCTGATTCTGTACTGTTTTCATTTAATAAATAAAAAGCTACTAATAAAAAAACAGAAAACAAAACGCCAATTATTACCCATATTGTTTTAGAAATTAATGGTGCATTTATTTTTTGAAGCACTACTTCATGTTCAATTTGTTGCATTACTTTTAAAGTAAATTCTTCTGATGGGGTTTCCAAACTTGATTTACGTATCAATTGATTTACAAAAGCTTCATTCTTAATTTCTTCTTTCATAATTTTCTATAATTTCGGTTGGCAATTGTGTTCTTAAAATAGCTTCTAATTTTTTCCTACTTCTAAATAATTTTACTTTAGCATTATTTGAACTAATATGCAATACTTTTGCAATGTCATCTAGAGATTGATCTTCATAATAATATAAAGTTAACAATATACTTTCATCATAAGGTAACAAATGAAGACATTTTTGAATTATTATTTCTTGTTCTTGCTGAACTAATAGATTAAAAACAGATTCTAACGCTATACTTTCTTTTTCATTATAATCCGCTACTGCTACAATAAGCCTCTCCTTTTTATATTTTTTTAAAACATCTAAACACGTATTATATGCAATTTTATACACCCAAGTAGAAAATTTAGAATTCCCTTTAAACTTAGATAAGGATTTGAAGACTTTTACAAAAATATCCTGAGATGCTTCTTCTGCCTCTTCTCTATTTTTAAGCATTCTAACAGCAATAGTAAATACTAAATCTTTATACTTGTTCACTAAAAC
Source organism: Flavobacterium sp. J27 (assembly GCF_004303025.1). Lineage (GTDB taxonomy): Bacteria > Bacteroidota > Bacteroidia > Flavobacteriales > Flavobacteriaceae > Flavobacterium. The sequence continues at coordinate 86,367 of NZ_PJQW01000007.1, read as the reverse complement.
AGCAAAAGATTGAGTATCTCCTTGCAATACTTTTTGTATATAAATCTGATCTTCCGTACTACTCATATATCCATAAGACTGCTACTTTGTTATTTTGGTTACATCCTTTTAAAAAAAATCAAAAAATGTGTAACCTTATGAAAGTTCTCTTCGTCATAGACTAAAAACACATCCAATTTAATCAATTAAAAAACGAAAAGTTATGGGATCAGAAATTATTATTGTACCAATTATGTTTTTATCCATTTTTGGAATCTTTTATTTATTTTTAAACACACGTAATAAAGAGCGATTAGCACTTATTGAAAAAGGAGCTGATGCTAGTATCTTTTTTTCAAACAATACATCTGGTGTGCCTACATGGAAAATTATAGTAATTAATTTAGCTTGTTTAATGATAGGTATTGGTACAGGTATTTTATTGGCTTTAGTAGTCGATAATCTGTTTGAAATAGATAACGGACCTCTTTACCCAAGCTTAGTATTTATTTGTGCTGGTTTAGGTCTTTTAGTAGGATTTAAAATCGCTAAGAATCTAGAATAATTTCATCTAAATTTCTAAAAAATTGAATCCTTTTTGTAAAAAAGGGATTCAATTTTTTTTTACGTTTTTAAAAACTTAATTTTGTTTCGATTTAAACCAACACAACAATGACTAAAAAAATTTTACTTCTAGGTTCAGGTGAGCTAGGAAAAGAGTTTGTAATTGCAGCACAACGTATCGGACAGCATGTAATTGCAGTTGACAATTATGAAAATGCACCAGCCATGCAAGTAGCCCATCAATTTGAAGTAATTAATATGCTTAATGGATCTGAACTAGATCGCATTGTTGCTAAACATCAACCCGATTTTATTGTTCCAGAAATAGAAGCCATTCGTACCGAACGTTTTTATGATTATGAAAAACAAGGCATTACTGTGGTGCCATCTGCAAAAGCAGCTAATTTTACAATGAACCGAAAAGCCATTCGCGATTTAGCAGCTAAAGAATTAGGCTTGCGAACTGCTAAATACCGTTATGCTACTACTGCAAAAGAGCTAGAAGAAGCCGTAAATGAAGTAGGAATTCCTTGTGTGGTTAAACCTTTAATGAGTTCGTCAGGTAAAGGTCAATCAACAATAAAAACAATTCAGGATATTGAAAAAGCATGGAACTATGCGGTTGAAGGTTCTCGAGGCGATGTAGTAGAAGTTATTGTAGAAGCATTTGTAACCTTTGATTCGGAAATAACACTTTTAACAGTAACTCAAAATCACGGTTTGCCTACCCTATTTTGTGCGCCCATTGGTCACAGACAAGAAAGAGGAGATTATCAGGAAAGTTGGCAACCTGCAAACATTTCTGAAGCGGCACTTACTGAAGCTCAAGACATGGCAAGAAAAGTTACCGAAGCATTGGGTGGTGCTGGACTTTTTGGTGTAGAATTTTTTCTTACTAAAGAAGGCGTTTATTTCTCTGAATTATCTCCAAGACCTCATGATACAGGCATGGTAACTTTAGCTAATACGCAAAATTTTAATGAATTTGAATTACACCTTCGTGCTATTTTAGGTTTACCAATTGCCGAAATTACATTAGAAAAAAAAGGTGCTAGTGCGGTTATTTTAGCTTCTGAAAATTCGAATCATCCAACATATAGTGGCATTGAAAAAGTAGCGGTATTACCTAAAACTGATTTTAGAATCTTTGGTAAACCAACCTCTAGACCCTATCGAAGAATGGGAGTAGTTTTAATCCATGATTCAGTAGAAACTCCTATTGAAACTATTACAGAAACAGCAAAAGAAACAGCAAAATTAATCACTGTAAATTCTTAAAAATGAAAAAACTATTTTTATTAGTAGGTTTAATAGTTAGCTTTATAAGTCTTGCACAAGAAAAAACAAGCACAAAGAAAAAACAAATTGTAGAAGCTTCTTGTGGACAATGTCAGTTTGGAATGAACGGTAATGGTTGCGATTTAGCCGTAAGAATTGATGGGAAAGCCTATTTTGTAGAAGGCACAGATATCGATAAACATGGAGACGCTCATGCAGAAGACGGTTTTTGTCAAGCCATTCGCAAAGCGGAAGTTGTAGGAACCATAAAAGATACGGTTTTTGTTGTAACTCAATTTAAATTGCTCCCAAAAACAACCAAATAATGGCTTTAATTTTAGATAATATTTCCAAAATAACCCCACTTACCGATAGTGAAAAGGAATTCATTCTTTCCAAAACCGAAATAAAAGAATTTAAAGCCAAAACGATGTTACATAGTGCAGGTGAAATATGCAAACATTCTTATTTTGTAAATTCGGGTATTGTAAGAAGCTTCAATATCAACGATCAAATTGTAGAGCATGTGTTACATTTTGCTTGTGAAGGTTGGTGGATTGGCGATATGTATAGTTTACTTTCACAAAAACCTGGCAATCTATTTATTGAAGTTTTAGAAGATGCAGAAGTAGTTTTATTATCTAAAGAAAATCAAGATATCCTATACCGTGAAATCCCAAAATTAGAACGTTTTTTTAGAATTCTAATGGAAAAATCATTGGTTGCACACCAAGAGCGATTGATGGATAATTTGAGCTTGTCTGCCGAAGAACGATTCGAAAAATTTTGCAATCGGTATCCAAGTTTAATTCAAAATGTACCTCAAAAACAAATTGCATCTTACATTGGGGTAACCCCAGAATTTTTCAGCAAAATGAAAAGTCGTTTGTTGAGAAAATAAGGTTATACCTTCAAATAATAATCTCAAAGCTTCTATCAAATAGCTAAAAGGTTAAAACGAATCGCTTTTACATTATAATGAATACCTTTTAGCTACTATTTAATAGCAAAAAGCTTAAAAGAAACACCTTTTTGCTTAAAATAAGTAACCTAAAGCTTATAATTCAAAGCTTCAAGGTATTTTTCGGAAGCTAAAAAACTAAAGACAGTAGGTAATCTTTTAAAATGTTACCAATTAGCAAAAGAAACTCCTATTCCCAAAGTAGTCTGACTTACATTATAATCTATTAAGGTTTCACCATAGCCGTGAAATACTTGCGCATGACCTCGCAAATGTCCTCTAATAGGAAAAACATAATTTAACTGAATATTTCCTTTTTTAAAGGTGGAAAATGAATGCGACATAATAGTATAAAACTCATGTTTTCCAAAATTTGCCCCTATTTCTAATTCAGCATCGCCAATATATTTAGTTATATCCGGGTTTTCATCTTCTGTATCTGGCACTCGATACCATGGTCTGAAATTTACATTCCAATTTCTGTACTCATAACCAATATTAAAAATAATTCTATTCCAGCTCCTTGAAGTTGGAATATCTTTCCCGTTTGACTGATGATTTAAAACAACTCCAAAGTTTCTAATATTACCGCCCCACAAATCAATACACATTGGAAAATTAAAAATAATTTCTGGTTCATAATTTAATTCTCTAAAAGCACGCGACAATTTTTTATTATACACTTGCCAATGCGCTTTTTGTGTATAAGCTACCCACAAATCGCCTTTCCCAAAAAACAATCCTTCCACAACTTTTGTTTTAAAACTAATCTGAAATTTAGCTTCTATATTGTCGAAAATATTTTTATCATCAGTCGCAAATTCCCCACTTTCGTTAAAAGGTTCTTCATTATTTTTACTCGACCATCGTGCAGCTGAAAAATAAATTGGTCTATAGGATACTAATCGAAAGGTTCCTTTTTTATCAATACTATCCAATTCCCATTGTTGTGACATAGTTTTTTTTATGATTGGACTCCCTAATTGATGTTGTGAAAACGAATAATGGAGAGTAATAATCAAGGTTAGAAATAGTGAGAATTTTTTCATTTTTAGGTTTTTTATTGACACGAAATTACTGCATTCAGCCTAGTTCAGGTTTCATGAATTTGACAAAGATTTACATAATTATAAGGTTGTGATTGTTAATCAAAATTTTATCATGATATTGTAAGTACATTTCATATACAATGATTTTTTTATAAGAAAATATAACAAAAGGAAGACTTTATGAAACTACAACAGTATTTTTTAAGCATTAATTTTTCAAAAATGGATATTAATAAGTTTTCAGATTTAATTGCTGAAAAACTTACTGACTGGATGGAAAGTTTAGTCAAATTACTTCCCAATATTTTTTTAGCAGTTTTAGTTTTAGTATTGGGTTTATTTATAGCCAAATTTATTCGTAAAATGGCTTATAAAATCATAGCCAAAATTTCAAAGAATATCACCTTAAATAATTTATTCTCCTCTGTAATTTACCTCACTACAATAGGTATTGTTATTTTCACAGTTTTAAGTATTTTAAAATTAGACAAAGCAGTAACTTCTATTTTAGCTGGTGCGGGTATTTTAGGTTTGGCTTTGGCTTTTGCTTTTCAAGACATTGCTGCCAACTTTATGTCGGGTGTGTTTATTTCTTTCCGAAAACCATTGCGTGTAGGAGATATTGTAGAAGTAAAAGACTATATGGGTAAAATTATTGAAGTTAACTTAAGAGATACTGTCATGGAAACATTTCAAGGTCAAATTGTAATTATTCCAAACAAGGAAGTTTTTCAAAACCCTATCGAAAATTATTCTCACATTACCAAAAGGCGCTTCGATTTAAGTGTGGGTGTTTCTTATAACGATGATTTAGAAAAAGTAAAACAAGTTACATTAGAAGCTGTAAAACCAATTGAAAATCTTTCTAAAGAAGACGATGTTAAAATCTATTTTGTTGAATTTGGTGATAGTTCTATTAATTTATCAGTTAGAATGTGGGTAAATACCCCTGAACAATCTGTTTACAACCAAGTAGGAAGTGAAGCCATTATGCGAATTAAAAAAGCGTATGATGCCAATGACATTACGATTCCTTTTCCTATTCGTACGCTAGACTTTGGTATTAAAGGTGGAATTCCTCTTCATGAAATGCCTATCCAAATTGCAAATGGAAATCAAAAAACAACATAAAACTTTCTTAATCTAGGTTAAGCAATAAATCTGTAAGTGGGTTGTAAATTTGTATCATACAAGTTGAAAATCAACAATGAAAGAATAAAGATTAATATCATATTCCTTATAATTTCATCATTACAGTAACAACAAATCGTAAAAAAATGAAAAATTCAGTAATTCATAGAGCAAATACCCGAGGAAATGCAAATCATGGTTGGTTAAATGCATGGCATAGTTTTAGTTTCGCAAATTGGTACAATCCAGAACGAGTACACTTTGGAGCATTACGTGTATTAAATGACGATACAATAGCTGCAGGAATGGGTTTTGGCACACATCCTCATGACAATATGGAAATTATCACGATTCCTTTGGAAGGAGATTTAGCACATAAAGATAGTATGGGAAATGCAGCTACTATTAAAACAGGCGATGTGCAAGTGATGAGTGCAGGAACTGGCATTAGACATAGTGAGTTTAATCCTAATGCTGACCAACAAACAAAATTGTTCCAAATTTGGTTATTCCCTAACCAACAAAATGTAACACCTCGTTACCAACAAATAACATTAGATCAATCGTTACAAAAAAATAATTTCGCACAAATTTTATCTCCTAACTCAGAAGATGAAGGCGTTTGGATTCATCAAGAGGCTTGGTTTTATTTAAGTGATTTTGATAAAGATTTTACCAAACAATTGGCTTTAAAAAAAGAAGGAAATGGTTTTTATATCATGACAATTGAAGGAGAAATTGAAGTAAATGGAGAAAAACTAAACAAAAGAGATGCTATTGGAATCTGGAATACAGATACACTCGAAATTAAAGCCGTAACTGCAGCTAAATTTTTAGTAATGGAAATTCCAATGGAACATTAATACAACAAATTATGACACCAACAGTCCAATTAGAAACCAACGACAAAAACGGTTACTTCTACATTGAAGTAGACGGAAAATTAGCCGCAAAAATGACTTTTGTTTATGCGGGTAGTGACAAAATAATCATCGATCACACCGAAGTAAATGAAGCATACAATGGTAAAGGCTTTGGAAAACAAATGGTAGCTCAAGCAGTCGCTTTTGCTCGTGAGAAAAATATAAAAATTATTCCTTTGTGCCCTTTTGCAAAAAAAGTTTTTGAAAAAACACCTGAATATCAAGACGTACTATAATTATGGAGAATTTATTAGAAAATAATGTACTAGGACATATTGGTTTACAAAAATATAAATGTACCATTTCATGGCGAAATGGTACATTTGTAATGGATGAACCCGAAAGTATTGAAGGTAAAGATTTAGGTCCAGATCCATACACTACTCTTTTAGCCTCTTTAGCGGGTTGCACTTTGTCTACTTTACGAATGTATATCGATAGAAAAGGCTGGATTATTCCTGAAATAAATATTTCCTTAAATTTATATCAAGAAAACACTCCTGAACTAACAACAACCATAACACGTAACATTAGCTTTTCAGAAAACATAGAAGAAGACATTAAAAACAGATTATTACTAATTGCAGAAAAATGTCCAGTATCTAAAATTTTGAAAAACAAAATCGTTATCGATACCACAATTTAATTGTACTTTTAACAAACTAAATAATAACAACATATGAATCCGAAAGACATTACAAAAGAATACACAAATGGAGAAGTAACCATAGTGTGGCAATCTGGAAAGTGCATTCATTCTGGAAATTGCGTACGAAACAATCCCGATGTTTTTAAACCTAAAGAAAAACCTTGGATTACTCCAGAAAATTCAACTACTGAAAAAATTATTGCAACTGTTGAGAAATGTCCATCAGGAGCATTAACCTATTATAAAAACAAATAAATAATGGCAAAAAAAATTATTGCTTTCGGTGCATCAAACAGTAAAAAATCAATTAATAAACAATTAGCTACTTATGCTGCCAGTCTTTTTACCAATGCTACAACAGAAGTTTTAGATTTAAATGATTTTCCAGTACCAACGTACTCCATAGACATTGAAAAAGAACAAGGTTTTCCTAAAGCCGCTCATGATTTTTTAGCAAAAATTGCAGAAGCTGATTTACTTGTTATTTCTATGGCAGAACATAATGGAAATTATACAGCCGCTTTCAAAAGTCTTTTCGATTGGATGTCTCGCATCAACGTAAAACTATTTCAAGGAAAAAGTATATTCCTTTTAGCAACTTCTCCAGGAGCTCGTGGCGGTAGTTCTGTTTTAGAAATTGCTGAAGGAAGATTTCCAAGACATGATGGCGTTACTGAAGCTACTTTTTCATTGCCTAGTTTTAATGATAATTTCGATACTAAAAAAGGTGTGATTACCAATACTAGTTTAGATGCTGAATTAAAAGAAAAAGTTAAAAAAATAAACTTCTAATCTTATTTCTTAATCTAGGTTAAGTGATTAGCTAACTAACTGATTGTAAATTTGTAGTGTAATTAATAAATAATTTAAAAATAAATAATATGGCAACTACAAAATGGACCATAGATTCCACACACTCAGAAATAGGTTTTAAAGTAAAACACATGATGTTTACAAATGTTTCAGGAAAATTTGACTCTTATGAAGGAACAATTGAAACAGAAGAAAATGATTTTTCAACGGCAAAAATTTCTTTCTCAGCCGCAATAAATTCTATAAACACAAGTAATACAGATAGAGATAACCATTTAAAAAGCGGTGATTTTTTTGATGCTGACAACTTTCCAAACTTAACTTTTTCAAGTAGCTCTTTTTCTAAAATATCAGAACACAATTATGAATTAACTGGTACATTAACAATTAAAGGTACTTCAAAAGAAGTAAAATTACCTGTTGAGTTTAGCGGATTAATGCAAGATCCTTGGGGAAATACAAAAGTAGGTTTAAACATAGAAAGTAAAATTAACCGAAAAGATTGGGGATTAAACTGGAATGCGGCACTAGAAACCGGTGGCGTTTTAGTAGGAGAAGAAGTTAAACTGATCATTGAATTACAATTAGTTAAAGCGTAATTTTACGTTTTACAAATACAACACCTTACAGGTTTTAGGACTTGTAAGGTTTTTTTATGCTTAAAAAAGTTTATTTTTGTACAGATTATGAATAAATTAAAAACATAACGCATTAAAAATTAAACGAAATAAATGAAAGCATACGTATTTCCAGGTCAAGGTGCCCAATTTACAGGAATGGGAAAAGACTTGTATGAAAATTCGGCAACAGCCAAAGAACTATTTGAAAAAGCGAATGAAATATTGGGTTTTAGAATTACCGACATCATGTTTGAAGGAACTGCTGAGCAATTGAAAGAAACCAAAGTAACACAACCAGCCGTTTTTCTACACTCTGTAATTTTAGCAAAAACATTAGAAAATTTCAAACCTGAAATGGTAGCTGGACATTCTTTAGGTGAATTTTCAGCATTAGTTGCTAATGGCGCTTTGTCATTTGAAGATGGTTTAAAACTAGTTTCGCAAAGAGCACAAGCCATGCAAAAAGCTTGCGAAATAACACCTTCAACAATGGCAGCGGTTTTAAATTTAGAAGACAAAATAGTAGAAGATATTTGTGCCAGTATTGATGGTGTTGTAGTAGCAGCCAATTACAATTGTCCTGGACAGTTAGTCATTTCTGGAGAATACAAAGCTGTTGAAATGGCCTGTGAAAAAATGAAAGAAGCGGGTGCAAAAAGAGCTTTAATTTTACCTGTTGGAGGTGCTTTCCATTCACCTATGATGGAACCTGCAAGAGAAGAATTAGCAGCCGCAATTGAAGCTACTACTTTTTCAAAACCAATTTGTCCAGTTTACCAAAATGTAACAGCAAATGCGGTTTCTGATCCTGAAGAAATAAAGAAAAATTTAATTATCCAATTGACAGCTCCTGTAAAATGGACACAATCAGTAAATCAAATGATAGCAGATGGAGCCACAAGTTTTACAGAAGTAGGTCCAGGAAAAGTATTAGTTGGTTTAGTGAATAAAATCAATAAAGAAGTAGCTACACACTCTGCTTAATCAAAAACAACTAGTCATGAAAAAAACAATCTTATGGATGAGTATTTTGCTTTTATTTTCTTGTCAAGAAACACCTAAAAAAGAAGGAAATAAAACAGAAGAAACTGCACTTCAAAATGAGACAAAAGAGATTCCAGAGTTTACCAAAGGAATTGAAGCTACTCATAACAAAGTCGCTTTTCAATCTAAAGAAATGTTTAGTTATGATTTAGTAGTGCATTTTGGTGATTCAAAATATCTTTCTGCTCATTTTACTCAAACTGTAGATGGTAGCAAAATACGAATGGAAAGAGAAAATGGAGAACTTGTTATTTATGATGGTACTTCTGTTTTTACCAATCAATCTGAAGCGAATCTTTCTAAAGACCGTTTTGATATTTTTACTTGGCCTTATTTTGTAACTTTGCCATTTAAATTAAATGATGCTGGAACTATTTGGTCTGATTTTCAAAACAAACCTTTTGAAGACAGTGTCATACCAACAGGCAAATTAACTTTTGAAGCCAATACTGGAGATGCACCAGATGATTGGTATGTAATTTATAAAAATCAACAAAATTATCTCGTGGGAGCTGCTTATATTGTAAGTTTTGGCAAAGGAAAAGAAGCTGCTGAAAAAGAGCCACACGCTGTAAAATACACCCATTTTACTGAGGTAGAAGGCATTCCTTTTGCAAAAGACTGGACCTATCATCTTTGGACTACAGAAAATGGCTTTGAATCTCAAATAGGCGATGCCACATTAACTAATATTGTTTTTTCAAACAAAAACGATAGTCTCTTTACCAAACCAAAGCAAGCTATTTTAGTCCCATTACAAGAATAGTTTTAACCAACTTTATATATAAAACTCCTATAAACAAGTAGGAGTTTTTTAATTATATTTGTTACAATCGTTTGATAAATTACTATGAATTTAAATTTACGAACCGTAAATGTAACCCGATACATTACTCCTCTTCGAGAAGGAGGGTCTTTACCTGCTTTAGCAGATGCTGATGATGATTTTAAATATGTTTTAAAATTTAGAGGTGCTGGTCATGGTGTGAAAGCATTAATTGCTGAATTTTTAGGTGGTCAAATTGCAAAAGTACTCGGTTTACCTGTCCCCGAATTAGTTTTTGCAAATTTGGATGAAGCTTTCGGAAGAACTGAAGCAGACGAAGAAATTCAGGACTTATTAAAATTTAGTCAAGGCTTAAATTTAGGATTGCATTTTTTATCCGGTGCTTTAACCTATGATGCAGCAGCAAATGATTGTGAGGCTTTACTGGCTTCAAAAATTGTTTGGTTGGATGCTTTTATTACCAATGTAGATCGTACGTTTAAAAACACAAATCTACTGCTTTGGAAAAAAGAACTTTGGCTCATTGATCATGGTGCGTCATTTTATTTTCATCATTCTTGGACGAATTGGGAAACTACAGCTAAAACCCCTTTTGCACTAATTAAAGATCATGTTTTGTTACCTAAAGCTTCACAATTAGAAGTGGCTCATGATTTTTGCACTACTACTTTAAATTTCGATATTTTAAAAGAAATAGTAACCCAAATTCCTGAAGAATGGCTACAATGGGAAGATCAATTGATTACACCTGAAGAAATAAAAGAAGTTTATTTTCAGTTTTTGACGATTCGTTTACAATATGCTGAATTATTTTTAAAACAAGCGCAAGATGCACGAAAAACACTTATATGATTATACTATAATTCGTGTTGTACCAAGAGTAGAGCGCGAAGAATTTATCAACGTGGGTTTGATGCTTTTTTGTAAACGTCAAAAATACCTTCGTATTCAATATCAAATACCAAAGGAAAAAATCATCGCTTTTTGTCCCAAATTTGATTTAGAACAATTACATATTAATTTAGAAGCTTTAGTAACCATTTGTGAAGGCAAAAAAGAAGGCGGACCTGTTGCTCAATTTGAAAAAGAAGAACGTTTCAGATGGATTAGTGCCGTTAAAAGCTCAAGTATTCAAACCTCTAGACCTCATGCTGGTTTCAGTGCTAACTTAGAGCAAACATTTGATAAACTATACCAAGAATTAGTAGAATAAAAGCCCTATAAATGAATCACTTAGAAACTATTCTCCAAAATCAAAAAAACATTAAAGTTATCGATGCTTCCATTGATTACACTCTGTATGCTCCTATTAATCTTTCAGCTTCAAACACACATTTAATTCCTGAAGTTCTAAAAGATGCTGAAGCTTTTGAACAATATATAGAAACTCATTTATCAAAAAACAAAGCTAAAGTAGCCTTTGGCGGTTATTTAGAAACTCGCAATTTATACAAAAGAAGTTCCGTTTTTAATGATACTATTTCAGAAGAACGCAATATTCATATCGGTTTAGATTTATGGATCAAGGCAGGAACATCTGTTTTAGCAGCTTTAGATGGAACCATACATAGTTTTCAGAATAATACTGCATTAGGAGATTATGGTCCCACTATTATTTTGAAACATCAAATGGAAGACGTCACTTTTTATACCTTATATGGTCATCTTAGTTTAGATAGTCTTGACAATAAAACCATTGGTCAAACTATAAAAAAAGGAGAGTGTATAGCGACACTTGGAGCACCACCTATAAATGGTGATTATGCTCCACATCTTCATTTTCAGATTATTACTGATTTACAAGAAAAAACAGGTGATTACCCCGGTGTTTGTAGTAGTAAAGACCTTTCTTTTTATAAAAACAATTGTCCTGACCCTAATTTGTTGTTAAAAATTTAAATTTTACTTACATTTGAGAGAATAATTTTAAAACAAACATAATGAAAAAGTTCTTTTTAACATGTGCATGTTTGGCAACATTACTGATTGTTTCATGCAAAGAATCGACACAAGACAAAGTAGAAGAAACGACTGAAGCTATTGGTGAAGATATTAAAGAAACTACTCAAGATGCAGTAGAAACTATCGACACCACTATGACAGAAATAGGAAACGACATCGAAAATGGTGTTGAAAAAGCAAAAGAAGAAATACACGAAGAAGAAGTTGAAAAGTAATTCTATTCTCTTTATTTAAAAAAAGCTCCAAATTTGGAGCTTTTTTTATTCTTATCTAGCCAATACAGCGGTATCTGTAAAATCGGTAAACAACCCATCTAAACCTAAAGCATAGAATGCTTGATATTCTAAAATAGGATTATTATGATAATTACTTAATAATCTTCTACTTTCGTTTCTAAATGTATAAGCATGAACCTGCAATCCTTTAGCATGTGCTTTTTCAATTAAATTACTTGGTTCTAAAGCTGTTTTATCTGCATCATTAATTTTTCCATCAGCATTCATATCATCTGCCATCATATCATTATTCGCATCAGTTCCTTTATAAGAAATAATAAACGGTTTCCAAGGTCCTATTCCATCTGCGTATGTTTTTACAAAATTCAACCCTGCTTCGGTAGTAAAATAACTGTAATCGCGTGTGTCGCCTTGTAGATGCCAATCATAAGGCTTTCCATACGATATGGTTTCCCCATTTGGCACTTCAAAAATTAAATCTCCGTTTAAAGCCACATCATAGCAACTTAACAATTGAATAATTTTAACTGTTGATTTGGAACGAATGTACTGCAAATTAGTCACTTCAAAAGATTGTACAAATACTGGTGCTGACTTACTGTTCCAACCTGCAACTGTTAAAGCTTCTAATAATTTATCTGAAATAGGTAAATTGAGAGCTTCATGAAAAGCAGGATGCTTTGTTTCGGGATAAATGCCAATCGTTTTTCTCATTTGAGCTGATTTTTCTTTAACCAAAGCAATCACTTCTGCAAATGTAGGCACTTCATAGAGATTATTATATTGCTGTGATCTTTCGGAAAACGCTTGCTTGGCTTTTAATTGTTTAATTTCTGCCAAAGTAAAATCGGAAGCAAACCAATCTTCCACCATCACTCCATCAATATTTTTTGTAGTTTTCTTAGAAGCAAAAGCTGGAATCTCAGATACATTAGTCGTTCCAGACAACATGGGTTCATGTCGTACGACTAAGACACCATCTTGAGTCATAACTAAATCGGGTTCAATAAAATCGGCACCTAATTCGATAGCTTTAGTATATCCTGCCAATGTATGTTCTGGCAAATAACCCGATGCCCCTCGATGGGCTACAATTAAAGGATTTTTACCTGTTAATGTAGGATACTTTGAAACTGGTGTTGTTTCTGAAGAACTGTCGTCTTGGTTACACCCCATAACCAATAGTGTTGCCAACGCTAGAAAAGTGTTTTTTAAAATCATGGTAAAATTTGTTTGTTTGAAATGCAAAACAGCATCTTTTTTTCAAATTTCAGATTACCCAATTGTTAAAAATAGATTATTAAAAACTTTAATGCTTATCTCATACTTTAATTTTAATCAAAAAAAACCAGACTAAAGTTAGTCTGGTCCTTATTTTATATTTTAACTAGAAAACAATTAACTTCTAATTTTTTGCTCCCATTTCCAAGCACTTGCTAAAGCATCTTCAAGAGAATGTGTTGCTTTCCATCCTAAAACAGTATTGGCTTTGTCTGTATTAGCATAAGCTTCTGTTATATCACCTTCTCGTCTACCAACAATCTTGTAATTCAACTTTTTTCCTGAAACTTTTTCAAAAGCGGTAATCACTTCTAAAACAGAACTTCCTTTTCCTGTACCTAAATTAAACACTTCCACTTTTTCTGTATTCTTTCCTGCTAGTAAACGTTGTAAGGCTATAACGTGTGCTTTCGCTAAATCGACCACATGAATATAATCTCTAATAGCCGTACCATCTTGTGTAGGATAATCGTTTCCGTATACTGAAAGTTGCTCTCTTAACCCAATAGCTGTTTGGGTAATGAAAGGTATTAAATTTTGAGGAACTCCTAATGGTAATTCTCCAATAGCAATAGAAGGATGTGCTCCAACTGGATTAAAATAACGCAATAAAATAGCATCGATTGCTGTTACTTTAGCTACATCTTGAATAATTTCTTCTCCTATTTGCTTTGTATTTCCGTAAGGAGAAAAAGCAGGCACTACAGGTGAATCTTCCTTAATTGGCATTTTTTCGGCTTGCCCATAAACCGTACAAGAAGAACTAAAAATAAAATGTGCTTTAGGTAATTGTTGCATTTCTTGCATTACATACACTAATGCATTAATATTGTTCTCATAATATAACAACGGGTTTTCTACACTTTCTCCAACAGCCTTAGAAGCTGCAAAGTGAATTACTCCTGTAATATCCTGATATTTTTTAAACAAGTCCTGAACGGACGCTTTTTCTCGTAAATCGATTTTTTCAAAGATGATTTTTTTCCCCGTAATGGCAAAAATTCCATCTAAGACTTTTTCTGAAGAGTTTGATAAATTATCAACTACAATTACCTCAAAACCTTCATTTTGCAATTCTACAACGGTATGAGAACCTATAAAACCTAATCCTCCAGTAACTAATATCTTCATTTTTTTTAGTTGTTGGTTGCTGGCTGTTGGTTGTTAGATGAGTACCATCAACTATCTACCAATAACCAAACAATTATATTACAAATTCTAAAACTGAATCGGTTATAAACTTAATTTGTTCATCGTCTAATTCAGTATGCATTGGTAGTGCAATTACTTCTTCACACAATTGATTGGTTATTGGAAAATCAGACTCTTTATAGCGTGCATCTGTATAGGCTTTTTGTTTGTGTAAAGGAATTGGATAATAAATTGCACAAGGAATTTGCTTGCTTTGTAAATGTGCTAATAAACCATCTCTTTTACCATTTGTAACACGAACAACATATTGATGAAACACATGATCGTCTCCATTCCAATCAAATTGCGGTACGATTAAATGTGGATTTACACGTAATGCTTCGTTATATTTTTTTGCAGCTAATCTTCTGGCTGTATTATAAGTATCTAAATGTGGTAATTTTGCTTTTAAAACACCTGCTTGAATACTATCTAAACGTGAATTTACCCCAACTACATCATGATGGTATCTTTCATACATTCCATGATTTACAATTCCTCTCAAAGTGTGTGCTAAAGCATCATCATTTGTAAAAATAGCTCCTCCATCACCATAACAACCTAAATTCTTAGAAGGAAAAAAGGAAGTTGCTGCAACGTGTCCAATGGTCCCAACTTTTGTTTTTTCGCCTTTAGCATTCGTATAATTAGCTCCTATCGCTTGGGCATTATCTTCAATAACGTATAAATTATGAGCTTGCGCTAGTTCCATAATTGCATCCATATTGGCTGCACGTCCAAATAAATGCACTGGAACAATTGCTTTTGTTTTTGATGTGATGGCTTTTTTAATTCCTTCAATAGAGATGTTCATATTATCCATATCTACATCCACTAAAACAGGTGTTAATTGTAACAAAGCAATTACTTCAACTGTAGCTGCAAATGTAAAATCGGCAGTAATTACTTCATCACCAGGTTTTAAATCCAATCCCATCATCGCAATTTGTAATGCATCAGTACCATTAGCACAGGGAATTACATGTTTTGCTCCTAAATACTTTTCTAAGTCAGCTTGAAATTGATGAACCAAAGGTCCATTTATATAGGTATTTGTATCTAAAACTTCTTGGATAGAAGCGTCAACTTCTGTTTTTATTTTTTCATATTGACTTTTTAAGTCAACCATTTGTAATTTTTTCATTAATATAAATTTGGTTGTACAAAAATAAGAAATTATATGCTACTTTTTCGGTTAACCAAAAAGAAACGTATTTTAGCAGTTAAATTTGGAAACATGTTTTTTTTATATAATCTATTAGTCATTTTTACTGGCTTTTTACTACAAATTATTGCTCTTTTTAGTCCGAAAATGAAATTATTTGTTTCTGGACGAAAAAATGTATTTTCTACTCTAAAAGAAACCATACAAAACAAAGACAAAGTAATTTGGTTTCACGCCGCCTCTTTAGGAGAATATGAACAAGGTTTACCTGTAATGGAAGCCATAAAAAAAGCATATCCTAATCATAAAATAGTACTTACTTTTTTTTCTCCATCTGGTTATGAAGTTCGAAAAAACAATACTGTAGCTAACATAACCCTATATTTACCTTTGGATACTCAAAAAAATGCTTCTCAGTTTATCGCTTTAACTCATCCTGAAAAAGTATTTTTTATAAAATATGAATTTTGGCCCAATTATTTGAATCAGCTAAAAAAAGCAACACAAGATTTTGGCACACAAACCTATTTAATTTCGGGTATATTTAGAGAAAAACAGGCTTTTTTTAAATGGTATGGCGGTTTTTATAGAAACGCCTTACACAGTTTTGACCATTTTTTTGTGCAAAATGAAAAATCGAAAACCTTAATACAAAATATTGGCTATACTAATGTTACTATTTCAGGCGATACTCGTTTTGATCGGGTTACTGCAATTCTCGAAAGAGACAATCAACTACCCTTTATTGCTGATTTTAAAAATAACAAAACTACTATTGTTATTGGAAGTTCATGGCCTAAAGACGAACAATTATTAGTAGATTATATCAACCAAGCTTCTGAAGGTGTTCAATTTATTATTGCCCCACACAACATTAAAACCGAACAAATTTTACATTTAAAATCTCAAATTAAGAAAAAAACAATCTTATTTTCAGAAAAAGAATCTTATTCAAATAGAATTGATTACCAAGTTTTTATCATTGACACCATTGGCATTTTAACTAAAATTTACTCCTATGCTGATATTGCTTATGTAGGCGGTGGTTTTGGGAATCCAGGTGTACATAATATTCTAGAACCGGCTACTTTTGGTGTACCAATTGTAATTGGCCCTAATTATTCCCATTTTGCTGAAGCCACTGCTTTAGTTAATTTAGAGGGTTGCCTTTCAATTTCTGACTACTCTTCTTTAGAAAATGCTTTTGACTTGTTATTACAAAATGAAGAGGAGCGACATGAAAAAGGACACATTTGTAGTACGTTTGTACAAATGAACAAAGGAGCTACTGAAGCAGTTTTAAAATATCTAAAAAACAAAGAAGCTTAAAACTCAATTCTCAAATTTATTTCTTCAAAAGTAAATTCTAAAACACACACTATATAAAACCTAAATAGCAATTTTTAAACAGACCAAAAAATCCGTAAATTGCGCACGATAATAAATAAAACAATTATGAAATTTTTAAAATTACTGATCCTATTATTTACAATTCCTATTTTTTCGCAACAAGGAGGCATGTGGATTCCTTCTTTATTAAAAGGAATGAATGAAACTGAGATGAAAAACCTTGGTATGAAAATGAAAGCTGAAGATATTTATAGCGTTAACAAATCGAGCTTAAAAGATGCTATTGTTCATTTTAATGGCGGATGTACCTCAGAAATTATTTCAAACAAAGGTTTAATTTTAACTAATCATCATTGTGGTTACGACGCGATTCAAAGTCATTCTTCTTTAGACCATGATTATTTACAAGATGGTTTTTGGGCAAGAGATATTTACGCTGAATTACCAAACCCAGGCATGGTTGCTACTTTAATTGTTAGTATAAATGATGTTACCGACCAAGTATTAGAAGGTGTAGCTGCCTTACCTACTGAAGCTGAAAAGCAGAAGAAAATTCAGGAAAACACTACTAAAGTACAAAATGAATTCCCTAGAGAATCTTGGCAAGACACTAAAATTAGAACTTTCTACGAAGGAAATCAATATATTCTTTTCGTTACTGAGACTTTTAAAGATATTCGTTTAGTGGGTGCTCCACCAAGTTCTATTGGAAAATTTGGTTCTGATACTGATAATTGGGTATGGCCAAGACATACAGGAGACTTCTCTATTTTTAGAATTTATGCTAATAGAGACAATAAACCTGCTGAATATTCTCAAGACAATATTCCTTACACACCAAAACATTTTTTACCAATTTCTTTAGATGGAATAAGCGAAGATGACTTCACGTTAGTATTTGGTTTCCCAGGAAGAACACAAGAATATTTACCTTCATTTGCTGTAGAACAAATTGTAAATACTTTAAATCCAGCTAAAATAGAAATTAGAGAGGCTGCTTTAAAAGTACAAGATGGTTTTATGAGAAAAGACAAAGCTATTAAAATACAATATGCCTCAAAATATGCGAGCGTAGCTAATTATTGGAAAAAATGGATTGGCGAGAAACAGGGTTTAGAAAAATCTAACGCCATTCAATTGAAAAAAGATTTTGAAGCAGAATTTGCCAAAAGAGTTGAAAAAGAAGGAAAAAACAAAGAATATGGTAATATCTTAAAAGATTTCAAAGAAAGCTACGGTGAAATTACGGAATATGCTCTAGCAAGAGATTATTTTAATGAAGTGGTCTTAAGAAACACCGAATTATTAAGTTTTGGATTTCAATTGTACCAATTAGAACAAATCTATGCAGCAAAAGGAGAGCAAGCTTTTAACGATCGAAAAGACAATCTATTAAAAAGATTTAACGAAGCCTATAAAGACTTCAATCCTACGGTAGACGAGCGCGTTTTTGAGCAATTAATGAGTTTATACCTTAGTAAATCTCCTTATTCTCCTCCTTCTCTTAAAAAAGAAGATTTAAACAAACTAGCTTCTGATGTCTATAAAAAATCGAAGCTAACTTCATTCGAAGGTATCAAAGAATTATTAAAAGGAGATGCTAAATCGAGTATTAAAGATTTAAATAAAGATAGTGGTTATGAATTAGTAAAACTGTTAGCAGACTATTACAATGACAAAGTTACTACGATTTATAACGAATTAAATTTAAAAATTAACGGACTACAAAGGGAATACATGAAAGCACAATTAGAGCTTTTCCCAGATGCTAGACATTTCCCAGACGCCAATAGCACATTGCGTGTGACCTATGGTAAAGTAAAAGGATACAATCCAAGTGATGCGGTATACTATGAAGCCGTAACACATTTAGATGGTATTATGGAAAAATACATTCCTGGCGATTATGAATTTGATGTACCAACCAAGTTGATTCAATTGTATAAAAACAAAGATTATGGCGTATATGGAGAAGATGGTAAAATGCCTGTTTGTTTTATAGGAACCAATCACACTACGGGTGGAAATTCGGGAAGTCCGGCAATCGATGCTGAAGGAAACCTAATTGGTTTAAATTTTGACCGTGTATGGGAAGGAACTATGAGCGATATTCATTATGACCCAGAAATCTGCCGTAACATTATGGTCGATATCCGTTATGTTTTATTCATTATAGATAAGTTTGCCAATGCCGATAATTTAATTGAAGAAATGAAATTAGTGCATCCAAAGAAATCTACCAAGAAAACAAAAAAAAGAAGGTAAGAATTTTAGGATTTTTTGGCACGTAATTTGCTCATTATGAACACCAGAGTGAGGATGAAAAAATTTTAAAAAAAAAGTCAAAAAATATTTTGTCAAGTCAAAAAATTTATATCTTTGCTCCGAATTAATAATTAACCTTTTATAATTTAGTAAGATGAAAAAAGTTGTTTTAAGTTTAGCATTAGTTGCTATGATGTTCGTTTCTTGTAAAGAAACTGCTGCTGAAGAAACTCCAGTTACAGAAGAAACTGTAGAAGTTGAAGCTACTACTCCAGTTGTTGAAGAGACTGTAGTTGAAGAGACTGTAGTTGATACTACTAACACTCCTGCTGAGGCTCCAGCTGAAACTCCAGCTGAAACTCCAGCTAAGTAATTAATTGCTAACTAGCAAAAAAATCAAGCTCCACTAAGTGGAGCTTTTTTTATGCTTTTATTTTTAAAATCTTATTCATTTACCCAAAAAGGAAAACATTGTTCAATTAAAAAATTCATTTTATCAAAACCAGATTACTTTATTTGTGTAAACAAAGTGTGTAAAATTTTCACACTTCACCATAAAGCTATTTTTCAAAAAAAAATTTTTTAACCATTTTCTTCAAAAGCAGCAAAAATATCTTCTCCAGTAGAAAAATCTAAAATCTCAGCTAAATTACCATACTTTACAAACTCATCAATTCCTTTTTGAAGCAACAATTGTGTGGAGTATTTCCGACTTACAGCAATTTGTTTTTCATCTAAAATAATTCGAAAGAAGAACTTTCCATTTCCAGATCGAAAACGCATAAAAATTAACCTTTCAATATTTTCCTGAAGGTACTGAATATGCTCTTCGCATTCAAAACGCAATTCAAAACTATTACTAGTAAAAATGGTTTTGCCCTTACGAGACGTTAATTCATATTTATACTCTCCATTGAGACGTTTGGTTATTACAAAAGTGGCCATATTTGTTGTTTGTTAATTGCAGTACTGCAAAATACTATTTTGATTTTAACTAAAAAACAATACTAAAAATAAGTTATCAAGAAAATCATCTCACTTATATAGTACCCAATCCATGCAGAAAACAAAAAAAGGGGAAATATCCGCTATAATTTCAGGCATAACACTCTTTTAATCAATTTATTATACAATTACTTTTATGTTTTTATTGACGTAAGCCGAAAAGTCAACAATAGAGTAGGCAATTTAAAAAACAAAAACATGAAACTAAAAACAATCAGCTTAATTGCATGTCTTGCTGTAGGTGTATTACTACTCTCGCAATGCAAGCCTAGGAAATCATTATTGTATAATGAGGCAGGAAATTATTTGGTTGACGGAAACTTCCTCATCCAAAGTACAAAAGAAATCTCCCCAGGAGATATTGAAAAATTACTATCCTTACATAAAGAGTATGCAGATCAAATTAAAGGAAAAGCCTTTCTTTCTTATCTTGTAAACACGCAACAAGTTCAATTTATCCAAAGAATTCAAAACTTAGATCGAATATCTAGAATTCAAAAAATTAACTTTATTCACAAAGGGTGTTTTGAAACAGCTCAAATTGATTGGTCTCAATTTGGCAACTTAAAAAATCAATTAGATCAAATTTTAGACAAATACAAGCCCATGTTAATAAATGGTAATGTCGCAATTACAAATAATCAAATTGCAACAAAAGCAGTTAAAATGAGCGAAAAAGACATTAGCACCTTATCAAAATTAAGTATTTACGGTCTTGATGATGCTAATATTTGTGGCGATTTTATGGGCGTAAATAAATATTCTAGAGTGTTATTCCGAGTAAACAGTGTAGCTCCAGATAAAGAACTACAAACCCGTTTAGAAGGAATTATTCAACAATATCATTAAAAATAAGGCAAGACTGGTTTTATATCGGTCTTGTCTTTTTAAAAGTTTACTACCATGAAAAAGAAACTACAATTGGCAGGTATTTTTACCATTCTACTATTGGTTTTCACAGTAGGATTAAAAGGGACATTTGATGGATATTATGGCTTCTATTACGCAGAAAAAGAATATAAAAAACCAATCGCATTTACGCTTTCAGAAGAAATAATCAAACTAAAACCAGTAAGTATATTTCTATCTTATACTGGTTTTGATACAGGGTACAGCTTTTTTGCCCCCAATGTAGCCAGCGATTTTGTTTTATTATTTGAATTAAAAGACCAAAAAGGAAATGTTATAGAAAACAAAATTATGCCTGCCTTTAAAAACAAAGAAAGCATTACACGCTACACTTCGATATACAATATGTTTTTAGACAAGATATCGGCTGAAGGTGGCACCATGAAAGACAACAAATACCAGCAATATCTAGATATTATTATAAAGCAAATTGCCGTTTCTGTAAAAAAAGAAAACCCAGATACAGCCTCTATAATTGCCAGATTATATCTATACCATTACCCTGATTTAAAAAGTTATCAGAAAGGAGAAAAATCAGAACGATTAATTCTTGTAGGCGAATATAAATAAATTTAAAAATGAAAAAACTATCCAAAATCTATTCTAAAATCGAACATTTTTTCTTTGTTCCATCAAACAATGATGAGTTTCTACTCTTTTTCAGAGTGGCTGCCGGAATAATTATTGTTCTCCATTTCATATCTATTTTTGGCGATTTTAATCAATTTTTTTCAAGCAAAAGTATTGTTCCATTAGATATCATGGCTACTTTTAATCAAGATTGGCAACTTACCTTTCCTTTTGTTATAAAACAATTAGAAACCATAGGTATTTCAGAAGTCACTACTATTGGAGTAACCAAGATAACTTATATTTCGTTAGGGGTAAGTATTATCCTTGGTTTCTATTCCAGAATTAGTGCATGCTTGCTCCTATTTATTCAAATATTACTAATGAAAGGAAGTAGTTTTTTTATTTATGGTGCCGATTTCTTTACTAGTATGTCGCTATTCTATTTAATTTTATTTCCTTCAGATAGTGTTTTTTCAATTCGCAATCTATTCCATTCCAAACAGAAAAAGAAGACTAATTATATGCCTGTCAAACGCCTTTTCCAACTTCATCTTAGTATTGCTTATTTTTTCTCGGGCTTTGATAAATTATTAGGCTTTAATTGGTGGAACGGCGAATCGATATGGAAAGCCATAAACCTCCCTTATGCAAACAGAGACTTTAGTTTTGACTTTGCCTGGATGGCAGATTATAGCTTTATTCTTGTCCTTATTGGCTGGTCTACCATACTAATTGAAATGTGCTATCCTATATTTGTATGGATTCCAAAAACACGAAAACTATGGGTTGTTTTAACTATTTCCATGCATATAGGAATCGCATTAGTCTTAAATTTATATTACTTTTCTGCGATTATGATTGTTTGGAATTTAACCAACTTCTATTTTGAAGACACTCCTTCCTTAGCAACGCATAAAAAATCGATCTTACATTCTTTATTTCTTAATAAAAAGAAAGTTTTTAAACTAACATAACAAACATATATTATAGTAAACGATACAAAATAAAAAAGCTCCTAACATAGTTAGGAGCTTTTTGTACTCAAGGCGGGACTTGAACCCGCACGGACATTACTGCCCACTGGATTTTAAGTCCAGCGTGTCTACCAATTCCACCACTCGAGCCTTTTGTTACTTTTAGAGTATCTCTTTTCAGCACATCTCTTTGAGCAACTATTCTGTATTTGGTAAACTCATTTCAATAAAAATTAAGGCGATTAAAACAATCATTTCCCTAATTGCGAGTGCAAATATAAGCCTTTTAATTAACCTCACAAATTAATTTTAGTAAAAAATAAAAAAAGAATTAAAACAAAAAAAGCTTCTAACTATGTTAGAAGCTTTTGTACTCAAGGCGGGACTTGAACCCGCACGGACATTACTGCCCACTGGATTTTAAGTCCAGCGTGTCTACCAATTCCACCACTCGAGCGATTATTTTTATTTGGTATTTTGAGCGAAAAACGGGGTTCGAACCCGCGACCTCAACCTTGGCAAGGTTGCGCTCTACCAACTGAGCTATTTTCGCATTTTATATATTTAAGAACATAAGCAATCAGAAATTCCCTCATTGCGGATGCAAATATAACATCTATTTTCCTTTCTACAAGGATTTTTATCGAAAAAATACAAAAAAATTACAACCTATTGATTACTAATTAATTATTTTTTAGTTAACATTCGTTTTATCTCGTTCAACTTCATTAATGCTTCCACAGGTGTTAGCGTATTGATGTCGGTATTTAAAATTTCTTCCTTTATTTCTTCTAACAACGGGTCATCTAAATTGAAAATACTCAACTGCATTTCCGCTTCTTTTTCTAATTTATTACCATTTAAAGCATCTCCCGAATGGTCTTTCTCTAGTTTCTTTAATAGCTTTTGCGCTTTTTGAATTACTACTTGTGGCATGCCTGCCATTTTTGCTACATGAATACCAAAACTATGCGCGCTACCTCCTTTTACTAATTTTCGGATAAACAAAACCGTATCTTTTAATTCTTTAACCGACACGTTAAAATTTTGAATGCGTTCAAAAATTGCCTCCATTTCATTTAGTTCATGATAATGTGTCGCAAAAAGGGTTTTCGGCTTGTTTGGATGTTCATGCAAGTATTCTGAAATAGCCCATGCAATTGAAATACCATCATAAGTAGAGGTTCCTCTTCCTATTTCATCTAGCAAAACCAAACTTCTTTCGGAAATATTGTTCAAAATAGAAGCTGTTTCATTCATTTCAACCATAAAAGTAGACTCGCCCATAGAAATATTATCGCTTGCTCCTACTCTGGTAAATATTTTATCTACTATACCCATGCGCACACTTTCAGCAGGTACAAAGCTTCCCATTTGAGCTAACAAAACAATTAACGCGGTTTGTCTTAATATAGCCGATTTACCCGACATGTTTGGTCCAGTAATCATAATGATTTGCTGACTTACATTGTCTAGAAAAACATCATTTGAAATATAAGGCACTCCCACTGGCAATTGTTTTTCAATTACGGGATGGCGTCCTTCTTTGATTTCTAAATCAAAACTATCATCGATTACAGGCTGAACGTATTTATGCTCTATGGCTAATTGGGTAAACGAATTCAAACAGTCTAACTGTGCAATTAGATTGGCATTGTGTTGCACGGGTTTTATATAAGTTGCCATCCAATTGACTAATTGTTCAAACAATTGGCTTTCTAATTGCTGTATTTTATCTTCCGCTCCTAAAATTTTACTTTCGTATTCTTTTAGTTCTTCTGTAATATAGCGCTCTGCACTTACAAGGGTTTGTTTTCTAATCCAGTCTGCTGGTACTTTGTCTTTATGGGTATTTCTAACTTCTATATAATATCCAAATACATTATTAAACGACACTTTTAAAGAAGAAATTCCTGTTTTTTCACTTTCTCTAATTTCTAAATCTTCCAAATAGCTTTTCCCTTTAGAAGAAATGGCTCTCAATTCGTCTAATTCGGCATGCACACCTGTAGCAATTGCATTTCCTTTGTTAACATGTACAGGCGCATCTTGGTTTAAAGTTGTTTGTATTTTTTCACGTAGTAATTCGCAGGCATGTAAACTATCTCCAATTCCTTTTAAAGCTTCATTTTTACTTTGCAGGGCCAATTCTTTAATGGGAATAATGGCTTGTAACGATTCGTTTAAATACACGACTTCTCTTGGTGAAACTTTCCCTGTTGCCACTTTAGAAATCAAACGTTCTAAATCTGAAATTTGCTTAATTTGGTACTGAATCTTTTGTAAAATTTCTTGATTGTCTTTTAAATATGCTACTACTTCATGACGACTTTTAATACGTGAAGCGTCTTTTAGTGGTAAAGCTAACCAACGCTTTAATAAACGCGATCCCATAGGTGACAACGTTTTGTCGATAACATCTAAAAGGGTAACCGCATTTAGATTGGTCGAATGATACAATTCGAGATTGCGAATGGTAAAGCGATCCATCCACACATAGGCATCTTCCGCAATACGCTGAATGTTTGTAATATGTTGGATTTTATTATGTTGGGTTTCCGACAAATAATACAAAATAGCACCCGAAGCCACAATTCCTTCTTGTAATTCTTCTATACCATAGCCTTTTAGGGAATTGGTTTGAAAATGTTTCGTTAAGGTTTCCAATGCATAATCTTCTTTATAGACCCAGTCTTCTAAAAAAAAGGCATGTAATTCTTCCCCAAAAGCACTTTTAAACTGACTCTTGTGGTGCTTTGGTACCAAAACCTCACTCGGATTAAAGTTTTGTAATAATTTATCAATATATTCTTCATTTCCTTGTGCGGTTAAAAATTCGCCCGTAGAAACATCTAAAAAAGCAATTCCTAGATTCTTTTTTCCAAAGTGCACCGAGGCTAAAAAGTTATTCGATTTAGCATGCAACACCTCATCATTCATAGCTACTCCAGGTGTTACTAATTCTGTAACTCCTCTTTTCACAATGGTTTTGGTCATTTTAGGATCTTCTAATTGGTCACAAATAGCTACACGAAGACCTGCTTTTACCAGTTTAGGCAAATAGGTATTTAAAGAATGGTGTGGAAAACCTGCCAAAGCTGTTTCGCTATCAGAGCCAGCTCCTCTTTTAGTTAAGGTAATTCCTAAAATTCCGGCTGCCCGAACTGCATCTTCACCGAAAGTTTCATAAAAATCGCCCACACGAAACAATAAGCAAGCATCGGGATATTTTCTTTTAATTTCATTGTATTGCTTCATTAAAGGGGTTTCCTTTTTCTCTTTGGTTTTCGTTGCTTCTTTCTTAGCCACAATTCTTAAATTTTAGTATCGTTGCGAAGGTAATAAAATCAAGAATAATTTCAAGTGGAAGAACAAGAACAATTTTAATTTCCCTTGCGCGTTCAAATTGACGCATTGACGCATTGTCAAATTGACGCATTATCTCTATTTTTGCCACATGAGAAAATTAGCTAACGCAGAATTAGAGCGATTAAATAAAGAAGAATTTAAGGAAGCCGCTAAAACACCTCTTATCATTGTTTTAGACGACATTAGAAGTTTACACAACATTGGTTCGGTTTTTAGAACAGCCGATGCTTTTTTAGTAGAAAAAATTTATTTGTGTGGTATTACGGCTGTTCCTCCTAACAAAGAAATTCATAAAACAGCTTTAGGTGCTACAGAAACGGTAGTTTGGGAATATGCCAAAGATGTATTAGACGTATTGGCAAAACTAAAAGAAGATAAGGTAGTTATTTATTCTATTGAGCAAACCGAAAACTCGATTATGCTTAACGATTTTAAAGTAGATACTACTACAAAATATGCTTTGGTTTTTGGAAATGAAGTCAAAGGGGTAGCTCAGGAAGCCATTAATTTAAGCGATGGGGTTATTGAAATTCCGCAACTGGGCACCAAACATTCTTTAAACATTTCGGTAAGTGCTGGTATTGTGGTTTGGGATTTGTTTCAAAAAATGGGATAAAAAACAATTGTATTGATGTCAATTAACTTTTAAATTAATTGACATCTGCATTATAACTAATTTTCAACAACGCCATCTTATCATCAAAACCTATGATTAAATTGTTTTGATTTTTTGTAACAAAATTTATATCCACATTTGTTTTATTATTACAGCCAAAACTTGTGCTAAATTTATATTTACCTGTTGAAAACGAATAACAATCTACTGTAATTTTATTAGATTGTTCATTTCTTGAAGAGAAAATGAATAAATCGTCGTTCATAGTAAAAAGGCCATTATTTGTATTAAACGTAGCGCCTCTTTTATAATAAGTTCCATTATTATTGGATACTAATTTAGGTTTAGGACTTTCATCCTTCGTTATGATTTCCTTTTGAAAGTTGCCATTAGTATTGAAGAAATATATTTTCGAATACTTATCACAGTAATAACTTATTGTGTCTTTACTTTTAGAAAAGTTACCCGAATAAATTAGTGAGTTATTCAGAATTTGAGAGGTATCACCTTCCTCTACAATATAAGTTTCAATCATTTCATTGGTTTCTAAATTAAGTAAAAAAAAACCTGTTTGGTATTTATGCCTACTTTTATACTCACCAAAAAGCAAGACTTTTTTTGAAGCTTCACCTATTGAAACAACATCATATATATTTAAATTTACTGCTATCTTTTTTTTCTTTTTTTCTTTTATAGAATAAACATACAAATCGAACTTATCTATACAATAAACATTATTTGAATCGCAAAAAGAAATTTGGTTTGATTTCGGCAAATCAAAATCAAAGTGTTGTATTAAATCAAAAGACTTGCTATCATAAAATTTCATTTTACAAGTATTATTTAGAGTATCTAAACTTGTTAATTCATAATCATAAACAAAATTGCTTGAAGCTAGAGTGATATTGTTTATGGAAGCAATTTTATCTTCAGTTACTTCTATAAATTTCAGTTTATCTGAATAAGTCCTCTCAAAAATATACTTTTTATTAAATTCAAAAGGGTTATTTTTTATTAAAATAACTACGACTGAAAAAACAATAATTATACTCCAAAATTTTACGTTAATTTTCATATAAATTCTTGTTTTTAAAAGCGTTGTAAATTAGAAATGAAGAGAATACTAAAACAACATTAATCATTAAATGATACTTAAATTGTAGTCCATTTAAAACTCCTCCACAACCACAAACTTCATATCTTCCATAAAATCTTAAAATTAGAATATAGATCGTAAAAACAGACAACATGGATGCCATTAATAATGCGCCTAATTTCTTGTAAAATATTAAAATAAGAACGGCAACAAATTCAGTTAATATGATCAAATAGGATAAATATATTGTTGTACTATCTTCAAAGAAGCCTGTTTTTAGAAGATTCGTCTGAAACGATTCAATAGAAAGAAATTTATTCATTGTGGTATATGAAATAAATAGTATCAAAAAATAGTAAACTATTTGTATTGTTTTCTTATACAATTGCATGGGTTATTTTATTATTATATCATCGTTATTAATTACTGGATTACTAAACCTATCATTAAATGTCTTTCCAAAATTGTAAATTAAAGAAATGGTAAAATTGGTAATTCTATTTTCTCTTATACTAATTTGATTGAATTGGGGACTTGAAATTTCATCCCTTGTTCTTGTTATTAATCCAAAAATGTCAAAATAAGAAAGTCTTACATTTAATCTATCTTTTAGAAAAGTAGACTCCGATTCAAACGTAAATAATGGATTAGTATATGTTTTAGATATTAAAGAATAGTTTGGTGAATTAAAGTTGCCACTTAACGAAAGGGAGACTTTCTTTTTAACCATTGTGGAAAGATATAAATTACTATTAAAAGAAAAACCGCTGTTTTCTTTAATTAATGAAGTCTCAGAATTTGAGATATACTTACTGTAAGACAATCCATTATTAAGGTTAACATCCAAAACTTTAAAAACAGTTGTATTAAAGCTTATATTCGCTCCAGAAATAGTTGCTTTACCAATGTTTGCATATGAGTTTATAACACTATTATTATCGTTTATAAAAGTTTCCATAATCGCATTGGGTGTATACTCATTAAAGACTTTAAAAGAAACATAACTCCCTTTCTCAAATCTTTTGTTTATTCCTATTTCATAGATATTACGAACTTCTGGTAACAGGTCACTATTTCCTTGCAAACTGAATGTTGGATTAAAAAATATGGCTTGCGGATTTAAATAATTAGCACTGGGTCTAGTTATTTTACGAGAATAATCTAAAACTAAGTTAATTTTATTATCAAACTTATACAATGCAGAAAAAGTAGGCAATATCGAAGTATAATCTTGATTTATTACAGCATTTTTGTTTTTTGTAAAATCTGTTGCAAATGATAAAAAAACGGAGAATTTATCATTAATTTCTAAATCTGTATTGATATACAAAGAATTAACATATTGATTTAAATCAAAATTATTTGCTTGAAAGTAAAATTTTCGATAGATATTCTTATATCCTACAGTATATTCCATAGGCATTTGTAATATTTTAACGTCCTTCTTCTCAAATACAATTTCTTCAGATGTTTCTTTGGTATCTGAAAATATAGTATTTACAATTGGGGTTTGCGTATCTGCCGTGTAAATAGATTCGTTCTTGTTTTTATAATCAAAATATTTAAATTTTAATAACAATTTACTTTTGGAATTAAAGTTGTAGTTATAAATAGATGATACACTCCATTTTTTTAGTTTTTCTACGTCATCTATTTTATAAGTAAACAGGTTTGTATTATCTTGATAACTACCTGTATTTCTGCCATCAAACTTATAACCAAACAAATTTCCACTTAAGTTTATTGAAGATTTTTTATTTAAATTTATCTTCATTTTAGAATTAAAAAAATCCTGCCATCCTTTTACATCTCTCTGATTTGTTTGAACAAATAAATTGTTGTTTTCGTTTCTTGTTAAATCAGATTTAATATTTTGATTATTTGTACTATAACTATAAAATGCTTTAAAAATAACGTTCTTAGTTTTGATTGATATTGCTGGAATAATACCGAACTTACCAAGTCTTACCCCTGCATAAGATTCTATTTCGCCTTTGATAAACTTCTCATTTTTAACTTTAGTAATGACTTGTACAACAGCACTTATATGATCTGTTCCAAAAGAAGCAGCTGGGTTAGAAATAACTTCGACTTTGTTTATCTCTTTAACATCGAGTCGTTTTAGTTCATCTAAACTAGATTCTATCCCGTCAATAAAAATGGTAGCTTTTTTTCTATTATCGACTAAAACATCTGAATTTGATATCGATACATTAGGGAGTGTTTGTAATACTTTATCTGATTTTGCATTTTTTATAAAATCCTTACTATCAATTCTATACGTTGTTTTATTCGATTTAACTATAGTATTACTTGCATTTACAGTTACTTCATTCAGTTCAACAACTCTTTCTTTTTCTATATCAAACCTTAAATTTGTTAAATCATCTTGTAAAGCTATTTCTTTTTTAAATTCAATATATCCTGTTTTAGATAAAAGTATGGTTATAGAATCTGATGCTGTTTTAAAATTTTTAATTTCAAACAAACCATTCTCATTTGTTATTGCTATTGTTTTATTATTAGCACTTATAATTTGAATTAGAACATCAGCAACTGGTATTTGGTTATCATTTACGATTCCTTTTAGATGCACTTCTTGAGAGTAGGAATATATTGAGAATAATACAATTATTAAATATAATAGCTTTTTGCTTGTCATAGTTTGTTAAAAATTAAATCCACAAACAAATAAGCTGTTTGCGTATTTTATGAAAATTAATGATAAACGACTGTTCCGTTTGCTGTTATATAACAGGTAGTACCTGGTCTACCGCCAGGGCAAGGTTCAATTGTTCTTTCTTTTGCAAAAACTTTTTCTGTAGTTGCTATTGCTAATAAAAAAAGAGCTACAGCAACGAAAAATATTTTTAAAATGTTTGACATAATTAGATGAAGTTAAAGTTATATAAAAAAAGCAATAACTATCTAACGATAGTTATTGCAAATCGGTTTTTTACCATTCTCTCCATTTACCGTAAAGAGTAGTTCCGTTTGAAGTTCTTCCACAAGTTCCACTTTCTCCAACACATCCTGCTCCACCTACAACTAAAGAATCATCTCTAGAAATATCAGCAGAAGCTTTTTCAGTAGAAGCAAGAGTTGCCATTGTAAAACCAACCACAACCAATCCTAATTTTAAAAAATTTTTCATAATTTGTTATTTAGTTAAATTAATTACAGTCCTATTTTTCATTCTTATAAAACAGAATATAGCAAATAATGACTGTGCCTATAGACAGATTTTGTCTTACAAGTACTTCCTAAACCTATCATTAAAATGAAAGTACTAGTGTCTTTTATAGTTTCTTTGGAAGAAAGACAAACTTCCGCAAATTCGTAGCTACAAGAATTGTTACAACCAAACAAAAACGTTTTGTTATTTTGTTAAAGCAAATGTATATGAGGAAAATAATCCTTACAAACTAAAGCTACCTACATTCTTGAATTTACACCCTAAATTCTTGAATTTAGGTAAAAAAAAATCTTAACTACCTGTAAAACAAATCAGTGTATTTTTGCTTTTTTTTACCCAAAAGCTGTATTTTTGAAAAAGTTTTACAGCCATATATGAAATCTTTCTTATTGTTACCATTTTTATTTGTTTTACATTTCTCTCATGGACAAATAAAAGACCACGACCTTAAAAAAAAATCTTTAAAAGAAATCGTCTCCCTCTTTTTTGATTCCAATACCGATACTCTTATAAAACAAAAATGTGCAGAAGAACTTTTAGAAAGAGGTAAAAAAAACAAGAACGACAATGAAATAGCATATAGTTATTTCCTTAAGGAAAAGATGCATCATGGCAAACTCGCTTTGTCTTTTAATGATAGCACCTATAAGTATTTTGTAAAAACTGGAAATACTACTTATATATTAGGAACACTCTTAAACAAAGCAGATATTTTAAATTATGAATTGGATAAAAAAATTGATGCTTTAAAATTATATTTAGAAATATATAACAACCCAGAAAACGAAAACGATATTTTAAAAATTGATATTTTACAAAAAATTGCAACCATAAAATCTGAAGATTTAGGAAAATTTGAGGAAAGTATTATTCTTTACAAAAAAGTATCAGACTATTATAGAGCAAACCAAGACAGCAAAAGTTTTGATGGTAAAGAAAGATATTATTGGTCGTTATTTGCTTTAGCCAGTAATTATAAAGATCTTCATCAATTAGACTCTTCTTCCTATTATAATAGATTAGGATATAAATTAACTAAAAAAAATCACTATGAATGTTATAATAGTTTGTTCATTCTGAATCAAGCTGCTGTGGAAGTGGAAAACAAAAACTTCCAAAAAAGTATTGATAGTATTAATAAAACTATCAACATACTCCAAAAATGCGACTTACAAGGAAATTTAGCCGCAGCATATTATTACAAAGGCCGAAACTATGAAGGCATGAACAACCCTTATTTAGCGGCTACAAATTATATAAAAATGGACTCTCTTTTTACGAATCCTAATATCTTAAATCCAAAATTTATTAGTGGCTATAAATACTTAATAGAGTATTATAAAAAAAAGGAAGATTTACAAAAACAACTCCAATATATTAACCGATTTGTAACTATCGACAGTATTTTGCAAACTAAAAACAACAGTTACAAAGAATTATTGAAAAACAAATACGAAATTCCTCAATTATTACAAGAAAAAGAAGCAATTATTAATTCCTTAGACACCAAAAGAAGTTGGTTAAAAAAATATTTAGTCATTACCTTTTTACTTATTCTTATATTGATAGGTTTTTTAACTTTTCAATATAAAAAACAGAAAAAACTGAAGCAACGCTTTGAGAAAATCATTGAGGATTTACATTTAGACAAGGAGAAAAACATTCCTGTTTCCAATGATAAAAAGGAAATTAAAGACATTGGCATGCCATTAGAAGTTTTTGACAACATTCTCCAGAAGTTAAAAACATTTGAAAAAGAAAATATTTTTTTAGATAGCAGCCTCACTCTTGAAAAATTGGCTACCATTTTAGAAACGAATAGTAAGTATTTATCTAAAGTAGTGAATGTAAATTATAAAAAAACGTTTCCTAATTATCTGAACCAGCTTCGCATTAATTATATTGTAAAAGAATTAAAGACAAATAAGCTTTTGAAAAATTATACCATAAATGCCATTTCAAAAGAAGCTGGCTTTAATAATTCGGATTCTTTTTCAGCTGCTTTTGAAAAAACAACAGGTTTAAAACCTTCTTTTTTCATTAAAGAATTAAATAAAGTAGAAGAAAAACAAAAATCATGATTTATAAAAAAAACACCTCTTTTTTAGCAACCTAAATTCCAGAATCTGGGGCAATTTCACTGTTTTTACCCACTATTACTAGAGAATCCCATTATATCTTTGTGGAAATTCTTAAAACAAAAAAACATGAAAAATCAAAGAAAGTTCCAAATTTCAAAGTTCCAAATTGCTAAATTATCAAATCCAAAAGTTATAGTGGGCGGACTATATTTAGATGGAGATGATAATGACCCAACAACCAATACCAATAACACAACAGTAAGACCAACTAACTCTTCTGCTATTTGCAAAAAAGAATAAATATAACTTAATCGAACATGTCCTATAAAATTTTCTTTATCTTACCACTACTACTCCTTAGTTGCTCCGTTTCTGACAAACAGATTCAAAACAACAATACTCCAGATGATATTTATTGGTATCAAAAAGACTTTACGAAAGAAGGTGTCTATGGAATTTCATTAGAAAAATGGTATAGAGAAAATTTTAAAAAAACTAAAGAACAAATTATTGTAGCCACATTAGACACTCAAATTGACCTTAATCATGAAGATTTACAAGGTCAATTTTGGGTTAATGTAAACGAAATTCCTGATAACGGAATAGACGATGATAAAAACGGATATATAGACGATTATAATGGCTGGAATTTTCTTGGTACAAAAGGAGGAAATCATACTCCTAAGAATAATTATGAATATGTAAAAATTATAAGAGAGAACAAAAAATTATACGATGCCAATCTTTTAAGTCCATTTGAAAAAAAAGAATATGAAAAAGCGTTAGAATATTTTACTAGCTATGAAAATTATTACACAACCTATTTAAATTCCTTAAAATATGGAAAAAAGATATTTAATTTAGCCAAAGATAGTTTGTTCTATTATTACCCAAAGAACCAATTTAAATACAAAGAACTCGATAGTATCTATCTCCTAATTAAGAAAAATGATACCCGAACATTCAATGATATTAAAAACACAAATGCAACAGATTTTGTAGCCTTAGTTTTAGCTTTAAAATCATTTTATCAATTGAATCATTTTACATACGAACAAATAGACGAACTTGAAAAAAGTTTTGATTCAATCGTAAATACTAACATTAATATTCATTTACAAGAGAGAAAATATATCGGTGATGATGTGAATATCTTAAATCATAATTATGGAAATCCGTATGTTAACATTTACGACAGGCAATTAAATCATAATACGGAAGTTTCTGGAATTATAGCCGCTAACCGAAAAAACAACATAGGTATAAAAGGCTTTTCTAATAATATTAAAATAATGCCCATTTGTATTGCAAATAATGGAAGTGAACACGATAAAGATATTGCAAACGGTATTTATTATGCGGTTGATAACGGTGCCAAGATTATTAATATGTCATTTGGAAAAGAATTTTCTATACATAAAAAATGGGTTTTTGAAGCCTTACAATATGCAGCATCCAAAGGGGTTTTATTAATTCATTGCGCAGGCAATGATGCTATGAATATAGACGTAAATTCTTTTTATCCTTCTGATTTTGATTATTCTAAAGAAGAAGACATTATAGACAACTTTATTAATGTGGGTTCTATAAACAAAAAAACGGATAGCACTTTTGTTTCTTTTTATTCTAATTATGGCAAAAAAAATGTAGATCTGTTTGCTCCTGGAGAAGAGATATATGTTTGTAGAAAACACAACACCTATGAAACCGATTCGGGAACTTCATTAGCTGCACCAATGGTCTCGGGCACAGCCGCTTTGATTTGGCTCTATCATCCAAATTTAACAGCACAAGAAATAAAAGAAATTATCTTAACATCTGGTATTACTATTAACAAAAAAGTAATTAAACCAGGGACAGAAAATGAAATGGTTTCTTTCTCTGAATTGTGTACCTCGGGAAAAGTTTTAAACACTTATAATGCTATGAAAATGGCAGCAGAAATAAGCTTAAAAAAAGGAATATAAAATAATAAAAAGCGTCCTCCTAAAAGAACGCTTTTTTTGCTTATCTCATGGCTTACTATTTTTTTAAAGTATTCGATGATTGATAATTCAAAATTGTATTTTTACTCATGATTCTCAACAGCCGCTAATGCTTCTTGTTTAGAGTACTGGTTGTGAATTGCTTTATCTCATTGCTTATTATTTTTTAAAAGTATTCGATGATTGATAATTCAAAATTGTATTTTTACTCATGATTCTCAACTCAAGATGGTATTAGAGCATTGGAAAAGCAGTTGTGAATTGCTTTATCTCATTGCTTATTATTTTTTAAAAGTATTCGATGATTGATAATTCAAAATTGTATTTTTACTCATGATTCTCAACGGATTGATGTACGGGCAAGGTGGTGGAGGAGTTGTGAATTGCTTTATCTCATTGCCTATTATTTTTTAAAAGTATTCGATGATTGATAATTCAAAATTGTATTTTTACTCATGATTCTCAACTAATGGGTAAAGCTGTAACAGGCTGTACACGTTGTGAATTGCTTTCAAAATTGTATTTTTACTCATGATTCTCAACTAATTTTTCAGATGAAGCAAAAAAAGAATGGTTGTGAATTGCTTTCAAAATTGTATTTTTACTCATGATTCTCAACAACCCAAAAAAAAGGATTTTCACAATTATGTTGTGAATTGCTTTCAAAATTGTATTTTTACTCATGATTCTCAACCGTATTTTAATTCAAAATTTAACAGTTAAGTTGTGAATTGCTTTCAAAATTGTATTTTTACTCATGATTCTCAACTTTGTGGTACAACTGAAGCAGTCATTAATAGTTGTGAATTGCTTTCAAAATTGTATTTTTACTCATGATTCTCAACTCTTTAATGCCATTCCAACAATCATAACCCGTTGTGAATTGCTTTCAAAATTGTATTTTTACTCATGATTCTCAACCAACTATATCAAATACCCTTTCCACAATTTGTTGTGAATTGCTTTCAAAATTGTATTTTTACTCATGATTCTCAACCTTTTCTCCTGTTTCAACGTCAATCCAGGTGTTGTGAATTGCTTTCAAAATTGTATTTTTACTCATGATTCTCAACGAATTTATTTAGACAAAATGACTTTGACCAGTTGTGAATTGCTTTCAAAATTGTATTTTTACTCATGATTCTCAACAATTTCAGACGAAGCAGTTTTGATGAGCCGGTTGTGAATTGCTTTCAAAATTGTATTTTTACTCATGATTCTCAACTAGTACCAAAGTATTACGCCAAGCATTCCGTTGTGAATTGCTTTCAAAATTGTATTTTTACTCATGATTCTCAACATATCAAGCCCTAAAAAGCTGATATGTTGCGAGTTATGACATTGGCTAGAAAATAAAAAACAATACTTTAAGTCCTTGAAATGAAGTAATATAGTCTATTTTTTAAATGCTAGTTTTCCTAAAAGAGTTCTAATTGCTGAGAAGGTTTTTCGGTTTCCACAGGTTTTTTCCCATAAAATAATTCCATCATTCCAAATTGCTTGTCGGTTATTTGCATAACTCCTATCTTGCCATGTTCGGGTAAACTATTTTTTATTCGTTTCGTATGTACTTCCGCATTCTCTCTACTGGCACAAAAACGCATATAAATAGAAAACTGAAACATTGTAAAACCATCATCTAGCAATCTCTTTCGAAAGCCTGCAGCTATTTTACGTTCCTTTCGGGTTTCGGTTGGCAAATCAAAAAAGACTAATATCCACAAACTTCTATATTGGTTTAAACGTGTATAATGAGTATCATACATAGTTATTACTTAAATTTTGACTTTCTTCTTAGGAATCATTTTCCTGCCCCTTATTTTTTGCATAGATAGTCTAACAAAACTTCGCAATACGCTTCGTACTCAAAGTGACGCTTATCGGGAAGCATTATAAAACCCCATAAACTGGATATAAAATTTTTCTAGCCTTTCCTTCAAAACATTCATACAAAGAATTGGTTGTGCGACTCATAGCTACAAGCAAAGGACTTCTTTTGCCATCAAGCACCACATCCATACTTGCAATACTCAACAACTGTTTTTTAAGTGCAACGGTTAATTCCTCATAATTGTCTTCCGTATCCATAATATGACAAACTATTAAATCCACATAGGGGCGATAGGGTTCCATAATATCGTCAGCAAGGCAATACGCATTGTATTTGTTTCTATGAAAAATACCTAGACTTGGCAACATCCCAGAACTTACTAAAGCACGAGCGGTAATTGCTCTTAAAATAGCATAGCCATAATTCAACAAATTATTAGGGGCTATCCCTTTTTGTCCTCTCGTAAAATGAGGAATAGGAATGAGTTTTTCCCAATAATAAACAGCAGCTCTCGATTCATGATTTAAAGCATCACCCGATGTTACTTCCTTAGCCCATAATTCCATCTTTCGCATGGGTATACTTCTTTCTTTTAACAAACTCGCCTGATTTAAAATCTTTGCACTAATAGTTTGTTGCCATAAATTCTTTTGTAAAGGCACCGAGGCATTTATCTGATGTTTATAGCGTTCGGTTTGCTCGCTATGTCCTTGCAAAGGCAATAATAAACCTGTAGGCAGGTGTTGTGTA
This sequence comes from Flavobacterium sp. J27, assembly GCF_004303025.1. Classification (GTDB taxonomy): domain Bacteria; phylum Bacteroidota; class Bacteroidia; order Flavobacteriales; family Flavobacteriaceae; genus Flavobacterium. Next base: position 48,734 of record NZ_PJQW01000007.1, on the reverse strand, counting down.
TCGCAACTAATTATAGCCACGTTGTTTTGCGTCAATTTGTTTAGCACACCATTAGTAATCGTAATTTGCTGATTTTCTAAAACAACAACCCCTATGTCTTCTATAGCCACTGTCTTGGTATCTTGTTCCTTATCAGGGTAAGACACTACTAGTTGTTTGTTTTTAGTACTCAAATAGACAGGATTACCAAAAAAGAGGGTGCGTTTGATCATGATTACTATTCTCCTATTTGTACAATTTGACCTAAATGATTAAGTCTAACCTTAATAATATCATTAATTCCGTTCAATCCTACTCTTTTAAACGAAATATCTTTTAACTCCTTATTGTCCCCTACTGTTGTTTCTAAATGATGCCTAAAGAAGTAATCTTTTATTGTAAATTTTTGTACTCTAAACAAATTTGGACTAATCAAATGGTAATTATCAGGATTTATCAAATCTATTTCATGAGAGTTAAAATCATCCGAAGGAAAAACAAAATATTCATTCTGTTTCATACTAAACAAGAATTCCCATCCTTTTTCATGATTTTTGTTAATTATTGGCAATCCTAGATTTTTTCGTACTACCGCATCAAAGAATGAAACAACCTCTTCTTGTAAGTTGCCTTTTTCATCACGATAAATAGCAACATGGTGGTTGTTGCCTGTACTTACAAAATCTACAGGAACTGGTTTTCCATTTCCGTCTAAAATTTCATTGCCAAAATGGTTCTTTTTAGTATGCAAAGCTAGTGCATTACTCACACCACTTATAGTAACTCGTTTTAAAGCAATTCCTTTTTCTTTATTTTGCCAAATAGGGCTTCCCTCTAAGTTAACAAATGCTTTTTTAGCATCTCCGCCAAATTTATCTAAACGTGCTTGAAGTATTTTCTTTAAACCTACATCAATTACTTTATCAATTTTTAAGTCGGGTGTAATGTCTTTTCTAATGGTGTAATTATCTTCTAACCACACAAGTTTTACTTTCTCGGGAACTACACTATTATTTTCAAGACTAATATAAATAGGTGTTTTTGCTAAACTGTTTTTACCTGTAAAGGCTTTTTTAGGATCATTGCTATTTTCTTGCAGTCGCTTTAATAGCAATTCTCGATACTGTTTCTTAGCTACTAGTTGAATGCGTTTTTCATCAAAACTCGCATTTATTTTTTCTTCTTTGGTTACATACTGTTGCAACTTTCCATAAATAGTTTCTTTATGCAATTGCCCTCTTGGCGTTAATTGTATTTTTTCTAGTACATCTCCTTTTATCTTAATACTGTTTTTATTGTTAGTTACTACTTTATTTTTGGCTTTGTAAGAAATTAAAATACGTTCTAAATGTTTTTTTGCTTCTTCTCTAAAATTAGGTATGGGAGCAATAAATCTAAGTTTGTTGTTTTTGTCTCTGTAGAGATGTTTGTTTTCTATTCCTAGAATAGATTTTGCTTTTTGTTCACCTTGTGTTTTGGCATTTAGATTGTTTAAATACTGTATATATGCTGGTTTTGTAAAAGCTACTGTTAAAGCATCCATCGCATGATGACGATGATCGTTTCGTTTAGACCAATCTTTTATTTTATATAAACGTTCTCCGCTTTTGCCTTTATCTTCATAAGTTAAACCTAGCTTGTCATATTTGTTCCAATTTAGTTCTTTCATTATTTCAACTAGTTCCCAATCTTCACGCAATTTATCTGTTACACTTCCTATGGTAGTGGTTACATTTCTAGAAACTTCTAGTAAAATTTCTTTTGCTTTTTTAGCAATGTATTGTGTTTCTCTCAATTGACGTTCTATGAATCCTTCTGGGATTTCATGGTCTGCCATTAAAAGTTTATTCTGTTTTGTTCTACTAATTTTTCCGTAAAAACTTTTTACTCTTTGTTCAAACTGCTCAAATTCTTCAATGGATAATTTTTCTTTCAAAAAACTATAAGCAGTTTTATTACTTTTATCGATATTCAATCGACGTTCACAAATTGTTTTATTAGAAAAGCTATCATCAAACAAACGTGATTTTGGGATAATGTGTTCGATATCGTATTCTTTGGTAAATAACTTAGAAGCTTCTATGGGTTGCCCAGTATATAAAGAAATACCATCGGTTTCTTTCCATAACTTATATCTAATGATGTCATTACGGGTAACTCTTGGAAATCCGAATTCTGTATGTAATATTTTTCTAATTTTTTCATGCTCCGCAGTTGCTTTGTTAATACTATTAGTCATTTCTTTGCGTTGTTCGTTGTTGTTTTTCAACTCACGAGCCAATTCCACACGAATTTCATCGGGTTTACCCATCATTGGATCATTTATAATAGCATTAATTACATTAATCATTTGATTAAGAATTTTCTCAACCACAGGATTTCTCAAACTATTCTTTTTAAGTAGTTCTAAAGTATCTTTTAAAACCCTATCATTATTTTGTTCCTTAGTCAAAGAAGAAGAATGATTATAACCCGCAATTTTTTTAGCTTCTTTTATTTCTAACCCTTTATTAGTTAAATTTTTAATATTGTCAAGCCTAACAAGTTCACAAGCCTTGTCATAAATATGACCATCCATTAAATGAGGTAATATTTTCTTAATAGCCCTTGCACTCAAACTCCCATAATCGGCTTGTAACTTGACATTTAAAAGAAAAGGCAAGTGCTCTTCTTTAAAACCAAATTTACTTTTTAAACTTTCTTTTAATTTATCATCATCTTCAGCTGCATATAATAAATGCCATAATTGATAATATGGTTGTTTATCAAAATCATTTCCTTGTACGGTAGGGTCAAAATCTAAAAGAGAGGTATTAATACCTAAATCAGTAAAAGCCGTTTTAAATACTTTACTTATTTCTAACGGTTCTAATTTTGATATATCCAATTCGTCATAACCTTCAACAACCAATATTTTTTCAAAAGCTTTGTAAATCTCAGTATTGGTTCTATTCCCTTCTATTTTTTTAAAATTAACACTATAATCAGTTTTTTTAAGACCACAAAAAGTAATGAATTGACTATCTGAAAAATTTTCTTTAAAAAATAATTCTTGTGCTAGTTGCTGTTTTAATTCTTCTTCTAAAAGAAAGGATTCTTTTGTAATTTCATTTTTAACAACAATATTATTGATGTTTTGCCATATTCTAAATTCTTGAAATAAAGGAGACGATTTTGGTATGACTTTGTGCCCTTTTTCAAATTCACAAAAACTGACTAAGTGTTTTTGTGATTTTAATTTTCTTTGATAGAAAATAGTAATATCTCTTATTTCTTTTTTTAAATCCTCATTTAATTCTGAGTGAAATTTAGCTTGGGTTTCCCATATTTTTTCAAATTCATCTAAATAATCTTGTCTGTAAAAAACTTGATTTTTTAGTTTTGCATGATTATTATTTTTTAATTGTCGGCATAAAAATTGACCTACAGTTTCTTGATTAAAATACAATTCTTTACTTCGATCGCTAATTGCTCCTAAATAACCACTAGATTTATTAATTTGATTATTAATTTCGGTTATGATAAAGGCTATTATTTCTAGGTCTAATTCAGTACTTATCGCTTCATTTCTCCATTTATAATGTTGCAATTTGGTTTCTTCCTTTGTTCCTTTATTTTCTACCAAAGGAATATTTAATGTTTTTGAAAAATATTGTGAAGTAAATGTTCTGTTTTTTCCTTGAATAGCTTCGAATAGTTCATCATTAATTATTTGAGGATGAAACTGATTCTGGAATGCAATAATTTTTTCTAATTCTTTTTGTAAATCGGAACGATAAAAATCAGGTATAAATGTTTTCCCTTTAGATAAGGAAGTAAACACCCATTGTCCTGGAGTGTAATTATTATCAAACAATTCTTTAGCTATTTTCATACCATCGATAGCTTCTCCTTCTTCTGCTGATTTTGCTTTTCTACTGCTTTTATATCCTCTTTTTTTATTAATCATAAGTAAAACTTTTACCAGTTCTTCTTTAGATATTTTATCATTAGCAGCTTGTGCTCTTAATTCATAAGATGAAAATGTAGTAGCTGTTCCTGTTTCTGCATATGTAAAATTATTTGGAATGAATTTTATTTTCTTGAAAATTTCCAAAAGATTATCTCTTCTTTGTTTGAAACGCTGTAAATTTCTTCTTGCACCTCGTTTCAATGTTCGATCTGCATTTATTGAAATAGTATTCCCTTTTTTAAAATCCGTCTCTTCATCTGTAGTAAGAGGTACAATACGGACTCCTGTATTAACTATTTCAGATTTTTCATTATCATTTTCGGCTTCTTTTATAAAAGCCCATCCAATGCTATTGGTCCCTAAATCCAGTCCTAATATTTTTTTCATTTATAATCGAATATTATTTGCTATTTAATGAATTTTTAAATTTAATTAAAAGAAAATCATCTTCTTTACGGTTAACCGTAATACAATGTAATTTTTTTTGTTGTATATTGCAGTACAATTTTGAAGCAATTCACAATAAGGATTATTCCGTTGTGAAAACATTTAAGTCGCCTCGTCTTTCAATACGGGGCTTTTTTATTTCCTTTAATGGGTCGCTTTTTTTATTTGTAAAAACAACAATTGTATAAACTTACATCGTTTTTCTCAACCTGTCAATACGTATTTATACTTATTTTTCAATGTTTTTTCTACGTATAAATACGTAGAAAAAATTATTTTATAAAATGTAGTAAATAAAAGGCTTTTCAAATTTTTCCAAAAACAACTGATTTATTTTCTATCCTATAGTTATTTTATTTCCTTTAAAATTATAAAACCCAACTAAATGTAGCTTACGGTTTCCTACATTTGATTATTCATATTTAAAAAAACATTGTGACTTTCTTTACTCTTTGAAAAAAAAGTCACGGTTTTTGTGATATTCTTGAAATAAAATATAAAATGTCACAATTTTTGTGACAAAATAAAAGTAAAAAGAGAAATGTCACACAATTTAGATAAAACACGTTCCAATCTTAATAAAGAAATGAATTATTCAGTAGTAAATAATTATAAATGAAAAAAGAAAAAGTAAAAATTAGAGAGATACTGGGAATGAAACAAGAAGAGATTGCTTCAGTATTAGAAATATCCAGAAGCCAATGGGCAATGTATGAAACTGGCAAACGTGATTTACCTACCACGTCCAAATTAAAACTAGCGGAAATGCTAACATTTGTTCAGCAACCTGATAGTATCTGGAAAAAACAATTTCCTTTTTTACATGAAAAAACTGAACAAAAGAAAAAGGTTTTAGAAGACTTACTTGTTATAAATAAACAGAACCAATTAATAATTGTCACAAAATTAAATGAAATAAAAAAGAAACATGATTTTAACATAAATCGATTAAAAGTAATGCTTTATTTGGAATCAAATCCAGTAAAATTAAACCATAATAAAGATCTACTATTAGAAGTGATGAAGGATAGAACAAAAATTAATGTAGAAAAAAATGGAAGTTTAGTGCAACTAGAATATGAAGTTAAATTAGAAACCTTAAAAAAGGAAGAAGAAATTTTAAAAAATAAATTACAAAAGCTAGGATAACGAACTAAGAAATCATTTCGTATAAATTTTAACCTTAATTTACAATTTTTCTTACAGAAAGTTAAATTTCTGGTAAACTTAATTTTGGCATACACGTTGGCATTTGGTTTGTGAATGATACCATAATAAAAACCTAAAATTTTAAATTATGAATTATTCAATTAGCAACGTAACACAAATTGCAGATTGCGATGTGTTACTATCTTGGGCAGAAAAAGAGAAAGCAGAATTAACTTTTAAAAAAATTTCAGAGGAACGTTTAACAAATAAATACGCCAGCACTTCATTAGAAGTAGAAGCTATTCTACAAGGTGTTTTAGCTGAAATTTCAGCGGTAGATACTATAATTAGTGTTTTACCAGAAGGTCAAACTAAAGACGACGAAATTAAAAAGAAAGTAAAATTAGAGTACAAAAAATTCTTACTAGAAAATCGTAAAGAAAGTTACGGTGCTGTAGCATTACTAGAAAAAGAACTTGATTTAGAACGTATTAATAAAGAACTTGAAGAAGTAGACACTTTTATTACTACTATTACAAATCATAAAGCTACCTTATAAATAAAATTTTATAAGTACGAAAAGGGTTGACTTTTATTAAGTCAACCCTTTTTGTATTAACTAATAGAAGATCTTCTTTCCTTGTCTCTTTAATTTAAGCAATAGTTTTTTTTTTATTCCAATTAGGGTAAAATGTAAATCTGTTTCTCTCTGGAGAAGAAATATATGTTTACAGAATATAAAACAAACAAAAGCGTCCTCCTAAAAGAACGCTTTTTTTGCGGCATACATTCATTACTAGCTACATGGCGTATACATCATTTTTATAAACATCATTTAGAACAGGCTGTAGTTTATTCTAAAATCGATATTCCATTTTTAATAAAAGGTATCTGGGTTGCAATCGATATTCGGTACTGGAAATACTAATATCGCTAATACTATAATTCCTGAAAGTTGTGGTATTGAACAAATTGTTCCCCGAAAGAAAAAAAGACAATTTATTTTCTTTTATGGTGTATTTTGCTTCTAGGTCAGCAAAATAATAGGTGTTATTACTACTGTCTAAATTTCCGAAATAGTATCTTTCTGATTGTATTTGAAAATTAAACTTTGAATTAATTACAAATGACAGATCCAAAAATGAAGTGGCATTGGTAAAAGAATTCTGAAGGGTTGTTTTCACTTCATTATATTCCCATTTTGTACCCACATGATAATTAAAAATTCCTTTAAAACCAGAACGCAATTCAAAACCATAATGAAACAAATTATTTTTCACTTCTCTTAAACTAGAATGATTCACTCTATTTTTATAGTTAGATGTAGAACCTCCAAAAAGCAATTTCAAATTAGAAGCAATACCTCTAAAATAATAATCAACAGAAGTACTGAAGGTAGCAAACGCTCTGTTTTTAATTACTATTTTTTCAGATTGAGAATAATTTTGTGCAATTATAGCATTAGTACTCAAAAAATCATGATTTTGTGTATACATAACAAAAGTATTGGCAAAAAACTTATCTCCCCAATTACCATAAGTATAACTTAACAAGGCATTAGAAGCATCCAATTGATTGAATGTTCCGGTTCCTTTCGTAAAAGAGCGAAACCCACTATGCACATAATTAGAATACACATCAACGATTGTAGCGTTAGTTCTATTGAAAGCATATGATGCAAGCAGTTTGTTTTTTTTATCTACTTCATATTCTACACTTAATTTGGGAGCAACAAAAAACGGATTTTGTGTCGTTTTTATCTCAAAAGACGCTAGAGTATTTGAAAACTGATGTACGTTAACTTGAGGTACAAGGTTAATCTTTTTAAATCGGTAGGTGTATTTTAAATGAGCATACAAATCGTTCACTCCATAGGTCGTTTTGTTTTGATAATCGACAGGGATTTCTGTGAGTTGGTTTGCATTTTTGAGTTGAAAATTGGAATGCAAGATATCTCTTCTATATTGATCCCCTATTTTAATTTCTAGTAAATCACCCTTCTTTTTCCGATCTAACAAATACCCTTCTACTCCATAAAAATCCATTTTATTTTCGTTAATCTGAGCTAAGTTATCTGCATTAGTTATAAATAAATCATTATACAAAAACTGATTTAATGTATACGCTTGAGGTGTTTTTTCATTAATTGCTCTAGCTGAAAACAACATGGCTTTTGTCGCTGATAGTTTATTAGTAAATACCAGTTTCTGATCGAATAATTGATTGTTACTGGTTAGTCTTTCCTGTAATAAGTCGTCATTAAATAACAGGTCGCTTCGGTCCTTGTTTCTAGATATATTTAACTTACTCACCAACTGAATTGCTTTTGTTGGAGAAATATCATAATCAAAATCTATTTTCCCAAAACCTACTAAGATATTCTTTCGCAACGCAAAATCTTCCTTATTTTGAAACGAAGTATTGTTTGCAAAAAACGATTGCATACTGTTTCTATAAAACTGATTTTCGTCTTGATTTATAAACGCTAAGGCCTTCAGCTTCATTTTTTGAGAAAGCGTAAAAATACTATTTAGAGAAAGTAACTCCGCATTATTAAAATTCACTCTTTTCTGTTTAAGTTGTGGCACATATACATCTAAACCTAATAAAGTTTGATTCTTTTCGTGATCTCCAATAGTTTCGTCTCCAAAAGAATAAATTAAATGAGACACATCTCCTGTGGCTGTTTCTCCTGTATTATTTACACTTGTTAGGAAATAATATTTATTTTTCTTTCCGAAATTCATCAAATTACTTCTACCTTCATATCTATTTTCTGAAACCAAGCCATATCCTAATTGAAAATTACCAAACCACTGCCTTTTAGCATCTTCTTTTAGAACTAAATTTAAAGCTACTTTATCGCTATTCTCAATCCCTTTCAAATGTTTGTTATTAGAATAACGCTGTAGTAGTTCCACTTTTTCAATTGGACTCGAAGGCATGTTTTTAGTGAGTACTTTATATCCTTTTTCAAAGAAATCATCATTATCAACCATTACTTTCTCTACTTCCTGATTTCCTGCTTTTATAGTTCCATCACTATCCACGGTAAGTCCGGGTAATTTTTTCAATAAATCTTCCACAACTTCTTCGTTGCCTTGTGCAAAAGCTTTAACATCAAAAACAATCTTGTCGTTTTTAATTGTAATGGGTCTACTGGATTCGATTACTACTTCATTTAATGCAATAGCTTTATAAGTCAGCATCGCATCTTTTAGCAAGGTTTGCGATTCGCTAACAAGCAACACTTCAATTGTTGCTGTTTCATAGTTCAATGCTGAATAGCTTAACACAAAGTTCCCCGTTTTGGTTGTTGTTAATTCATAGTTTCCATTTTCATCGCTGTAAGCATAGGCAATAATACTTTGCGAATTTTCGGGCTTTAAAACAACATTAGCCGCAACAACTGCTTGTCCATTAGTATCTGTAATGGTTCCTTTTATAGTTGTTTGAGCCAATGAAAAAGTACCTAACAGCAACAAAACGGCTGTTAGGTTAAACAAACTACAAATAAAAAAAACAATTTTATGCAACAGTATTAGCACGTTTTTACTCTTTTTCAATGGTATTTATTTTAATACTTATTTTAGCACTAACATTTCTATTTGCTTTTGACAACGATCTACTTTCAAAATTTTTCAAATAGTCATCTAATTCAATCAAATATTCTTTTCTTGATATTGTTTTGACATTTTTTGAAATATCCTTAATCTTAACATTATAAGGTATCGTAATAGAAGTAACAGTATACATTACTTCATTCGTATCATCTTTAACTTCCAATATCACTCCGGGAAGATTATTAAACTTCCAAGGTCCAATGTTATACGGTAATTCTAATGAATACCAAGCAGTATAATTTCTTCCTCTAAAAGTAGTTGTGGCTTGGTTACAATAGTACTTCCCTATTTGTTTAGTACCTTCTTGTAAGTCCCAATTCATTTCAGGAATATCCTCTTCTACTATTACAGGCATATTCTCATTGAAAATCTTCATCAACTCTAAAACCTTTTTCTTGTTTTTATCAATGAGAAGAAAATGTGAAACGCTATCTCTTTTTATTATTTCAACTATTCCATTTTCTAATTGTTTTTCAGAATATAACTTTTCTTCTTCTGATAATTTATGTTCAAATAAGGATAATTTAGAATTAAACAAAACAGTTGCATTGTAAGAAGTAATATTAGTTAATCCAAGAATCATTTTATATTCTATTTTCCCATCTGAAACATCACTTTGAGAAAAAAGAAGTTGCACAAATAATAAAAAATAAAGCTTTTGCATAGGAACTATAAATTCTTTTGTTTTTTTATACGTTTTAAATAGCAATAAAATACCAAGAGTTTTGTTTTATTGCTACTTTTTCTTTTTAATTATTCCTGCTTCTATTGCTGCTGCTTCAACTTCTTCACATGTAGTTGCTGTGAAAGTATAATCTATGATCATCGTAGCACCATCGATATTTTGTTTTACAGAATAGGTTATAGAACAAATATCATCTTCTTGGTTTTTTTCTTTAACAGTTTCGTTTTTACTGTTTTTTTCTTTTGTATTTGCTGAAACTCCTGAGATTACAGAAAACAACAGTACAGAAAGTAGTATTTTATAATTTTTCATTTTTATATTTTTATTGTTAATTACTAATAGAAAATCGTTATTTCTCTATATCATCATATTTAAAATCTACTTTAACATGTAGACCTCTATCAAACTTTGATGCAAATTTTGATTCAAACTCTTCTTTTTCTTTATTTTGAATCTCTAAAAACTCCTTCATGGAGTATTTCTTTTTAATCTTAGTAAGATCTAATTCTATTTCATGATTAAAAGGAGAAACTATTTTTTTTAAGTAAAAAGCAACTTCGTGATCATCATCTATGGCTTCTACTATTAAACCTGGAAGTCCATTTAATTTCCATGGTCCACTATTAATAGGTATCTCAGGACAATACCACACGGTATAATTTCTTCCTTTAAAAAAACATACTGCCTTTTTACAAGATAAATTGTTAATCATTTTTATATCATCTTTTAAAACCCAATCAATTACAGGGATTACTTCTTCCACCACATAGTTTTTCTTAGAATAAATGGATTTTTTGTCCTCTGCTATTACATTTTTTATCTTGTCTATAAAAACATAAAAAAAGGAACTGTCTATAATTTTTATATCAATTTTAGACTCTGTATCAATTATATCTTCTTTATAATTAGACACTTTATCAGATGGCTTATATCTAAATAAGGAATAATTAGAATTAAGTACTAATTGTGCTTGATATTCAACAGCTCCTTTAAAATTGAGATACATCTCATATTCTACATATAACTGAGAAATGTTGTTTTGTGCTTTAATTGTGTTTAAAAAAGTAAAAAGACAACATAAGATGAAAATACTTTTTTTCATAAAATTAGATTTAGTAGCACTGCCTAATTTTAATTAGGCAGTACATAATTTTAATTTATTGTATTGCAGCTAAAGCTTGTGCTTTTAATCTTTTAATTGCGTCTGTTAAAGTAGCACAATCAATATCTTTAGCGGTAACTGTTGCGCTAGCATATGTTGATCCTACACCAACACTTACCGTAACAGTTACATCACAAAGCGTCACAATTTCTAAACCTTCACCTGTAAAATTCTCAAAATCTTTATCGGTTTTGAAATTGATTATCATTTCACTGTTTACCTTTTGCGCATTTACATTTTCTACTGTAGCAATTTTAACTTTCCCGTTAAAATTATCGTCGCCTCCATTGTTTGCAAAACCAGTTACCGAAAATAAAACCGTTGCCATTAAGCCAAAAAATAAATTTTTCATAAATTTGTTATTTAATTAAATTAATTACAGTCATGCCTTTGTTCTTCAAAACATTGTATAAGGTGTGACTGTTTTTTTTAGTTGGTTGATCGAGTAAACAAAAACAAAGCCAACTCTTTCTTTATTCTTGTTTGATAGTTTTGTTTTAGAAAGTCTACCAATTCCTGTTTTGCTCGTCTTTTTTTATGGGTTACAAACAGCTGAATCAATCCCAAATAGTGGCCAACTATATTGTAAAGAAAAGGTTTAGCAGTAACATCTTCTTTATATTTTATTCGAACTTGTCTAATAGCTTTAATATTTTTTTGAGTAAGCGAACCAAATAATAAAGGATAATTACAATAGACACTAATAACACCACTTGCAGCATAAAATCATAATCTAACATAATCTCGTTTTTTGCAGAAATTTTATTTTCTAATTCTGATACCAAAACTAGTTGGCTTTTTTTATCTGTACAAATGAACGTACTTCCTTTTTATAAATCATAGTCCTTTTTTATCAAATGGATGTAACTAATTGCTAATTTCAAATTCATTTTAATTGTTTTGTGTGATATGATAAAAATTTGATTTAGTTTCGTATTTATAACAATTAAGCAACCATTTATGAAAACTTACATATTAATAATGCTATTTTTTCTAAAATTTAGTTATCCAACAAACAATAGTATTCAAAATGATACTCTAAAAAAGTTAAGTTTTGAAGATATAAGATTAAAATTAGTAGATAATATTGAAAATAAAAACTCTTTTAAATTTTATGTTGATTATTATATAAAAAAAGCAAAGAGGGAAAACAATGTCGAATATTTAATAAAAGGGTATGGTTTTAAAGTAGAAGAATACCCTTTTAATGAAGCAATAAAAAATGCCGATTCAATGTATTCTATAATCACAAATAAAGCGCCAAATTTATTATTCTTATATTATTTTAAATTGGGAAATCTTTATGCAAGTAACAGAAAAAATAAAAAAGCTCTCGATTCCTATTTAAAAGCTTATAAAAATTGTAAAGGATGTGAAGAAAAATATTATTATGCAATTAAAAGGCAAATTGGAATTATCAGAAGCACTCTAGGTCAAGACAAAGAAGCTATAAATATTTTAAAAGAAACTGAAAATTACTTCAAAACGAAATCAGTTGAAAATTATCTATTCCTTCAGTATAATATGGCAGAAATATATAATTCACTTTTAGATCTAGAAACCGCTAGATATATAATTGATGAAGGTATTATCTTATCAAAAAGAGAAGGCTCAAAATTAATGTATGATAGATTTATAACCACTAAAGGAGTTAATTTATATTACAGAAAAGAATACAAAGAGACTTTAGAATTACTTTTACCAATTTTACAAGATGCTAATTTTGTAAAAGAAGATTATTCAGACTTTGCATTTGTAAGCTATTATATAGGAAAAAGTTATCAAGAATTAAACGACAAGGATTTGGCTCTAAAATATTTTAAAAAAGTGGATTCAATATTCACCAAACACAACGATGTATATTACTGGAACATAGATACATATAAATTTTTAATTGACTATTATAAAGAGAAAAAGGAAATAAAAAAACAACTTATTTACACAGAACGCCTAATTAAAGTAGACAGCTTATTACTAAAAAATAATGAATATACATTTAAAAAAACAAATAAAGAATTCGATATCCCAAACTTAATTTTTGAAAAAGAAAATCTAATTAAAAAATTAAGAAAGTATGATTCTTTATCCAAAATAACCAATCTAATCTCTATAATAATTATAAGTCTATTGATATATTTATTTTACAGAAATAAAAAGAACAACAAACAAAAAATTGAATTAATAAAAAATGATTTAGAAAAATTTTTGTTAAACCAACATAAAATTTTTGAATATAAAAATAAAAATTCTACTGGAGATTTTATTAATAATTATGAAAAGAACAATGAATCACAAGGGAAAATGTCAGATTTAGCAAAAGAAAACATACTAAAAAACCTAGATTTATTTGAAAAAAATAAAGATTACATAAATAAAAATTGTTCACTAGAAAATTTAGCAAAAGATTTCAATACTAACAAGACTTACTTGTCTAAAATAATTAATGAAGATAAAGGTTATTCATTTTCAAGTTATATAAATAATTTAAGAATCGATTATGTGATTCAATTGTTAAAAGAAGACAAAAAAATTAGAAAATATAGTATTGAATCTATTGCAGAGGAAGTAGGTTATAATAATGCTAAAGCATTTAGTAAAGCTTTTTATGAAAGAATACAGGTTAAACCTTCTGTGTTTATTAAGAATATGGAATAAATTAATTTTATAGATTTTAAAAACTTCGTTTTTATAAAACTAAATTGATTTACGATTAGTAAAAAATGATTACTTTATAAATTTGAATTCCATTTGACAAAACGATTTTGACTCATGTTTTTAATTTAAAAATAGAGATATAGTTTTGTTCTTATGAAAATAAAGATTTTTTTATTACTTTTATTAAAATATAGTATTTCTATTTCACAAAATTATTTTATATCCAAAGATATTTTAAATGATACAATTCTATTAAACAAAGAATTAAATCAAATTGTAAAAAATGAATATCTAGGATTTAAGAAAATAAAAAAAGGAGATTCATTAAAAACTAAAATAAAACAAGAAATTTATCTAGAAAATTTCTCAAATGCAATTTTTTTAATTCAATCTTACAGGAACGAAATAGCAAATAATAATTGGGAAGGAAATTTATTATTTTCATTTGAAGTCTTCTCAATAGCTAAACTTAAAGAAATAAATAAAAAAAATGATTTTAATATTGCGCTAAATTCATCTATTGAAGAAAAAATAAATAGTATGGATGAAACCTTACTAATTGAGTTAAATAAAGAGTTAGAAATTAATGTTGATGATTACAAAATCACTAAAAATAAAATTTTAGAAAGTTTAAAAAACAAAGATTCTATAAATAGTATTTCAGCAAATAGTCTTATGGAATCAATAATTGATTTTAATGTCCTATTAAATGTTAACTATAGAGCTTTAGGTTTTTTAGAAAATAAATTAAAAGAGAAATTTTCTACTCAAAATTTCGAAATTAAAACTTCTGATGGAGCAACATTATCTGCTATTGTTATGAAACGTAACGGACAAAAAAAGTCCTTACCAGTTATTTTAACAAATAATATTTATGCTGGCGATAAGGATCTTCTTTTTTGTATGAGAGCAGCAATAAGGGACTATATTGGAGTAGTTGTTAATACAAGAGGAAAAAGAAATAGTACTGATATAAACGACCCTTTTGAACATGAAAACAATGATATATATGATGTAATAGAATGGATTAGCAAACAAGATTGGTGTAACGGAAAAGTAGGAATGGTCGGTGGTAGTTATTTAGGTTTTAGTCAATGGGCTGCCACAAAAAAATTACATCCTGCATTAAAAACGATAGTTCCACAAGTCGCGGTAGGCATTGGAACTATGGATTATCCAATGACAAATAATGTTTTTATGTCGTATTCACTAAGATGGTTAGAATATGTAATGAATAGTAAATTTATTAATAAAGATGATTTTAATAATATTTCAAAATGGTCTAAACTAGAAAAACAATATTATGATTTAGGTATTAAATTTAAAAGTTTAGACTCATTAAATGGTAAAAAAAATATCATTTTCCAAAGATGGTTAAAACATCCTAGTCAAGATGATTTTTGGAATGACATGATTCCTTATGAAAAAGAATTTGCAAAAATAAATATTCCCATATTAAGTTCTACTGGTTATTGGGATGGAGACCAAAGAGGGGCTCTGTTTTATTTTAATCAACATTACAAATATAATAAGAATGCCGAACATTATTTAGTTATAGGACCTTACAACCATAAAACAGCACAAAGCTTTCCAAATAATGAACTATATGGTTTAAAATTAGATTCAGTTGCAAAAGTAAATTTTATAAAACTTAATTATGATTGGTTTGACTATATTTTGAAAAACAAACCTAAACCTAAGTTTCTTAAAAACAAAGTTAATATCCAAGTTGTAGGAACAAATCAATGGAAAAACTTTAAGTCATTAGATGAAGCCAGTAACAATTCATTAAGGTTTTATATTGACAAAAAAAATGATTCAAGTTCAGTTTTTAAAAAGTCATCAATAAAATCTTTTTTTAAACAAACAATTGATTTTAAAATTAGAGATGAGAAAAAGAAATATTACTCTACAAGTATTGACAGTACATCAATAGGGGTAGGTAGAATAGCCCTTGAATCAGAAATACTAGAAAATGATATAATAATAAATGGATCATTTACAGGAAATTTAAAATTATCAATTAACAAAAAAGACTTGGACATTGCTATTGATTTAATTCAAATTAAACCTAATGGTGAAGTATTCTATCTTTCTGACTATATAGGTAGAGCAAGTTATGCAAAAGACAATACTAAACGTCAACTTTTAAAACCAAACAAAATTGAAGAAATACCTGTTAAAAACGCTAGCTTTGTTAGCAAAAAAATTGAGAAAGGTAGCAAACTAGTTTTATTGTTTGGAGTAAGCAAAAGTAGGTATTGGCAAATTAATTATGGAACAGGTAGAGATGTTTCTGATGAAAGTATTAAAGATGCAGATATTCCATTAGAAGTTAAGTGGTATAATGATAGCTATATTGAAATTCCTTTGCTAAAATAAAATGGTTAAATTATTACACAATAATTTAAATATTTTTTTCAATATATAAAGAAATCAAAAATTAATTTAGAAAAATTTGAAATTGCTAAATTAAATAACAGAAAACAAGTTTGTGGAGGAACTGGTAACGATACTAATACCGACACTAAACCTATAAAACCTGATAATCCAAATGATCTTAAAAAAACTGATAGTGATTCAGGAGTATTATGTGGATGTAACAGTAATTAAATTATGAGAGTATCTATATTTTTTATTTTATTATTTATAAGTTGTAAATCACTAGAAAAAAAACAAAATGATTTTGAAAAAAGTATAGATACTTTAATCATATGGCATCAGCAAGATTTCAAAAAAGATTCTGTTTATGGAATTTCGCTAAACAAATGGTATAATAAAAATTATAAAAAAATAAGAAATAAAATTATTGTTGCCACTATTGATTCACAAATAGACATCAATCATGAAGATTTAAAAAATCATTTTTGGACAAATAATGGCGAAATACCTGACAATGGTATTGATGATGACAATAATGGTTATATAGACGACATTAATGGGTGGAATTTTATAGGTGTTGGTGATAATAGTATACAAGCATTTACAAATTTTGATTTCGTTCGTATTATTAAAAAATATAAAAATGATTTTAAAGATTTAGACAGTATACAATTACAAAGCAAACAATCATATACTGAATACAGGAGAGCATTAAAAAAATATAAAGAAGATAAAAAATACTATGAACGATATTTAAAAGAAGAAGGTGTTCTTATTTCTGCTTATTATCCAGCAAAAGATACTTTAAAATATTATTTCCCAAAAGAAAACTATACTTCAGAACAATTAGATAGTTTATATCAATTATATAAAATTAATGACGAAAGATTTGTTGATAAAGTTAATAATTATGATGCTTCAAAAAAAGCATTCTCCGATCTAATTTATTATATGAGAATGATAAAACGTTATAACTTCACTATTGAATCAATGAAAAATTCTAGTCAACACAAAGATTCAATTGTAAACAAGTTATTAAACTTAGATTATAATGATAGAGAAAAAATAAAAAACAATCATTTAGAAAAGGGTTATGGTAATAATAATCTTTCCTCTCATGATAGGTTAAAAAAACACAACACAAAAGTTTCCAGTATACTTATCGGAAATCGAAATAATAACAAAGGCGTAAAAGGATTTCATGACAATATTTATATCATGCCATTAGTAATTTCTCCTTTTGGTGACGAACATGATAAGGATATCGCAAACGCTATTTATTATGCTGTTGATAATGGCGCTAAAGTAATCAACATGTCTTTTTCGAAAGAATTTTCGCTAAATCAAGAAATCGTATCACAAGCCTTACAATATGCAGAAAAAAGAAATGTTTTAGTGGTACATACTTCTGGGAATGCATCATCAAATATAGACTTAACTCCATTTTATCCTACCGATTTTAGTTATATAAATAATACAGAATTAACTCAAAACCTAATAACTGTTGGTTCCATTTCCAAAAGAATTGATAGTACTTTGGTTACTCCTTTTTCTAATTATGGTAAAAACAATGTAGATATTTTTGCTCCTGGAGAAGATATTTATGTGGCTATTCCAGATAATCAATATGCTTATGATTCTGGAACTTCTTTAGCTGCTCCTATGGTCTCGGGTACAGCCGCTTTGATTTGGTTATATTATCCAGATCTTACTGTACAAGAAGTAAAAAAAATAATATTAGAATCTGGAGTTAGTATCGATAAAAAAGTCATTAAACCTGGAACAAAAAATGAAATGGTGTCTTTTTCTGAATTATGCAAATCAGGTAAAGTTTTAAATACCTATAATGCTATGAAAATGGCAGAGAGGATAAGTAGAAAGAAAAACCATTAAAAAATCTTTCCCATGCAACCCTTCTCCTCTTTTAATACTTTTATTTTAAGAACCCCATTATTCCCAATTCATTTTTACACTTCATTGTTAAAAAATTACAATCGGGAAGCCATTTTTAAAACATTGGATCATAGCATTATTAAAAGCGCGATTGCTTTGGCTTCTCCTGAATTGCTACAAGAGTTGGAAAAATACAGAGCACAACCACAGTCCATTGCAAAAGAGAAGATAAATAGCTTAGAACAATCGCTAGTAAAATATTTAGCCCGATTGTCTTCTAGAGCAACGCCTTTTGGTTTGTTTGCAGGGTGTACTACTGGTGTTTTTCATTCTGAAACAGCTATTCAATTACAAGCAAAAGAACAATTTATAACGCATACGCAGTTTGATATGCAGTTCTGGACGCATTTTTTACAAGAATTAGGCAAAAAAGAAAGTGTACGAGAACAACTACTCTATTTTCCTAACACCTCTTTATATGTCATTGGCGACTTTTATAGATATATAGAGTACCAATTTGTGAAAAAGAAACGCGAACACACTTTAGCAGGCATTCGCAAAACAGATTATTTAGATATTATTTTCAAAAACGTTAGTACAGGAAAAAGCAGAAGTGAATTAGTAACTCTAATGATTACAGATGCATCGGAACGAGAAGACGCTTTGGCTTTTATAAATGACCTCATCGATAATCAATTTTTGGTTAGCAATCTGGAAGCAACTGTTACTGGCAATCAAGAAATTAAAAGAGCACTTGATATTTTAGCAAACGTAAAAGATATAACTCCAGTAATACAAAACATTACAGAAATTAATTTGTTATTACAACAAATGACTATTGAAAATCACTTTACAGTAGCGCAGCAGATTACTGAAAAAATAAAAAAACTAGAAGTTACCTTTGACGAAAAGTATCTTTTACAAACCGATTTGTATTTGAAAACGAAAATCAGTACACTAAATTACAACATTCGAAAACAACTTCAACAAGCTATTGCATTTTTAGAAAGAACACAAGTAGCTACTCAGCATCGCAATTTGGAAGCGTTTAAAAAGGCTTTCCTACATCGATATGAAACAAAAGAAATGCCATTGACCGTAGTTTTGGATTCAGAAATTGGTATTGGTTACCTTCAAGATGTTCGTTTGGATGATTCTCATCCTATTTTGGATCAGTTTTCAATACACAAACAAAATACAGCTACTACTACTGAGGAAAAATGGACACCTTTGGATTACATTTTGGAAACCAAATTAAAAAACACATTGGTCAACAAAGAAGCTATTTTGGAACTAAAAGACAACGATTTCAACTCTTTTTTACCTAAAAAGGAACAATTACCCTCTACTTTTTCTGCTATGATTGAAGTGGTAAAAATAGATCATACCGAAACGGTTGTTTTAGAATCCTTAGGAAACTATAGTGCCGCAAAATTAATGGGGCGTTTTAGTAATGGTGATACCAATATATATCAGTTAGCCAAAGAAATTACTGAGAAAGAAGCCACATTAAACCCTAAAGTGCTTTTGGCAGAAGTAGCTCACATTCCAGAATCGAGAACGGGAAATGTCTTAAGAAGACCTGTGTTACGAGAATATGAAATTCCGTATTTGTCAAACAGTACACTTCCAAAAGAACAGCAAATAAACATAACAGATTTGTACATTAGCATTGAAAATGACACTATTATTTTAAAATCAAAAAAACAGAATAAAAGAGTGATTCCTTGCTTATCAAACGCACATAATTACAGCTCTAATTCGTTGCCCATTTATCATTTCTTATGTGATTTGCAAGGACAACAAACCCATCCTATTTATACTTTTGATTGGGGTGTTTTACATTCTCATTACAGTACTTTTCCTAGAGTCGTATACAAAGGTGTTATTTTGGCAAAAGCCAAATGGTATATTTCAGAAAAAGAGACAAAAGAACTACTATACAATACTAATTTTTTTGCGTGGAAAGCACTGAAAAGGATTCCTAAATATGTAACAATCGTTAGTGGCGACAATACTTTGTTACTTGATATGGAGGTTGAAATTTGCTTTAACATCATGCAAAAAACTATTAAAGCAAATAAAAAAATAGTATTGGAGGAATTTTTGTTTACCAATGATAGTGTAGTGAATGATAAAGAAGGAAATCCGTATGCCAATCAATTTATCGTGTCTTTTTACAACGAATAAAGATAAGAGCATAATATCTTGTATGTTCAAGATTGCTTCTTTTACTTTCAATTGAATTTGATTATTGGCATTGACATTGATATTGGCATTGATATTGGCATTGATATTGACATTGATATTGACACTGAAAATAAAATAATATATGAGAAGAGATTTTAGTTTAGGAAGCGAATGGTTGTATTTTAAAATTTATTGTGGTGTAAAAACAGCCGATTTTATTTTGTTAGATTATTTGAAAGAAGCTATAAAGGAACTAATAGCCGATAAATATATTTCTAAATGGTTTTTTATTCGGTATCATGATCCTGAAGCCCATTTACGATTGCGTTTTAAAATAGACCATGAGAAACATTTAGGAACCGTTATTACAAAATTGTATCGCATTTTTGATATCTTACAAACAGAAAACCTCATCTGGAAAATTCAAACCGATACCTATAGTAGAGAATTGGAACGTTATGGCGTGACTACATACGAACTTTCCGAATTCATTTTTCAAGCTGATAGCGAATTAATCTTAGATTACATTGATTTAAAACCTAATTTTGAAAAAGAAACCACGACTATTTTATTTAGTTTTTTAGCTATTGATCAATTCCTTACGCTCTTTGGGTTAACCAATACAGAAAAATTAGAGGTGTTGCACCGTTTACAAGAGTCGTTTAAACAAGAGTTTCAAGCAGATAAAACGCTAAAAAAACAACTTGACAAACATTATCGTGATTTAGAAAATCAGATCAGTTCATTTTTAGCGATGGAAGACCTAGCACACCAATCATTGTATCATATTATTCAAACAAAAACTGAAAAAATAAAAGCTTCTGTTTTAACTATAAAAACGCTTTTAGACACTGCTTTACTTCCGTTTTTGAGCAGTCATATTCACATGATACTCAACCGACAATTCACCTCTAGACAACGAGAATATGAGTTACTTATTTATGATCATTTGTATCGCTATTATAAAAAAAGGAGCTATATATTTAATAAATAACACCACTTCTTCAGTTACCTTTAATCAATCTTTCTTTTTCTAAACCAATTATCGGCAAAACTTAAATTAACCGTTACCGAATGAAACTTTTCCTGAACTAATATATTAGACACCACCCCTTTAATACCATAAGAGTATGAAAAATTTAAAACATTCATAGAGTTACCAAGTGGAACACCTAATCCTAATGTAAGGGCATTAGTTGCAATTTTATTGTTGTTTATTTTTAAATTACCATCTTCATAATAGTAGCCTATTCTATAACGCATGCGGTTTCTGGTATTGTAATTTTCTTTACCCATATATTCCATGCCCACACTAAATAGATTAGAATCGGTATAGTTGCCTGTATTGTCGGTTAAGTGAGTAGCACTCCAAAAACTGCGTTTGTAATCAGATATAAAATTGTAATTTTTATAGTTGTATTTTACTCCAAAAGTAATATCTACAGGTAATTTATAATCGCTTATCGATACACTTTCGGTACTTTCAATATTGTAATACGCCTCGTTTACTATTCTATTTACTTCTCTATCTCGAGAAGCATTTAAACTACTTCCTAAAGTAACCACTGAAGCTAAATTTAAGCTAGGCGTTACTTGATACTGAAGTCCGGTACCTAGACTGATGCCTCTGTAAAAATTAGTATCTTCAAACACTAAATAATCATTGTCTAAAACAACGGTTTCATTTTGTGTAATGGTTCCAAACAGGTATTTAAAACTCAATCCTACATTTAATTTTGGGGTAATTTTTCTACCATAATTAACCGTAAACTTATTTAGTCCACCGCTTCCAGTTATCCTACTGTAATACTGATCTTGTGAACCATCTACATTTTCTACAATTCCGTTAAAAGTATACCCCACTTCTGTAAAAGGTTGTAACGACAAACTAATGCCTGATTTTTCATTGATTGGAAAAGCAAAGCTTAAATTTGAAAACACCAGAGAATAGGTTTTTCCGGTATTGGTCTTATCGCCATACACATTGTACTCTCCTTTTCCTCCTATATCTAAAAAGAAACGGTACAAGGGCATACTTCCTAAAGACGCTGGATTTAAATTGTTTATTTCTGTTTCGCTACCCAAAGCTATACCTGCTTTACCCAATGAATTTGTAATTCCAGTATTGGCATCGTTGCTGTTGCCTAATCCAAATAAAGAATATGGTGAAGAGGTAAGGTTGTTGTTTTGAGCATAAAAAAAAGTAGCCGAAAAAAACAACAGCATTAAAAAATAGTTCGAATTATTAGTCGTCATAATGCAAAAGAGTAAGTTTTAATTTGGCTTTGTTTTGAGGTTTATTATTACTGTTCAATAGCAATCGGTTGGTTTTAATACCATAATCGAAAGGCAATAAGACTAATCCATAGTTTCTCATGGTATTAGAGTTGAGTAATTCCTGCATAAAAGGACCTATAGATACATTTATATATGTTTCATTAAATTCGGGATTTTCGTTTTCTACATAAGCATGTACCGTATTGCCATTACTATCAATTAAAGCTCTTACAATTTCGTTATTAATATCGACCACAAATACTCGCAATGAATCTTCCACATACCTTTTTTTATCAAACAAATTGTTGTCTAGTGGTATTTTTAAATCGGCTTTGTAAATTACCCCACCTAAATCATACATCGTTTCTTTAAAATTTGGAAAAGTTATTTTGGTAGTTAAACCTACTCCTCCTTGTATGTACGTTAAATGAGACAAGGCTTCTTCTGAGATTTCATTTTCCTGATTCACAAAATCTACGGGCAAACTTGTTCCTGTTCTGTCGCTTTTTATTTGAGAAAAATGATTCCTATAGGTAGCAAAATTGCTATACTTAAAATCATAATACAAAACGCTACCGGGTTCGGAAGGATTTGAATAATAAAACCGTAAGTAAGAATCAGCAGTGGTAA
This sequence comes from Flavobacterium sp. J27, assembly GCF_004303025.1. Lineage (GTDB taxonomy): Bacteria > Bacteroidota > Bacteroidia > Flavobacteriales > Flavobacteriaceae > Flavobacterium. Next base: position 25,710 of record NZ_PJQW01000007.1, on the reverse strand, counting down.
AGGAAATCATAGCAGCATCTTCATCTGAAGCTGGTGCAATCTTTAATCCTTTGAAATACTCATTCAATTCGTCGCTACTGTTAATAACTCCAGTTTTAATTTTATCGAAAAGGGATAAACCAAAATTATAATCTAAAGTAATCTTTATACTGTCTTTATATATCCATGGGTAAAACGTGCGTTCGCCTAATAAACTAGTTGTTGCAATATCTTGCGTGTTGTAATAATTAGTTTGTCCGTTTCTATATTTAATTTTCTTATCTATGGCATGTACTTGTATCTTTTTTTGGGCTAACGTATCGTTATAATAATACCCAGAATATTTTAGGTTTAAAGCAATACTATCAAACACATAGGAGTTATCGATATAATAATTAGAAGGCATAAAATAAATATAACCGCTTGAAGTTGTTTTACCAAAGTAAGGATCGTTATACTGTCCTACTAGTATTTTACCATACAAATCTGTAGCTAGACTGTCTATTTTAAATGTCGACATGGTAAAGGAAATGGTATCGACTACTTTAAAGGCAACATTGCTTTCTATAAAATCTCCCGATGGTGTAAAATAGACTGCTTCTTCATTAGTACAAGAAGCCAGTAGCATACTCAATATAAGGGCATAAAAAATAGGTTTCATACTTTTTTTTGACCAAATGTAATTTTGTAAGCGCTATAATTAAACTCTATTATACCAATACCAAAAAACCAGCGATGTTTTAAAGCATCGTATCGATACTTTGGTCTTTTACTTCTTTTTAAAAAGAATAGAATAAATCGTAGCAAGTATAGATAAAAAATAGCTAGAAGTATATCTTTTTTTCACTCTCTCTTCGTATCAGATACTTTTGGCGAACAATGAAATTTAGTATGAGGAAATATCAATTATTTATAATAATGTGGAGTGTTTGTAATGTTTTTTCCCAAAGTAAAAGTAGTATAGCGTATGAACGCAGTTACGCGGTAAATGATGCTGTAGTAAATACAACTACAGATGCTATCGGTTTTACCATCGATTTTAAAAATGATTTTTCGGTTTTTACACGTTATCAAAATACCACGCTCGATTTGTTTTCTCCTGTAAATTTTTATAGTAATGAGGCTATAGAAAACTTGCATTCGATTGATTTGGGTATCAAAAAGAAACTACTGTTAGGAAATCGTTCTAGTTTTACTTTTTTAGCTAATCCGCAAGTACGAACAAACGACTTAGAGGCAATACAAAGTCGGGCTTTCCATTTTAATGCCACTGCCATTTTTGGTCGAAAACTAACAGAAAAATCGCAATTGAATCTAGGGGTTGCCTACGGAAACTTACTAGGTTCTGCTCGCTTCTATCCTGTTTTTGACTATAATTATGAGTTTAATAAGCAATTAAAAATAAGCGTGGGGTTTCCGAAAACCAATCTACAATGGAATTGGTTTACCAAAAACCAACTCGATTTCGCTGTAGCCTATGACACCTATTATACGACAACAACTAATGCTTTTTCTAGAATGACAAACAACACCTTTTTAGAATATGAATCGTTGTTTTTTTCAAAAACTAAAGCCTCACTTACTTATAATTATATTTTTCCTAATGATAGTAAGGTGTACTTATCATTGGGAAAATCATGGAATAATAAACTAAAAATTGAAGAAAACAATACACAATCGAACAGTTATGATTTTAGCAATCATGTAATGTTATCGATGGGAATTAAGTTTAATCTAAATAAATAAAAAATGATACCAAAAGAAAAAGATCTTAGAAAAGTAAAACGACTTGTATTAACATTACTCCTTACGACTACTTTTTTTAGTTGCAATAGCGATGAAGATGACGACGATGATATAGGAAACTGGGTAACGGCTGCAACATTTGATGGTATTGCCCGAAGTAATGCGGCTAGTTTTATAATTGGAGATAAAGGATATGTGGGCGTAGGTTATGATGGCGATAATTATTTAAATGATTTTTGGGAATATAATTTGGAAGGTGGCTATTGGATTCAAAGGGCAAACTTTCCAGGAGAAAAAAGAAGTGCTGCTTCTAGTTTTGCAGTAGGAAATTATGGCTATATAGGTGCTGGATATAATGGCACAACAGAGAAGAAAGATTTTTATCAATATGATCCCACTACTAATTCTTGGTTACAAATAGCCGATTATGGTGGAGATGTTCGTAGAAATACGGTTTCATTCAATTCAGACAGTTATGGTTACGTAGGATGTGGTTATGATGGCGTGAACGATAAGAAAGATTTTTGGAGATACGACCCTACCACAGATAGCTGGATAGAATTATTTGGTTTTGGAGGAAACAAAAGAAGAGATGGAGTTACTTTTAGAATTCAGAATAAAATATATATGGGTACTGGTAAATCTAATGGGGTAAACCTGAGAGATTTTTGGAGCTTTGATTTAAATACTGAAGTATGGACAAAATTAAGAGACATTTCGGTAAATAGCGACGACGATTATACTTCAGAATACACTATAATTCGAAGTAACGCAGTAGGCTTTGCATTAGGCAATTACGGTTATGTATGTTTAGGTACACCTAATGTAACCACTTGGCAATATAATCCTGCAACCGATTATTGGCTTAAAAAAACCACATTTGAAGCGGTTACCAGACAAGATGCCGTGGCTTTAAACTTTAGCGATCGCGCTTTTGTCTTATTAGGTCGCTCCAGTAATTTATATTTAGATGACATGTATGAATTTAAACCTTTTGCAGAACAAGTAGATAATGATTAAAAAAAGTAATACTATAATTTACATTATATTTGTGTTAGTATTTGAACTGTTTACGGCTTGTAAAAACAAACCTGTTGCTTTTGATGGAACGGTATTTGAAATGGGACAAAACAAGTATGGCTATGAAGTCTATTTACAAGGCAAACTATTTATTAGACAGGAAAACATTCCTGCGATTGAAGGAACTGTTTCTTTTAAAGACAGTATTGATGCACTAAGAACCTTAGACTTAGTTTTAGAACGATTGAATAACGGAGAAACAGCTGCATTATCAAAAAAGGATATTCAACAATTAAAAATTAAAATTTGATCTCTAATTTTAATAAAAGGATGTTTTTGAAGAAGAATTACCAAACTAAATATGTGATACATTTTTTAGTTTGGTTTATCTTCTTTTTAATTCTGATGTATGATTACTTCTTTAACAATGGTCCTTTTAATTATTTTCTCTTTATTCTTTTTCTAGTTTGTGTTTGTATCTTTTATATTAATTTCAATTTTCTAGTAGAACGGTTTATTGTCAAAAAAAAGTGGCTATTATACACGATTATATTACTAATTTTATTTGGTTTAACCTATACTGTTATTAGTATTGCCAGTGTAAAGTTTGATTATTTACGAGCTAATTTTAGACCTCCTTCTATTCCTGCTAATGGAATTAGAACTAATATTCCTGCTAATGAAATCAATTTGGTTAAAAGAGAACCACCAATGCATATTTTACCAAACGTTGTCATCTTTTTATTTGTCATTTCTATTAGTTCTTTTTTAAAATTATATGAGTTTCTAAACGAAAATTTTAAACGTCAAAAAGAAATTGAAAATGAAAATAGAATTACCGAATTGAATTTTTTGAAAGCACAATTAAATCCGCATTTCTTTTTTAATTCGCTCAATACGATTTACTTTCTTTCTATTGTACAATCACCCAAAACACCTCAAGCTATTTTAAATTTATCCGATTTAATGCGCTATATGCTTTCCGATAAGAACAACACACCTATCGATAAAAAAGTAGATTTGCAGGAAGAAATAGAGTATATTAATAATTATATCGAATTACAAAAATTACGAATTACTAGCAACAATACTATTAATTACAAAGTGGAAGGTAATTTAAAATCGGTAAAAATTTATCCTTTACTGTTTATCTCTTTCATCGAAAATGCTTTTAAATATGGCGTACATCCTGTTTATGAAGAAGAAATTCTAATCGAATTTAAAATTAAAGATGGTATTTTAGATTTTAATGTGGAAAACCAAATTCATTTTCAGAAAAAATCATATGATTCGTTTAGTTTAGGAAATGAAAATTCGATAAAAAGACTAAATTTATATTATCCAAATAATAGTTTGGTAATCAAAAACAACAACAATAAATATCAGGTATCAATCAAAATCGATTTAAATGAAAATTAAGGCAATTATTATTGATGATGAACCGCTGGCAATAGAAATTCTAAAAAAGTATGCTGATACAATCGACAATTTAGATGTAATACAAACTTTTACAAATCCTATTGAAGCTATTCGTTTTATTGCAGAAAACACAATCGATTTGATTTTTCTAGACATTGAAATGCCTATGATTAATGGGGTCGATTTAGTAGAATCTTTAAGTGTGAAACCAAATATTATTTTTACAACTGCTTTTCCTCAATATGCCGTAGATGGTTTTAATCTGGATGCTGTTGATTATCTTTTAAAACCTATTTCATACAAACGTTTTTTAAAATCGATTAATAAAATTTATAACGGTTCTTTTCCACAACAAGAAGAAATTTTGGAAACCAATTCTATTTTTACAAATAGTAGCGAAAATAAATTTATTTTTATAAAATCGGATTACGAAAACATCAAAATCACCATTCAAGACATCAAGTATATCGAAGGATTAAAAGATTATTTAAAAATTCATCTTACAAACGGCAAATCGGTTTTAACCTTATCTAATTTTAGCAATATTTTAGAAAAAATAAACCATAAAGATTTTATACGAGTTCATAATTCGTATGTGGTAAATTTAAATCATATTAAATCCATTCAAAAAAATAGAATCGTGATTGATGCTTCTAGAATTCCTATTAGTGAAACCTACAAAAAAGATTTTTTTGAAAAAATCAAATTACAATAAATTTGCTAGTTATACTTGCTGTAATTTCTCCTGAATTTTTGCTAATAAAAACACATAATCTTCTTGTCTTTTTACAAAATCCAAATCAGAAACATCTATAACAAGTACATTTAAATTAGTTTGAGTTTTAATATAATCAAGATATCCTCTATTGATTTTTTCTAAATAATCTGCCGGTATTTCTTGTTCATAACTACGACCTCTTTTTTTAATATTGGCTAAAAGGCGTTCGGTACTTTGGTACAAATAAATATACAAATCGGGTTTTGCGGTTTCCCGATGAATAATATCAAACATGGTTTTATACAAACGAAACTCGTCCTCTTGCAGTGTAACTTTGGCAAATATCAATGACTTAAAAATATGGTAATCAGCTACTATAAAATCTTTAAATAAATCAAATTGTGCTAAATCATCTGTTAATTGTTGGTATCGATCCGCTAAAAAAGACATTTCCAAAGGAAAAGCATAGCGGTTTTGATCTTTGTAAAACTTCGGTAAAAATGGATTATCTGCAAAACGTTCTAAAACCAATTTAGCATTACAATCTTCCGCTATTTTAGTAGCCAAAGTAGTTTTACCAGCACCTATATTTCCTTCAATAGCTATATAGTTGTATTGCTGTAAACCCAATTTTTCCACTGGAGAAACTAACGTATGTATTACTTTACATTCACTTGTATCTGTCGTTTCTGCAAGGAGTTCTTGTAGTGTTTTTTTTAGTGTAGGGTGAAACCAATCGGGTTGCACTTCTTTTAAAGGCAATAATACAAAGTTTCTGTGTTGCATTTGCGGATGCGGAATTTGTAACGTATCAGTTGTTATAATTTCTTCATCATAAGTAATAATGTCTAAATCGATAATTCTAGCTTCATATCCTTTTCCTTGTGTACGTACACGTCCCATTTGTTTTTCTATTTTTAACAACTGAGACAATATTTTTGGAGCGGTTTTATATGTATGTAAAGTAAGCACTGCATTATAAAAACTATCACTTTCAAAACCCCAAGAAGGTGTTTCATATACTTTAGATACTTTTACCACACTCGCCACTTGTTCGTGTATAAAAACAATTGCTGAACTGAGGTTTTCCAAACGATTGCCCTGATTACTTCCTATAGAAACCTGTATTTGATGTTGTTTTTTCATCTTTAGCAAAATAACAAACAATTTTAGACTTATAATTTCTATTTTCTATTTTTTTATGAACATGTAACTTTTTCTGCTTTTATAAGACATATAGCTCATATAAATTAAATGGATAGAAAATGAAATTTTTAGGAAATGTAGTAGCCACTGTAATTGGAATCTTTGTATTCTGTATGGTGTTTTTTTTCGGGCTTATCTTTTTAGGTGCTATAATGGGAGGAGATAAAGATACCGTTAAGGTAAAAGATAATTCAGTTATCAAATTAGATTTATCAGAAGTAAATCTGGATTATGGTGGAAAAATTAACATTGAAGAATTCAATTATTTTGAGACAAATCATGATGGTTTAATCGACATATTACAAGCTATTGATGCAGCTAAAACCGACGATAAAATCAAAGGAATTTCTATTTTAAATAATGAATCTAGATTAGGAATGGCACAAAGTAAAGCTTTGAGAGACAAACTTGAAGATTTTAAAAAATCGGGCAAATTTGTTGTAGCTTATTCTAATTACATTTCTCAGCGTGATTATTATTTAAATTCGGTTGCAGACACATTATATTTAAACCCAATCGGAGAATTGGAATTCAAAGGGTTGTCTTCTGAAGTTTTATATATGAAAGAATTACAGGAGAAAACAGGGGTAAAAATGGAAATCATTCGTCATGGAAAATACAAAAGTGCTGTAGAACCATTCTTAGCACAAGAAATGAGTCCAGAAAACAGAGAGCAAATTACAGTTTTATTAAATTCTATTTGGAATACAATTGCAACCGATATTTCAATAAGCAGAAATATTTCTGTAGATAGTTTAAACAGTATAGCCAATTCTTTAGGAGCACGCACTCCACAATTGGCTTTAAACAAACACATGATTGACAAAGTGGCTTATGAAGATGAATATCACAAGGCTATAAAAAAACAATTAAAAGTAGCTGATGATAAAGATTATGAAACAGTAGACATCCTTAAATATGCTAAAAAAGTAGCCACTTCATCTGTAGATTTTTCAGTAAAAGACATTATTGCTGTAGTGTATGCACAAGGGGAAATTCAAGGTGGTGAAGGAGATGTAAATGTTATTGGTGAAGGTGCTGTAAAAAGAGCTTTAAAAGAAGCTAGAGAAGATGACGACGTAAAAGCCATTGTATTACGCGTAGATAGTCCTGGCGGTAGTGCTTTAACTTCAGAATTGATTTGGAGAGAAATTGAAATTACTAAAAAAGTGAAACCTGTGGTAGTGTCTATGGGTAACGTAGCCGCTTCAGGTGGGTATTATATTTCTTGTAATGCAGACCGAATTTTTGCTGAACCAAGTACCATTACAGGTTCGATAGGTGTTTTTGGTATGCTACCAAATATGAACGAATTAGGAAAGAACATTGGTATTAATGCAGAACAAGTTAAAACACATGACAATGCTTCAGGATATAGTTTGTTTGAACCAATTGACGACAACTTTAAAGCATTTACATTAGAAAGTATTGAAAACATTTATAGTACTTTCTTAACAAGAGTAGCAACTGGTAGAAAAATGACTACTGAACAAGTAGACGCTATTGCTCAAGGCCGTGTATGGACTGGAACAGACGCTATAAAAAATGGTTTAGTAGATGAATTAGGTGGTTTAGATGATGCCTTAAAATATGCCGCAAAACTAGCTAAAATAAAAGATTTCAGAACAGAGAATTATCCTGAATATGACAAATCGATACATGATATCCTTAACAAGTTTGCAGGTATTTCTATGTTCCAATCGAAAGAAGCTTTATTAAAAGAACAAGTTGGTGAAGAAGCATTCCGTTTGTTAGAACAAATTAAAAGAGCCAATCAATTAAAAGGTGTTCAGGCAATGATGCCTTTCGAACTTCAGATAAAATAGTTTTTATTTATAAAACTAGTTTAAAAAGCTATTTCTATCTTTACGAAAGAAATAGCTTTTTTTTGTAACATTGTATTCTTAAATTTGAGCAATGGCTTTACAAAACAAATTTTTAGCGCAACGCATATATTTAATTCTGGCTAGTTTATTTATCTGCTCTTTGGTGGTTTCTAATTTAATTTTTCAAAAATTCTTTTACTGGTATCCTTTTGGAAATGTAACCGTTTTTGGAACCAAATTATTCCAAATTTCAGTTGGAATAATTCCCTATCCAATTACTTTTTTAATCACTGATATTATCTCTGAAATTTATGGTAAAAAGAAAGCGAACCAAGTGGTTACAACTGGTATTTTTGCATCGGTTTTTTCTTTGGGAATTATTTATGTAGCTAATCTCGTTCCTGCTATAGAAAACTCTCCTGTTTCAGATGCTCTGTTTACCAAAGTTTTTGGACAAACTGCATTGGCAGTAATCGCCTCAATGTTAGCGTATCTATTTGCTCAATATATCGATATACAAGTGTATCATTTTTGGAAGAAAGTAACTCAAGGAAAAAAACTTTGGGTACGAAATAATTTCTCAACCATAACTTCACAAGCTATTGATACTTTTTCTGTATTACTACTCTTGTGCTGTTTTGAAATCCTAAATTGGAGTTTGTTTATTCCGTTATTTATCAGTGGTTTCCTTTTTAAAATATTTATTGCGCTAATTGACACTCCTTTTATGTATCTTGCAGTGTATTTATTTCGTAAAAAATTTGACTTGAAAGTGAATGAAGAGCTGCTAATTGACTAATTGAAATAATGTAAAAATTTATCAGAATGTTAATATATTATTTTTCATTTTGGTAGTACATTTGTAAAAACTAACCTGTAAATCTTCAAAATCTTATTACTATGGCTAAAAAATCCACATTCAAGAAAGTACTCAAAATAGTTGGGATATTTCTACTTGTAGTTGTAGTTGCATTAGCAGCAGCACCTTTTATTTTTAAAGATAAAATCAAAGCACTGGTTTTAAAATCGATAAATGAAAATGTAGATGCTACTGTTGCATTTGAAGAAGTAGATTTAAGTTTGTTCAGGAATTTTCCGAATGCAAATGTTACTATCGACAAATTAAGTATTATTAACAAAGCCCCTTTTGAAGGTGATACGCTTTTTTATGCTGGTGAATTGAACTTAAAAATGAGCATAAAAGAATTATTTAAAGGAGATAACGAGCCAATGAATTTACAAGGTTTTAGCAGTACGAATGCTATTGTAAATGTGATTTTCAACAAAGATGGTTTAGGAAATTTTGACATTGCTCTTAAAAATCAAGAAGAAGAGGCTTCTACTGAAGAAAGCAAGCCTTTTGCTTTAAATATTCAAGAATATGCCATCAATAATTTACGTTTTACCTTTTTAGACGAAGGTGCTAAAATGAAAATGGTATTGGATAGTCTTAACCATACTGGAAAAGGAAATTTTGCCCAACAAAAATTAGATTTAGACACTAAAACAAGTACTAAAGTTTCTTTTGAAATGGACAGTACTAATTTTATGAAAAATGTAACCTTGTCTTTAGATGCAGTTTTAGGCATTGATTTAGATAACAGTAAATATGAATTTAAAGATAACAAAGCATTAATCAATCAATTACCTTTAGAATTCAATGGTTTTATCCAAATGTTAGAAGACGGTCAGTTATACAATTTAACATTTAAAACCCCAACTTCAGATTTTAAAAATTTCTTAGGACTTATTCCAGAAGCTTATGCAGGAAATATCAGTCAAGTAAAAACAACTGGAGAATTTAGAGTAGGCGGAAAAGTTGATGGTAAATTAACAGAAACCACCATTCCTAAATTTAATATCGAATTAGCCTCAGACAATGCCTCATTCCAATACCCAGATTTACCAAAATCAGTGAAGAATATTGTGATTGACACGCATATCGTAAACGAAACAGGTGCTATGAATGACACGTATGTTAACTTAGACAAATTATCTTTCTCTATAGATCAAGATGTATTCAATGCGAAAGCATTAGTTAAAAATCTTACAGAAAACCCATTGGTAGACGCAGCTTTAAAAGGAACAATTAATTTAGCGAATGTTACCAAAGCGTATCCTGTACAATTAGACAAACCTTTAACAGGTATCTTAAAAGCTGATGTTACTACCAAATTTGATATGAAATCAGTAGAAACTAGTCAGTATCAAAATATTCAAAATGCAGGAAACGTTTCTTTAAGCGGATTTAAATATGAAGGTCCAGAAATGGCAAAACCATTTGAAATCGTAAATACATCTTTAACTTTCAATCCAAATCAAATTCGCTTGAATGAATTTGATGCAAAAACAGGTTCTTCAGACATTCAGGTTACAGGTGGATTAGACAATTTATATGGTTTTTTATTCAAAAAACAAGTTTTAAAAGGAAGTTTCGATATGAATTCGTCTCGTTTAGTAGTTTCAGATTTCATGTCGCCAACGACTACTACTTCAGATGACGGTTCAAAAACCACTACAGAAGCTGTAAAAATCCCTTCTTTCTTAGATTGTAGTATTTCTGCTAAAGCAGGAAGTGTGGTATATGATAATTTAGATTTGAAAAATGTAAGCGGTAATTTAGCCATAAAAGATGAAGCTATTTCGTTAAGCAATCTTAAAATGGATGTTTTTGGAGGAAGCATTGGGTTAAATGGTATGGTTTCAACCAAAGGAGCAAAACCTACTTTCAACATGGATTTAGGATTGAATGCTGTGAATATTGCCGAATCGTTTACACAAGTTGAAATGTTGAAAAGCATTGCTCCTATTGCGAATATAATTAATGGTAAACTAAATTCTACAATTAAGCTATCTGGTAATCTAACAGACGACATGACACCTAACTTAAAAACCCTTTCAGGTGATTTAGCTGGCCAATTGTTGTCGACAACTATTAATGAGAAAAATTCTACTTTATTAACTGCTTTAAGCTCGAATGTAAAATTCTTAGATGTAAGCAAATTAAACTTAAACGATATAAAAGCTTCTTTATCATTTAAAGATGGAAAAGTAGCACTAAAACCATTAAATTTAACCTACCAAGACATCAATATGACTGTAGGAGGAACACACGGTTTTGATCAAACCATGAATTATGATGTTAAGTTTGATGTACCAGCCAAATATTTAGGTACAGAAGTAACTAGTTTATTAAGCAAATTAACTCCTGCAGATCAGCAAAAAATTGAAAGTGTACCAGTAACGGCAAATTTAACAGGTAACTTTAGCAATCCTGCTATAAAAACAGATTTGAAACAAGCAACAACAAACTTAGCTTCTCAAATTGTAAAAATGCAAAAAGAAAAATTAGTAAACGAAGGAACAAGCGCATTGACTAATTTATTCAACGGTACTAAAGATAATAGTACTGCAACCGCTACAGACACGACTAAAACCACCACTCCGAAAGAAAATATTAAAGAAGGAGTTAAAAACGTTCTAGGTGGTATATTAGGCGGTAAGAAAAAGAAAGAATAATTTTTACACCAATTTTATATTTCAATCCCTATTTCATGATGAAATAGGGATTATTTTTTAGTATATTTGAGAGAACAAACAAAAAATAGTGTGTCATTTTAGTATACATTAAAGAAATAAGTCATTTCAATTACCTCTGTATTATTTCTTTTCTAGCTAAAAAAAAATTAAAAACATGAAAACAAAAAAAAATTCTTTACTCATTTTAGTAATAACAATTCTAGTCTCTTGTGCCACAAAAAAAGAAACCAATGGTAGCATGCTTTACAATACTACTTGGGAATTAGAGTATCTATCTGGCCCTCGAATTGCCTTCGATGGTCTTTTTCCAGACAAAAAACCTTACATCGAATTTGACAAAGAAAAACAAGAAGTAAGAGGTAATAACAGTTGTAATGGTTACTCAGCAAAATACACTTTAAACGATACCACCATTTCATTTGGAGAACCAGGACCTACTACCATGATGTATTGTGGAGAAGGAGAAAAACAATTCCTAAACATGATGCAAAAAATAAATCAATTTCAATTTGATAACGAAGGAAAGCTCAATCTTATGATTAATGATGTTGCCATGATGCGTTTCAAGAAAAAATAATTACTAATGAAACGAATTCAACTGATTAAAATCGTACTGGTCAGTCACCTACTCTTAGCTTCTTCCTGTCCAAAAGAAAATAAGAAGAAAACATCCGAAGAAAAAAGTAAGGCAAAAGAAATCATTACCACTATTGAAAAAAACAACCTCCCTTATTTTAAAGCGCAAGGTACTGAACCCTTTTGGGGACTAACATTATCTGAAAAAGAATTTGTTTTTACAACTCCAGAGGACACGATAGTATTACCTGCTGTAGCACCCATTGTAGCAGCAGATCATAATGTAAAATTATTCCGTTCCCAAAATGACGCTCATTCATTTGCTATTGAAATAATACAAATGGAATGCACAAATGCGATGTCTGGTAAAAAATTTCCTTATCGAGTTACACTTTCCATCGATCAGAAACAAACTACATGGATAGGTTGTGGAGCTTACATAACCGATTATCGTTTGCATGACATTTGGGTGTTAGAACAATTAAATGGTAAAAAAGTAGACGCTACCGATTTTAGTAAAGAATTTCCTCAACTTGAAATTAAAGCCCAAGAAAATACTTTTTCTGGTTTTGCGGGATGTAACCAAATGCAGGGTCGTTTATTTTTTGAACCCAAAAAAATACGCTTCATTAATGTAGTTACTACAGAAATGGCTTGTGAACCCACTAACAAAGAAACCGAATTTTTAAAAGCGTTAAGTAGCACTACTACATATACCATAGAAAACAATAGACTATACCTTTCGAATCCAAACAAGAAATTATTAATTTTAAAAAAAATCGATTAATTAAAAATAGAAACTATGAAAAAACTATCTTATTTATTTTTTACAATAACTCTACTAATGAGTTGTAAAGAAAAAACTACTGAAGAAGTGACAATAGAAGAACCTGTGATAGAAGAACAAACAATACCCGAAGAAACGAATTCAACTTCTCTTTTGGAACCAACTTGTTATACTTACAACCAGAATGGAAATGCCATTGAAATGAAAATTACAACGGTAGCAGATAGTATTAAAGGAAACTTAAAAATTGCTTATGCAGAAAAAGATGGCAACCAAGGTACTTTCGCTGGAACATTACAAGAAGACAAACTTATTGGCATATACACCTTTACTTCTGAAGGCACAGAAAGCAAAAGAGAAATGGCATTTTTAATTAAAGACAATCAATTAATAGAAGGTTATGGAGAAATGGTCGATGGTACAAAATTTAAAGATGTTACCACACTTTCTTATACTTCTACCATGCCTTTAACCAAAGGAGCTTGTTTAGAATAAATTTGTATTGATTTTAAATTTGCATAAAATAACAAAATGTACATTTTAATTATAAATAATTAACATCTAAAATATTTAGGTTTACAACTCATTTAAAAACATATATATTATGAACAAAAATTATTTATTATTATTTAGCTTATTATTATTTAATTTTTCCTTTTCTCAATGTCTAATTAGTGGTCCTTCAACAATAAACGTTGGAGATACAGTTGTTTTCTCTGTTCCCACAGGAACAGCGCAATGCACCGAATGTTATGATTGGGATGTAAGCAATTCTTCTGTTGCTTCAATTGTGGGTTCAGATCAAAATAACACAGTATCTATACAAGCATTAACTGCTGGAAGTTTCATTCTACAATTAACTTATTTTGATGAAACAGGCTGTCATACTTGCTCTGTTGAAGTAAACTGCATTATTGTACCTAATTGCTGTACCCCAACGTTAAGTGGTTTTTATGAGTGTAGACCTAATGGTACTGGAGGAGGAACTATGGTTTTTGAAAGTCCTTCTAATTGCGAAGTCGACTGGAGTAAAATATCTAGTATAAGTGTATTATTAAATGGAGGAACATTTACCACTTCTCCGTATTCAGGTCAATCATCTATTACTTTAAATGGCCCTTTTTCAGGTTCATTCAATTTATCATTTTCTGGTCAAAATTGTACGGGAGGAAGTAGTGTAGGTGTAGTTGCAGACATCTATTTCAATAATGGGTGTTCACATGTACAAATATTTGAAAACTTTTTTGACCAAGGAACTCCTTTTGAAAATGCTGACAAAAAAATACAAGTATATCCAAATCCTTCAAAATCTGAAATTAATTTTAAAGGAAAAAATTTATCTGAATACAGATTAGATTTGTATAATTCTAAAGGTGATGTAATTTTGAAAAATGTAAAAATTGAAAAAGCAATCTCTATAGAAAAAGAAAAAAATGGATTATATTATTACATTTTAAAGAATGAAAATGGAGAAAAACAAGATGGTAAAATAATTAAAGAATAATTAATTCACAAAATAAAAACCTATTTTAAATTTAAAATAGGTTTTTATTTTTACTATTATTACACACTCATTTTTACCACATAACCTTCGTAAGAACGAATATTAAAAACTGTACCGTCTTCAAAAAGTAAGTACTGCCCTTTTATACCCATTACCTTTCCATTGTATAGTGGCGTTTTGTCTAAATTAAGACTATTTACTTTTTTTGGATAATGTAATACAGGAAACTCCAAATCATATATCTTTTCTTGTTCCGCAAAATAAGGAAGTACCTCCTTAGGAATCCAATCTTTTGTTTTTTGCCTTTCTGCTTGCAAATCGGCTGGAATAACTTCATTTTTAAGCATTTTCTGCCAACTTGTTTTATCTGCAAAGTGATTTTTTAAAGCTACTTCTGTAATACCTGCCAAATAACGATTCGGCACCTCAACAATTGGAACAGCCTGAATTGCTCCTTGGTCAATCCAACGGGTAGGCACTTGTGTTTTTCGGGTAACTCCAACTTTCACTTCACTTGATAGTGCCAAATAAACGATATGAGGTTGCAATTGTACTCTTTTTTCATATGCTAAATCTCGATCCTCAATATCGAGATGAGCCGTACTCAATTCGGGTTTCATAATCCAATCTCCTACAGCCGGGCTTGTCATAAAACAATCATAACAAAAGCCTTGTCTAAAAATCTTCTTGGCTTCACCACAATTCAAACATTGGTAACCTTGAAACGCAATTTCTATTTCTTTGTTTAGTAACTGATTCACATTTAAAAAACTATCTTCAAAAACTAAATAATACTGAATCGGATGTGCTAATTCCGTTTGCATCTTTTGAAGAACTCCTTGATATATCATGTGCTTTTTTTCTTTTAATGAGTTTTGATTTAAAAAAAATGTTATTTTTGGTAAAGTTATCATTCGTATTTTATAATTCATAATTTGTAATTCTAAAAATGGCATTTCCTATTATTAATTCTATTGCTTCATGGATTTTAAAAAAGCGAATTCATCAGATGGAATTGTTTTTAAAATATCCTCATGAAGTTCAGGAAGAGTTGCTGATTAACTTAATTAAATCGGCAGAAAACACCATTTTAGGCAAACAATATGATTTTTCATCTATAAAAAATTATCAAACTTTTGCAGAAAGAATTCCTATTTCTACTTATGAAGATTTGGAACCATTGATAGAACAAACCCGAAAAGGACAACAAAATGTATTTTGGCACACCCCTATAAAATGGTTTGCAAAATCAAGTGGTACTACCAATGCAAAAAGTAAATTCATACCAGTTAGTACTGAAACCCTAGACTTATGCCATTACAAAGCCAGTAAAGACCTATTATGCCTATACTTAAACAACAACGAAGACTCGCAACTGTTTACAGGGAAAAGCTTACGATTAGGAGGAAGCAAACAATTATATGAAGATAACAATACTTTTTTCGGAGATTTATCGGCTATTTTAATTGATAACATGCCTATTTGGGCCGAATTTAGCTCTACTCCTAGTAATAAAGTGTCTCTTATGGGAGATTGGGAAACCAAATTACCTGCTATAATTAATGAAACCATTCAAGAAAATGTAACGAGTTTAGCAGGTGTACCCAGTTGGATGATGGTTCTATTGAACAAAACATTGGAAACCACAGGCAAAGGCAATCTAATAGATATTTGGCCTAATGCAGAAGTCTATTTTCATGGTGGTGTTAACTTTGAACCTTATAGAGAACCTTATAAAAAATTATTTCCAAAAGATAATTTCAGGTATTATGAAATTTATAATGCCTCTGAAGGTTTCTTTGCTATTCAAGACAGGAATGATTCAAATGAGTTATTACTCATGCTCGATTATGGAATTTTTTATGAATTTATTCCTATGGATACTTTTGGCACTTCCCATCAAAAAGCCATTCCGCTAAACCAAGTTGAAATTAATAAAAATTATGCCATTGTAATTTCTACAAATTCTGGACTTTGGAGATATTTAATAGGCGACACTATTCGTTTCACATCAACCAGCCCGCATCGCATTGTTGTTACTGGTAGAACCAAACATCATATTAATGTTTTTGGAGAAGAATTAATGGTGGAAAATACAGACAAAGCAATAGCTAAAACGTGTCAGGAATTACAATGTGAAGTAATTGATTATACTGTGGCTCCTGTATTTATGAAAGAGAAAAAGAAAGGAGCACATGAATGGATTATAGAATTTAAAATACAACCCAAAAGTATCTCCTCTTTTACCGCTTTACTAGACAAGAACTTACAACTCCTAAACTCTGACTATGAAGCTAAAAGACACAATAACATGACTTTAAACCCGTTAATTGTTAATGTAGCTCGTTCTAATCTATTTTATGACTGGTTAAAAGAAAAAGACAAATTAGGCGGTCAACATAAAATTCCAAGGCTATCTAATGAACGAATTTACTTAGAAGAATTATTGCAACACCAAATGTACCAAGTATAAAGAAACCAAAAACCTAGATTATGAAAAAAATTATAGCACTCTTACTTTTTACTGGACTATTTTTTAGTTCTTGTGGACCAAAAAGATACAAATGTGGTCCGTATAGAAAATGTCAAATAGAATGGAAAGAAACTCAAAAAATAGTTTCAAATAAATCATATTGTTAATTGAAATTTTTAAAATAAGTTAAAAAACTGATTATTAAATCTTTAACACAAATACAACTTATTAATTCCAAACGATTCGTTTTCAAAGCTATATAACGAGTTTTTTTAACAATTAACCGATTATTCTTTTTTTATGGGGTAATTCGACTTAATATTTGCAACTTCATAAGTCTAATTAACCTATTACCATGAAAAAATTACTGTTATGTGTTTTTTGTGTTCCTTTTTTTGGAATGAGTCAGGACAGTTTTATTGATGATTCGCCTACAATTAACAGTTTAGCATTAAATAACGATTCATTATTAAAATTTATACTAACTGACACTGGCATTAACACAGAGTTATCAGAAATTGGCGCAACTTTTTTCAAAGATAAATTTCTTATTGTTTCAAACAAAAAAAGAAGACATACCAAAACCACTTTTAATGAAAGCTTAAGCCAGTTTAATAATAATATTTATTGTACCAATGTAGACAAAAACGGTAATTTGTCTTTTCCTCTACAATTTTCAACGGTTTTAGATTCAGATTTTAACGAAGGATCGATGACTTTTGCTAACGACGACAAAACAATTTATTTTACGCATACTACAGAAAATTCAAATAATTTTAAATTATATAGTGCTAATTTAGACCTTGAAATTCAAGGATATTGGAAAGACGTTAGAGAAATTCCAATTACAACCAATGACTTTTCTGTAGAAACACCTTTTTATAACAAAATTGATAATACCATTTACTTTTCATCCAATATGCCAGGTGGTTTTGGAGGTTATGATTTGTATGTGGGACACATTAAAGCTGATGGGACATTAGAAAATATTAAAAATCTTGGAAAAGAAGTCAATTCAGATAAAGATGAAAAATATCCTTTTGTAACTCCTGAGAACAACTATATTTATTTTTCTTCCACTGGTCATGATACTTTTGGAGGATATGATGTTTTCAGAAGCTCCATAGTTGAAAATTCTTATATAAATACTAGAAACTTAGGTTCTGGTTTAAATACTACTAAAGATGAAGTAGGCTATATTTTAGTAAGTAAAAATAGAGGTTATATTTCTATTAACAAGGAAGACGATAAAGACAACTTTGATGTATATCGTTTCGATATACATCAACAAGAACAACAATTGAATATTGTAGTGGTAGAAACTAATTCTAAAATTAAATTACCAAACGCTTCAGTTGTAATTACAGATGAATTTGGGCAAGTAATCAAAGAGACGAAAACCAACGATAAAGGAGAAGTAAAATTAATTATAGAACCTTTAACAGCTTACAATATTTCAACAAATAAAGAAGGCTACGAACCTAATGCAAATGCCGTAACTGCTTCAACACAAAATAATTTTGTAACTGAAACAATTAAGATGAATCAAAAAAAGGCAGAAATTGTTGACGATGCTATTGTTATTGAAAATATTTTCTTTGATTTTAATAAAGCTACTTTAAAAGAAGAATCCCGTTTATCTTTAGATAAAGTGGTGACTGTTATGAATGAAATACCTGAAATGACTTTGACAATTAATGCTCACACAGACAATAAAGGTTCTGATAAATACAACTTGCTTTTATCTCAAAAAAGAGCAAAATCTGCTTACGACTACTTAATTACTAAAGGTATCAATAAATCAAGATTATCTCATAATGGTTATGGAGAATCTAAACCTTTACATGATTGTGGTTCAAATTGTACTGAAGTACAAGATTTAGAAAACAGAAGAATTGAATTTAAAATAAACAAAACAATAGAGGTTACTGATGCTTCCGAGAATTAGAAACTTTCACAATGTGCTATAAACAAAAAAGCCCGATTAAAATCGGGCTTTTTTAATTTTTTTATTTTATTAAGATGCTGTTTTTAAACGTTGTAATAAATTCTTATTTAAGCTATGCTCAGCAAATTCTTTAGTTACATGCAATTCTTTCTCAGAAGAGCCTGGTAAATCAAACATTACATCTGTTAAAATAGCCTCACATAAAGAACGAAGTCCTCTAGCTCCTAGCTTATATTCTAAGGCTTTATCCACAATAAATTGCAAAGCATCTTCAGCAATTGTAAAAGCCACATCATCCATTTCAAACAATTTTTTGTACTGTTTTACTAAAGCATTTTTAGGTTCCGTTAAAATAGCTCTCAATGTTTCTGCATCTAAAGGGTTCATATAAGACAATACAGGCAAACGTCCTATTATTTCAGGAATTAATCCAAAATCTTTTAAATCTTTTGGAATCACATATTGCAATAAATTATCCTTATCAATTTCATTAGCATCTTTTGAAGTGCTATAACCAACAGCTTGTCTATTTAATCTTTTTGAAATTATTTTTTCAATTCCATCAAAAGCCCCACCCGCAATAAAGAGAATATTTTGAGTGTTAACTTCAACAAATTTTTGATCAGGGTGCTTTCTTCCTCCTTTTGGTGGTACGTTTACAACTGTCCCTTCAAGTAATTTCAATAGAGCTTGTTGTACTCCTTCTCCAGAAACATCTCTTGTAATCGATGGATTATCGCTTTTACGAGCAATTTTATCAATCTCATCAATAAAAACGATACCTCTTTGAGCACGTTCTACATCATAATCAGCTGCTTGAAGCAAACGTGTTAAAATACTTTCTACATCTTCACCTACATATCCTGCTTCAGTTAATACTGTAGCATCTACAATAGCCAAAGGAACATTTAACATTTTTGCAATCGTTTTTGCCACCAATGTTTTTCCTGTTCCCGTTTGACCTACCATGATGATGTTACTTTTTTCAATTTCAACCTCATCATCTGACTGCGTCTGCATTAATCTTTTGTAATGATTATACACCGCTACACTCATGACTTTCTTGGTTTGGTCTTGCCCAATAATGTATTGATCTAAAAACGACTTAATTTCTTTTGGTTTCAATAAAATTAAATCCGATAAAAGTTCGGTCTTGCCGCTTTGCCTCAATTCTTCTAAAACAATCCCATGTGCTTGTTCTATGCATCTATCACAAATATGTGAATCTATACCTGCAATTAATAAATTTGTTTCTGGCTTTTTTCTTCCACAAAAAGAACATTCTAATACTTCCTTTGCCATCTTTTGTAATTTAGTAACTAGAACTTAAAATATAGTATTTAAAATTCTAAAAACTGATTGTTATTTTCTTTCTAAAACCTCATCAATCATTCCATATTCTTTTGCTTCAGCAGCAATCATCCAATAGTCTCTTTCACTATCCTTATATACTTTTTCATACGTTTGCTTTGAATGATGAGAAATGATTTGATATAATTCTTCTTTTAACTTCAACATTTCCTTTAAGTTGATTTCCATGTCAGTTGCAACACCTTGCGCTCCTCCAGACGGTTGATGTATCATCACTCTAGAATGTGGTAAAGCAGATCTTTTTCCATCTGCACCAGCACATAATAATACAGCACCCATTGATGCAGCCATTCCAGTACAAATAGTGGCTACATCTGGCTTCACTAATTGCATCGTATCATATATTCCTAAACCAGCATAAACGCTTCCTCCTGGAGAATTAATATAAATACTAATATCTTTAGAAGCATCAGTACTTTCTAAAAATAATAATTGTGCTTGAATAATGTTTGCCACATAATCATCTACTCCAGTTCCTAAAAAGATGATTCTGTCCATCATTAAACGTGAAAAAACATCCATTGAAGCAACATTCATTTGGCGTTCTTCTATAATATATGGAGTCATGCTACTAACAATTTTATCGTAGTACAAACTATTTACTCCATGGTGCTTAGTTGCATATTTTTTAAATTCTTTTCCGTAATTCATTGTAACTTTATTATTGGTTTATAAACTAAGAACGTCAAACCAAAGTTTGACGTTCAAAGATAATTATTTTTTATGAGATTTTATTCTCCATACATCTCTTTAATAAACTCCTGGTAGTTTACTTTTTTAGATTTAGCTTTAATTTTATCTTTAAACAAAGTTAACATTTTCTCACTCATAACTTGTTCTGATAAACGTTTTACCTCTTCTTGATTAGAAAGCACTCTAGCAACAATCCCTTCTACTTCTTCATCTGTTGGGTTTAATTGACCAAATTGAGCCATTTGCTTTTTAATCAATTCAGCAGTATGTGCTTTTAAGTCTTCAAACTGAATTTGTAAATTATTAGTAGCGATAATTTTATTTTCAATTAACTGGTAACGTAATCCTTTTTCAGATTTTACATATTCTTCTTCTGCTTGTTCTGGAGACAAAGGGGTTTCTCCTACTGTTTGAATCCATTTTTTCAAGAAAACTGATGGCAACTCAAATTTTGTATTTTCAATTAACGATTCAATTACATCATTTAAGAATTTTTGATCTGCTTGTTGTGCAAACTGACCTTCTGCATCTTCTTTTATTTTTGTTCTTAGCTCTTCAACAGAAGCAACATTTCCTTCTCCAAATAATTTATCAAATAATTCTTGGTTTAATTCTGCTTTTTCAACAGCATTGATTTCTTCAATAGTAAAGTTTACAGTAACGTCTAAACCATGAACATCATCATGAGAAACTTTCAAATAGTCCATTAATTTATGGTCATCATCAAAAAGCCCTTTGGTTTCTAATGCTACTACATCACCTACTTTTTTACCTACAAATTTCTTTGCTGTTTTTTTATCATTAAAGATATCTAATGTAATTGTTGTTGTATTATTAATTCCTTTCTCTTCATTTGAAAAAGTCCCTCTTAAAGTATGGTCCTCTGCTACTTTATCCTGAGAAATCATTTTCCCATATTGTTTTTGAATACGCTCTACTTGTTCATCTAACATGTTATCATCAGCCACAATATCAAATTTAGTTACATTAGATTTACCTTCTAAATCTACTGAAAAATCAGGAGCTAATCCTAATTCAAATTCGAATGTAAAATCATCTTTATTCCAATCAAAATCTTCTGTTACTTTTGGAAGTGGGTTTCCTAAAATATCTAATTTTTCTTCAACTAAATAATCATTTAAAGAAGATTGTAATATTTTGTTTACTTCATCTAAAAGTACTGCTTTACCATATTGTTTTTGAATTAAACTCATTGGCACAGCTCCTTTTCTAAAACCAGGTATGTTAGCATTTTTTCTATAGTCTGCTAATACTTTTTGCACTTTATCTGCATAATCCTCTTTAGTAACTGCAACCGTAACAATTGCATTTAAAGCATCAACTTGCTCTCTTGTAATATTCATTATATTATTTTTTATTGACATGAAAATTGGGTTGCAAAATTAATTATTTTTTACAACTCAAGCAACTTTTTAATCAACTGAATTTCAATTCTGTAAATTTTATTCCGAAACTTCTGATAGATATTTCTTAACAATAGGCTTTATTGTTCTTTTTCAATAAAAATACCATTTAAAATAGATTGACAAACAGACAGAATAATACTAAATAGAAAGGCTGTCCAAAAACCAGATACCGTAAAACCACTTACAAAATAATCCCCAATTAAAATAAGTACAGCATTAATTACTAAAAGAAACAAGCCTAGTGTGAGAATTGTTGCTGGAATTGTTAAAAGGATGAGTAGCGGTTTTAGAAAGGTATTTAACAATGCCAGCACCACAGCTACTATAAAGGCGCTTTTATAACTTGCGACAGTAATTCCAGGCAAAAAGTTAGAAATAACAACCACTAAAACCGTTGTGATTAAAAGTTTGATAAGTAATTTCATTTTTTATTTTAAAGATAAAAAAAAAGACACCTAAAAGATGTCTTTTTAAATTAAAATTATATTCTCTTTATAAATGATCTCCATGTTTTTATTATAATTATTCCTAAAATTCACTTTATCACTCTAACGTCAACTTTATTTTTACTTTTAATAATTCCATTAAAAATTTCTATATTGTTTTTTTCCAAATTCATTAATATATCATTAGGTAGGTTATTCTTATAACCAGCACTATCGCTTACCATAGATACAGTTGCATAATAATTTTTATTTCTTTGAATATCAGCATATATTCTATTTCCTAATGGTTTTGTTACATTTCCTTTTGATAAATTTATAGCAAACTCAAAATATTTTTCTTCACTTGGATATATATAGAAATTTGATATTTTATCAAACAAAGCATAGTATTGTAATACTTTATTATATCCTAATCTCTTACTTTGTGATTCAATAAGACTAGTTTGATAAACTCTACAATTCAAATCTAAATCATTATCTCTACTAAAATTTGGCAAATATTTTACTTCTTTACCACTAGAATCGAATAGCCTTATATCAATACCTTTATAGGAAATAGAAGGTCTATTATAAATTTCATTAAATGAAATTTGATTAATATAATATTTTTTATTACTATTATTAACAACTTTGAATTTCACTACATTTATTGTGTCTTTCTTATATGAGTTATCAAATGTATATAAATTATCATTTAAGATTTCTATATATATATCCTCATTTTTGTTACATGAACAAATAAATAATAATAAAAATATCATTAAAATTACATTTTTCATAAATTAATTATTTTATATGTTTAGTTAATGCTTTATATTTTAAATAATAACCTTTTATTTGTCCATCATTATTACCCATGTAAATTTCAAAAGCATAAGCATCTCTTTCCATAATATCAAAAATAGAATGTTTGTTTTTTGAATACCATTTATCATACATCCCTGAAAGATATTGCCATCCATGTCTAAATTCATGAAACAAAGTAGATGCTAATTTATAATTATTAAAATTACTTTCTTGATTTATTAGAACAACTCCATTGTCATATTTACCAGTTTCTGCTTTAAATTCGTAATTAAATTTAGGAGAACCTGATTTAACATACCAATCTCTTAATTCCTCAACATTATCTAGCAAATCATCAATACCCTGTTGATTAAATACTGGTTTAGCATAAGGATCAATAATAAACTTATCATTAGAATCTTTTTTAAATCTAGATAATAATGTTTTTCTAGCTTGTAATTTATGCAAAGCATGATTCAATCCACTCACCACTAAACCAGTTGCCGCTCCTCTCCAAAAATTTCCTCCGGTTAATACCGCTCCTGCACCTCCACTAAGGGTTCCAAAGGTCAAAATACCTACTGTGCTTTGTGAAAAACTTCCCCCAAGACCATTCCAAAAACTATCTGTACTATTAACATATCCTCCATTCCATAACCCAGACGCCATACTTGCTAATGTACCACTTGCAAAACCTTGATAAAAATCTCCTCCTTGTACAACTCCTAATGTACCTTGCGTAATCCCGTGTGCTAGAGTTTGAAACACAAATCTTGATCCAAACTCGCAAATACCTTTTGCTCCTTCACCAACACCAAAAGTAGCTGCACCACTAACCGCACCTATAAAAGAAGCTTTTAAAAGCCCTCCAAAAGAAAAAGGTGTGTGTCCTATCCATGCACTTAATGTGTAAGTAGTAGCACTAATAACTGCACCTACAACAACTGCT
>NZ_PJQW01000007.1:0-934 GCF_004303025.1 Flavobacterium sp. J27 | reverse complement strand
CATCACCTCCTACATAAGTAACAAACTCTACTTCATCTGTGTACGTATTGTGTTTGATTTCCATACTACCCTCTACCGAATAATATTTACGGTACTGACGTTGCATCTTATCGGCTTGTGTACCGCCATAATACATTGCACTACGATTATTAGCATGGTTATATCTAAAACTAATACGATCTACACCTGTTTCATAAATCTCAAATGGACTTTTCCATGTATTGTAAGAAATATTTAATTGCCTTTCTGTAGGAGTCGCTTCACTAGTTTTTCTAATTTGAATATCATCAAACCATAAAATACCTGTACTATTGTTATCTAAACGAATATTTAATTTCTTGATATTTGCTGGTACTAAAACGGTCTTTTCAATTTTAACCCATTCCGTTGAAGTAGCTGATTGGACACCATCAAAAGCTGTAGCATATGCCGTTTCATTTTCTGTTTTCATATACATGAAAACTTCAGCCTGAGCATTAGTACCATCACTCTTTACCCATGCTGAATAGGTATATTCGGTCGGCACAGCATTATCTATTGCTATCCATGATTCTGCAAAAATCATTTTCTCACTCGTAGTAGTATTATTTATTTTTATTGAAGATGTTCCTGTATGACCTACAGTTGAATCATAAGATAAAACAGTTGGGTCATAATAAGTTGTCCAACCCACTTGTTGCTCCATACTATCATTTAATAAACCTAGTCTATTAGCATAGTAAGCTTTTGCTTCTGCCGTAACATCTATAGAGGTATTTTGATACTTTTTAGTACTGTTACTATAGTTATAAGTACCTAGAGTATTTTGTTTAATACGACCATCATTCTCATAAATTTGCTCTACTTGAACACCCTGAGCATTCGTATAATGTGTTAAGCGGTCTTGATTGTCGTATTGAAAATTCTCCGTCCAGTTAAACAAACTATTGGTTCT
>NZ_PJQW01000006.1:198184-305089 GCF_004303025.1 Flavobacterium sp. J27 | reverse complement strand
CAACTGTATAATTTTGACCTGCTGTTACATTGGTAAAAGAATAGCTCCCTGAACTATTTGTGGTTGTCGTAGTGGATGTTCCATTTCCAGTTAAGGTAATTGTTATTCCAGATAATCCTGTAGTACCATTTTTAACAGAACCAGAAATAGCATACGTTGGATTAGTTTGATTTGAACCAGTAATACTAAAAGTAGTATTCGCTGATAAACTACCATTAGCAATTGTTGTAGTTTGTGGTGTAAAATTATAACTGTTTTTAGTATATGTAATTACATAACCAGAATTAGTTGCTGTATTAGGAAACTGTACATTTCCGTTAGCATCAGAAACTTGAGTTACACTAGTAGTTGTCCCTGCTTTTGTTAAAACCGTTGTAACTCCAGAAATAGGTGTATTCGCATTATCTTTAAATACAACAGCAACATTAACCGTTGCAGGAGGGTTTACATTCGTTGAGAAAGTCGTATTAATTTGTCCTAATAAAGCTGCTGGTTCAGGGCTTCCAGGTCTAGTATCCTGCGATAGTTCCCAAATCATAGCCCCTCCAAGGTTTCTTTGTTTTATGTATTTAGCTTTTTCATCGATTGACACCTTATCGTCATAAGTTACAAATTGATGTGTTGTAGCATTATATAAATAAGGTACTTTGGCAGTATTATCCCAATACCTTACCCAACCGGCACTTGTAGAAGCTGGTAAAACACTTGAAGAATTTGAAGGATTAAGAAAATGATGTCCTGTGGTTCCGCTATTTCCAGCTAAATCACAAAATTCGACACTTCCTGTAAATTCACAAAAAGCATTATCCCATGTTCCTTGAGGTGCTTGAGGGTTTACACAGCTTCCCGTTGTTCTTGGAGCTGCCACAAACAACCCAGGTAAAGAAGGAATGGTTCCATTATTAGCTACCGAATTAAAAATTTTCCCATAAAAAGGAATTCCCATGACCAATTTATCATTTGGAATAGCTAGTGTATTTAAATAAATATTAGTCAAATGATCTAACGATTCATTATTTGTATTTAAAGGGTCATTGGTATTTCCACTTCCATATAAAGGTGCGTTATAACATGTTTTATCGTACCAATTCCCTCCAAGGTCATAACCAAAAAAAGTAATAAAATCACAATAGGTTGTGATATCATCTTGCATCCCAAATTGTGCTTTATTTCCAGGCCCAATAAATTGATTAGGAACATGAACAACATTATTACCAGCAGCAATTGAGATAATCTTATTTGGCATAGCCAAACGCATTTCTTTTAAAAGATACACTAGATTTTTGTGATCATTAGGAGTATGAGGTTGTGCAGGTGGTGTTATTCCTCCAATTACTTCAGTTCCATCTATACCTCCTATAATTGGAAATTCCCAATCAATATCAAAACCATCAATAAAAGGATACGTTGTTAAAAAACTAGCCATATTTTGCGCAAAAGCAGTTCTTGCAACAGGAGAAGCTGCAATTCCAGGTAAATCTTGAGATTTTGTCCATCCTCCAATGGAAATTAAAATTTTTAAATGAGGATAGGCTTGTTTCAATTGCATTAAATCATAAAAGTTTCCTTTAGGAGTAGCATTCCAAGGTGCTCCACCTTCGGTGTGCTCAAAATCGGCATAAGTGTCTAATGATTTGATTTTAGCATTTTGTGGATTTGCTGGGTCAAATTCGGTTCCAAAAAAGGCATACATTAAATGGGTTAATTTATTCCCATCAATTTTGTTTACATTAAAATCTCTTGCATAAATTGCCCATTGTGCATAATAACCGACCACTTTCTTATTGTGATTGGGCTGTGCATGCATCAACAATGGGCAAATTAAGAAGAAACTTAATAGATAATACAGATTTCTTACCATTTTGTTTGTTTTTTGTTAGTATTTTGTTTGTTTGCTTCGATTGTAGACTATTACAATCAATGTGAATATACAATGGAATAAAATCTTGAAAAAAATTAATCAACCAAACGCATAAAAAATTAAACCAACAACAAAAAACAATCAATATTGTGTAATTCTGCTTTTTCTGAGTATTATTTTAGATTTTCTAGTAACTTTTTTAATCCAATACAAACAGCTAATTCTACATCGGCATGTTCTTTTGAATTGCATTTTTCATATAATTGATTTACATAAACTGAATCATATTTTTTATTATTATGAATAATTTGCAATAATTCCTCTGATAAAAGACTTAAACTTTCCGAAAGAGGCAGTATGGGTTGAATTAATGGTGCATTATCACTTAAAAGCAATAAATTTTGATGTGTTGCTTTCCATTTTTTTAAGAAATCGGTTATTTCTGTTATATGCTTAGGATTTTTATCATTTACATATTGGTTTACTGCCAAATTAAAAAGTATGGCTTCTGGAGCATCAACCGTACAAGCATCTGCAAATAAACTTAATGGAGAATACATTTGATATTCTGTTCCTCCCTTATTACGTGTATAAATTTTTAAAGGTTCGCAAAGATTTGAAAAACTTTCTAAGGCACTAATATTTTGATAGTTTGCAATATTTCTTAAAATGACTGTTTTATTTCTAATATGTGTAATCCCTAACTCTTCTAATCTATTCGAAACAGAGGTAAGTCTTTTATTCATATTTTGGATATCAGGATTACTTGGATAAGACCAAAACAATTCTGCAATGGCAATGGTTCTAGGCCAAATTCTAGAATCTATATTTTGAGCATTTACGAGTTCACTCCACATCGTTGCTTCACCTCCCAAAATATTTTCTCTCTCATTTTCGGTTAATTGAGCTTCTTTTGGAATAATCGGAGCTGTATAATGCTCATGTATACTTTGCATTAAATCGATATAAAAACCATTAGACAAAATGGTTCTATACCCATTTTTTACAGCATCTACCATAGATTTTCCAGCAGTTGAACCTTCATTTGACCCTTTCCAAGAATGAATTATGGTTGTTTTGGGCATTTTTTCGTTCATAATTTCTTCCCAACCCACAATTTCTTTGTTATGTTTTTTCAACAAAGGAACCAATTGTAAAGTAAAATAACTTTGCAATTCGTGATTGGTTTTAAAACCATTTTTCTTTTTAAATTTTTGAATCATTGGGTTATCATCCCAAGCTTTTCCTTCATTTTCATCTCCACCAATGTGAAAATATTTGCCTGGAAACAAAGTACAAACCTCATCAAAAATTTCGCCTAACACACGATACGTTTCTGGGTTAGAGGGATCGAGTGTAGGTCTAAATACTCCTGCATTTCTTTCAATACTATAGGTAGAACCATTTTGTTCTTTTGGGTCTTTTTTATAATTACTCCCTATTTCTGGATAAGCGGTTAAAATAGCACTCGCATGTCCTGGCACATCTATTTCAGGAACAATTAAAATACCTCTCTCATCTGCATATGCAATAATATTTTTTATTTCTTCTTGTGTATAATAAAAACCATCCGAAGCCAATTCAGAGAGTTTTTTTCTACTTTTTAATTCAATTCTCCAGCCTTGGTCGTCTACTAAATGCCAATGCAACACATTTAATTTTACAGCAGCCATGGCATCTAAATTTCTTTTAATTACAGCTACTGGTTGAAAATGTCTAGCAACATCAATCATTAACCCTCTCCATTTAAAAGTAGGTTTATCGGAAATAGAAAGAGTAGGAAAATAAAATGTAGTTTCAGTATTTTGAAGCAATTGCAATAAAGTTTCTAATGCATGTAATGCTCCTAAATCGGTTGTCGCATTTATTAGTATCTTTTCTGAAGTAATTTCTAATGAATAACTTTCGTCTTCATACAATCCTACTTGTCCTTTTTGCTTACAATTAATTTGCAACTGGGCTGTTGGTTCATGATTGATTTGAGTAATAAAGCCTTGTTTAAAAAACAGTCCTGTTCTTCCATCTAATCTTCTCAAAAAATTAGTAGAAGCTGTAAATAATCTAGGATGAATATCTCCAGATAGATTTATTTTAAAGTCTTTATCAATGGTAAATTGGCCTTGATTTAATTTTATTTTTTGTGGCCAAGGCATTAAGTTGAGTTGGTCAATTTGGGTTTGTGAAAAAACATTCCAACTGAATAAAACGAAAAGGATAATACGTGTTAAATTCATTTATTTTTTGTAATTTAAACTATTGGTATTCTTTTTAAAAGTAAGTAATTAAATTTCGGTTTTTATATATAAACTGTTAAAAATGAGAAAGAAGAGAATGAAATAAATCATCCTCTTCATCTCTCACCCTAACTCAAATAAAATATTAATAATCAAATTTTTTAAATGCTTCAATGGCCTCATACTCTGCTAATCCGAGTGCATCATATAGTTTGGCTGTGTTTTTATTTCTATCTTCTGCTCTCACCCAAAACTCCCTAGAATCATTCCCTTGGAACATTACCCGATCTTTTTGAGATTGATGAAAAAGAATAGCGTGTCTTTTTAAAAGTACCTCATCTGGACTTAAAGGTACTGCCATGTCTATTTCATGAATATCCCACTCATGCCAAGCTCCTCGATATAACCACAACCAACAATCACTCATATAACGTTCTGGTTTTAAAATTTTTAACGCAGTAAAAATAGCATTCAAACAAACTTCATGTGTACCATGAGGATCGGCTAAATCTCCAGCTGCAAAAACTTGGTGTGGCTTAATTTCTTGAATAATATTTTTCACAATAGCTATATCTTCCTGACCTAGCGGGTTCTTTTTTACCTGTCCTGTTTCATAAAACGGTAAGTCTAAAAAATGTACATTTTGATCTTTTAAACCAATATATCTTGTGGCTGCATATGATTCTCTTCTTCTGATTAATCCTTTTAATTTTCTAACTTCAGGAATATCTATTTGATCTTCATTTTTATGACGTAAAAAATTAATGATTTTAGAGAAGTCGACTGAACATTTTTCTTCGGTTACAAAATCATTACATACTTCCGCAAATTTCATAGCTTCCTCATCCGTAACAGCAATATTACCAGAAGTTTGGTATACCACATGAACATCATGCCCTTGTTTGATTAACTTAGAAAAAGTTCCTCCCATAGAAATAACATCATCATCTGGGTGTGGACTAAAAAGAATGACCCGTTTTTTTTCAGGAACTGCTCTTTCTGGTCTATGTGTATCATCTGTATTAGGTTTTCCGCCTGGCCAACCCGTAATAGTATGCTGTAAGACATTAAACATATTAATATTCAAATTGTAAGCAGAACCTTCTTGTGCTAACAAATCTGACATTCCATAATTGTTATAATCTCTATCTGTAAGTTTTAAAATAGATTGATTTGTTTTCTCACATAACCAAACGATAGCTTTACTTTTCAATTCTTGTGTCCAGATACATTCCCCTACCAACCAAGGTGTTTTAAATCGAGTTAAATCGGCTGCGGCAGATTGATCTAAGACAAAAGTAGCATTACTATGATTCTGTAAAAAAGTAGCTGGAACTTCTGAAGTGATATCACCTTGAACTGTTTCTTTAATAATAGAAGCTTTATTTTGCCCCCAAGCCATTAAAACAATACGTTTTGATCTTAAAATGGTTGAAACTCCCATTGTAATTGCTCGTTTAGGTACGTTATCTATACCATTAAAATCAGAAGAGGCATCTGAACGTGTAATATGATCTAAAGTAATGATTCTAGTTCCAGAATTCACATGAGAACCGGGTTCGTTAAAACCAACATGCCCTGTCCTACCAATACCTAATAACTGAAAATCAAGTCCACCTGATTGTTTAATTTTCATTTCATAATCAATACAATACTGATTTAATTCATCAAAAGGAACTGTTCCATCAGGAATATTGATATTTTCAGGTAAGATATCGATATGATTGAATAAATGTTGGTGCATAAAATAATGGTAGCTTTGCTTATTCTCTTTATTCATTGGATAATATTCGTCCAAATTAAAAGTAATTACATGGGAAAAACTCAAGCCTTCTTCTTTATGCATTCGTACCAATTCTTCATATACCTTTATGGGAGAAGAACCAGTTGCAAGACCTAAGACACAGGTCTTATTTTTTTCTTTTTTTGATCTAATTAATTGCGCTATTTCTTGAGCAACAATTTTAGATGCTTCCATAGAATTTTTAAAAATTTCGCAATGAATTTTTTCAAATCTTGTTTCTTCAAATTTTCCAGCGCTTTTATAGCTTATATCGCGACTAATTTCTATAGCACTTTTCATTATTTATTATATTTTATTAAAAAAATTATTGCTGTTGTAATCTGGTTTTTCAAACATTTAATCTCTTTTTCTTTAAAAATTTGGTCCTGTGGTATCCCACCAAAGTCTTGTTCCTCCATTATCGGCACCTCCTAATTGTGATACTCCGGTAGCCACACCTCCAGAATTATTACTAATTTCTGATTGCGCAAAATTAATTCTTCTTGGGCCTAGCTGAGAGTCTATAGTTCCTCCACTATAATTCACTAAGGCAGGGAATAATTTAGGATAACCGGTTCTTCTGTAATCAGTCCAAGCTTCTTGACCTTCTGGGAAACCTGCTATCCATTTTTGAGTAATAATTTTCTGTAATTTTATTTCATTGGTAGCTAAATCATCCCAAGCGACAGTTACATTATTTACTCCTAAAGCGTTATTCACAGGAAAATTAGGATCGACATAATCTTGTGCTGTTTTCACATTATCAGCGATGTAAGTTGCTGCTCCAGAAGCGCCATGCTGTTCAAAAGATAGAGCGATACCTTGTTCGTAAAAAGATTGTGCTGTTCCTCCCATTGCCCAACCTCTTAAAGCTCCTTCAGCTCTTAAGAAATAGGCTTCAGCTGCTGTCATTAATACAATTTCATTAGAACGAACCACATTACCTATTCCAGAAAAATCTTGATGATCTGCTTTCGCTACTAAATCTATGGCTGTTCTAACTCCTTTGTATTCGCCAGGAAATTCAG
Source organism: Flavobacterium sp. J27 (assembly GCF_004303025.1). Taxonomy (GTDB): domain Bacteria; phylum Bacteroidota; class Bacteroidia; order Flavobacteriales; family Flavobacteriaceae; genus Flavobacterium. The sequence goes on along the minus strand of NZ_PJQW01000006.1, from coordinate 298,183 downwards.
TAGATAAATCAAAATAAGACGGTAATCTTGGGTCGTCATATCCTCCCATGATAGATTCCATATCGGCAGACATTCGAATATCTAACCAAGAATCACTTATTGTTGCTATAGGATTAGTGTAAACAGGTGATACCACTTTAAAGATATCAGCATTAGTTGTCATTACTCCAAACTCGTGAGCTATTGCTTTTTCAGCTTCAATTTTAGCTAAAGCGGGATTAATTTTTACAATATGCATAGCTAATCGCAAGCGTAATGTATTGGCAAATTTTACCCATTGTTTATAATCTCCTCCATATCCAGACAAATCTGTAGCCACAAAAGTAGATGGTTCACCTGCATTATATCTGGTAGTTAATTCTGCTACTGCAAAATCTAATTCTTCAAACATTTGGTTGTAAACTTCCTCTTGAGAATCGTATTCAATAGTTGTATCTAAAGACCCAAAATCAGAATAAATAATTGGTCCAAAAATATCTGTTACACGATGCATCCCTTCTACCTTTAATATTAAAGAAAGTGCATAAAATTGATCGTACCTATTTTTTGATTTATTAGCAATATCATAGGCGTTAAACATCACATTTCTATAAGCATAATCCCAAATAAATCCGTTCCAACCATTCACTAAAGAATAGGTTGTATTATTAATATTTCCCGCAAAAGGAGTAGGTGTTGCCATATAACCAGACCAAATATCTGAGTTTAAACCTTGTTGTAATTGATATACCCAAACTGGATCTAATACCTGAAGATTATTAAACATAGGTATAAAACCACCTTTAATATGGTTAAAATCTTGTTCAAAAAGTAGTGGTGTAATTCCATTTGGATTAGTATTAATTTCTTCAAAATTACTAGTACATCCCACTACAGTAAGTAAGGATACCAATAGTGTTTTTTTTGTTATATTATAAAGTTTCATTGTGTTTGTTTTAGAAGGTTACATTTAAATTAATTCCTATACTTCTTGTAGAAGGTAAACCGTAAATATCCACACCTTGTAAACCTTCACCCGTACTTAAAGCAATATTAGGATCAAATGGTGCGTCTTTGTAAATGAAAAATAGATTTCTTGCGATTAATGAAACAGATGCTTTGTCTAAAAATGGCAGTAATTTTGTACCAATTGTATATCCTATAGATACTTCTCTAACACTTACATTTGTAGCATCATATACATATTCACCTGAAATACCAGCTCTACCACCTACTTGAGTATAATAGGACTGTGCACTCACACTTGTTACGGGAACACCGTCGCTAGCACGAACACCATTAATTTGTACACCACCTGCATTTCTTGCATCTCCAGAAGCTTTAGAAACCCCAAAAGCATCATTTTGAGCTTGTGTTAAACTCATCACTTCTCCTCCAAAACGTCCATCTAAAAGTATATTTGCTGTGAAATTTCCAAATTTGAAAGTATTAGAAAAACCTAACATAAAGTCTGGATTAGCATTCCCAACCTCTTCAAAATCAGTTCTCTGAAAAGTTCCATCATCATTTAATAAAATTCTTCCTTGACTATCTCTTTTAAAATTAATACCTTCTATAACTCCGAAAGGTCTTCCTTCTATTAAAGAATATCGATAACTATTTACTCCTGGATCGGTTAAATTTAATCTGTTTCCTAATACGGCAGGTATACCATTTACTTGATTTGTATTCTTTGAAAAGTTAATGGTAGTATCCCAAGAAAATCTATCATTTCGAACAATACCTCCTGTAATAATAGCTTCTACCCCTTTATTCTTAATATTACCTGCATTAAAACCATAAAATAAAACCCCTTCAACATTTGCAGCTGGAGCTACTACCTGTAGATATTGATTCTTAGTTTCTGAATTATAATAGGATACTTCAAATCCTAATCTGTTATTAAATAACCTCCACTCAGTTCCAATTTCAAACTCTGATTTAAGTTCTGGTTTTAAAGTAGTTCCTGTTTTAACGCCAGCAACTGGTGTATAGGTAGTACCACTTCCCGGAAAATAATAATTTGTTCTAGAATTAACAAAAGAATATACATCGTTTCCTACTTGAGCATAGGTGGCTCTTACTTTTCCAAAATTTATAAAGTCTGGCATTTCTGTCATTTCGCTTATTATTCCAGTTACTCCAACAGATGGATAGAAAAATCCAATTTTATCTGAATTTACTAAAGCTGAAGACCAATCATTTCTACCCGCTACATCTAAAAATAACATTTCTTTATAACCTAAAGTAGCGACAGCAAAAACGGATTGAATTTCTTTTCTTGAATCTATGGTTTGGTAGTTACCATTATTATTTACAAAATTGTGTAATGTAAACCAGTTCGCATATTGTAATCCTGCACTAATACCTGAATCTAAACCCGTTTTTTGATTTATCATCGTATTAGTAATACTAGTTCCTATGTTTGCATTTAAACTGAAATCTGGATTAAATTTGGTAGTAATTGTAGCAATTAAATCGGCATATCTTTGTGTACTAACGGCATTTTCATTGATATATCTACCATTAATATGTGATAAAGTTCCTTGTGTAGTAGCATAAATTCTTTTATCAAATTCGCTAGTAATTCTATTATAGCTATATCTAGAAGCAATACTCAACCAATCGTTTACTTTATAAGATAATGATAAAGCACCATTAAAAAAATGATTCTCATCTTCTGATTTATTTCGGTTAATTGCCCAATATGGGTTTTGCATGATATCTCTATTGGTCATCCAATTTTGAGCCATTAAATTTCTTGTAGGATCAAAAACTTCAAAATTATTTTTATAATAATTAAAGTCATATCCTCTTGGCATTAAGTATACTCCTGTAAGTGGATTAAAGTAAAAACCGTTAACAGGTTTATTTGTAATTTTTTGTGAAGTATAATTTGCATTAGCTGCAAAAGTAAGTTTCTCATTGAAAAATTTAGCTGTTTGTCGAATTCCGAAATTGTTTTTCTTTAAATTATTTTCTGGAATAATACCTGATGAATTCACATTAGCAAAAGAAAAAGCAGTAGAAGAGTTTTCGGAAGCCATACCATAGCCTACAGAAGTTGTTTGCGTAACAGCCGTTTCAAAGAAATCTTTTACATGGTCTCTTGTTTTTTGAGCTGCACCCCAAGTTTCATCTGCCCCTGGTGCTGCAATATAATCGGTTTGAAATTCTGGTAGATAAGCTGCCGTTTCAAAAGTAGTAACAGATGCAGCTGTAATATTTGCTTTACCAATTTGTGGTCTTTTTGAAGATAATAAAATAACACCATTAGCTCCTTGACTTCCATATAAAACGGAAGCGGCTGCGCCTTTAAGAACGGTCATTCCTTCATAATCATCTGGATTAATTAAAGAAACCACATCTCCACCATCTTTATTTCCTCCTGCTAAGCTTCCGAAAGTATCATTTGGTTGTCCTGCACCAGCATTTAACATGGGAATACCATCAATTACATATAAAGGCTGGTTATTACTTACCGAAGAGTTACCTCTGATCACAACTTTAGTAGAACCACCTGTTCCTCCTGAACTTTTACTAACGGTTACTCCAGCCACTTTACCCGCAATAGTGTTCACAATGTTAACATCTCTTACACGAGTAAGTTCTTCGGCCTTTATTTCTTGAGCCGCATAAGTCAATGATTTTCGAGTTTTTTTAATTCCAAGAGAAGTTACTACCACTTCTTTTAAATTATTAGCATTTGATTCTTTTAACTGAATTTTAATTTCGATTTGGTCTCCAACAATTACACTTTGTGTCTCATATCCAATATAAGAAACAAGCAATGTTTCTCCTACATTGACTTGAAGTGTAAATTTGCCATCAAAATCTGAATCAATTCCTCGAGAAGTTCCTTTAACAATAATATTTGCTGAAGGCAATGGAATGCCTTGCAAGTCGGTCACTATACCATTGATTGTTTTTGATTGTCCAAAAGAATATTGGGCAGTAAAAACAATCATAAAAAGTAGCACAATTTTTTTCATTAAGTTGATACGTTTATTTGTTAGTTAATACTGTAAATTTATTTGGATACATTCTACTAAAAAAATATATTAAACAAACGACAAATTACATTCAACAAACGACAAAATTTAATCAACAAAGTGTATTCCTTTTCTTTTTAAGAACACTAAAATTCAAGTTTTACAACTAAAAAAACATCTTTTTTTATTGTTTTTTAATCACAAATCAAAATATTTTTTTATAAAATATGCTGTTTTTTACAAAATTTTAACTAAAATTGTGAACTTCAACAAAACAAACAGATTTACAAACTATTACAGTGAATAAAATTAATTTTGACATTAAACCTTCCTATCATTTTTGGTTTTGGGGTTCTTATTTTGTTTTAAATACCTTTAGATGGGGAGCCTATTTTAATGATTATGAATATTCATTTAAATCTAATTTAATTGAATTTGCTTTACATATTCCTTTAGTGTATTTCAATCTTTTTTATTTAGTACCAAAATTTGTTATAAAATCAAAGTATTTACAATTTAGCATTTGTCTTTTAATTAGTTTGTTTGCCATTTATTTATTAAAAACGGGACTAACTTATTATCTGATTTCTGAAAATATTTGGCCTGAAGCCAATAGAGAATACCATCCCTTTGATACCAATCATATTTTAGCGGTTTGTATAGGCGAATTGTATGTTTTATCAATGGCTTCCTCAGTTTATTTTACATTAACTTGGTTAAAAGAAAGGGAGAGAAATAGAGCGTTAACAGAAAGTCAATTCAAAATCAAATTAAAATATTTAAAAACTCAAATTCAACCGCATTTCTTTTTCAATACATTAAATAATTTATATTCTTTGTCGTTAGCTTCTTCTGATAAAGTTCCTGTAGTTATTTTAAAACTTTCAAAATTAATGGAATATGTCCTTTATGATATTAAAGACACTAAATTTGTCCCCTTAATTAAAGAGATTGATTATATTGAAAATTATATAGAAATTGAAAAACTTCGTTTTGAAGAAGTAGATGTTACGATTAATATAGATTCGGATATAGAAAATGTGAAAGTTCCCCCTTTGTTATTCATTTCCCTCATAGAAAATGCTTTTAAACATGGCGGTGTAAATAACAAACATTTGAAGATTAAAATCAATTTTAGAATGGACAAAAATAATAGGCTTCATTTTGAAATAATAAATAATTTTGTATCTTCACAAGACCTCAACTCTAAGAAAGGAATTGGTTTACAGAACACCAAAAGTAGACTAAAATTACTATTTAAAGACGATTTTATTTTGGACCAAAAAGTAAAATTCAATTATTTTATTATTCTCTTACAAATACCTGTTTATGAAAATTAAATGTGTCTTAGTAGATGATGAACCCTTAGCAATTAAAGTACTTCAAAATTATTTTATTAATTTTCCTGAATTTGAAATTGTAGGTGTTTTTTATAACTCATTAGAAGCTTTAGAATATATTAGAAATAACCCCGTTGATGTGGCATTTTTAGATATTAACATGCCTGTTATGAGTGGTTTTGATTTGATTCGTTTAATAGATACTAAAGTGGTAATTACAACTGCTTTTAGAGAATTTGCTGCCGAAAGTTATGATTTAGATGTGGTTGATTATTTGGTTAAACCCATACCTTTATCTCGTTTTGTAAAGTCTATTGGCAAAATAACAACCGAATTAGATGCAAAAAATGGTATTAAACAAGAAACTTCAAAAACAGATCATCATATTTTTATTAAATCTGATAAAAAAATGATTAAAGTTTTAATTGAAGAAATTCTTTTTATTGAAGGAATGAAAGAATATATTAAAGTGGTTACAGCAGATAAATCATATATTACTTTAAAATCTTTAGCTTCTTTATCGGAAGAGTTACCAATGGATAAATTTATTCGTATACATAAATCTTTTATAATTGCAATAGATAAAATAAAATCGATTGAAGGAAATCGAATACAGATTTTAACTCATAAATTGCCTATTGGTAGAAATTATGGAAAGGATGTAAAAAATAAAATCTTAAATACTTAAAAATAAAAAGCAGTGTATTATATTGACACTGCTTTTTTATTGATTATGGTTTATTTTTTTATGAAACGTCTTTCTTCTTTTTTCTCTTCATTTTCTAACACAAGACTATAAACTCCTGGTTTCAAATGCGCTACATCAACTGTTTGCCCTTTAACATTTATATTCATTACGGTACCGTCTTGGACATTTGTAATTGTAATTTTTGAATTGGTTATATCTGTATTAAAATGGATTGTATTTTCCACTGGATTTGGATAAATAACTAATGCTTTTACATCATCTTCATTTGAAGAAAGATCAGTTCTAGAAGTAATGGCTCCTACTCTAGTAATTCGAATCCAATTTAAATTTACACCACTACTCTGAATATAAATTCCAAAATTATAAGTTCCTGCGTTAACATTTACTGTATGAGAAACCGTTTGCCAATTTTGCCAGCCTCCTGTATTAGGTACAGCTACACTTCCTAAGGGAATAGAGCCTGCATTTAAATCAGCAGATAAAGCGGCTCCATTTACTGCGCTTGCCACTCTGTATTCTATTAAATAGTTTCCTGAAGAAGGAAAAGTAATACCATTATAAGCCATCCAATCTCCTGTATCTGCATAACCTACATTTAGACCACCACCAGTATCTGTAGTTGGTTCAGTTTGAACCCCATTCATAGCACTATAATTTTCAGCCTGAATGAGTATAGAAGAACCTGAAGTGGTTGCTCTCACACGAACAGAAGTAGCCACATCGTTAAAATTATTATCCACCAAACACGTATCATCTGAACTTACAACTATTGAATTACCTGTAAAGTTATCATTCGCATAAAGTACTATTTCATAACCACTTTGGACTTTCACTGATGATATATCGTTATCTAAAATACCTCTAGCCTGTAATTGATTCAATGTATAATTTCCTTCTGGTAAAGCAATAGCATATCCACCATAATTACAATGTTTATAAACAGTTGCCACACCATTACTTGGTGGGCTTACTCCTTTTTGATACACTCTAACATAATCGATAAGCATTCTTGCTGGAAAACCATTATTATCGATGTTAAATCCTGGCCAGTTTCCACCAACTGCTAGGTTCAGTAAAATAAAAAAGTTATTATGAAATTCACTTGTCCCATTAACTCCACCAGCAATATTTACTTCATGATATTTAACACCATCAACAAACCATTTGATTAAATTTTCATCCCATTCCACTGTATATAAATGATAGGTCGTTATATTGGTATCGGTATAACCTGAATAAGAAGCATGACCATTTTGTTCCCAATGGACAGTTCCTACTACTTGACCGCCTCCATTAACATGCTCCATGATGTCAATTTCTCCGCAACTTGGCCAACCAACTGAGCTGATATTATCTCCTAACATCCAAAAAGCAGGCCAGATACCTTGAAAAGAAGGCATGGCAATTCGAGCTTCAATTTTACCATATTTCCAAGATTTTCTACCTTGAGTTTTCATTCTTGCAGAAGTATAGTTAGATCCTCCAAAAGATTCTCTCTTTGCAGTAATAACTAAATTACCATTTTCGACTGTTGCATTTTGTTGTCTATAATATTGTAATTCATTATTTCCCCAACCTCCATTTCCTGTTTCAAAAACCCAGTCTGGACCAATTCCATTTGTAAATTCGTCTTGCCAAACTAATTGCCAGTTTTGAGCATATAAAGCAGGTATAAAACAAAGGAATAATAAGGTATAGAAATTATTTATTTTTTTACATTTCATATTTAAAATTTTATATTTTTTGAAATAACAAAGCCCTAAAAAACAGTATTTAGGGCTTTTGTAAGATTATTTTTTCACAAACTTTTTAGTAATTCTGCTTTCTGGAGTATCAAAAACAATAACGTATATTCCTGAGGCTAATGCAGATACATCCAAATAATTCTCAACGGTTTCTGACATAATTATTGGTGTTCCAGCAAGGTTATAAACCGTTACTTTTACTTCTTTCATAGAAGTACTAAAATTCAATCCATTCTCTGTAGGATTTGGATAAAAGTTAAAATCAACTGGTTTTGCTTCTTCTTTTTCCTCTTGCATGACAACTGCTCTAGCGGCATTACTTACTTTAGTTATTCTAAACCAATTTAAGTTGACACCACTACTTTGAATATAGATACCAAAATTATAGGTTCCCGCGTTCACATTCACTGTATGAGAAATGGTTTGCCAATTTTGCCAACCACCCGTATTAGGAACAGCAACATTTCCTAATTGAATCGTTCCTGCATTTAAATCGGCAGACAACATCGCTCCATTTACAGCACTTGCAACACGATATTCTATTAAATAAGCACCAGAAGTTGGAAAAGTAATACTATTATATGCCATCCAATCTCCTGTATCAGCATAACCCACATTTAGACCTCCTCCTGAATCTGTAGTTGGCTCGGTTTGAATACCACTCATGTTAGAATAGTTTTCAGCTTGGACAAATATTGAAGAAGAATTTGTAGTGGTGCGCACTCTTATTGATGTTGTTGCATCGTTAAAATTATTATCTACCAAACAAGCATCATTTGCATTTATGGTTACCGCAGTACCTGTAAAATTATCATTTGCGTATAATACAATTTCGTAACCACTTTGCACTTTTACAGAAGAAACATCATTATCTAGAATTCCTTTGGCTTGCAATTGACTCAAAGTATAATTTCCAACAGGTAAAGACACAGCATATCCATCATAATTACAATGTTTATAAACCGTTGCAACTCCATTTTGAGGTTGGCCACCATTAATAACTTGGTCAATAGCCGTTAATAACGATTTTGAACCTACAGCATCTTGAGCCAATTGCCAAATCATAACTCCACCAGCGTTTTGTACTGCAAAAGTTGTTTTTTGCTTAATCGTTGGAATACCATTATAATAAATTGTATTGGCTACTTGATCTACATTTTCTGCACCTGGATAAGTATTTACAATATCGGCATAAGAAATACCTTGATTAGCAGAACTTCCAAAACCATAACCATAAAAAGGCACACCAATGATTGCTTTGTTACTTGGTAATCCTCTACCAGTCCAATAATTAAACTGATCTACCGCCATACTATAGGGAGAATGCTGTCCTGGATTGTTTGGATTCCATGGTCCTGTAGCATCATAAGCCATAATATTAATCCAATCAAAATAAGAAAAAGTATAAGAAGGTACATTGGCTCCACCATATCCTTGAGATAAAGCAGCTGTAATTTGTTTATTATTGGCATGCATACTATTAGCCAAATCAATAATAAAACTACCATAATCTCCATTAATAGCTGGACCTTCTAAATCTACATCTATGCCGTCAAAATTATGACTAATCACATAACTGGTTAATTTTTGTACGAATGAAGCTCTATTTCCAGCACTCATTTGATTGAAAAAATTATCACGAATAGCGCCTCCTTCAGAAATAGCTCCACCTCCAATAGAAACAAAAACTTTTACATTGTTAGCGTGAGCTTTTTGGATAATTGTATTATTAGCACTTTGAAAAGTTAGATAACCATTTGCATCTGGGTTTTCAAATGCAATATTAATATGGGTTAATTTACCGTATTGGATACTATTAGAAAAAGCATTTAAATCGATCCAATTAGGAACATAACCAATTACTTTTTTTTGTGCATAGGAAAAACTTATCATTCCTAACACTAAGATAAAAGCAAACTTATATACTAGTTGTTTTGATATTGCCATGATATTATGTATTGATTAAGAAATAAGAACCCCAGAAATCGAGGTTCTTATCTTATTTATTTTTTAATAAAACGTCTTTCCTCCATTTGACCATTGTTATCCACTAAAACGGAATAAATACCTGGTTTTAGGCTGGAAACGTCAATACTTTTACCATCACCTTTTCTAACAGGAATAAAAGTTCCTGTTTGCGCATCAACTAATGTTATTTTTGAATTTTGTACATCTGCAGTAAAGAATAATGTATTTTCTACCGGATTTGGATAAATCACAAACATTTCTTTAGGTTCTTCTGATGATTCAACTCTTGCAGCATTACCTACTTTAGTAATTTTAAACCAATTTAAATTTACACCACTACTTTGAATATAGATACCAAAATTATAGGTTCCTGCATTTACATTTACAGTTTGAGAAACCGTTTGCCAATTTTGCCATCCACCTGTATTTGGTATATTTACATTTCCTAAAATAATACTTCCTGCATTTAAATCTGAAGAAAGTACTGCACCATTAACAGCACTTGCTACTCTATATTCAATTAAATAAGATCCAGAAGTTGGAAAATTAATACTATTATAAGCCATCCAATCACCTGTATCTGCATAACCAACATTTAAACCACCACCAGCATCTGTAGTAGGTTCGGTTTGAATACCACTCATTGCCGAGTAATTTTCGGCTTGAATTGTAACACTAGAAGAACTGCTTGTTGCTCTCACTCGTAATGACGATGCTAAATCATTAAAATTATTATCTACTAAACAAGCATCATTACTTCCTACAACTATTGAAGAGCCATTAAAATTATCATCAACATATAGCACTATTTCATATCCACTATTTACTTTAAGAGAAGAAATATCATCATTTACAACTCCTTTAGCCTGTAATTGACTTAAAGTATAATTACCTGGTGCTAAACTTACTGCATAACCACCGTAATTACAATCTTTATAAACTGTTGCTACACCATTATTTGGAGGGATTGTTCCCGTAATGGTATAACTTCCTATTGATCCGTAAGCAGAATACCCTCCATAACCTGCATCACCAGCGCCTGTTCCATCAACACCAATATAATAGGTACCAGCCGCTAAATTTGCATTTAATGAAGCATTTAAAGCAAATGGATCTGAGTTCCAATACGTTCCAATTTGAGTTCCAGATGCATTAAACAGTCTTATTATTAAATGAAGATTTCCATTACTACTCACTGTATTGGCATTAATCACAACATTACCTCCTCCTGTAGTAAAAGTGAAAAAATCATAATCTGCTTCACTAGAGATAATTCCATTTTTTTGATTGATGCTTCCGTTTGAATTATAACTTAATGCTGCAGCACCGGAAATACCGTTACTGTAATCGTCACCTCTATAGCCAACACCAAATTTTGAACCTGCAATTGTAGCTACATCATCTTGTAAATTATTAGCATAATTATACTGTCCTTTACTCCATTGTACAACGGGTCTATAATATCCAGCTCCCATAATTGGTGCCCATGAAGTACCATTTATTCCAATAAAATAATCTTCTTGTGGATTTGTGCGTCCGTCGTGTCCTAAATCGAAAGTATGACCTATTTCATGAGAAGAAGCATCTCCACCCGATTTTCCAGAGGTAATAAATACCCAACAAGGTACATCGTTATCCCAGTTAAAAGAACCAATATAAGCCACACCTCCAGCACCTGGAGCAGCTGTATTTGTTGGTGTAACGACCACACGCATTCTTCTATTTCTAGGGTATGAATTAAATACAGATTCATTAGTGGTAACATTTAAATTAAAAGGTCTGTAGTCTTCAGAAACTACTTCCCAATGTTCTTGAACAGCAGCGTCACTCATTCCTGAAGGAGCGGCATTAATAGCGTTTCCATTATTCCATAAATTACCTGCAGGCATATAATATCCATCAAAATCTAATAATACACAACCAGCAGCACCAGGTAAACTTTGTAAATTAAGAAGTGCTTGAGTTATAGGTTCTGGTTCTGTAGCTTTATTAAAATTATTTGAGAGTTGTTCTCTATCTGGAAGATTTTGATAATTAACACAGATTAAACTATTAATATCTACTTCCTTTACAAAAGCATTTCCATTTTCAGAATAGTATTTATAGGCTTTATTAATTTCTTTAATAATAATATGTCCTTCTAATTCTTTTTTAGTAATATCGATATAAAAAGAGCCACCATTACTTATTATTTCTCCTATAATATATTCACTAGAAGCACTGGATTTTTGATAGTTAATTTTCCCGTTAAATGATTTATCGTTCGCAATTTTTAAAAGTATGTCCTTTTCATTTCCTTTTGCAGCATTAGTTGCTAAATTATTTTTTACATGGGATAGAAAAGTTTCATTTTTCCCTAATGAAGTTTGTGATATAGCCCAATTACAAAACGTAACCAAAGCTATAAAGCTAAAGTAAATTCTTTTTTTCATGTTTGTTTGTTTATTTGTTTATGTTAAGTTTTTTTAGATAGTTATTCTAAGAGAAGCATCATTTTTTACACATAGTTACACATTTAAAAAAGTTGAAAAATATTTTCTTGATTTAAAAAAAAAATCAATTATCTATATAAATTTATTGCAACAATTATTTTGAAAAAAATAAATTAAACGAACAGCATAATCTTTTCAACAAACAGCATTTTTCATTCAACAAAATGCTATTTATATTCAATTAAGGCTACTCAAAAAAAAAGACTTAAACTATTCATTTTCAAAACATTTTTCTTCTTCAAACAAAAGTATTATACGTTTAAAAATGATTCCTAATAAAAGCGCTCAAACTTACATTTAGTATCATTTGAGCGCTTATCAACCTTATTTTTTTATGAATTTCATTTCTGTTTTTACACCGTCTTTTTCAATAATAACTGCATAAATACCAGGTTGTAAATTTGAAATATCCAAACTATTTGCATCAGCTTTAGGTACTTTTAAATAAATACCTCTTTGAAAATCTGCCACCTGAATGGTTGCTTTATCTAAAGGTGTGCTAAAATGCAAAATATTTTCAGCAGGATTTGGATACATAGTTACTACTTCCTCTTTTTCATCAGAAGTAGATGCCATTCTAAGAGCGTTGCCTACTTTAGTTATTCTAAACCAATTTAAATTAACTCCAGAATTTTGAATAAAAATTCCAAAATTATACGTTCCAGCATTCACATTTACAGTTTGAGATACCGTTTGCCAATTCTGCCAACCTCCTGTATTTGGTATATTTATTGTACCTAATACAATAGAACCAGCGTTCAGGTCTGAAGAAATTTGAGCGCCATTCACGGCACTTGCCACTCGATATTCTATTAAATATGAGCCATTAGTTGGGAAAGTCACATTGTTATATGCCATCCAGTCTCCTGTGTCTGCATAACCAACATTTAAACCTCCTCCAGTATCTGTAGTCGGTTCCGTTTGAATACCATTCATTGCGGAATAATCTTCAGCTTGAATAAATACAGATGAAGTGTTTGTGGTTGTTCTAACTCTTACAGAAGTAGCTACATCATTAAAGTTATTATCTACTAAACAAGTATCATCTGAACCAACAATAATAGACGTTCCTGAGAAATTATCATTAGCATATAATACCACTTCATATCCATTTTGAACTTTTAAAGAAGAAATATCGTTATCTAAAACTCCTTTAGCTTGTAATTGTCCTAAAGTATAGTTACCCACATCTAATCCAATAGCATATCCACCATAATTACAATGTTTATATACCGTAGCTACACTTGGTACACCATATCCAAAACCACCAAAAACTGCTACAGCTTTAGTGGGCTGAGTAGTATGTAATGATGGCGAATGATCAGCTACATCATCATAAGCAAAACCATAAGAAAGGTTATCTACACTGATACCTGGTAAATGCCAAAATTTAGAATAATGATTCATTGGGTTAGCTTGATAAAAAGAAGGAATATTATGCCAATTTTGTTGACCAGGATTAGCAGTTGTTACATCTACAACATGTCTATTAATTGCAGCGGTAAGTTGGGCTTGAATTACTAAATCCAAATCACCATCAACTAATCTTCTGTCTAAAACCCCTTTACCTTCTAAAGCTTCCTGAGTGGATGGTCTATTTTGTACTCTTCCAGTTCTTCCGACAAAAGCTCCAGATTGCCCTACCATTTCTAATTGTTCACCAATAACTCTACCTTTGAATACACCGGCTTGTCCTGCATAAAAAATTAAATCTTGGGTTTTATATTTATTCCAAATGGCATCAATATAAGATTTTAAATAATTTGCATAAGGTCCAGGAGTTGTACCACCAGTTCCATCAGCAAAAGCTGGCGTTTTTGAAGGAGCAGTAATCTCTCCAGTTGTATTATTGACACATCCTTGAAATTCAGTAGGCACATTTGCTTTAAATGCGGCAACAATTTCGTCATGTTTTTTTAATTCACCTACTCTTTTATAGTAGCCATTACCATACAATTCTAATCCCATTGGGTATTTGTATGAATCAACACGTGTTGGATTACCAAAGAAGCCATATTGGTTATTTGTTAATTCAATCATTTCGTATAAAATGCCATTATTAGGATCGGTAGGATTTAATGGATTGTGACCAGCATAACCTGATGGAGCACCAGTTGATCCAAAGAAATAGAGATACATTTGGGAACCTTTGGAAATAAAGACTCTACATCCTGCTATAAGAGGTAGAGTAAATGTTTTATTAGGTATTTCGCTTAATTTAGTAAAACAATTAGCATACTTTCCGTTTCCTCCTGGTCCTTGATTTCCTCCTGGTGTAGGACCTTGAACTGTATTATAAGAAGAATTCATTGGGTAAACCTGACTGGTTTTAGCATCTACCCAAACATGAGCTCCTGTGTTGTAATTAATTCCGACAATGGCTACATACAAGTCGGAATCACTAAAAGTTGATGTGTTTTTAATTTCGAAGGGTATTGGACCTTGGCTATACCCTAAAGTAGTAATAAATAAGATGGAAAAAAGTTTCCAACTTAATAGATAAGTTTGTTTTGTTTTTTTCATGTTTTTGCTTGTTAACTGTTTATAAATAGTTTTGTTTACATATAAATTCTATTAATTAATAATGAATTTTTCTATTAAGAGGTTTCAAATTGAAACGTGACTTATCTTTAGAATAATAGCAATAATTCTTCTACAAAATCCTCCAAATCCAGCCTATTTATTTTATAAATAATTGGTTAAGCAAACACACACGAATTTATTGATATACCTTAATATAATCAATACGATATTCTTGTGGAAACACTGTATTATCAATTGCAGGTCCGCCAAAATTTCCTCCAATTGCCATATTTATCAAGAAATAAAAGGGTTGATTAAAAGGCCAAATGTTTTCGTCTTTCACATCTGGTTGAAATGTATATACCAAAGTATCATCTACATAAAAAGCAATTTTATCTTTATCCCAATCAATTGCATAAATGTGAAATCCTTCTTCTATATTGTCTATTTTTGTTTTCTTTGTATTAATTGTATTTCCATGACTATCTTGTGTGTGAAGAGAAGTAAACACATAATGTGGTTCTTTTCCGATATATTCTAAAATATCTATCTCACCACTTTTTGGCCAACCCACTTCCGAAATATTAGAACCTAGCATCCAAAATGCTGGCCATAAACCTGTTCCGATAGGTAACTTCGCTTTTGTTTCAATTCTACCGTATTGAAATTCTTTTTTATCTTTTGTAGTAATTCTGGTAGAAGTATACACTTTACCATCGAATTTGGCAGTAATTACCAAACATCCTTTCTCTAATTTATGATTCTCTTTAGTGTAAATTTGAGATTCATTATTTCCCCATCCGCAAATATTCGGGCAACCATTTCCTAATTCAAAATTCCAAACTGTAGTATCTAAAGCTTTCCCATTAAAATTTTCTTCCCAAACTAATTTTCTAGATTGTTTTTGAGCGAAAGCTATATTAAAAATGAACAGTATTAAACAAATTTTTTTCATTATGATATTACTTTAAAAATTGAATTTGATCTTCTAATGTATTGTCTGAACTACCCCCAATAAAAATTTTAAACGCTCCAGGTTCTGTCTCCCATTTTTTATTTTTGGTATAAAAAGAAAGAAGTTCTTCATTAATTTCAAAAGATATTCTTTTCGTCTCTTGAGGATTCAATTCTATCATTTTAAAATCTTTTAATTCTTTTACTGGTCTTGTATAACTAGCTACTAAATCTCTAATATATAGTTGTACCACTTCTTTTCCTTTTGTGTTACTATTATTTTTTAAAGTTATAGAGACGGTAATTTTTTCTCCATGTTGAAATGTTTTTTTACTTAATGTTAAGTTTGAATATTCAAATTTTGAATAGCTTAATCCATATCCAAAAGCATATAAAGGCGTATTTTTTTCATCTATATAATGTGACCAAAAAACACTTTCTGGTTCATTTAATACAGGTCTTCCTGTATTTTTGTAATTATAATATAATGGAACTTGCCCTACATTTCTTGGAAAAGTCATTGGTAATTTCCCGCTTGGATTATAATCACCATAAAGTACTTGAGCTATTGCATTACCAGATTGAGTACCTAAATGCCATGCTTCAACGATTGCTGGAACATTATCTTTAGCCCAAGGAATAGCTAACGGTCTTCCATTATTTAATACTAAAACAATATTTTTATTAACTTTATAAATAGCTTCTAGCAATTGTTGTTGCACACCAGGCAATCCTAAATCTGCTCTACTTCTTCCTTCACCAGTTTGTAAACCATGTTCACCCAAGACCATTACCACCACATCAGCATTTTTTGCAATAGTAATTGCTTTAGAAAATTCTGAGGTATCAGTTTCGTTAATTTTGGTTTCCCACATAAATTGTGTTCTACCCAAAGCAACATCAGCCCCTTTAGCGTAGGTAAGTTGGTTCCCCTCATAAGCATTCATTCCTTCTAAAACTGATACTGCAGTTTCATCATCTGCTCCAATTCTCCAACTCCCTAATGGACTTGTTTTATCGTTAGCTAAAGCACCAATTAATGCAATTTTTTTACCTGATTTTTGCAATGGTAAAAGATTATCATCATTTTTAAGTAAAACAATCGATTTTTTAGCGATATCTAAAACGCCTTCGTGGAATTCTTTTTTACCAACTGTTGCTTTTTCATACGCTTCATCACAATATTTATAAGGGTTTTCAAATAACCCTAATTCAAATTTTGTTCTTAAAATTCTTCTTGCTGCATCATCAACATCAGTTTCTTTTACCTTTCCTTCATCAATTAACTTTTTCAAGTAAGTAACATAAGCATAGGATTCCATATCCATATCGGAACCAGCATTCACAGCTATTTCAGCAGCGTTTTCGCTGTCTTTAGCATAACCATGTGCAATCATTTCATTAATAGATCCCCAATCGGAAACTATAAAACCATTAAAGTTCCAATCTCCTTTAAGAATATCTCTTTGCAACATTTTATTACCCGTTGCAGGAATTCCATTTAAATCATTAAATGAATTCATGAAAGTACGTACTCCTGCGTCAACAGATGCTTTAAATGGTGGTAAAATGATGTTTTGAAGTGTTTGCTCTCCTACATCTACTGTATTATAATCTCTTCCTGCTTCAGCAAAACCATAACCTGCAAAATGTTTTGCACAAGCTAAAACTGTTTTTTTAGAAGATAAATCTTCTCCTTGAAAACCTTTGATTCTAGCTTCAGCAATTTTACTTCCTAAAAATGGATCTTCCCCAGCACCTTCCATAACTCTTCCCCATCTTGCATCTCTAGATATATCAACCATTGGTGCAAAAGTCCAGTTAATGCCTACAGCTGCAGCTTCTTCAGCAGCAATAGCTGCCGAATTTTTAATAGCATCTAAATCCCAGCTGGCAGCTTCAGCTAGCGGAATAGGACTGATGGTTTTGTAGCCATGAATAACATCAAAACCAAATAATAAAGGAATACCTAATCTAGTTTCCTCTACAGCTATTTTTTGTAAAGTATAAACATCTTTAGCTCCTTTCACATTCAGCATAGAACCTACTAATCCTTTTTTTAAATCTTCATACTTTTTAGCAGCCTGACCATCTTTTGGAGCAGGACCAGTAATTTCCCAAAATCCATTATATTGATTCATTTGACCAATTTTTTCTTCTAAAGTCATTAATTTTAAAATAGAATCTACTTTTTGATCAATTAAATCACTTTCTTTAATAGTGGATGAAGATGTTTTATTAGTGGTAGTATTACAACCAACGAATAGTAAAAAAGAAACGATTAAAATACTATATGTAATAGGTTTGATTTTCATTAGAAATAGGTAATAATATTTCAATTCTTAAGAAAGCTAGTATAATACTAAACTCTCTTAAGATTGAAATGATAAAATATTTTTTATTATAAAGTTTAAATTATTGGTAAACTCTTACATAATCCACTTCCATAGAAGATTGCGTAAATGCTGGATCTATGGTTCCTCCAAATGTTCCTCCCATAGCTACATTTAAGATTAAGAAGAAGTCATGATTGAATGGTACTGAATTTGAGTTTGGCACTGAATGAAATAATACATCATCCACAAAAATTTGAATTGAAGTTGGACTCCAAATCGTTTTGTAAATATGGAATTCAGAACTAGCATTTGTGATAGTAGTTGTATTTCCATTTGCATTACCACCCGAATTACCAGGATAATGTAACGTTCCATGAATTACATTAGGAACATTACCTTTATGTTCCATAATATCAATTTCTCCACAAGCAGGCCATGAGAAACCAGCTTGATCGTAATTTGCACCTAGCATCCAGATAGCAGGCCAAGTACCGCCACCAACTGGAAGTTTAGCACGAACTTCGACTTTTCCATAAGTAAATTCAAATTTATTTTCTGATTTTAATCGTGCTGAATTATAGTCAGAACCCGATTTTATTGCAGTAATTACTAAATTTCCACCAGATACTACTGAGTTTGTAGCACTATTGGTATACGTTTGTGCCTCGGCATTTCCCCAGCCGCCAGCACCTAAATCATATCCCCATTTATTTGGATCTGGTGCTCCATCAACATCAAATTCATCAAACCAAACTAAATTAGTATAGTCTACCACTGGATTTTGTACAGGTTGTGTAGTTGTAAAAGTGTGATACCAAGCTAATGCTGGATCGTTCCCCATAATAGCTCTTACAACCATTCTATTTTCCGTAAGTGATAAAATTTCATAAGTACTTTGACCAATGTAATATCCCATAAATCCATTATCAGAAAAATTCATTAAAGTACCTCTTGTTTGAGTAGCGGCATTTGCATTCATTGTCACCACTGATTCAGAAGGACTTAAAGAAACGATTTTTACCCCTGAAGCATCATAATCATAACACATATCTGAACCAGCACTTCCTCCAACAACTCCTTCAAAAGCCGTATTAAAAAATGTCTTCCCTCCATTATCTAATTGATATTTTAATACATCACCATCTTTAGTAAATGTTAACACATTATCGTATAAACAACTAGAATCTGGACTAGCTGCTTTTTCCCAAGGGGCAGCTTGATACCAAAAACCAAAATAATTTTGAGTTTCATCAGTACTATTTGGTCCTACTCCTAAGTGACCAGGTTCAGAAGCTGACCAATACCAGTTTTTACTAGCTCCACCAGTTAAAAAGTCGATGGCTTCATCATCTGTAAAATCACTTCTAACTTCCACACTAATTGTTCCATTTGTTGCCACTCCACCTTTACCAGAAGCTACAACAGTTACATTATATACATTAATTCCTGTTTGAGTGAAACGCTTTTTATAAGTGCCGTTTGGTGCATTTTGTGAAGTTCCATCACTAAAAACAAATTTATAAGAAATAGCATTATTTGCATGAGCCGTAAAAGTAACTATTCCTGAACCATCACCATAAGGATTAGATGAGTCTTGCCCTTGTATTTCAGCTTGAATTACCAAATTTGTTGGAGCATTTATGTCTCCAAAACTTTTATCTTCTTCTTGACAACTAAAAGTTAAAATTAGTGTCAATGATAATAAAATATAATTTTTTAATTTGTTCATTTTAAGTCTTTTTTAGTTGGATAATTGTATATCATCAAAATAATAAGAAGCTCCAGTACCAGCATTTCCAAAATCGAAGAACACTACAACTCTTTGATAATTATTTGCATTATTGATACCTGTAAAATCATAAGTAAGTTCTTCCCATGTATTAGATTGGGTTGTAGTTGCATCTAATTCTGTATTAATGGTGGCACCGTTTGCTAAATTTTCTAGTTTTAATTTAACAACAATACCTGCTTGTGGTGACCAAACTTTCATTTTTATTTTTTGCATAGTTGCAAAATTGATTGGACTTCCTAACTCTATAAAAGAACCTGCCCATGTTTCTGCTCCATTAGCTTTTACAAGTTTTCCTACTTTTGAAGAGGCATTTATACCTGTAGCATCGGGATTATTATCGACTACCGTATTTGCTCCACCAAAATTATCAAAAGAATACGTTAAGGTTGCCGATTCAAAATCCAATGGTAATACAACTGATGGTGCTCCAGAGGTTAATTCGATATCATCAAAATAATAATCAGCTCCTGTTCCTGTGTTTCCAAAATCATAGAATATTACAACTCTTTGGTAATTATTTCCATTGTTAACTCCAGAAAAATCAAAAACTAATTCTTCCCATGCATTAGCAACTGTATTTGTGGCATCAACTTCTACATTAATATTTGAATCTAAAAGATTTTCTAATTTCATTTTAACAACAATACCTGCTTGTGGTGCCCAAGATTTTATTTTAATCTTTTGCATAGTTGAGAAATCGATAGGCTCTCCTAATTCGATTAAAGATCCAGCCCAAACCTCAGAACCATTACTTTTAGTTAAACGAGCCACAGTAGCACTACCGTTGTTTGCATCTACACTAGGATTAGCAACCACAACAGTATTAGCTCCTCCAAAACTTGCAAAATCATAACTTAAAGTAGCCGACTCAAACGTTATTGGTAATAAAACTGGATTAGTTATTGTAACATCTTCAGTATATTCTGTAGTAGCAACACCACCACTTAAAGCAACTACTCTAACAGTGTATGTTCCTACAGTTGCATAACTAAAATTTACTGTTTCACCTTGCATAAAATCTACAGGTACTTGATTTGGGTCTTCTCCAAAATAAACTTGAAAAAAGGTTTCATAATCTGCTGTAGCTTGTACAGTAATTGCTAAATTATTACCTGGTACATGAGCGATAACAACATCTAAATTTTCTGGTGCGATGAACGAAACTGTTAATTCTTGTGTTGTTTCAGTTCTTTTACCATCTAATGTTACACCTACAATTCTAACTTGATAAGTTCCTTCTGCATACACATGCTGTACAGAAGCGCCAGGATTAACATAAGCAGGGTCAGCGGTACCATCTCCAAAATAAATCTCATATTGAGAAACACCTTGTCCTGTAGGTAAAATAGTTACTTTACCCGAATTATCTTGCTTGATAGTCATTAAAGCAGCAATATTTTTAGGTGCGCTGATACTATCTAAATTTAGTGTATCATCATCGTTAGCACAACCTATAAAAAGTGCTAATACCAAAAGACCAATTACTATTTTTATTTTATTCATGTTAGTCAATTTTAATAGTTAGAATTTTGTTGCCAGTTTCCGTTAGAAAATTGAATTTCTTCAAAAGGGACAGGAAAAACTTCATTTTTATTAGCTGTAAATCCTGGAATAGTTCCTACTGCTCTATTCGTTCTTACTAAGTCGAAGAAGCGATGTCCTTCACCAACTAATTCTAATCTTCTTTCTTCCAAAATAAAATCAGTTAATGCAGCACCTGAAGCAGAAATATCATGATTTGTATCGCCAAAAGCTCTTCTTCTTACCATATTTAAATACAGTCTTGCTTTAGTATCGTCTATGCCTCCTCTATTAAAAGCTTCAGCTGCCATTAATAAAACATCAGCATAACGAATAGCTCTGTAATTATTTGGGTTCGTTAAATTTTGATCACCCACATTAGAATCTCCTTGACGTGGTAAATATTTACGATTAAAATAACCTGTATGCTTATATCCTTCACCGTAAGTAGCTCCAGTTGTGTTCGCCCAATCTACAATATTCAAAATGGCAATATCTCTTCTATTATCTCCTACTTCAAAGGCATTATAAACATCTGCTGTAGGCACATTAAAACTATAACCAGAGTCAAATAATGGCCCGTTATAATTTCTAATACCATTAAACCCAACAGCAACATTTCCTTCACTGCATTGTAAACATCCAAAACCTGCACCTTGACCATCAAAATATTGCACTTCAAAAACAGATTCTGGTCCATTTTCTGCATTATTTTCAAAAAGAGTTGAATAATCCGTAACTAGAGAATAGTTTCCATCTAAAATAACTTGTTCTAAAATAGTAGATGCATTTACAAATTTGTTTTGGTATAGATATACTTTTCCTAAAAGTGCTTGAGCTGCTCCTTTTGTCGCTCTTCCTTGTTGAGAAGCTACAGGATTTAAGTTATCAATTGCAAACAATAAATCACTTTCAATATTCGCATATACTTCTGAAACTGGAGAACGAGGAAGTGCTTCCACATCACTTGCATTAAATCTTTGATCCTCCTTAATCGGAATTGGACCAAACCATTTCACTAATTCAAAGTTATAGTATGCTTTTAAAAATCTTGCTTCTGCAATGATTTGTTCTTTACCGTCAAAATCGGTTTTATCTTTAAATTCTAGAATATAACTAGCTCTGTAAACTCCCGCAAACATCCAATTCCAAATATCCTTTAAATTTGAATTTACTGGAGTGTGAATCATTTCATCTATTTGTTGGAAACCAATTACATCCGTTGCACTTTCTCCTCCAGAAAGGGTATTATCTGAAGCAATTTCTCCTAATAATACATTTACATAAGACGATTGTAATATATCATATGCACCAATTAATGCTTTTTCATAGTCGTCTTTTGAATTGAAATAATTTTCCGAATCAATTGAATAAGGTGGTGCTTCATTTACAAATTCGTCCGAACATGCTGAAATTAATGACACTATTAATGTCAGAATAATTCCAATTTTTACTGTATATTTTTTCATAGTCATTTTTTTAAAAAGTAACATTTAATCCTAACATATAAGTTCTTGGAGTAGGATAAAAACCATAATCAATTCCCCCAGCAATTGGATCTCCACTATTCGCTGCAGGATCATACCCTCTATATTTTGTAAAAGTATAAACGTTATTTATAGAAGCATATAATCTTACTTTTGATAATTTAGAATGCTGAATAAAACTTGAGGGTAAAGAATATCCTAATTGTATGTTTTGAATTCTCAAGAAAGAAGCATCTTCCACAAAATAATCTGAAAAAACATTATTTGCAGAAGCTCCGGCTGTCACTCTTGGCACTTCATTAGAAGTTCCTTCACCTGTCCATCTATCTAAAACATAATTCAATTTATTTAATTTATTTTCCGTTCTTTCATAATTACGAATCATATCATTTCCTACAGAAGCATAAGAATAACCTACAAAATCAAAATTTTTGTAGCTTAAATTCAAATTAAATCCTAAAGTATAATCGGCAACTGGTTTACCAATAAAAGTTCTATCATCTAAATTAATTACTCCATCACCATTGATGTCTTTATAACGTATATCCCCAGGAACCGCTTCGGCACCTAATGCTACTTGTGATGGGTGTGCATTTACTTCTGCTTGGTTTTGAAAAATCCCATCGGTTTGATATCCATAAAACGCTCCAATAGTTTGTCCTACCTGCATTCTTGCTGGTGCTGGCTGTCCTACACCAAAAGCGCCTCTTTCAAGAAATCCAGAACCATTATTAACTTCTGTAACTTTATTGTTGATTGTAGTAATATTAAAACCAACAGCATAGTTAAAATCTTTAATATTGTCTTTATAGTTTAAAGCCAATTCAAAACCTTTATTTTCAACAGTACCAGCATTTATAGTTGGATTTCCAGAACCTGGTGCTGAACCACCTCCAATTCCTGAAACTGGTGTATTTGGAATCAATAAATCCTTTCTGGTATTATTATAGTAATCTGCTGTTATTTCTAATTTATTGTTAAACATTTTAGCATCTAATCCAATATCTAACTTAGTATCAGTTTCCCATTTAACATTTGGATTTGTAATCCCTCCTACTGCAACTCCAGTAGTTAAACTTCCATCAAAAATGTATTCCGCTTCACCATTTAATAAGGAACGAAATGCATCATTACCAATTGCATCATTTCCTAATGTTCCATAACTAGCTCTTAGTTTTAAGAAATTAATTTTTCCATCTTTATTAAAGAAATCTTCTTCAGATATAATCCATCCTCCCAAGATAGATTTGAAATAAGCCACACTATATTCTGGTCCAAACCTTGATGATTGATCTCTTCTAAAGATAAACGACAATAAATATTTTTCTCTGAAATTATAATCTAAAGTAGCAAACAATGAAGGTCTTTTGTATGGAGTAGCTTTATACGAACTATTTGTTTTTACAGGCTCCAACGGTAAACCATTAGCTAAAGCTATATCTGCATACTCCCAAGAATTATTAGGCACATCATAACCAGTAGCGAATAAACCTTCTCCATTGGCTTCATGTAATGTACCCCCTAAGGTTAATTTAAAATTATGATCCGTAAAAAGTGTTTTTTGATATTCAGCAAATACATCAAAAGTAAAATTACTAAATTTTTCTGCACTTTGATTTACATTACTCTGACTTACATTATTAAAAACTTTACCATCGCCATAGTCAACTAGCATATTAAAAGTCTTCCCTACACTATTTCCTCTTTGAAAACCATAACGTGAAGTTATTTTTAAATCACTAAATACTTTATATTCTAAGCTTATAGATCCATTTAAACGTTCTTGATTATAGCTATTGTAAGTGTTTTGAATTTGTGCCAATGGATTAATTACCTCTAAACCATAACCTGGTGTAGCTGGTACTAAAGTATAGTTACCACTAGCATCGTATACTGAAAATACTGAAGGTACATTAATTGCATTAAATAAAACAGAACCTAAGCCGTTTTCATTTAAGCCTTGTCTATTAAAATCGGTATAGATAAAGTTGGTTTTTAATTTTAAATTATCATATAAATCTACTCCAACAGCCACTCTTACAGTACCTCTATCAAATCCTGATTTATTTAAACCAACAATCCCTTCTTGATTAATTTTTGAAGCACTAAAAGCATAGGTAATTTTTTCAGAACCTCCTGAAATAGAAATATCATTATTGGTGATTGGAGCTCTATCAAATACTTCATCTTGCCAGTTAGTACCTACACCAAACCCACTAACATTAGGATAAGGCAATGTTAAACCAGCATTTGCATAACTTTCATTTAAAAGCAACGCATATTCAGTAGCATTTAAAACATTTAATTTTTTAGTGGTTTCTTGAAATCCTGTATAAGAATTGATAGAAATCTTTGTTTTAGAATTCTTTTTACCTTGTTTAGTAGTAATTAAGATAACTCCATTTGCTCCTTTAGCACCATAAACAGAAGCTTGCGCGTCTTTTAATACAGTATAAGATTCAATATCTGAAGGATTTAACAAATCCATGTTACCTTCATAACCATCTATAAGTACTAATGGTCCATTATCTCCATTTGAAGAAATACCTCTAATTCTAATATTTATACCTGCACCAGGAGCACCAGAACCAGAAGAAACATAAACACCTGCTACTGTTCCTTGTAAAGCCGATTCCGCTTTAATAGGTCGAAGATCTTCAATTACTTTACTATCAACAACAGCAACCGATCCAGTAACATCTTTTTTCGCTTTAGTTCCATAACCTACAACAATTATTTCTTCTAATGCTTTTAAGTCCTGAGTCATATTAATTTTTATAACTTCAGCTTTAGTTACTTTATATTCAAAATCTGAATAACCTACATAACTAAATAGTAAGGTAACACCTACTGGGACATTTGATAATGTAAAATTACCATCAAAATCAGTAGAAGTACCAATCTTATAGTCTTTAGCAAAGATGTTAACACTAGGTATAGGCTCTCCTGTACCCAAATCAAAAACAGTTCCAGAAACATCTACAGTTTGACTAAACCCAAAAGATGTTAATAACAGAAATGTAATTAGTAAAAAATTTGATCTCATAATTTGTTTCGGTTTATAAAAGCTAAAATTAAAAGAATGAATTAATAATAAATTTAAAATAACCTCAACAAAAAATATACACTACAAAAAAAATATATTTTTATTGCGTTATTGATAAAAAAACATCCTATTTTTAAGCATTCCGTAATCTTAAAAAAATCTTAAAAAAAGTAACGAAAACGTTGATGTTGTGGTAATGTATAGGTGTTTTTTTACTTGTATAGGTATTAAAAAGATAAGATGTACTCTACCAAACCTTGTTCATGTTCCAAATTCATCTTTTTACGCAACCTATACCTTTTTATTTCTACACTTCGTACAGAAATATTTAGCAACGGAGCTATTTCTTTAGATGATAAATTCAGTCTTAAATAAGCACATAAGCGCAAATCATTAGGAGTTAAAGTAGGATGATCTTGCTTTACTTTCTTTAAAAAATCGTTATCAGCATTATCAAAAGCTTCTTTAAAAATATTCCAAGAATCTTCTTTATTAATATTCTTTGTAATGGTTGTAATAACCGATTTTACACTTTTATTTGTAATTTCTGGAGCATTTTTTAAATCTTCTTTTATTAAAGACAGTAATTCATCTTTTTTAATCAAACTCATAGTAGAAACAGCCAATTCTCTATTCTTACTATCTACATCTTGCGCTAATTGTTCGTTTTTAATTTTCATCAATTGTTGCGCATTTTCTAATTCTTTTATTTCTAATAATAGATTGTTCTCTTCTATTAATTTTTGTTCTTTTTGTCGGTAATAATTTTTGTACGCTTTATTTATATAATAAGCCATAATTAACAATAACAAGGTATAAATAAGGAATGCTACATTGGTTAAATACCAAGGTTTTAAAATAGTAAATTTATACATAACAATGTCATCTGGTTCTGAATTTGCAATTTTAGCTCTTACTTTAAAAGTATAGTCACCCGGTGATAAATTTTTAAAACTGGAACTCGTTTTTGCAGACCATTCGCTCCATTCGTTTTGAAAGCCATCTAATAAAAATTGATATTCTGCGTTAATATATTTATTATATTCTGGAACCGAATAATTAAAAATAATATTATTCTCATTGTGTTTAAAAACACCATTTTCAACAATAGAGCAACTTATTAATTTTTCATTCAATTTATTAATAGCAATATTAGAAATGGAAAGTTTGTAATTTTTAAAAGTTAAATCATTCAAATTAATAGTATAATAACCATCTGTTGTACCTATTAAATAAGTAGAATTATAAAGTTGTGTAATATTTTCATAACCTAGCATGGAATTAGTTAACGAGGCTGGAATTGGAATTACATTCTCCTTTAATTGACTACTTAATTTACTCAATGAAAAATAATGGATGTAATTTTTTGAAAACAACCACAACCGGTTTGATTTATCTACAATTAATTTTCCAGAAGTATATTCATCTCTTTCAAAAACAGCACTTAAATTTTCATCTTTTACAAATTTTTTAGATTTTGGATTTAACTTATAAACACCTTCTTTATAAGCATAGTAAATGGAATTATTAAATTTAATTAAGCATGAATTCTTTCCTTTTGTAGGCGATGTATAGGTATAAAATGAAGTCGCTTCAGTATAATTTTTGTCTAATTGCAATCTAAAAACACCTTTATATTCATGACTAATATAAACTTCTAAAGCATTTGTAATTTCAAAATGTTTGGATGAATAATCAAACCCTTTTATTCTATGACTAAACCCCCATTGATTGTTTACCTTTTGTAAAATGGTTAAACCAATATAGTTTCCTTGTAATAACAAATCATTTCTATGAGGCACTTTTTCAAATTTCCAAGTACCTGAACCAGAATAAATAAGTTTTGCTGATTCATTTTCAATAATAAAAGTACCTATATTGTGTCCACAAAATAACGTATCATCGTTTTCAAACAAAGACCAAACCTGACCTTTAGTTCCTTCAATAAATTGAAAACCAGAAGTATCCTCGTTTTTTTTAACAAACAAACCTTGATTTGTACCAACATATAATTTGTCTTTAAAAACTATAGACGTATAAACAGTACCTAAAAAACCTGTATCATCTGAAAAACTTTTTATAGGAGATTGCAGATTTATACAGTTAATTCCATTATCTAAACCTATCCATAAATTTTTATCAATATCTTCATATAGAGACAAAGCCGTATTATTACTCAATCCTTTAGTTTGCGTAAGATGATATTTTATTTTTCCTTCACTATCTAGAATGAATACTCCATTAGAAACTGTACCAATTGCAAAATTACCATCAGATAACAACAAACTACTATATACGCTGCTAGACATTATTTCGTTATCAGAAGGCAAACTGTATTTGGTTATATTCCCTTGATCCAATTTAAAAAAACCTAAAAATTCGGTTTGAACCAATAATTGTTCATTAATAAAAAAGAGATTAACAATTTTATTCTTTAAAAAAACTGGATCGTCTGAAATTAATTTACTTTTTCCATTTTCTATTTCAAACAGTCCTTTATTGGCTACATGAAAATAGATAGCATGATTTACAATGTAGGATTTTATAATAGTTTCATTTTCTCTAATGACATTAAATTCTTCCGTTTTTGTATTATAAATATAGATCTGATTAAACGATTGAAAAATAATCCATTGCTCATAATTGAGTATATTCCAAAATTGCTCATCATCAATTAACTTCTCTTTTACTTTGGTACTCAAAGAAGTATAAACTAATTCATTTGTACTATTACGCGACCAATAACCAAACTCCATATAAGCTCCCGTATACACTTTATCATCTATAGCTGAAACTGAACGAATAATAGTTTCATTTGGAGAAGGGTATAAAACCCAATTAGCTCCATTAAATTCTAAAAGTCCTTCGTTATTCGCAAAAAAGACAGCATGATTACGATCTTGTGCAATCATCCAATTTTGGTTTCCAGCAGCATAAATGCTTTGTGGATATTTTACAATTGGAGGGAGCTCTTGCGAAAAAACAGATAGAAATGATAAAAAGAAGAGATATATTGTAACTTTCAAAATAGTATTTTTTAATCGTTTAAAATTGTAGTAATCAAATTAATTCATAAAAATATAAAAAAAGGCATGCTTTGCATACCTTTTTTAAAATTATTGATAAAGCACTTTACTTTTTAATAAATATTTTAGTAATTGATGTGTTTTCTGATAACAAATTAACAAAATACTGTCCTATTGGTAATGCGGTTACATCTAATGAAAAGGCACTACTTTCAACCTTTTTCACAAGTACACTCTGCCCTAATTGATTGTAGATTTTTACATCTTTTACAGGTGTTTCTAATTGAAAATTCAATGAATTTGTCCCTGGATTAGGATACATTTTTACTATAGATGATTCAAAGTCAGCAACATCTAACGCTGCTGATGTAAAATACACATTATCAAAATAAACAGTTCCAGGCGTTGCTGTTAAAACATCAAATTTATATTGAAACCAAGTGGTGGGATTAAAACCTAAATCTGTAAAATAAGACATCGGAATAGTAACACTTTTCCAAGTATTCTGAACAATTGCTTCTTGATCAGGTAATCTATAAACGTATTCTAAAACGGGACTATTAGAAATTAAATACAACCCAAAAGTAGTTGCATCACTAGTCCAATAATCAAAATGTACATATTGTGCTGTAGTAACATTTGTTTCATTATAACCGGCTCCAAAACCAGCTATAGCAAAATTAATTTTTAACGCATTATTTACATCAGGACCAGAATCTAAATCAACATCAGAAGCAGTTCCAAAAGAATATTGATAGGTATTAGGATAGCTTTCGCCATACATGCTAACTACAGTAGCTGGATCTGCTGTAGGTATTGGTGCTGGTCCTGAAGGCGTTGGTAATGGAGGTGGTGGAGCTACATTAGTTCCTCCTGCAAAATTATCTACCCAATAAGTATCGGTTTCATAGTTAGCAAAATCTGTAAAAAGAACCACCTTAGAATAATTTCCTAAACCACTTCCAAAATCTAAAGTAACTGATTGCCAAGAAGTCCCTGAAGTAGTAAAAGGTAATTCTACAGTAGATGGACCTCCTATACCTCCTTCAAATTTTAACAAATGATTTCCAGAAGTAGTACCATTCATTGGCTTAATCATAAAAGTGATGGTATTGTTAGCATCATCAGATAAATCCAAGTTTTCAGCCAGTTCTAATTGAGCAGTATCATAAAGTTGACCTCCACCCACTACTTGAGCTACCATATTACCAGAATCGTCTACTAAAGTAACATTACATCCTTCATAACCTGTCATTAAATCTAAAGGATCAGAAAAATCTAAAGGAAAAGATTGGGAATACCCTATAGTAATTCCTAAAATCATAATTAAAAGAGTAATTTTTTTCATAATATGTTTTTAAATTAGTTAAAAATTAAGAATAATTAAATTTAAAACTTAAGAGGTATGCTTTTACAAAATGATTGTTATAGAAACTATACAAAAAAACATTTATTTTTAACTCAACCTAAACCTTACAAAAATCTTGACAAATTGTGCTTTTATAGTGGCAAAAAAAAACAAAAAAAGCATACAACAACAAGTATTTACAACGGTTTCGTATAGGTATTGTATAGGTAGTTAAAACTTCGAAAGCTTCACATTATTTACATTTTTTTAAAATTTTGTTACTTCTAACAAAATGAACGCCATGCATGTTGAGAACTAATTATAGATTAATTATCTTTGCATTTCTTTACATTTTATCATGATAAAAACCGACTTTTCAAAACTAGAACCAAAGAAAAATATTCTTATTAAAGGAGCACAATTGCATAACCTAAAGAATTTGGATGTAGCAATACCAAGAAACAAACTAGTTGTAATTACTGGTTTATCTGGTTCAGGAAAATCTAGTTTGGCTTTTGACACCTTATATGCAGAAGGACAAAGACGATATGTAGAGAGCTTATCTTCTTATGCCAGACAATTTTTAGGTCGTTTAGACAAACCAAAAGTTGAATACATAAAAGGTATAGCTCCAGCTATTGCTATTGAACAGAAAGTAAACACCACTAATGCACGCTCTACAGTAGGTACTTCTACAGAAATATATGATTATTTAAAACTTTTATATGCAAGAATTGGTAAAACCTACTCTCCTATTTCAGGCAAAGAAGTAAAAAAAGACACTGTGACAGATGTAGTGCAAGACATTAAAACTTTTGAATTAGATTCAAAATGGCTATTGCTAGCTCCTATTCATTTAGAAAAAGGCAGACCTTTGGAAGATAAATTGAAGGTATTGCTTCAGCAAGGCTTTGCTCGTATTTTAGTAGATAATGAAATGGTTCGTTTGGACGAATTTACACCTACTACAAAAACCTTAGAAAAAGAACTATTTTTAATTATAGATCGTATTGTTGTAAAAGAAGAAGAAGAATTTTACAATCGATTAGCAGATGCCATTCAAACTGCTTTTTACGAAGGTAAAGGTGCCTGTTACTTACAAGAATTGGCCACTCAAAAAAGACATCATTACAGTTCAAACTTTGAATTGGATGGTATGACATTCTTAGAACCAAATGTTCATTTGTTCAGTTTCAACAATCCATACGGCGCGTGTCCAAAATGCGAGGGTTATGGAAATATAATTGGGATTGATGAAGATTTAGTCATACCAAACACCTCTTTATCTGTATATGAAAACGCTATTTTCCCTTGGAGAGGCGATAGCATGAGTTGGTTTAGAGATCAATTGGTAAACAATGCTTACAAATTTGATTTCCCAATTCACAAATCATTCTTTGAACTAACAAAAGAACAAAAGCAACTCATTTGGGATGGAAACAAATATTTTATAGGTTTACATGATTTCTTTACCGAATTAGAAGAAAAGAACTATAAAATTCAGAATCGTGTCTTATTATCTCGTTATAGAGGGAAAACCAAATGCACGCAGTGCAAAGGAAAAAGATTGCGTCCTGAAGCAAACAATATTAAAATTGCCAATCACACGATTACCGAATTAGTAGATTTACCTATCGTTAATTTAATTGAGTTCTTTAAAAAATTAGAACTTAATGAATACGATGCTAAAGTAGCCAAACGATTACTTATTGAAATCAACAATCGCTTAGGTTTTCTGGCAAATGTAGGTTTAAGCTATTTAACATTAAACCGAAATTCGGCTTCTCTTTCTGGAGGAGAATCGCAACGTATTAATTTGGCTACATCATTAGGAAGTAGTTTAGTGGGTTCCATGTATATTTTAGATGAACCAAGTATTGGATTACACCCAAAAGACACAGAGCGTTTAATAGATGTATTAAAGAATCTTCGCGATTTAGGAAATACCGTTATTGTAGTAGAACATGATGAAGATATTATGAAAGCGGCAGATATGATTATTGATATTGGTCCAGAAGCAGGTACTTTTGGAGGTCAATTAGTGGCGCAAGGTACTTATGAAGAAATCATAAGAGCAGATTCTTTAACAGCTAAATATTTAAATGGAAAAGAAGCCATTACTGTTCCTCAAAAACGCAGAAAGTTTAAAAATCATATAGATGTTATCGGAGCACGAGAAAACAATCTTAAAAATCAGGATTTTACTTTCCCATTAGATTGTCTTACCGTAATTACTGGTGTTTCTGGTAGTGGAAAAAGTACTTTGGTAAAGAAAATTTTATTCCCTGCTATTCAAAAAAAATTAGAAGGAGTAGGTGAAAAAGCAGGTCAGTTTACCGAGTTAAGTGGTAGTTTTGCAAACATTAAACATATTGAATATGTAGACCAAAATCCGATTGGTAGAAGTTCACGTTCTAATCCTGTTACTTACATAAAAGCCTATGACGACATCAGGGATTTATTTTCAAAGCAAAACATTTCCAAATTAAGAGGATATCAAGCCAAACATTTTTCATTTAACGTAGATGGAGGTCGTTGTGAAACCTGTAAAGGAGATGGTGAAGTAACTATAGAAATGCAATTTATGGCCGATGTTCACTTAGAATGTGAAACATGTAATGGAAAACGCTTCAAAAAAGAAATCTTAGAGGTTACTTTTGAAGGTAAAAATATAGATGATATTTTAAAAATGACAATTGATGATGCAGTAGCCTTTTTTACCCTTCACAAACAAACCAAAATTACTCAAAAACTACAACCATTACAAGATGTAGGTTTAGGTTATGTGCAATTAGGACAATCATCTTCCACTCTTTCTGGTGGTGAAGCCCAACGTATAAAATTAGCTTCCTTTTTGGTAAAAGGAACGATAAAAGATAAAGCCTTATTTGTTTTTGACGAACCAACGACAGGTTTACATTTCCATGATATTAAAAAATTGCTACAATCTTTTGAAGCTTTGCTAGAAAAAGGACATTCCATTATCGTCATTGAACACAATTTAGATTTGATAAAATGTGCCGATTATATTATTGATATTGGTCCAGAAGGGGGTGAAAACGGTGGTCAATTAATTGCTTTTGGTACACCCGAAGAAGTTGTTAAAAATAAGAATTCGGTTACAGGGAAATATTTGAAGGAGAAATTGTAATTTATAATAAATATTAATTCTAATGAAAACCCATATAATTTTCTTATATTTTTTATTCTTTTTAGTTAGTTGTAATAAATCAAAAGAAGATTTATCTGAAAAATTAATACAAAACTCTCAAAGAAAAAATTATATAGCGCTAGTTTGCGATGAGATTGAAAAAAACTCATTTGATTTAACAAAAAAAGAGGTTTTACAAACAGAAGAACTTTTGTCACAAGCAATAAAAGAATTAAACAAAAAGAGTAAAGAAAATGTTAATCCTTATGAAAAAGAATTTGAAATCGATTTAAGAAAATATAAAAGACAATTTTGTGCTTCAATCGATAAAAATGGAGATAAAACTGTATATGTATTAGGAATTAATGAGGATAACATTAAGAATAATAGTTGGGAGACAAAATGGTATAGAGTTGCTGGAGGAGGTAGTAATTATTTTCATGGTGGAATAAATTTAACCAAAAATAAATATTTTAGTTTTGGTATAAATGCTCCAAAATAAATAATTAAAATAAAAAAAGTAATATTAACCATTTGGAATTTAATGCTTTTCGAATTAACAAATTATCATATTGACAAATTGCTTTCATGAACATCAAATTACTAACCATCGGAAAAACAGATAATAAAAACTTACAAGCTTTAATTGATGAGTATACCAAGCGTTTAGGTTTTTATGTAAAATTTGATGTAGAAATTATTCCCGATATAAAAAACGTAAAGAATTTAAGTGAAGCCCAACAAAAAGAAAAAGAAGGCGAATTGATTCTTTCCAAAATTACAGCAACTGATCATTTGATTCTTTTAGATGAGAATGGGAAAACATTTTCAAGTGTAGGTTTCTCCGAATTTTTACAAAAAAAGATGAATGCAGGAATTAAAACTTTAGTCTTTGTCATTGGTGGTCCATATGGCTTTAGTGAAACTGTTTATAAACAATCGGTTGGAAAAGTCTCGTTATCAGAAATGACTTTTTCTCATCAGATGGTACGTTTATTTGTTATCGAACAAATTTACAGAGGATTTACAATTTTAAGAAATGAACCCTATCATCATCAATAAAAAAGTATCAAAGATAACTCCTTGATATCTATATTTTATTTTTTACAAATACATACTAATTGTCTATTTCACTCATTTTTTTTTTGCCAGTATTAATTTTTAACATATATTTAGCAAAAATAAATAACACTTAACCCAAACTGATAAAAGTTATGAAAAAAGTCATTATTGCCCTTGCATTAATCGCTAATTGTATTGCCTTTGCCCAAATTAAAGTGATTGAAACTACACCTGTAGTAAGATTAGGTTCCATTGGCCAAAATGATATGTTTATTCAAAATGAAGGTAATGAATATACGTTCTTCTACAAAAACGTAGAAAAAGAAGAAGAAACAAATACACGTTCTTTCTGGTTTAAAGATATTGATAATGATTTTGCTAAACTTCAAGAAATTATTGTTTCTGGTTTTAATGCTGATCCATTATTAGATATTAAACTAGAATTACCAAACCAGTTTGTTTGGTTACATTATTCTAAAAACTTAGATCGTACTTTTGTACAGTTTATGAGTAAAAACAAAAACAATGAAGTAACTGGTGTTTCTAAAGCATTTACTTTAAACCAAATCGATAAATTATTTGAAAAAAAAGCGGCTAATGGTAAAAACAAGAAAAAAGCTGACGATGTTATGTCGGAATTCAAATAAATAAAAATAGAATTTTAAATAAAAAAAAGGTATCAAAATTTTGATACCTTTTTTTATGTCTATAATCGACTTTTTACAATTTACAACCACACTCAGGCAACTGTTCTTCATCGTAAATGAATTCGTAAGAAGACAACTGAACCTTTTCTGAGGTTAATTGCCAAGCCAAAATCTTATTTTGCAAATAATCCTCATACGTTAGCCTTTTGTCAAAATTCAAATGAATAATAGTCGTTTTTCCACCACTCATAAAATCTGCAAAATCTTTAATAAAAGCAATAAATTCTTCTCTTTCAACATCATTTCCATCAACTGTTATTTGGTTATGCTTATTGAAATTAACCGTTAAGTTGAAATAGTTCAGATACAAATCACTATGCTCTTTAATATAAAATTTAGAAAAGTCTTTGTCATATTTATATTGTACATCGGTAAACGGTAAAAAGGCTAAATTTTTAGCAATACTATCAGAATAAGAAAACACATTCATCGCTTCCTCATTGGTATGACTTGCTCGTTTCTTTTTTGATTGTAGAACTTTAATTTCTGGAATAATTAAATACAACGGCAAACGCTTGTCAATGTTAAAAATCCAATTGGTTGTACTAATGCTGTTTTTAGCATTTACAGTTACCAAAGTATCCGTTTCATTAGTTTTATAAAAAAAATAAATCGGAGAATGGTCTTCAATAGTATTCATAACAGAAATATTCGCTTGTGGCAACAAAACGTCTTCTTTTTTACAAGAATACAAAAAAGTTATTATTCCAATAAGCAAGACACTTTTTATTACATTTGATTTCATAGGGTAATTGATTCTATTTTTAATATCTTTTTAGTTCTTCAAAAATGGTAATACATTCAATCGCTTCTTTAACATCGTGAACTCTTAAAATAGAAGCTCCTTTTTGTAAAGCAATAGTATTTATAACAGTCGTTCCGTTCAAAGCTTCTTTTGGACTAGTTTCTAATAATTTATACACCATTGATTTTCTAGAAATACCCACTAGAATAGGTAGTTCTAAGATACTAAAATAATTTAATTTTTTCACAATTTCATAATTGTGCGCCAGTGTTTTTGCGAAACCAAAACCTGGATCAATAACAAGATCATGAATGCCTAAACTTCTTGCTTTTTGTATCCGTTCTGAAAAATAAAACAACATATCTTTTACCACATCGTCATATTCTGTTAAAGATTGCATGGTTTGCGGATTACCTTTCATATGCATCATAATATAAGGCACTTGTAACTCCGCAACAGTTGATAACATATTTTCGTCTAACAATCCTGCTGCAATATCATTAACAAGTACAACACCGTTATTTACGGCTTTTTTGGCCACATTACTTCGAAATGTATCCACAGAGAGCACTATTTCAGGAAACTTTGCAAGTAACAAATCAATCATGGGTAACAAACGATTTATTTCCTCATTTTCAGATACAAAAGTAGCTCCAGGTTGAGTAGAATAAGCTCCTATATCTATAAAAGTAGCTCCGTCAAATAGCATTTTTTCTACCTGATCTAAAATAGCTTTATCATTTTTATACTTCCCGCCATCATAAAATGAATCGGGTGTTGTGTTTAAAATTCCCATTACTTTAGGAATACTTAAGTCTATTAAATTTCCTTTACAATTAATCGTCATAAAAGAGTTTACAGTTTATTATGAGGTTTTGTAACATAAAATAGAAAAATCTTTATATCGAATACTTCTATCTTAATACTATATTCTTTATTTTTGAAAAAATTTCATACAAATATACCGAATAAATGAAGAATACTTCACTACAATATGATACCATAATTACAATATGTCGCGATTTGTTTACCAAAAAAACAAAAGATTATGGAACGGCTTGGCGCATTTTACGATTACCTTCTTTAACAGATCAAATATTCATCAAAGCACAACGCATTAGAGGACTACAAGAAAATGAAGTTCGCAAAATTGATGAAGATGAAACTTCAGAATTTATTGGTATTATTAACTATTGTATCATGGCTTTAATCCAAATTGAGAAAGGCATTGCTACCCAACCTGATTTAAATTTTGAAGATGCCGTGCAATTATATGATACTAAAATTGCGCTTACCAAAAAATTAATGGAAGATAAAAATCATGATTATGGTGAAGCATGGAGAGATATGCGTGTGAGCAGTTTAACCGATTTAATTTTACAAAAATTATTACGTGTGAAACAAATTGAAGATAATCAAGGAAAAACGATTGTCTCAGAAGGTATCGATGCTAATTATCAAGACATGATTAACTATGCAGTTTTTGCTTTAATTCATCTAGGAAAAGCAGAATAATACTTCTTTTAAAGAGATTAACATCTTATTTACAAATTGCAACTTTGAAAAAAAGTAACTTTGAAAAAAC
Source organism: Flavobacterium sp. J27 (assembly GCF_004303025.1). Lineage (GTDB taxonomy): Bacteria > Bacteroidota > Bacteroidia > Flavobacteriales > Flavobacteriaceae > Flavobacterium. The sequence continues at coordinate 260,675 of NZ_PJQW01000006.1, read as the reverse complement.
ACATTTCATGAAAAATATAATTACACAAACAGCCCGAATTTTAGTAGGCATATTATTTATAATTTCTGGTTTAATTAAATTAAATGATCCGTTAGGGTTTTCATATAAATTAGAAGAATACTTCAACGCAAACGTGCTAAATATGGAGTTTTTAATTCCGTTTGCATTAATAATAGCTTGTTTCATAGTCGTTTTTGAAGTCGTTTTAGGAGTCATGTTACTCATTGGATTTAAAACAAAATTTACGGTTTGGAGTTTACTTTTAATGATTGTTTTTTTTACATTTCTAACATTTTATTCATGGTATTTCGATAAAGTAAAAGATTGTGGCTGTTTTGGAGATGCTTTAAAATTAACTCCATTTGAATCATTTATCAAAGATTTAATTTTATTGTTTCTTGTTATTATCCTTTTCTTTGGACAAAAGTTTATCAAACCACTATTCGGTAAGTCCGCTTTAAATTTAACCGTTTTAGGAGCTTATTCATTATGTTTATTTATGGCTTTCTATGTATTACAGCACTTACCCATAAAAGATTTCAGAGCTTATAAAGTAGGAAACAATATTCAAAAAGGAATGGAAATTCCGGAAGGCGCTCCAAAAAGTGAATATGAAATGGTATTTATTTATAAAATAAACGGAGTAGAAACCGAAATTCCATATGCAGATGTAATGGACAATAAAGTGCCAGAAGGTGCCGAATTTGTGGACAGAAAAGATAAAGTCATTGTAGAAGGATACATTCCACCTATTCATGATTTTACAATTGAAAAAGACGGTGCAAATTATGTTGAAAGTATTTTGGAAGAACCAAAAGTAGTGCTACTAATTACTTATGATTTGAATAAATCAAAAGAAAAAGGTATGAAAAAATTAGAGGCTTTTAATCAAAAAGCAACCGCTAAAGGCTATCAAGTAATTGGTTTAACTGCTTCTGATGATGCCTTAAAAGAGGGGTTTAAAAAAGAATTTAACCTTACCTTTGACTATTATTTTTGTGATCCTACCACTTTAAAAACCATTGTAAGAGCAAATCCTGGAATCGTAGTTTTGGAAAAAGGAACAATTGTTCAAAAAGTTCATTTTAATGATATTGATAATATAAATTTATAATAATGAAATCCTTTATTTTTTTTATCTCTTCTTTCTTTTTCCTTTTAAGCTGTGAATCATCTACTTCAGATTGCACAAGCGATAGACATCCTTATATTATTGAAGAAAGGAATCTAACTAACGGTTTTGCAACGATGACCTATTCTGATACAATATCAGTTGGAGTAACAAATTCTGGTTATAGTATATACTCAATAAGTTCAGTCAAAACTACTGGTAATTTTCCTCCAGGTATTACTGTGACGTTTTCAGATACTAATATCTATTTTAATGGTACTCCAACCTCTTTTGGTGTATATGATTTTACAATTATTACAACTGTAAAATCAAACAGCAATGATACTAATACTATATTATGCAATAATTCAGTTAGCAGATCATATCAAATTACAATTTTTTCACCATGAAAAAGTTGGCCCTCTAACAAAATGATTGCTTTTTACTTTTAATTAACAAAAATAAAAAACGGAAACCTTACATTTGATTAAATAAAAATTTAAAATGAAAAAAATAATCGCATTATTAAGCTTAGCATTATTCATTACTTCTTGCTCAAATGCTCAAGATACTGAATTTAAAAAAGAAGCTTTAGAAAATGTAATGACAACCACTTCAAAAGAAACAATTACATTTAAAGAAATCTTAGAAAAATATAAAGGCAAAACAATAGTAATAGATGTTTGGGCTTCTTGGTGTCCAGATTGCATTAAAGGAATGCCAAAAGTAAAAACATTGCAAAAAGAATTTCCTGAAGCTACTTACGTATTTATTTCAATGGATAAAAATTATGACTCATGGCTAAAAGGCATTGAAAAATACGAGGTTAAAGGAGAACATTATCTTACTTCTGACGGTATGAAAGGGGTTTTTGGAACAGCAATACAATTAGATTGGATTCCTAGATATATGATTGTTAATAAGGAAGGGAAGATTGTCTTGTTTAAAGCCATTGAAGCCGATGACAATAAATTAATCAACACATTAAAAAAAGCAGTAATATAATTTTTACTCTACAATTTATAATACAAACTAAACTAAAAATAATGAGAAAAAATATTGTAGCTGGTAATTGGAAAATGCATAAAACACATACCGAAACCCTAGCTTTATTAGAAGAAATACTAAATAAAAAACAAGAAACAAAAGCAGAAATTATTGTTGCGCCTACATTTGTAAACCTAAAAGCAGCACAAGATAAAGTAGCAAATAAAGGGATTACAGTTGCTGCTCAAAATATGCATCAAGCAGAAGGTGGTGCTTATACAGGTGAAATTGCAGCAAGTATGCTAACAGATATTGGTATAAAAACAGTTATTTTAGGTCATAGTGAAAGACGTGCTTATTTCCATGAAACGGATGCTTTATTAGCCAATAAAGTAGATACCGCTTTAAAACATGACATGCGTGTTATTTTTTGCTTTGGAGAAGAATTAAAAGATCGTCAGGCTAACAATCATTTTAATATTGTAGAATATCAATTAAGAGACGGACTTTTTCATTTAGAGAAAAAAGACTGGATTTCAATTGTTTTGGCATACGAACCTGTTTGGGCTATTGGTACTGGGGAAACTGCTTCCCCTGAACAAGCACAAGAAATGCATGCTTTTATTAGAAATTTAGTGGCTAAAGTATATGGAAATGAGATTGCAGAAAACTTGACTATTTTATATGGTGGAAGCGTAAAACCAGAAAATGCAAAAGAAATTTTTTCAAAACCAGACGTTGATGGTGGATTAATAGGTGGCGCTTCTTTAAAAGCAGATGATTTCTTAACTATTGCAAACGGATTTTAAATCAATTATTTTTTATAAAAAATAAACCCTTGTTATGAGTAAATAATGAGGGTTTGTTTTTTACAACTTATAGCAAAACTTTTCTATATTGTAACAAAGCAAAAGCAAAAAAGTCTTATAAGAAACAACAAATATCATGAAAATTTCAAATGCAGTATTTCTCATATTTTGTATGCTTAGCTTTTCTAGCCTTTTAAGTCAAAATGATACGTTTACGGGTTATGCCATTGCTCAAGTGAATCAAGACAGCATTATCAACATAAAAACCTTTGGTTACGCTAATGTAGATGAAAAAAAACAATATAGCGAAAAAACTATTCAGCCCATTGGTTCGGTAAGTAAAACTTTTATTGGACTTGCACTACTTATCGCTCAAGAAAAAGGTATCCTCGATTTAGACACTAATATTAATACTTATTTGGATTTTAAAATTCAAAATCCACATCTCAAAGGTAACAATAGTATTACCTTACGCCATTTAGCAACTCATACTTCTGGAATAGTTGATAATGAAGCTATATATGATAGTATTTATTCTTTTACAACAATGCCCAAACACACTTTACAGGATTTTTATTACACTTATTTTTATAAAAATAAAAAAACAACCGCTACATTATTTAGCCATTATAAAGCAGGAAAAAATTATTCTTATAGTAATATTGGTGCCGCTCTTGCGGCTTACATACTTGAAAAAGCAAGTGGAATACCTTTTAATGAGTTTACCAAAGAACATATTTTTACTCCGCTACAAATGAAAAATACAGGTTGGTTTCATCATGAGATATCCTTAGATCAATTCGCTACTTTATATGATGAGCAAGACAAACCTTTAGCCTTGTATTCATATGACACTTATCCAGATGGTGGTTTAAAAACTACAATAACCGATTTATCTCTTTATCTTATCGAACTTATTAAAGGATATCATGGAAAAAGTAATTTATTAAGTGAGAAAGGATGGAAAACCTATTTTTCAAAAAACTTCACTCCTACTCAACTGCAACCAAAAAACATCACAGCAAAAGAACCTAATATCGGTATCTTTATTGTGTATTTCAAATCTGGGAAAGTAGGACACACCGGTTCCGATTTAGGAGCATCATGTATCATGCAATTTGACCCCAAAGACAATACAGGAAGACTTTTCATGGCAAATGAAGATATTACTTCACATAATTTGGATACTTTTAAAAAGCTTTGGAAAACAAATTAAAATGATTCTTTTTTGCATAAAAACAAAGATTATACTTAATTTTAGGCAAAACATTTACGCATGAAAAATCTATTTTTATTAATTACAATAGCCTGTACACTAACCGCTTGCCAATCTAAAAAAGAAAAAGAAACACCTATTATAGAAACAAAAGACACACTTACTACTACAATTACAACTCCTGAAATAACAGATACGCTAGAACTATTTTGGAAAGGCTATATTAACCAATCTATTCCAGTTTATTTACATTATCAGATAGAAAACGAAATTGTCGTAGGCGAAATTATATATCTTAATACGAAAGAAAAAAAGCCTATAAAAGTTATTGGTAACCTTAATTCAAATGGTAATTTTCGTTTATTAGAATTTGAACCTACAGGAAATATTACTGGAATTATAACGGGAAATATTACTTCTGAAAATCATTTTAAAGGCGAATGGTTTTCACCCAAAAGTCGTAAAAATTTCCCTTTAGATTTAACAGTAAAAGACACCAATCTAATCGCACAGAATATTAAAGCCAATACCAAAGAAATATTTGGCAATTACAGTTATGGTTACAGTGAAGCGGGTGCTCAAGGTAATTTTTCGATTGAAAAAATAAATGAGAATCAAGCTACATTTGAAATAAATTGCTTCACAAGCGAACCTGCTCGAAATATGGCTATCGTGGATAAAGATACTATCGCTCTTCCAAAATTAAGTTTTGCATATGCATTTCCTAATTCAGAGGAATGTGACTTTGAAGTTCAGTTTTATAAGGATTTTGTTCATATTACCTATACAAATGGCTATTGCACAGGTCAATTTGGTCACAATGCCACTATTGAAGGTATCTTTTTAAAAACAAAATAAAAACATGGAAAAAAATCTTACCTCATCAGTTATTTTACCTAAAAGTTTAAGGATTATTAAAGAAAAACTTTACGACGCAAATGATTTATAAATAACTAATCTTTCCCTAAATACTGAAGGAATAGATTATGGTGCTTGCACTTTTGAATTAAATGACAAAAAAATACAACACCGAGTAGCTAAAATTACTCCAACTAAAGTAGGTCAATTTGTAACTATTTGGAAAAGAAACCAACAAGGAATAACCGAGCCCTATCATGTTACTGATGCTTTAGATTTTATTTTTATAACTACAATTGAAAATGAAAAAATAGGTCAGTTTATTTTTCCAAAATCGGTTTTGGCTGAAAATGCCATTATATCTTCAGACCAAAAAGAAGGAAAACGGGGCATTCGTGTATATCCACCTTGGGGAGAAGTAACTAGTAAACAAGCTCTAAAAACACAGTCTTGGCAAACAAAATATTTTGTAACTATTAGAGAAAATAAAATAGATAACGCAACATTATTAACCCAACTTATCCCGAAAATAGGACAAGAATAACTGTTTTTTTTAAATTCAATAATTGATAATACATGTTAATTATACCTTTAAAAAAAGCATTTACGCCAATTTATTTGAATAAAACATATTGAAAATCAACAAAAAGTGTAACAAATTCGTTTTTTTGACGTCGTATAAGAGTACATTCATCAACAAAAAAACAAGCATGTTTCAATCTCTTTTATTTCCATTATTCTTTACTTTCTTTGGCAACCCAAATAGCGATACGATAAATACTTATTTGGAAAACTTACATAAAGAAGGTAAATTAAACGGAAACGTATTAGTTATAAAAAATAATAAAACCGTTTATGAAAAATCCTTTGGTTATACAGATGGAACCAAAACAAAACTTTTAAATAACAAATACAGTTTTAATGTGGGTTCTGTTTACAAAGAATTTCCAGCTGTAGCAATCATGCAATTAGAAGAACAAAACCAGTTAAAAGTAGATGATAAAATAGCACAATATATTCCAAATCTTCCCAAATGGTCTGAAGAAATTACAATAAAAAACCTTTTACAGTATTCTAGTGGATTACCTTTAATTAATTGGAATCGCTTTTTTAGTCAAGGTATTAATGTAAATTATGATGATGTCTTTAATGATTTACAACAACTAGACTCATTACAATTTCAACCTGGGACCAATTATTTATATTCTAACAACAACCCTATTCTATTGATAAAAATAATTGAGAATGTATCTAAAATGAGTTACGAAAATTACTTACAGAAAAACATTTTCAAACCTTATCATTTTAAAAATATTAAACTAAACGAACAATTTCCCTTTTCACGTAAATCAGAAATAGCCTTACCTTTTGATGCCAATTATAAAGAAGACAATTATAAAATTGCGATTAAAAACATCATCCTTACTGCAACAGCAAGAGATTTAGCCGATTGGTTTAAAAAATTAGATTCCTATGAAATTATTTCTCAAAAGTCGGTACAATTACTTTCTGAAATAGCCATTTTCGGAGATAATATTCAATCGCCATTAGGAAGTTGCGAATGGAGTAAAAATAAAATAATCTCTCATATGCATCATGGTTCTTCAGGAAATTATGAATGTATTGCCAAAAGATACAAACAAGATGATATTACCATCGTAATCTTAACCAATCAAAAGAACGGAAACGTTCATGATATTGCCGATTTTATTTACCAAAATCTAACGCATGACAATTAACCTTATTGTTATTAAAACCCATTTACTGCATCAAATTAAAGACCAATATGAAGCTTTAGGTATGTCGTTTTCATACCATAATCATGGCAAAGGTCCTTATCATTATGCTTCCGAGTTAAATGGTGTTATATTTGAAATTTATCCTATAACAAAACCAGAAGAAAAAACAGATATTTCTACTAGATTAGGTTTTGAAGTATCTCATTTAAATGAAATATTGCCACAATTGGAAAACGCTAATTGGAAGATATTATCTCTTCCAAAAGCAACTCCTTATGGTTACACCGCGACTATTCAGGATGTCGATGGAAGAAAAGTTGCACTTACAGAAAGTCATTCCTAATATCTCATTTTATACTTTTAGAGTAGAATAATTCTTATTTTCGCGATACAATTAATAGGTAAGCGTATGAAAAACCAGAATATATTTGAATCAAGCTATAAAAAAATAGGATTAGAACCTATTAACGAAACTACATTTACTAAAATTAATACCGAAGAGCAATACAAATCGCTAATTAAAATACTTTTTTTACCCAAAGGCTATACTTTAACAATAGATTTTACAACATATAAAACCTCTCAAGAATCTTTATTTTTTGTGAATACCAATCAATTCCTACAAATTCAAAAAACAGGAAAAGAAGCTGGCTATTTTCTTTTTTACAACCGTGACTTTTATTGTGTCCAAATTCACGATGCAGAAGTAGCTTGCGATGGCTTGTTATTCAATAATATTTATAACATGCCTATGACCGTTTTATCAGAAACTACACAAAAAAGAATTGTAAGTTTATTACAACAAATTGAAGAAGAACTAGAACTACAAGATAGTTCTGAAGAAGAAATGATTCGTATTTGTTTAAAACAAATACTACTTCGAGCAGCAAGAGCCTGGAAAAAACAACAATTAGGTCAAGAAATGATTAGTAATGATGTAGAAATGGAGTTTTTTAGACAATTTAGTTTATTGGTTGAAATTCATTTTAAAGAAAAACATACAGTTGCCGATTATGCTGATATATTACATATTGCTCCAAAAACCATTACAAATAAATTTAAAAAATTAGGCTTGGCACAACCTAATGAAATTATCAAAGATAGAATTATACTAGAAGCTAAAAGATTACTCATTCACACCACTATGACAGCAAAAGAAATAGCCTATCAGTTAGGTTATGAAGATCCTGCCTATTTCAACCGTCTTTTTACGCTTAAAGCTGGTGACAGTCCTGTTACCTTCAGAAAAAAATACAGTAACTCTATTTAAAAAAAACAATTTAATCAACAAAAAGAACCTTAAAAGGATATATTTTTCCATAAAAAGGAAAAATGTACAATTTAAAAGGAAATACAATGCTGTCTTTGTACCTCAAACTGTTAGATCTTTGTAGTGTTAAAATTAATCATTTAAAAACACACATTATGAACAGATTTGCAAAAGCCATTTGGAATGGTACAATTAAAGAAGGTAAAGGACATTTAACTTCACAAAGCACAACTTTAAATCAAACCCCTTATTCCTTTGTTTCCCGTTTTGATAATGGAACTGGAACCAATCCAGAAGAATTAATGGCAGCAGCACATGCAGGCTGCTTTACAATGAAACTAAGTTTAGACTTAACCACTGCTGGTTATCATCCTGATCAATTAGAAACTACAGCAGTAATAACTTTAGATAATGGTGTTATCACAAAATCAGCACTAACACTTCAAGCAAAAATTAAAGATATTTCAGAAGCAAGCTTTTTAGAAATTGCTCAAAAAGCAAAAGAAACCTGTCCGGTAAGTCAGGCTTATAATATGGAAATCAGTTTAGAGGCACATTTAAACTCTCAAAATTAATCGTAGTACAATTTAAAATTTAAAAAATGAAAACAACAATTATAGCAATAGCAAGCATGTTATCTTTAAGCACATTGTCGAGTGCACAAGAAAGAACCTTCAAAGGAGAAAATGACCCTTTAATTTTTACTTCGGTACAATCATTTCTAAAAGCAGTCAATTCTGGAACAGGGAAACCAATTGAAGCGTTAAGTCCTAACGACGCAAGACAAGTTTTAGTAGGCGCTCAACAATCGGTAACAGTAGATTATTCAGGCATTGAAGAAACAACGCGTACTATTTCACAAAATGGTTACCAAGTTCCTATTCACATTACAAAACCAAAAGGAGTGGCTAAAAATGCGCCTGTTTTTATTTTCATACATGGTGGTGGTTGGGTTTTAGGAGATTATCCAACACATCGAAGATTGGTACGCGACTTAGTGGTTCATAGTGGTGCTGTTGCTGTTTTTCCAGATTATACTCCATCTCCAGAAGCTAAATATCCAACGGCAATTAATGAAATTTATGCTGTAACCGAATGGGTTTCAAAAAATGGAAAAGACATTGGTGTGAACGGAAACAATTTAGCAGTTGTAGGAAATAGCGTGGGTGGCAACATGGCTGCAGTAACCGCATTAATGGCAAAAGATAAAAAAGGTCCAGAAATTAAATTACAAGTATTATTATGGCCTGTTACCGATGCAAATTTTGATAACGAATCCTATAATTTATTCGCAAACGGTCGTTTCTTAACTAGAAATATGATGCTTTGGTTTTGGGATAATTATCTTCCAGATGTGGCTAAGAGAAAAGAAAAATATGCTTCACCCTTGCAAGCTAGCATTAATGAATTAAAAGGCTTACCAAAAACACTCGTACAAACCGCTGAAAATGATGTCTTAAGAGAGGAAGGGGAAGATTATGCTAGGAAATTAGAACAAGCTGGTGTTGCTGTAACTTTAACTCGCTATAATGGACTTATTCACGATTATGGCTTATTAAATCCTTTAGCTGAAATTCCAGCAGTACAAACAGCCATTTTACAAGCAGCAACCGTAATAAAAGAAACTTTAAAATAAATACGGATAAAAAGGACAATGAGAATTGTCCTTTTTTTATTATTTTTTAATGAAACAGTGTAACTTAAAAATACATTATGATTTGAATTTCTTAACTTTGCACTATGCAAAGAAGTATATCTCAATATAATAGTGAATTAAAACTCAAAGGTTTCAATGTTTTTCAAATTGAAAAAGATGCCAATGCAACCAAAGTCTACAGTCGAAAAGATTTTTATAAAATCTGTTTAACTACTGGTAAGAGTCGCATCCATTATGCAGATAGAAGTTTTGAAGCCGAAGGAACTATTTTATTCTTAGGTAATCCCAATATTCCATATTCTTGGGAAACGCTTTCAACAAAATATGTTGGTTATACTATTTTATTTTCAGAGGATTTCTTTATCTCTGGAAAACACTCCATTAATCTACAAAAATCGCCTTTGTTTAGCGTAGGCGGCACTCCTATATTGGAAATATCAGAAACACAACGATTGTTTTTAAATGGTTTATTTGAAAAAATGATTGAAGAACAACAATCTGATTATAAGTTCAAAGATGATTTAATCCGTAATTATATCGACTTGATTTTACACGAATCTTTAAAATTAAAACCATCTGAGAATTTCAATCAAGAAAAAAGTAGCGCTGCTCGACTTACTAGAGTATTTATGGAACTTTTGGAAAGACAATTCCCTATTGAAAATCCAGAAAACCCTTTATTACTCAAAACAGCTAAAGATTATGCTGATGTACTCTCTGTTCATGTAAATTCATTAAACAGAGCGGTAAAAGAAGTTACTGGAAAAACTACAACAACCCATATTTCAGAACGAATTATAAATGAAGCTAAAGCTATTTTACAACATACCGATTGGAATATCTCAGAAATAGCCTATGCCTTAGGATTTGATTATCCAACTTATTTTAATAATTTCTTCAAAAAACAAACGGGTTTAAATCCTACTACTGTTAGAACTTCTTCTGTTTGATTTTCTTAATTATTAGATTGATTTCTATTATATAGTACATTGTTAACAAAAGTAGCTTTGCATTGTACAATTAATACCATACAAAATGAAAAAAGAACTATGGATAACAACATTATTTGTATTTGTTATTATAGCTTGTAATAATGGAAAAAATCAAGAAAAAATGGAAAATCAAGACACAGCTGTCCTCTATCCAAAAGGGCAAAAATTACCAAACAACTGGTTTAGCGGAAACGCTTTTATACATCCGCTATTGACGAAAGACAAAAACAATGAGTTTTCAATAGGAAGTGTCACTTTTGAAGTCGACGCAAGAACTCATTGGCATACACATCCAAAAGGACAAGTATTACTTGTTACTGAAGGCATAGGTCTATATCAAGAGAAAGGAAAATCAGCTCAAATTATAAAAAAAGGTGACGTTATTGTGATTCCTGAAAATATTGAGCATTGGCATGGTGCAACTGCAAACTCTTCCATGAAACATATTGCTATAACCAACTTCAAAGAAGAGGAACAAGTAACTTGGCTATCACCAGTATTAGATTCTGAGTTTAACACAGCAAACAAACAACTTTAATCTTATGAAAACGTATTGCTACTTACTCTTTACTTTTTTTTCACTTGTAACTATCTCATGTAATAAAAATGATAAAGAAAAACTAAATCAAAATAAAACAACAGAACCCATGAATACAATTAAAGAACACTATACTTTCGAATTAAACGAAAACGTATCCCGTAAAAAAGTAACGTTCAAAAATCGTTACGGAATTGAATTAGTTGGAGATTTATACTTTCCCAAAAATCAAGGAACAGATTTACCTGCGTTAGCAATTAGTGGTCCTTTTGGTGCTGTAAAAGAACAAGCATCTGGCTTATATGCTAACCAAATGGCACAACGTGGTTTTATAGTATTAGCCTTTGACCCTTCATATACAGGAGAAAGCGGAGGAGAACCTCGTCATGTATCATCTCCAGAGATTAACACTGAAGATTTTAGTGCTGCTATTGATTTTTTAGGAATACAAGAAAATGTTAATCGTGAAAAAGTTGGAATTATTGGAATTTGTGGCTTTGGCGGTTTTGCATTAAATGCTACAGCTGTCGACAAACGGGTTAAAGCTGTGGCTACGACAAGTATGTATGACATGTCTAGAGTAACCGCAAAAGGGTATTACGATTCAACAACTCCAGAACAACGTACACAAATGTTAGAGCAGATAAGTCAGCAACGTTGGGTAGATGCAAAAAATGGGAAAACAGCTTTATCTGGTTTAGGATTACCAGAAAAGATTGAAGGTGGAGAGCCCGAATTTGTAAAAGGATATTTTGATTATTATAAAACAGAAAGAGGATTTCACTCTAGATCCATCAATTCTAATAGCTCTTGGACCATAACGTCGCCTATTGCTCTAATGAATATGCCAATTATGACTTACATTAAAGAAATTTCTCCAAGACCGATTTTACTAATTGCTGGTGAAAATGCACATTCAAAATATTTTAGTGAAGATGCTTACAAAGCTGCTAACGAACCTAAAGAATTACTCATTATTCCTGGAAAAGTGCATACCGATTTATACGATCAAGTTGATGTAATTCCATTTGATAAATTGGAAACATTTTTTAAAAATAATCTTAAGTAAGAACCACACTTTTTCCCCTAAAATCAAAAACTCATTATTTTAATGAGTTTTTTTGTTTAAAAACAAAAAACAGATTTACTACAGATTGATTTTTGAAATTTGAAAAAAATTCAAGAATAATGTATTTCAAAATCAAAACCTTTCTACTATTTCTATTTACTGTTTCAACTGTTTTTTCACAACAGAATACTACAACCACTCTATCAGGAAAAATAATTGATACTAATAAAAATGAATTACCATATGTAAACGTCACTTTACATAGTGTTCCTAGCAATGATTTTATATCTGGAACAATTACAGATGATAACGGTGCTTTTTCAATTACTCCAGTTAAAAAAGGAACTTATAAAATTAAATTTACTTATATAGGTTTTAAAACCAAAGAAGAAACAATCTACATTGGTGAAGTTTCCGATTTTTTGGACTTAGGTAAAATTACACTAGAAGAAGATATTTCTCAATTACAAGAGGTTGAAGTAACCTATAAAAAAGATTAGTCAAAGTAATTGGTAATATTTAAAAAACACAAAAAATGAATCAATTTTACGCAATCGTATTTTCCTTTTTGTTTTTGATTTCTTGTAAAAACGAAGTTCAAACAAAAGAATATCAATTAGATACACAAAAAGATTCACTAACTAATGAAATCACTGAATTAAGCAAAAGTGGAATTTTCAATGGTTTTGCAGTAGCAATTGTTGATGAAAAAGGAGTTTTGTATCAAAATGGATTTGGATTTTCAGACATAAAACAAAATAAAAAATACACTGATTCAACGCTACAAAACATTGGTTCAATATCAAAAACTTTTGTAGGTATAGCATTACTCAAAGCTCAAGAATTAGGAAAACTAAAATTAGATGACCCAATCAATAAATATCTACCATTCAAAGTGGTTAACCCAAACTTTCCAGATAACGAAATAACCATCAGACATTTAGCTACACACACCTCAAGTATAGTTGACAACGACTTTTATTTAACGAAAAATTATTTTTTGAAAGAACATCAAGATTTAGATGGCGTTAGTTTAGTTTTTGATGAAATGCAAATGTTTAATCCTGCAGACTCTATTGTATCGATGGAAACCTTTCTCAAAAATACATTAATTAAAAACGGAAAATGGAATACAAATGAAACGTATTTAAAAAATAAACCTGGAGAAATCTACGAATATTCCAATACTGGAACTAGTTTGGCAGCATTTGTTTTGGAAAAAGCTACTGGAATACCTTTTGATAAATTTACCAAAGACTATATACTTGACCCTTTAAAAATGGAGGCTTCAGGTTGGCATTTTAGTGATGTTGATTTTAAAAATTATTCTAAACTCTATTCGAATCCAAAAACTGTTTTACCTTTTTATAGTATAGCTACTTATCCTGATGGAAATTTCATTACTTCTGTACATGATTTGAGTTTGTACCTCACCGAACTCATAAAAGGATACAATGAAAATGGAACAATTTTAAGTAAAGAAAGCTATAAAGAATTTTACCAACCTCAATTAGAAGCCCACAACTTTACCGAAAGAAACGAAAGAAACCCTTACAATGAAAGTTACAATGTTGGGATTTATATGGGGTTTGGCTATTCGGGATATATTGGTCATACAGGAGGAGATCCAGGAATCGCTTCCATGTTATTTTTTGATCCTAAAAATAATATAGGCCGCATTTTAATAGTAAACACCTCCTTTTCAGGTAAAGAAGGAAGTCAGGCGTTTTTCGGAATATGGGATGTATTAGAAAAGTATCAATCTAAATTAAAAAATTAAAAAAGAATAATCATAGTTTTATTAAATTCTAAGAACAAAAAAAGCTCCACAAAATGGAGCCTTTAAAAGTGAGTTATCTAATCACTATGATAATTTTGTCTAGTTAAGTTAATTGATTAACAGTTCAAAATTAACATCTACTCGAAATTGTATTGTCTAAAAATCTTAAAAATGTTATTCCATCTGTTTCCCTAAATTTACAAAGGAATAACATCGATTAAATAAGAAACACTTTTTCAAATCAAACTTTTAACTATCTGTATTCCAAATATATGAAATTATTTTATATGATTTACAAAATATGTAAGAAAAGTAAGGTTGTTGTTTTCTTAAAAAGATTTAATTTAAAAACTAATTTTTAAATGATAAAAAGATATAAACACCTATAATTATTCAAAAAAATAAATGCAAATATGTGCTAAAGAGCGTAAAAATTAATTCTTTAATTTAGGAATCGACTTTTTAAATGCACTTGGACTAACTCCTTTATATTTTTTAAAGGTTTTATTCAAATGACTGATGTCGTTGAAACCAAATTCATTAGCAATTTCTTGAATGGAAAGCGATGGCACTAACAAACGTTTTTCTATTAATTTAGCTCGATATTTATTGATATAACTTCTATAACTTATTTCAAAATTTCGTTTGAAATAAGCACTAAAATAACCTGGAGCAATATGAAAATGAGTAGCAATATTTTGAGCAAATAACAATTCAGGATTGTAAATATTTTCATGAATATAGGAAATTAACTCTTTCTTATCGGGATTTGTTTTATCTAAACGAATGCTAAACTTTTGGGCTGCTTCACGAATTAATCCTAAAATTGATAAGATTTGGTAATAAACTAACGGTGAGGAAGCAATATCGTTTCGGCAATTATAAGCTACAATATTTTCTACTGTATTTCGTAAAATGGAAACACAGGGTTCGTCCATTTTTAGCTTCACTTCTTTCAGCATTTTATTTCGCATAATATCTTCGGGAGAAGACAATAACAATGCATCTGGTCGATGCATTTTATGTTCTGAGAAATAACTGTCGGTAAATTTTATAAATGTAAAATGCGTTTGCTTTTTAATTTCAAAATAGTGCTGGTCTTCTGGACTTATAATAAAAATATCACCTATGTTATAACTAAATACGTTGTTATTTAAATGATGCAAACCACTTCCTTTTCTAATATACACTAATTCATAATAAGTGTGTCGATGACTTGGTAATGGAAAAATAGCAGCTTCAAAGTCATGAATTTCTATAGGTTCAAATAATGTTTTTCTCATAAAAATGTATCAAAAATATACAATTATTTATCGTAAAAGTACAAAAAAAATCTTGTTTTATTTTACAATTTTGCATTATAAAACTTTAAAAAAATGGATCAAACTGCCTATTTTTTTCTACATCTCCTAAAAGGTTTATTACTACTAGAACAAGGTTAGATTCACTAGCCTAAATTATAAAATGGTTGCTTTTCAACCTAATGATTATTCATTAGACAAAAATTTAATATTAAAAATTTAAAATGATAGATAAAAGAATTTTACCACTAGCTGTTGGTGGTTTAGGAATTGGTACTACCGAATTTACCATTATGGGATTACTACCTGATATCGCAAATGCATTACACATTAGTATTCCAGAAGCAGGACATTTTATTTCTGCTTATGCGCTTGGAGTGGTTGTTGGCGCACCTTTACTGGTAGGCTATTCTGTAAAATTTCCTCCCAAAAAAGTACTTCTTTGGTTAATGGTTTTGTTTACCATTTTTAATGGTCTATCTGCCATTGCGCCTAATTACATCACAATGATGTTCGCTCGCTTCTTATCTGGTTTACCTCACGGAGCATTTTTTGGTGTCAGTACAGTAGTAGCCACTCGTCTTGCTCAAAAAGGAAAAGAAGCTCGATTCATTTCTTTTGTATTTTCAGGACTTACACTTGCTAATTTAGCCATGGTTCCATTGGTAACATACATTGGACAAACCTTCCATTGGAGTTGGTATTTTGTTATTGTCGCTCTTATAGGCATCATTACGATGTTACTTATTTATCGCTACCTTCCTGAAATTAAAAATAAGGAAAACACCCAATTTGCAGAGGAATTACAATTTTTAAAAAATCCGCAAAGTTGGTATGTTCTATTAATTACAGCAATCGGTTTTGGTGGATTGTTTACTTGGCTGAGTTATATTTCTCCACTAATGACAAACATTTCTAATATTTCGGAAAGCAATGTAGCATATGTAATGATTTTAGCAGGTGGTGGTATGGTTATAGGAAACTTATTGGGTGGTTATCTAACAGATAAAATTGGCGTAGGCAAAGCGAGTATATTCTTATTATTTGCGATGATGCTGTCTTTGCTGTGTGTTTTCTTTTTATCCGAAAATACGACGATATCATTACTACTTACTTTTCTATGCGGTGGATTGTCTATGTCTTTGGCTGCGCCTGTAAATATCATGATGTTAAAAGCGGCACCCAATGCAGAAATGATGAGTGCAGCATTTATGCAAGCTGCGTTTAATGTAGCCAATGCTACAGGCGCTTATTTAGGAGGAATACCTTTAACTTTCGGATTTTCTTACGCATATCCTTCGCTTGTAGGTGTGGGTATGACTTTAACAGGATTACTCATTTGCATTATTTATGTTTTAAAATACAAA
The DNA here is from genome assembly GCF_004303025.1 of Flavobacterium sp. J27. Lineage (GTDB taxonomy): Bacteria > Bacteroidota > Bacteroidia > Flavobacteriales > Flavobacteriaceae > Flavobacterium. The sequence goes on along the minus strand of NZ_PJQW01000006.1, from coordinate 243,981 downwards.
CCCACACAAGTTGTACTTATCAAAAAATAAAATTATGACACAAAAAAATACTAAATACTACTGATTTAAAGGTTAATCAATAAAAAGAAACTGAATGAAAATGGATTGGCGATGTAGATTACATCGCCTTTCTTTTCCTATTATTTTCAGACTTAATTTGAACTTTTTTTGGTACAAAAATGAATCCTAAAAAGGGCTATTTTAAAATATAGAATATAACATTTAATATCGTGGTATAAAAATCAAAATTCGAAAATTTGCTATCTTTACAATTCATAGCAAATCTGTTCACAATTATAAAAGGCTAAACGTGAAAAGAAAAACCAAACAACATAAGAATGTTTTTTGATAATTTAGAATACATAAGCATAGAAAACCAAACCACTGATTTCCCAAAACATTTTCATGAAACGTTTTGCATTTCACTTATACACAACGGAATAGAACAAATAGAGTTTGAAAATCATAGTCTTTTTAGCGAAAAAGGAAGTATTTCAATTACCAATCCTTATGAAATACACGCAAACCCTTTGATAGATAAACATAATAACTTAAAATTTGATACAATTTATCTATCAAAAGATTTAATGAAATACCTCCTCAATGGAAAAAACATTACTTTTTTCGATAGAAAAATTAACAATGAAAATACCAACCTATTATTTCTAGAACTCAAAAAGGCGATGAATATTGGTAATCCTGAAATAATTGCATTTTTTCTAAAAAAATTCGTCAAGGCAATTCAATTACATTCATTAGAAAATGAAAATGACTATCCCGAAAACCTTTTTAGCGACTTCAACGAAATCAACCAGTATATTGAAGACCATATTAATCATAAATTTTGTCTAAACGAATTGTCTAAAATGGCAAACATTAACAAATATGGATTTGTAAAAAAATTTAAAGCTTCAACTGGAATGACACCCATGAATTATATTTTAATGAAGAAAATTTTTTCTAGTAAAATGTACATTACTCCTACTTCAGAACTTACCGAATTAGCTTACGAATACAATTTTGCTGATTTAGCACACTTTTCCAAAACCTTTAAACGGTTTATAGGTATTTCACCAAAAAAATATCAAGAAAATCTCATTAAAATTTAGTAATTGCCAAGATTATACAAGTGTCCTTTTAAACATACACCTACATTTGAAGAACATTCTATCCAAATGAAAAAAACAATTTACTTGTCAATCCTTTTTGTTATCTTATCTCATATCCTATTCGCCCAATCTATAGACAACTCTTTTTCGCAAAAAAAAATGCAAAAAGATCTAGAAGTGTTTAAAAACATTCGCATTTCAGCAAATTCAGGTTTATATAAATATCGAACAAAACAAGAAATAGATAGTATTTATCAATGGGCTGAAAAGCAAATTAGTCATTCCACAACCTATCGAGAATTTTATACTATTATTTGTCAACTAACCGATTTTGAAGGTAGTTTACATAATGACACTAAATTACCAGAAAAATATTTAAAAAACCTAAGAAAAGAAAGTTATGGATATTTTCCATATCCTATAAAATGGATTAATGGCAAATGGTTAATCAATTACGAAAAAGGTGAAATTCCACTTGGCTCAGAAATTATTGAAATTAACGGAATATCAATAGCAGAAATCATTCAATCTCTTTACAAATATTACACTACTGATGGTGAGAATACCACTGGAAAAAGAATTGGCTTGAGAACTCATTTTTCAAAATTCTACAGAATTAATTTTGGACAACAGGAAAAATTTAAGATTACCTTTAAAAGGCATCAAGCTAATATAGAAGAAAAAATAGATTTAAAAAGTTGTAGTTATTCAGAGTATTATAAACATTTTAACGAAAGATATTCAAAACCATATGATCAAATTTATTATGCTAACTTAAAAGAAAATCAAAAATATAAGTACAAACAAGTAGATAATTCAACTGGCATTTTAACGGTTCATACTTTTAATATGGGAAATGAAACAACGAATACGCATAAAAACTACCTAACCTTTCTGGATAGTATTTTTTATAAGATTAAAACCGAAAAAACACAAAACTTAATTATAGATATTCGTCAGAATGGTGGAGGTACCGATCCTAACGATTTAGTTACATATTCCTATTTAACCCAAAGGAAGTTCCAAGAAAACAAACAAGCTTGGATTAGCTTTAAAAAAATACCATATCTAAAATATATTTACACAAAAATTCCTCGTTTTTTAAGACCATTTGGTGTTATTGGATACAATAAAACGTTTCAAGAAGACTTTTATTTAGAAAAAGGGAATCATTTTTACCAAGGTCCGTTAAGTAGCGATCATCAAATAAGAGAACCTAATGAAAATGCTTTTACTGGAAACTGCTACCTTTTAACAAGTCCAGCTATCGCTTCAGCAGGAAGTTTATTTGCTGCAATGGTTACAGGAAATGAAAACACAACTGTAGTTGGAGAAGAAACAATGGGCGGTTATTATGGTCATAATGGACATACTCCTTTGGGATATATTCTACCAGAATCTAAAATTGAAACATTTTTTTCGGTTGTTAATTTAGAACAAGATGTTTCAAAAGATTCAAATCAAATATACAATAGAGGTATTATTCCTGACTACGAAGTTTCACAAACTTATGAAGACTTTCTTGAACAAAAAGACACCCAAATGGAGTTTGTTCTTAAACAAATAAAAGAAAAACTCGCAAAATAAAAATCCTTATCGAACAAAGCGTAATAGTATTCTCGCAGCCTTTGCCAATTTTAAATTAAAATGTATGGCAAAAAAGGAAAATAATAAAGTGAAAGCAACTTTTTACACCCATCTAAACTTCGACAGATTAGTACTTCATCTTACCATATATCAATGAGTTAATGCTAACTTTAACACTCCTATGCTGTAACGAACTCTCTTTGTAAAAGTCTAATAGAGTAAAAGATAAAATGAAAAATAGTAGAAGACTTTGGTTAAAACAAATAGGATTTGGAATTGCAGGTATTGGATTGGCAAATGTAAATTCTTATGCATCTCCTAGTGTATCAAAAGAAATTATTGATGCTTTTGAAAACCATAATAACTTAATTCATTTACGTTCAAATGAAAACCCTTATGGTCCTTCACCCTTGGCTAGAAAAATTTTAGCAAACAATTCAAATATCAGTAATAGATATAATTGGGATTTAGGAACACAATTAATTTCTGATATTGCTCTAAAAAACAACATCAAAAATGATACTATTTTATTGGGCGCTGGTTCTACCGAAATTTTAGATCTTGTTGCAAAATTTGCTTCTTTAGAAAAAGGAAACTATGTAATAGCCAACCCGAGTTATAATTATTGGACAGAACCATTAGCAAATTTAGGTTTACAAGAAAAAAAAGTACCTCTTACAGTTGATATGAAAACAGACTTAAACGCTATGATAGCAGCTGTAAATAAAGACACTAGACTGGTTTATGTCTGTAATCCTAATAATCCAACTAGTACCATATGTGAAAGAAATGAGTTAGTAGATTTCGTTGGCCAAATTCCATCTACTTCAATTATTTTAATTGATGAAGCTTATTTAGATTTTACAAATCAACAGTCTCTTTGCCCTCTTGTTGACAAATACCCTAATTTGATTATTGCAAAAACATTTTCAAAAATGTATGGATTGGCTGGAGCAAGAATTGGTTATGCTATCGCAAATAACAAAATGATTGCCAATTTAATAGCAATGCAATCCAATACAAATAATAGTGTGAGCGCTCTTTCAAAATTAGCTGCTATTGCGTCTTTGAAAGATGATCAATTTGTTTCCGATTGTCTTTCTTTAAATAAAACAGCAAGAGATTATACCATTTTTGAACTAACCAAACTTAACTGTAAATGCATGGCTTCAAATACCAATTTCATTTATTTTTCATTAGAAAATTATCCTCAGGATTATTTTAAAAATTTAGAAGAAAATAACATTGAAGGCACAAGAATATACGAACAAAATGGAAAGTGGACTAGAATAACTGTAGGTACTTTAGACGAAATGAAAAAATTTATCAAAGCATTACAATAAAAAACTACCATCAATATCTATTATAAACAGTAACTTTATTAATAATCTCTTTAAATTGAATTATTGCAATCCTTTTTTCGAAAAAATACCCTAATAACAGTCTAACTTATTCTATATTCTTCTCAGACTTACAATAATAAAATTAAAAAGAAAAAAGAAACATTAGTTTAGAAATATTTTCGTGTAAATGTAAATTTGGTTACTTATAATTAAATCATAAGTATAATTTTTATCTTTGTTTTTCATTCCAATTAATGAGAAAAATTAACTTCTATTTCAAAAAGGTAAAAACAACACATGCTTCTCGACACCATACTCGATACAATTTACCCATTATCTTCAACTTCAAAATTATTGTTCAAACAAATTAGTACCGAAGTTTCTTTTCCAAAAGGACACATCGTACTTAGAGCAAATAAAATGGAAAGTAGTATTTATTTCATCAAAAAAGGAATTGTAAGAATCTATACAACAACACTAGATAATGAAATTACATTTTTATTTTGTAAAGAAGGAGACCCTATCATTTCTATGAAAAGCTATGTTTTAAATGAAAAAGGTTACGAAGATATCGAATTGCTAGAAGAGAGTACCTTATACGAAATTAACGCAATAAAATTACAAGAATTATTTGAAAAAGACATTCAAATAGCCAATTGGGGTAGAAAATTTGCAGAAATCGAACTTATAAAAACGGAAGAAAGGCTATTGGCACAACAATTTAAAACAGCAACTGAGCGCTACAAAGAACTCTTAAAAAATAACCCTGAAGTAATTCAAAGAGTACAACTCGGTTATATTGCTTCCTATTTAGGTATTACGCAAGTAACTTTAAGTAGAATTAGAGCCGAACTAAAATAAATTATTTTTTAACATTTGTAAAATAACAATAGCTATCAAATAACAATCTTTGCAAAAAAAAGAAATGAACTGGGTCATTTTAATCATTGCAGGCTTATTTGAAGTGGGTTTTGCTTATTGCTTAGGTAAGGCCAAACAAACCACAGGAAATGAAATGTATTTTTGGTACATTGGCTTCCTTTTCGCTCTTTTTTTAAGTATGACTTTACTTATCAAAGCGACTCAAACTTTACCAATTGGAACTGCTTATGCGATTTGGACTGGTATTGGTGCAGTTGGTACAGTCTTAATTGGTATCTTTGTTTTTAAAGAACCTGCTACCGCTCTACGTATTTTTTTTCTTTGTACATTAATAGTCTCAATAATTGGGCTCAAAATGGTAACTGTTGAATAACTTACATCTAGAATGAATGTAAAGTATAGTAAAACAATTATTTTTCTTTTAAAATTAGAAATTTATAAATTTTAATTTCTTTACTATATACCAAAAAACAAAGTAAAAACAAAAATGTTGAATAAATAAAATGAATGCAACAGTAAAACAATATCTAGTAAGGACTAAAAACGCCTATTTTGAAAATAACGGTCAATCTATTGGAGAATGTTTTGAAAAAGTAATACACAGTGCTAAAAAAGAAGACATAGCAAAAGTAAAATTATATACATCGATCCATTATCAATTAAAAAACAGATAAAAAAATTAAAAAATAATGATAGAAATTGAAGAATATATAGATGGTTATGAAAAGACATTTTTAAAAAAAAATAATTTACAACCATGGGAGTTAATTAACGATTTGGACAACATATTACGTGAATGTTTAAAAACATTAAGTGACGAATATGTAATTGAAAATAACATTGCCATACACAAAACAGCGACAATTGAACAAGGCGTAGTTATGAAAGGCTCTATCATTGTTTCTAAAAATAGTTTTATTGGTGCAAATGCATACTTAAGAGGCCCACTTTTTTTAAGCCAACATGTTAAAATTGGACCAAGTTCAGAAATAAAACAATCTATACTTTTTGACAATACAACTGTTGCTCATTTTAACTATATTGGAAATAGTATCCTTGGTAAAAACATAAATTTTGAAGCAGGTTCCATTTGTGCTAATCATTATAACGAGAGAGAAAATAAACAAATTAAAATATTACATGACAGCAAAATAATAGAAACCAAGAGTGATAAATTTGGCTCATTAGTTGGAGATAATTCAAAAATTGGAGCCAATGCAGTATTATCACCTGGAACCTTGTTGAAAAAGAATAGCATTGTAAAGCGACTAGAACTTGTTGAACAGATTAAATAAATTCATTTTTTTTTGACAAAAGACAAATACAGGGTTAAAAATTCATATTACTTTAGCTGAATGAAAAAATTTTTTGACTATATCTTGCAATTTGGCAATTTAAACCAGCAACAAATAGATTTGATATCAAATAAGGCAAAACAAATACAACTTAAACGAGATGATTACTATTTAGAAGCTGGAAAGATTTCGCAACAATTTGGTTTTATAATTGAAGGGATTGCAAGGGTAACATACTATAATAATAAAAGTGAAGAAATTACTAAATATTTTATTGAAGAAAATAATATAGTTGTTGACTTAGAAAGTTTTGAAAATCAAATACCGTCTATAGCTTATGTGCAAGCTGTAACTGATTGTAAAATTATAGTATTCTATAAAAAAGACTGGCAAGAATTACTCAACACTATTGTGGGATGGGATTTAATTGTTCATAAAATAATTTCAAAAGCATTACTTCAAAAAGTGGAAAGAATTAGTTCGATTGTTGCACACGATGCCACAACAAGTTATTTGATTTTTTTAGAAAAATATCCAAATCTTGCCAATAGAATTCCTCTATCTTATTTAGCATCTTATCTAGGAATTACTCAATCTTCTTTAAGCAGAATTAGAAAAAATATAAGATAAAATGCTTTTTGCCAAATGGCAAATGTTATCATTTTTTTGCTTTTTAATTTTGTTTTTATAATTTAAAAAAAGAAATATGAAAACAGTATTAATTACAGGAGCAAATAGAAGTATTGGTCTTGAAACAGCGAAACAACTTTCTAAAAAAGGTTTATTTGTTTACTTAGGGAGCAGAAATATTGAAAAAGGAAATATCGTTGTGAAAGAATTATTAAAAAATGGATTTCATAATGTAAAAGCAATTAAAATTGATGTTACTAATGAAGAAACAATTTTAGAGGCTAAAAATATTATAGAAAATGAACAGGGTAAATTAGATGTTTTAATAAATAATGCAGGGATTAGTAAAGGATTTCCAGAAAGTGTTTTAACTACAGAAATTGGCGATATTCAAGAAGTTTTTGATACTAATTATTTTGGTACAATAAGAGTTACTCAGATATTTATGGATTTACTAAGAAAATCTGAAGCCCCAAGGATAAGTAATATTACGTCTGGTCTTGGTTCTTTAAATTTACATTCTAATCCCAATTGGAAATATTATAATGTAAAATTAGCAAGTTATGTTCCTTCTAAGGCACTTGTAAACACTTATACAATTTTACTAGCCTATGAACTTAAAGATTTACCTTTTAAAGTAAATGCTATTGATCCAGGTTATACTGCTACGGATTTTAATAATTATAGTGGTCCTGGTACGGTAGAAAGTGCAGCTAATTTTATTATAAAACATACTTTAACAAGCTATGACGCCCCAACTGGATTTTTCTTTAGTAATGATTTTGAAACAGAAATTAGTCCTTGGTAACATAAAATTTATAATTAATTATTCCCAAAAAGCATCTTCTTGTTTTGAATATTTTTTTGATAAAAAAACTGAATTGATACTTTTTGGGATATTACTTTGAGAAAAGTATTTAAAAATAAAGCTTAGCAATATTAATTAATGTTTTAATACGAAATAAATTTTTAAATTAATAATTAGCTTGTCCAATTTCTAGTCTATAAATTTTGTCATCTTTGTTAAGATAGAATTTAAAATAGGTTCTAAAATCGCCCCAAGTATCACTATGGAATTGTCCATAAATGTCCAATCCATTATTCTCTACTTTATCAATACTTGTAAAATATTCTCTGCCAATTGTCTTAGTTGAAAATTTAATAAAATCTCTAGGATTGCCATCATCTAGCAATTTTGCATCTGAAATAAAAAATGCCAACCAATTAATAGTATCCGCTTTTTTGCCAAGCTTCAAATGCTTCTTTAACTGTTTTATTTGTCAATTTTGTAGTATCCATTGCAGTTAATTGAATTTGATTTGAATTTTTTTTTTGACCACAGGCTAGGAATAAACCTGTAGTCAAAAAGAAGATTATATTTTTAATTTTCATGTAAATTAATTATTGAGTTGCACCACCATTAACTAACAAATGTTGACCATTTACAAATGATGATAAATCGCTCGCGAAAAATTCAGCAATATTTGCTACATCTTCCACTTCAGCTAATCGATTCATAGGACAACTATCTATCAACGATTTTCTTAGCTCTGGATAACTACCTGCTTCAGCAAATATACCGGAGTGATCAACGGCAAAAGGGATAATAGAATTTACTGTTACACCACGATGCCCAATCTCTTTTGACAATACATCAACCATATATCTCGGAGTTATTTTACTACCACCATATACTGCCATACCTTGTACGGGAAATGCAGTAGTACTTGAAGCTATGTAAATAATACGACCTTTATCTTCAACAGTTTTAGCAGCTTGCTGCATTGTAAAATAAGCTCCTTTAGTGTTGATAGAAAACAAACGGTCAAACTGTTCTTCGGTAAACGCTGTAACAGGAGTTTCTACCATTTCAATTCCTGCATTTGCCACAACAATATCAATTTTACCAAACGCATTAATAGCTTCATCAAAAAGTTTTTGAATATCTGCTACTTTACTAACATCAGCTTGAACAGCAATAACTTTAACACCCATGGCAGAAATGTTCGATACTACTTCATCAGCAGAAGCTTTATCTCTTGAATAATTGATTACTATATTAGCTCCTAGCGAAGCATAACGTTCTGCTATTGCCTTTCCTAAACCTCTTGCAGAACCCGTAATTAATGCTACTTTATTATTTAGTATTTTCATTTTTTTATCTATTAATTTTTGAAATATTTTTTGAAACAATTTTGAGAGAGGTATCATTTAACCAAGCAAATGTAAATCCTGCTACTATGGTTATGAGAAGTACAATCATAGATTCTATTTCAATTTTTGGATGAGCTCCAAATAGTATTATAAGTCCAATAAACCAAGCTGGAATATTGTTTAATCCCTTTATTTTTGTGAGAAATGCAAGAGAACCAATAAAAAGGAATACAGCCAATTGAAAACCAATACTCCCAAACCAATCTACAAAGATTTTACTTGATGTTTGTATAGCTATTCCCATTACGATTCCTAAGATTATCTGAATTAAAATTGGAATAGAATTTTTAATGGATTTTCCGAATAGGTAATAACTTACCCAAGCCAAAAATAAAACCCAAGTTTGCCATTGAAAAAGAAAAGAAATGGTAACTGCAACCGCTCCAAATAATCCTAAAATTATGGCGTTTATAAATGTTTTCATAACTAAATAAATTAAGACATTCCACCATTAACACCAATATTCTGAGCGTTAATCCATTTCGCTTCATCAGTCGCTAAGAATAATACAACGTTGGCAATATCATCGGTTTCACCAATTCTATTGAATGAAGAAAGAGCGGCTAATCTATTGATTACTTCTTCTGATTTTCCATTTGTAAAAAGTTCAGTATTTGTAGGACCTGGAGAAACAGAATTTACAGTAATCCCTCTGGAACCAATTTCTTTAGAAAAAACTCTAGTTAATTGCTCTACAGCTGATTTTGTAGCTACATAAGTACCATAAGTAGGAAGCATAATTCTATTTACAGAAGTCGAAAAATTAATAATACTACCATTCTCTGAAAGTTTGGTTGCCGCTTCTCTCAAGGTATTGAATACTCCTTTCACGTTAATATTGAAATGACGGTCAAAATCCTCATCGGTAGTATCTTTGATGAGTTTGTTAATCATTATACCCGCATTGTTTACCAAAACATCAATTTTACCATAATGAGCGATGCCTTCTTCAAAAAGACGTTTTACCTCTTCCGATTTACTTACATCAGCTTGGATAGCTAATGCCTGTCCTCCATTTGTTTTAATTTCATTGACAAGCTTCTCAGCAGGCTCTTTACTTCCAGCATAATTGATAATTACTTTTGCTCCAACAGTTGAAGCTTTTAGGGCAATTGCTGCTCCAATTCCTCTAGATGATCCTGTTATAAGGATAACTTTGTTTTTTAAATTATTCATATCTATTTGAATTTTATTAGGTCATTATCGACAGTACAAAATTGCAAATAGCCTATAAGGTAATCGTTGTAAGAATTAAAGATAAGATTGCAAAAATCAAAGATTATGATTAATTATCTGATTTTCTGTATTCTTCAGGAGTATTTTGGGTGTGTTTTTTAAAGTAATTACTAAAATGAGAGAGTTCTAAAAAACCTAATTTAAAAGCAATTTCTTTTACAGATAGTTCTGAATTTTTCAGAAGAGATTTGGACTCGATAATAATTTTATCTGAAATCCAATTACTTACAGACTTTCCTGTTTTACTTTTAATTACATTGTTTAAGTAGTTTTCATGCAGGTTTTGAAGATTAGCAAAATCTTTTACACGGTTTTGTTTATCTACTTTATCCGAAAGTAACTCTCTAAAATGCTGTTCTAAATCTTTTTTAAACTGCTTAACTATTCTTGAACTTTTATTTCCTTCGTATATTGGATTATAATTATTCCAAAAGGATTCTTTAATTTTTAATAACAAGATAACCAAAAAGTTACCTATAATCTTATTTTTAAAGGTAGAATTTGAAAGAAATTCCTTTTCAATCTGAAGATATATAGTTTCAAATTCATTGAAATCTTTTTCCTTTAAAGTTTGTGGATAAACAGTTTCAGATAGTAAAAAAGGAAACTCTTTAAAAATACTAGCATGTACATGTTCTTTTAAAAAACTTTCAGTAACTGTAATTAGATAAACCTCATCAATTTCATACCATTCAAACGATTTAAAATGTCCAGGATTAGTAAAATAAATTGTTCCAGGTTCGGTATTAAAAGAAACATCATCTGTGGTGTATTTTCCTTTCGCTTTTTTTACAAATAGAAAAGAAAAATAATTAGGTCTATATCCTATAGATTTAAATGGCAAATTAGGATGCAATTTTTGAAGATTATTTATTGTAAAACCTTCATTGTCAGAAACAGTAACTACAGGTAAACCCATTGATGAATAAGTATCATAAAGGTTTTTAAATGAGACTATTTCTGATTTCATATCTTAGAATTTAATAATTACAAATGTAAAATATATTTTTGATTGGAATAAATGACCCTTCCAAAGTTCTTATAATAAAAATTTTATTAAACCAATTAGTTTAGATTTAAAATCTGACTAAACGGTATAGATTCCTATAGTCTGAATAAGATTAAAAATACAATTATTATACTTTAATTTCATCTCATTAAAAAAAGCAAATCTTATAATTTTTACAAGTTTTGGAAAAATATAAAATAATAGTAAAATAGTATGGAAAACACTTAGGCAAAAAATATTTAAACTGATAAAATCTAACAATCTCAAATAAAAACTAAGGAAAAAAATACTAGAAATAAATGCTAAATAAAAGTGAGAACACAACAATACACAATCATAAATAGCTATAAAATGACCGTTTAAACAAAGTAATTTGACTGTTTAAACAAAATACATTATCCTAAGGCAACCTACATTTGCTATATCACTTATAAATATAAAAAAATGGAAGCAAACAATTATGGTGGCACATTACAAAAACCTATAAATAGTGGGTTTAATGCAAATACAACAGCCAGTGAAGTAATGGAAAAAGTTAACCTAACAGGTAAAATTGCTATCGTTACTGGTGGCAATTCGGGGATTGGTTTAGAAACTACAAAATGGTTAGCCTCAGCAGGAGCAACGGTAATTGTTCCAGCTAGGAATATCGAAAAAGCGAAAAAAAACCTAAAAAACATACCTAGGATAGAAATTCAAGAAATGGATATTATGAATCCACAATCAATAGCAGCATTTACGCAAACTTTTTTAGCTTCAAATAGACCATTACACTTACTCATCAACAACGCCGGTATCATGTGGGTACCATTACGTAGAGTCTATAATGGAATTGAATCTCAATTGGCTACAAATTTCTTAGGGCCATTTCAATTAACCGCCCAATTATTTCCAGCGCTGCAAAAAGCAAAAGGAGCCAGAGTTATCAATGTTTCTTCTCAAGGACATCAATTCTCACCGTTTCATGATAAAGACCCAAACTATATCAATAGAAAATATGAAACCCTCGAAGCATACGGACAATCTAAAACAGCACTCAATCTTTTTACGGTAGCACTAGACCATAAAGCAAAAAAACATCATATTAGAGCTTTTTCCTTGCATCCTGGTGCCATCGCTGGAACCGAACTAGGTAGAGAAGCTTCTTTAGATTTATGGATACAAATGGGACTTTGCGACACAAAAGGGAATATTCTACCCGAAGTGGCTGCTACATTAAAAACAATTCCACAAGGAGCAACAACAACGCTATGGTGTGCCACCAGCAAATCGCTAAATAATCTAGGAGGTGTATATTGTGAAGATGTAGAAGTAGCTGAAATGGCAAACACAAACGAAATCACAAAAGGAATAAAACCTTATGCCTTAGACATAGAAAATGCCAAAAAAGTATGGAAAATTGCAGAAGAACTTACAGGTATTCGCTTCCCAATATAAAAACAAGCCAAATAAAATAGCCTGCTTATCAAAAATAAGTAGGCTAAATGCTTTAATAAAAACAAATGATAAGAATCATTTAATTAATTATTTTTGTAAAACACAAATTTACGACAGCAAATTCATGGAGTATCAGGCTAAATACATAACACAAGATATTAAGCTTTCGAGCTATGAAGATAAATTTTTCAAATCAGATATCATTTTTGAACAACACATGCTAATTTGGTTTATTTCTGGCAAAACAAAAATTATTCAGGCAGATGCGACCTATCATTTTAAAACAGGAGATATTTTCTTAATTCCAAGAAATCAATTAGCTACTATAATTAATTATCCTACTAATGGACAACCACATAAAACAGTAGTTATGCATCTATCAGTAGAAAGGTTAAAACAGTTTTACGAAAACAAAGAAACAACGAAAATAGGAATTCCCGAACAAAAAGTATACAGTTTCAAAAATCATCCTTTACTTAAAAGTTGTCTTTCTTCCGTAATTCCATATTTTGAAATGGAAGGAGTTTTCCCAGAAAATATTGCCAACATAAAAATAACGGAAGCAATTAGCATTCTAAGGGAAATAGATCAAAATATAGACAAGGTTTTAGCCCATTTTGATAAGCCTGGAAAAATAGACTTACTTCATTTTATGGAAAAAAATTTCATGTTCAACATGTCATTAGAGCGCTTGGGGTATTTAACAGGTAGAAGTGTATCAACCTTTAATAGAGATTTTAAAAAGCTTTTTAAAACAACCCCTCAAAAATGGCTAACAAAAAAAAGATTAGAGTTAGCCCATTATCATTTAACCCAAAAGAATAAAAAACCCATAGAAATCTATTTAGAAGTAGGCTTTGAAGACCTTTCTCATTTTTCTTTTGCGTTTAAAAAACAATATGGCTTTCCACCCACAAAATTAATACAATAAAACTACTACTCTTCTCTTTTAATTCATCCTTTTAAAATCATTAGGGGTCATCCCTACTTTTTGTTTAAACAAACGAGTAAAATGCTGTGGGTATTTAAAACCTAATTCGTAAGCAATTTCACTAATTGTCTTTGAATCGTCAAAAATTCTTTCTTTGGCTAGATCAATCATTTTAAACTGAATATATTCTTGAGCCGATTTTCCCGTTTCTTTTTTAACTAAATCTCCAAAGTAATTTGATGATAAATGCAAAACTTCAGCACAAAAGGCTACAGAAGGAAAACCAATAACTTGTGGTTTATCTGAAGAAAAATAATCTTTTAATAAATCTTCAAATCTTTCTAAAAGACCTACATTAACTTGTTCACGAGTAATAAATTGTCTGTCATAAAAACGATCACAATAATTTAAAAGTAATTCAATATTAGACGCAATTAATTTTTTACTGTGTTTATCTATACTTCGACTGAGTTCAATTTGTATGTTTTCAAAACAATCTAAAACGGTTTTTTTTTCTCTTTCTGAAAGATGTAATGCTTCATGTGTTTGATAAGAGAAAAAATGATAATCCTGAATAATTTTCCCCAAAGAAGTACCATGAATTAAATCGGGATGAAATAACAACGCATACCCTGTAGGCTGATAATATGAAATTTCATAAGCAACATCCCAAACTTGTCCTGGTCCAATAAAAACTAAAGTACCTTCTTGATAATCATAGTAGTTTTTTCCGTATCGAATATCACCACATTTTACCTCTTTTAAAAACATGGCATAAATACTAAAATTCATTTTTACAGTCGTTCCAGCTTGCCATTTTTTTGGAGGACATTTTGATAAATCCAATATACTAATTAAAGGATGCAATGTTTCTACTCCACAAGAATCATTGTAATCACTTACCGAATTAAAAAATAAAACCTCATTCATAGTGTGTATTTTTTTAACAAATTTAATCATTAAACCTTTAGTAACTTTATATCAATCTAACATCAGTAATAATGGTAAGTAATTCTGTAATCTATATAACCATAACTTTAAGAGCTATTCGGAAATTTGTAACATTAAGCTGAAATAAGAAAAAATAAAAAACAGATTCTTATGAAAATAAAAACAGGTTTATTGGCTTATGGAGCTTCAGGAAAATTATTTCATGCGCCTTTTATTGAAGCACACCATAATTATGAATTAGTTGGTGCTTGGGAAAGAAGTAACCAAAATATTGAACATGATTATCCAAAGACCGTAAGTTTTAATACGTTTGAGGCTATTTTAAACAGTGATGCTGAATTAATTGTAGTGAATACTCCTATAGATACACACTATGAATTCACCAAAAAAGTTTTAGAAGCGGGTAAACATGCTTTGGTTGAAAAAGCCTTTACAACTACTTCTCAAGAAGCAGAAGAACTACATAAGCTAGCCCAAAAAAACAACGTCAAACTTTGTGTCTATCAAAACAGAAGGTATGACAGCGATTTTACCACAGTAAAGAAAGTTTTGGATGAACAACATTTAGGAGACATTGTTGAAGCAGAAATTAGATTTGAAAGATACAATCCGCAACTTAGTGCAAAAGCTTGGAAAGAAAACGGTAATCCTGGAACTGGGCTTTTAATGGATTTAGGTTCACATATTATTGATCAAGCTTTGGTATTATTTGGGTTACCCAAAAAATTGTTTGCCGATGTTAGAAAAACAAGAGACAATTCAAAAATTGACGATTATTTTGATATCCTATTGTTTTATCCGGAAAAACGCGTACGACTGAAAGCTAGTTTATTGGTAAAAGAACTAGCACCTTCTTATGTTCTTCATGGCAAAAAGGGTAGTTTTTTAAAACATCGTGGTGATATTCAAGAAGACCAATTAAAATTAGGTAAAAAACCAAATCGCGCAGATTGGGGAACTGAACCAAATGAATTAGATGGTCTTTTAGTAACCCATAATTTAAAAGGAATCTACCCAACGCTTGCAGGAAATTATCTCCATTTTTATGATGATTTATACGAAGCCATTTCTAAAGATAAAAAAGTTCCTGCTACTGCTTTGGAAGCTTTCAATACCACAAGAATAATTGAACTAGCCAAAGAAAGTTCTCAAAATCAAAAAGTTGTTTTAGTATAACATAAAAAATAAAACTATGAAATCAAGAATATTAGGACAAGGACTAGAAGTTTCCGAATTAGGATTAGGATGCATGGGATTAACTTTTGCTTATGGAAGAGCAACGGAAGAAAAAACAGCAATAGAATTAATCCAAAAAGCGTATGATTTAGGAATCACTTTTTATGACACTGCGGAAGCATATAGTAAAGGTGGTAACGAACAATTATTAGGCAAAGCGGTAAAACCATTTAGGGATAAAGTAGTTTTAGCTACTAAATTTGGTTTTAAAGAAGGTGATCCAAAATTAGGTTTAGATAGCAGACCAGAACGAATTAGGACGGTAGTTGAAAATTCATTAAAATACCTTCAAACAGATGTTATCGATTTATTGTACCAACATCGAGTAGATCCAAATACACCCATTGAAGAGGTTGCTGGAACGATAAAAGAGCTAATCCAAGAAGGAAAAGTAAAACATTTTGGAATGAGCGAAGCTAGTGTGGAAAGCATAAGAAAAGCACATGCAGTCTTACCCGTAACAGCCTTACAAAGTGAGTATTCTATGTTTTGGCGCGAACCTGAAAATGAAATCCTACCATTTCTTCAAGAATTAGGTATTGGTTTTGTACCTTTTAGTCCACTAGGAAGAGGCTTTTTAACAGGCGCAATTGATGAAAACACCCAATTTGAAAGTACTGATTTTAGAAATACTTTACCTCGATTTAGTGAAGAAAATAGAAAGGCTAACCAAGCACTTATCTCTTTGATAAAACAAATAGCAACAAATCTAAAAACTTCACCAGCACAAATTGCTTTAGCTTGGTTATTGTCTCAAAAACCGTGGATTGCTCCTATTCCTGGAACTACAAAAATTCACCGATTACAAGAAAATATTGGCAGTACTACTATTCACTTATCAGAAACAAATATAACACAAATTACAGTTGCTTTAGAAAATATTAAAATCGTTGGGGAACGATATCCTATAGAGTATACAAAATTTGTAAACAAATAAAAGTGTTTTACCAAAACTATTATAGCATAAAACTAATCAAATAGGATATAATCTAGAAAAGGAAAGTCAATTCAATTCATTCAAAAAGGCGATGTCGTAAAACACTAAAAAATGGTAACCATTGGCACAGAGCCTTACATAATAATTTAATGAAACATATTACTATGATAATCGATTATAATCAAGATAAAACCGAACAGTTTGACTCCATAAACGACACTATGTACAACAAATGTAAAACACCAGTTTATGAAGTTGAAAACACACTAACTCCTAAAGCTATTATGCATCACGAGCAATTATGGCCCAATTATCCTTCTTCATTAAAAGATACAGATCCTGATTTAATTGAAATATTTGACAATTTTGCTTATGATGAAGTGATTTCGCACGATAACATGAAAACCAAAACCCGAGTGCTAGTAATTTTAGCTTCAACTATTGGAAGTCAAGCCCTAACAGAATATAAAATGTATGTACAAGCGGCTTTAAACATTGGAATTACACCTATCGAAATTAAAGAGGTTTTATATCAATCTGTTCCTTATGTAGGTATGTCTAAAGTAATTGATTTTATTTTTAGTACCAATGCGATTTTCAACGAAAATAATATTTCCTTACCTTTAAAAAGTCAAGCTACAACAATTCCAGAAACGAGATTAGAGGAAGGTTTAGCCATTCAAAAAGAAATTTTTGGTAAAAAAATAGACGATTTTTGCAAAAATGTCCCAAAAGATCTCCTTCATATCCAGCACTATTTAGCAGATAATTGTTTTGGAGATTACATTACTCGCAAAGGTTTGGATACCAAGACTAGAGAAATGATAACACTTTCTTTCCTTATTGCATTAGGAGGAACTGAAAGCCAAATAAAAGACCATATTAAAGGAAATGCTAACGTAGGAAATTCACGTCAAGATTTAATCAATCTAATGACCCAATTATTACCTTATGTAGGGTATTCTCGAACAATCCATGCCATCAATTGCTTAAATGAGGTATTCCCGTCAAAATAAAAATAAAATTTAATTTGAATTAAAATAAACAAAAACTAGTATGAACACAACAATTGTTAAGGCTTATGGTACAGAAGCTATAGAAGCCGATTTAAAACAAATGAACATAGAGCGTAGAGAAGTAACGCTAAAAGATGTAGAAATAACTATTTTATATTGTGGTGTATGTCATTCCGATTTGCATACGGCAAGAAACGATTGGGGAGGAACTATTTATCCAGCTGTTCCTGGACATGAAATTGTAGGACGAGTTACAAAAGTGGGAGATGGTGTAACCAAATTTAAAATAGGCGATCTTGCTGCTGTGGGTTGTATGGTAGATAGTTGTCATACTTGTGATAGTTGTAAAAAAGATTTAGAACAATATTGTTTAAATGGTTTTACTGGAACCTATAATGGTCGTGATAAACATTTAAACAGTCAAACCTTTGGGGGGTATTCTGAAAAAGTAGTTGTAGACGAACATTTTGTACTTAGAGTCCCAGAAAATCTAAATTTAGCAGCCGTAGCACCCTTATTATGTGCTGGAATTACAACTTGGTCACCATTAAGACATTGGAATGTGGGGCCAAATTCTAAAGTAGCTGTAGTTGGTTTAGGAGGATTAGGACACATGGCTATTAAATTAGCCAAAGGATTAGGAGCAGAAGTAACCTTGTTTTCTAGAACACCAAACAAAACAAATGATGCCTTAGAACTTGGGGCAGACGCTGTGGTTATTTCTACAGATGAAAATCAAATGAAAGCTGTTTCAGGAAAATTTGATGTTATTATTGATACAGTTCCTTATGTACATGATGTAAATCCTTATATAACCACTCTAAATATTAGCGGAACATTAGTTTTAGTAGGGTATTTAGGAGGATTAGAACCAATATTAAATACCGTACCAATGATTTTAGGAAGAAAGTCTGTTGCTGGTTCGGTTATTGGAGGCATAGCAGAAACACAAGAATTATTAGACTTTTGTGGAGAAAAAGGCATTGTTTCCGAAATTGAGTTAATTAAAATGCAAGATATCAACGAAGCATATGAACGCATGTTAAAAAGTGACGTTCGTTATCGTTTTGTAATTGATATGAAGTCACTACAATAATTCATTGAAAAAGCCAAATCGTAAGATTTGGCTTTTTCTTTAAAAACTTTGCAGACTAAAAAAATCTTTATTTTATAGCCAAATTTGTGTATATACACAGTCTTTTATAAGCTAAGCTATTCATACATAATAAGCAAAACTTATTTTTTACAGTTCTAGATATATCACTTGTAACTATAGAGACTTGTTACTTCTTTTTTGCTTTATAAATTGAAATACAGACCCAAAAATAAATAAAATTAAAAAAACGAGTAAAGTTTTCGCAATTAAAGGATCAGTAGGCCCTTTAGCTAAAGGATGTCCAACAGGTACACGGTTAAAAGTCTCATTAATGGTTGGCACCCAAGATAAGAAGAAACTAAAAGACAGAAAAAAATTCTCAAAATAGCGAAATTTATTATTTCCTTGTTTTTTGAAATGCAAATAATAGGCGATTACTACCAAGAATACAATAAACAAAGCAAATATATGACCTCGGTTAAAACCACCATGATTAAATATCCCCAATGAGGTTAATGAAGTTATAATGGTTCCGTAAAAATAAATTTTTCCCGTACTGTGAGCTAAGTATATTTTGCCAAATTTTATATAAGAAATAATTGCAGCAACAATAGCAACTATACCTATAAGGGTATGAAATATGCCTAAGTTTGATAATCCCATAATTTTAATTTTTTAAATGTTATTTGATACTACAAAGTTGCAATACAAAAACAGGAATGTTTTTTTAAAAAAGTTCAATTATTATAAAATTTGGGTCAAAATTAAAGTATGTTTGATTTCAGAATTATAAAAATAAGACTATTGCAATTTTAAATTGTGTAACTAATTCACCTTTAACGGATTTAATCTTTGATAGTTTATTATTTCATTATTTCATTAAATAGTTAAACCTATAGCAGGTTTTTGAAAATTAAGCAACAATATAAGGGGAAAGCTCTTTTCTTTTACTCCAAAAGTATATAGCTAAAAACACAGTTACAAAAGGTAGAGCAGCACCAAATTCATCTATATACCATGGAGAAAGTGAATTTTGTTCTGTAATGGGTGTAAAAAAAGATTGTATAAAAAGATTGTGGCTAGCATGCAACATAACGCCAGTCCATAAACTTCCAGATTTAATCTGGTACCATGTATAAATAAAGCTTGTACTAACAACCAAAAAAGTAAAGCAAATTAATCCGAACCAAAAAGGTGTCCCATTATTATAAGTGCCAAAAATTAATAAGGGATAGTGCCATAATGCCCAAATACCTCCAACAATTAAAGAAACACTTGTATAATTAAATTTTTTACTCAATTCAGGAACCAAAAAACCACGCCATCCTATCTCTTCACCTAATGCTGTAGATATGCTAGAAAACATACCAATTATACCATTAACAATAAAGAAGATAATAATTACAACCCAATTGGGTAAGACCGTCCAACCCAGTTCATGAGCAACATTTGTAATGAAACTTTTATTATAAAATTCACCCCATCCAACAGTCCAAACAATTAGATAAGCAACTAAAGAATATAGTAACGGGATAAAATAGCTGGTTGCAAGATATTTTGAATTTCCCCATTTCCAACTTAAACTTGATATTTTGCGTTTAGTAATTAAGCAAGTAACGACAGTTGCTAAAGTTGGACACCACATAATACCATAACCATACATCCTATTTGCAATTCTTCCAGCATCTTTAGCATGCAAAGTAAGTATCCACACCACACTGCTAAAAATTAATGTAAAGAAAAGGTACATAAAAACAGGATATTTATTTAGCTTCATTTTATGTTTTGAATAAATTTAGTTTTATTTATGAAATTAATTATTTTTTTATCAACAACAGATTTTTTTAAAAGGTTAGGACAGACAAACCTGCATTTATATAAAAACTACCCTTAGTATCACTTGTTATAGAAGCAGTATTATAGCGTTCTCCATCTTTGAAAATTTTGGAAGAGAAAAAGCTATTATATCCACCACTTAAACTAAACATAATGTTTTTAGCAAACAAATATTCAAAACTAGCTCCATTTTTCAACTCAATAGTATTGTAACTTACTTTACCATTTAAAAGTCCAGTATATCGATTGTAAAACGTAGAATAAGAATGTTGATTAGAACCAACTATAAACCAAGCATTTTTTGCAACTTCTTTTTTTACATTGATTCCGTTTGGAAGATCTACTATTAACTCAATTCCTGATGCCATAAATTTATGATAATAATTCACAATAGGCTCTACAGGAACTGGAGAAGAAGGATCTATCAATACTAAAAGTCCTACTGAGAATGAAGTATTTTGTGTCTTCTTAATCGGTAAATTGAAGCTTCCATTAAAATTAAAACGTCTAAAACTGTTAAAACCATCTGAAATACCTCTAGCTACCAACGAATAAATTATAGGATGATTAAAAATTTTATCTGATCGAGAATAGTTCAATGCCAAGTCGAAAGTGCTTTTGTTTGAAGTTAAAGGTTCTAAACTTGTATTGGGTAATGTGTTTATACTATCTTTTAATTCAAGAGCAGTATAAGTATAATAAACACTTGCCGATAAAGAATTCTTATGCCATTTAATAGCTGGTGAATTAAAAAAAGTACTTATACGTTGAGTCTTTATTTTTCCACTAGCAACATCATTATCATCTAATGAAGCATCAAAATCACCGTATCCAAAATCATTTACTGTAACGCTGAATTGTCTTAAATCAGGATAACGGATAGCAAGTTCTTTCTTTCCAGCACTGAGTGTGTCTGCTTCAGGATGTATAGACGACATGCTGACCATATTCTGAGCCTGAAGCCCGTAAGAACAAAGAATTAAACCGAAGAATAAAAGTTTTAATTTCATATAGTATATACTATTTAGTAGGATTATAAATTTTAGGAGTTAGTAACTTTTTATGTGTAAAATAAAAAAGCTACATTATTATTTTTTAGAAGAATGATTATCTGGTTCAAAATCAAGACTAATAGAATTCATGCAAAATCTATTGTAGGTTGGTGGAGGACCATCATTAAAAATATGACCTAAATGAGAATCACAACGTCCACATAGCACCTCCGTACGAACCATTCCATGTGAATCATCTTCTACATATTTAACACAGTTTTTTCTAATAGGTTCATAAAAACTAGGCCAACCACAACTACTGGCAAATTTGGCATCTGATTTAAAAAGAACATTGCCACAAACGGCACAATAATAAGTTCCTTTGGTATCGCTTTTCCAATATTTACCTGTGAAAGGTTGCTCGGTATCTTTTTTTCGAGCTACTAAATATAGTGTTCTAGGTAATATTTTTTTCCATTCTGCATCAGATACATTCACTTTTGTTGTATCCGTAGTGGAATAATAAGGGTTATTTTCATGTCCTTTATCAGACTTCATGTTTTGTGCATAACTCCCAATAGCCATAAAAGTTACTAGGATGCTAAAAATTTTTCTTTTCATTTTCATTTTCATTAAATTATTCTTTCAGTTTATTATTAAATATCTTTTTGAATTTTTCCAGTTCAGGTTGAATTACATAGCGACAATAATTTTGATTCGAATTATTCTTGTAGTATTCTTGATGATACTTTTCTGCTTTATAAAATATCGTAAAGGGTTTTACTTCTGTTACTATAGGTTTAGTATATATCTCTTGTTCAGTTAATTTACGGATATAATAATCGGCTTTTTCTTTTTGTTCCTCATTGTGATAAAAAATAGCCGAACGATATTGTGTGCCTATATCATTTCCTTGACGATTTAATTGTGTAGGATCATGAGATAAAAAAAAGGCTTCTAACAATTCATCATAAGAAATGACCTTAGGATCATAGATAATATTGCACGCTTCAGCATGACCTGTATTTCCGGTACAAACTTCTTTATAACTTGGATTAGCTACATGTCCACCGGTATAGCCAGATATAACCTTTAGCACTCCTTTCAATTGAGAAAATTTTGCTTCTTCACACCAAAAACAACCCGAAGCAAATGTGACTGTATCGGTTTCAATCACTACTTCTTCATTTAGTGTAAGTTTATTTATATAAGATTTACGTACTGCAGAAAATCCAGAAAAGGAATAAAATAACAATACATAAAATAAAAAATATTTTTTCATAAACTTGATTTATATGTTTTACGGACGTTATGTGATAATTATAACTTTGTTGAAAACCTACTTCTTAGGCTTAAAACAGTTATTTACTTGAAACTTCTTTGGCAAACTCAAGTAACCCATTACCATCTACATATCCCACATGTTTACCGATGATTTCTCCATCTTCGTTTAAAATAAGTAAAGTAGGCAGACCTTCTATAGCCCATGTCTTAGCAAGATTTAAACCTTCGCCTTTTTCAACATCAATACTTATATTTATGAAATTTTTATTGAAATAAGCAGCAGCTTTTGCATCTTTAAACGTTGTTTTTTGTAGTTGTTTACAAGGAGCACACCATGTGGCATAGGCGTCTACAAATATTTTTTTATGATTTGCTTTGGCTATTTCCAGCACTTGTACATATGTTTTTTCGCTAAAGTTTATATCTGTTTTCGTTGAAGTTTTATTTTGAGCAACACTTTCAAAGGATGAAAAAGCAACAATAAAACAAAAACTAAAAAAAGAAATAAGCGAATTGATTTTTAATTTTTTCATAACATTTAAATTAGACTAAACGAAATCTAAAAAGTATTTAGAAATACTAATAACAGCGATATTTTTAAATTTATTCCTGTTTATAATATTAGTTTAGTTTCCAAATACTTTTTCAGAGTTCATTAGAATTAGATTTTAGTGTTATTATTTATTTTTTAAATAAGATAACACCATTTTAGAATGATCAACCCCATTCATAAAGTCTCGGAAACTATAAGCAATAACGCCATCTTTTCCTATAACAAAAGTTTCTCTTCCGCTTAGCTTCATTTTTCCCAAATCTTCTTCTTTTACACCAAACATATTCAACACTTTATTCCCTGGATCACTTAATAAATCAAATTGTAAGTGTTCTTTGGTTTGAAAAGCTTTATGACTTTCAATAGTTCCTTGATTGATTCCCACAACTACAGCATTAGCATCTTTAAACTTTTCATAAGCATCACGAAATGCACACGCTTCAGCTGTACAGACAGCACTTTCATCTTTTGGGTAGAAAAAAACAATCACGTTTTGCTTTCCAACATAATCGGCTAATTTAAAATCATGACCGTCTTGATTTTTTAAGGTAAATAAAGGTGCTTTATCTCCTTTTTTTAATGTTTCCTGAGCAAAAGCGTTAGAATTTGTTAAGAACATTGCTGTTACTAGTAGCAAGAATGTACCTGCCATTTTTTTTAATCTTTTCATAGTTTTATATTTTAAATTACACACTAGTATTAGAATGTAAAGGTGCAATACAAATAAGAGACTGATTTTGTAAATCGGTTCAATTATTTGGTTAATAGGTTCAAGATTGAAGAATGAAATTTTGAACTATTTAAAGTTTTCAATTCCAGCCTGTAAAAAGGCAGCATACTTAGTTACATTAGGTTCGTAAGCTACAGGTTCACTTAATTTTTCCCCATTGGTATCGATAATAACATAATAAGGTTGTGAGTTTGTTTGAAATTTTTCCGTTTGGAAATCACTCCATTTATTACCTATTGTTTTTATCTTTTTACCTGTCGTTTTGGAAATCATTTGTTCATTTTCTGGTAAGACAGTTGTATCATCAACATATAATGAAATCAATACATAGTCATTGTTTAATTTCTCCCATACTAAAGGATCACTCCACACATTATCTTCCATTTTACGACAATTGACACAACTCCATCCTGTAAAGTCAAGCAAAATAGGTTTATTTTCCTTTTTTGCATAGGCTAAACCTTCTTCGTAATCATGAAAACAATTCAGATTTTGTGGGCATGGTTGCGAATGTGTATCGGCTATGGTAGTAACAGTGCTACTATTGGAATTCATAGGGCCCGTGTTCTGATTCCATTCTTTATAAAATGAAGGCGGTAAAAAACCACTCACTAGTTTTATAGGTGCTCCCCACAAACCAGGAATCAGATAGACAACGAAACTGAATATCAAAATGGATGAAATTAATCCGCTTATAGAAGTTTTTGATTCATTTTCGTATTCTTCAAATTTTAATTTCCCCAACATATAAAATCCAAAAAGAGAAAAAATAACAATCCACACTGCGATGAAAATTTCACGTTTTAGGATACCTAACTGATAAACCAAATCAAAAGTAGATAAGAATTTCATAGCTAGAGCTAATTCTAAGAATCCTAAAATTACTTTTACTTTACTAAGCCAACCTCCTGATTTAGGTAGTTTTTTCAACATTGTCGGGAAAGCCGCAAAAACCATAAATGGTATCGATAAGGCAAGGGCAAATCCAAACATTCCAATAGCAGGTCCTATAATATTTCCATTAACAGCTGCTTCTACTAAAAGACTCCCAATGATAGGACCAGTACAAGAAAAAGACACTAATGCCAATGTAAAGGCCATAAAGAATATTCCAATTAATCCTCCTTTATCGGTCATTTGATCAGATTTATTCAACCAACTGCTTGGCAGTGTTATCTCGAAAGCTCCTAGAAATGAGATAGCAAATAGTACAAAAATCAAAAAGAAAATAAGGTTTACAATACCATTACTAGCTAAGGCATTCAAAGCATCAGGCCCTAATGTCAAAGTGATGGTTAATCCTAATGTTACATATATGACAACAATAGATATGGCATATATAATAGCTTTCTTTACTCCTCCATTTTTAGTAAAATAACTTACGGTAAGCGGTATCATTGAAAACACACATGGAGTAAGTAATGCTAAAAATCCTCCAAAAAACCCTCCAAAAAATAACCACCATACATTCGAATCTTGTGTAGTTGAACCATGTAACGGTTGGTATTTTAATGTTATTTCTTCCGTTTCAGGTGGTAGACACATATTCTGGCTACAGGACATGTAAGTTACTGTTCCTTTTATCGTAATGCTGTCTGTTGTTTTGGGGATTATTTTTTGAACAAAATTGACTTCCTTTTCAAAATAATACAAGGTCTGATTATCATAGATTTTTTCTATTTTATTCAGTGGTGTTGGTTCAATGACCTTATTTACTACACTGTATTGATCTGTATTTTTAAAATCAAATACAGTAGGTAATGGTCCGTCAGGTATAGCATTGAATTGACTATTAATATGCCAACCTTCTTTTATAGTGGCTTTCAAATTGACTAGCAATGTATCACCTTTTCCTTGTTCAATAGTTGTTTTCCATTGTACCGGATTTTCTTGTATTTGTCCGAAACTCATGAATACTGAAAAACACATACACACTATTGAAAAAAGAACTATTCTTTTCTTTATAGACATATTCTGATATATTTTAAGGTTATAAAAACCTTGTGAATTAGAAATTTGTACTAAATGACTCTTTGTTGTAATGCAACAAAAAGATCATTTAATCATTAAGAATGGTTTTGATAATTTGAACCAATTCATTTGGTTTCGCTATAAAAGGACTATGTCCAGATTGAATTTGGTACGTTTTTGAAATATTAGCTTCATTAGCCATTTGTTGTTGAAATGGATAGCTAATAGCTGTATCTTCTGTAGTATATATATAGTATTTATTATTTATGGAACTGTATACTTCTTCACTATAATTTAAGGGTGTTCCTGCAGCCACAACGGGTTCTGGTCTAAGTTTTTCTACCAATAACTCAATATCTTGATCTGAGCCATCCTGACAGAATATGTCTCGCATATTTACTTCTGGATTACCAATAGTTACGGTACTACCATCGGCAGAAAATTCTAGTGCTGTAGGAATTAATGTTCCTTGATCCATAGCTGAATATTCAAAGACACTACTACCACTTTGTGGTATAAAACCTGCTACATAAATTAATTTCTCTATTTTTTGTGGGACTAAAGTCGCTGCTTGGGTAACTATGGCTCCACCAAGACTATGACCTACTAATACTACAGGTGTATTTAAGCTATTAATCACATCGGTAACTTGTTGAACATAACCATCAAAAGTTATATCAGCAACTGGAGTTTGATCATTTCCATGACCCAATAATTCAACTGTGACTACAGTGTTTCCTTCTGCTTCTAAATTGGCTTTAACTTTATCCCATACAAAAGAAGCTTGCCATGCACCATGTACTAATACAAAAGTTGATTTATTTTCATTAGTGTTTGAATTATCATCATCTGAACATGAATTTAGGGTTAACATCAATACCAATAAAAAGGCTATATTTTTTATTATTTTCATTTTTTTCTTTTTTAAAATTTATATGTAATTATCTTAAGGAGAGAAGATTTTTGTAAATAGAAATTCCAATTAGACAAAATTAACTTAGGGCTAAATGCCTAATTGGAATACTTATTTAATCTATTTCCTTGTTTTTAGATATGCCATTGCCTTACCAATATCTTCCGTTGTGAGTGACATTAATAATTGGTTAATCGGTTTTTTGGTTTTAGCATCAAACAAACAAACTATTCCAGTTGCTTTGTAAGGTTCCATTACTTTTGTAAGTCCTAATTTACTGATTTCCGCTGCAGATTTTTTTGAAGTCTCAGCATTGGAAATATCATTAATTACAAATTGATAAGCACCATCTTTGTTGTTTGCTTCAAAAGCTGCCATTGCTCTTTCTTCGTTTGCTTTACAAACACTACACCAATTAGCTTTGTTGATGACTGCAATAATTTTTGGTGAAGTTTGTGCAAAAGTACTTGACGAAAATAAAATGGTAAATAAGGTGAATACCATCATTGATTTTAAATTTTTCATTGTCTAAAAATAATTTTGTTATATGTCACTATTGACAATACAAAATTGCATTACTATTGAGACATTTATTTTATGAAAAAGGTCAATGATTTGGGAATTTGGGCCAAAGATTCTTTTTTATTCTTTAGCATTGAATTTTGATCGATAATCGGTAGGAGTTAGCTCATATTTAGTATGAAAGCTTTTGGTAAAGTTTGCTAAATCGTTGAACCCACAATCAAAAGCAATGTCGGTGATACGTTCGTCAGAAACTAGGAGTAATTTAGCTGCTCTCTCTAATCGTTTATTTTTTATATAATTAGCAGGAGAATCATTATATATTTTTTTAAACTCTCTTTTAAAAGAAGAAACACTTAAATTCGTTTTTTGAGCGAGTTCTTCAATATTTACTTGCGAAAAAAGGTTGGCTTCTATAATTTGTTTAAAAGTATATGTATTGGATGAAAAAAGTTGCGACAATATGACTTGTATAATTTCAACATCTTGTGTCTGTGACAATAGGAGAACAATTTCCTTTAATTTTAAAATTAAAATTTCATCATTTACTAGCGATGGATTTTCAAAATAAAAAATAAGACTTTCAATATATTTTTGAATTAAAAAGTCATTATTGATTACTCCTCTGGATTGATTGGTAACTTGTTTGTTGGGTTGAAAAATTAATGGAATTTCTCTATCATAAACCTTTTTTAAAATATCTGGATGAAAAGTAACGATTACAATTTCACCCTTTTCATTTGAATTATTATGTATTTGTTTTCCTGAGTTTATACAGTTTAGCAATAAGGAATGATTAGTAGAAATTTCCAAATGATCATCTTGAGATTGGTATTGCATATTACCTTTTACCATATATAAAAAGCAGGCTTGTTTTTCAACAGGAAAATCAAACTCAAAAGGAGGTTCCAAATCTACTTTTTGGATAAATGTTTTGCCAAATAAATCTATTTTTTTATAATCAAGTACCATGTGATAATGCATTTGGATTTTTTATAATATCTGATAATCAAATAATAATTTGAATGAGTTGTAAAATTAAAAATAAAATGCTCATTTAACAATAATCAAATTTAGTCAGATATGTTGAATGAGCATTAGTATAAGTTTCATTAAAACGAACCTATGATAAAAGTAACGCTTCTGACGTTACAGGAATTTTCAATACTTTTGAAATTAAACAATTTTGTTCGGCATTTTTGGTAATGGCTACAAAATCTTCTGCTTTAATTCCTTCGATATTTCCTGTAATAGAAAGGTGTACAGAAGTAATATCAAAACCTTCCATAGATACAATTGCTTCAGTGTCTAATGAAGTTGGTGTTAAACCCATTTCCATTAAGGCAAAACTAACGGCCATTGTAAAACATCCAGCGTGTGCTGCAGCTAATAGTTCTTCAGGATTAGTTCCTTTTTCATCACCTACAAAACGAGTTTTAAAACTATAATTTGTTTGATCTAAAATTCCACTTTGAGTAGTTAAATTACCTTTACCTTCTTTAGCATTACCTTCCCAATGTGCTTTTGCTGTTCTTTTCATTTTTTTACTTTTAAAATTAATTGTCCTTATTAACGATACAAAATTGTAAAATAAATAACAGAAAGGTTTTATAAATCAGGTCAATTAATAGGTAAATTGGTTCAGATAAACTTAGATATAAGATTAATAAAAAAATTTTGAACCAATAGGTTTAATATAATATATTTGTACTATGGCAAGACCAATAGAATTCGATTATAATAAAAAGCTAAATATAGCCCGAGAACTTTTTTGGGAAAAAGGATACTCTAGAACTTCAATGAATGATCTGGAGGAAAGGCTACAATTAAACAGAAGTAGTATATACAGAAGTTTTGGGAACAAACAGGAACTTTTTATAAAATGCCTCCAAAGTTACATTTCCTTCAAAGAAGACGAATATTCATTAGCAGCGAGTAAAGGGAAATCTCCCTTAAATTCTGTTATAGCCATCATAAACGATATTGAACAAAATATCATACTGGACACAAAAACCTGTTTATCAATTTATACCACTTTTGAATTGGGAAGATTGGATGTTGATGTATATAAAGTATTGCAAAAACAATCTGAAAAAACAGTAGGTCTTTTTGAGACATTAGTAGAGCAAGCACAGAAAATAGGTGAAATACCCAAGGATAAATCTCCTCAAGATTTGGCCTACTATATAGTTTCATGTTTAGCTGCTATTTGGCATGCAGACATATTGTTTAAAAATTCTGCCATAACTAAAAAAGTAAGTAAGATGATTATTGATAGCATAACTAAATAATTTTTTTGCATTATTTTAAAACGATAGGTTTAATATTATTTTTTAACTAATTAGAAAAAGCAATGTAATAATATGAACAAAGTAAAAGAAAAAATAAATAAATTTTGGGAGCGTGGAACACTGCGTACCTCAAGAAGAGGTGAATTTTGGATTACAGGAAACCCAATTGAAAAAAATAACGAAAAATACCAAGATGCTCCTATGTTTGTATCATGGGAATCACCTGAAAAAATTAAACATCCTTATCCAGTTGTATTGATTCATGGGGGCCTATTCCAATCTACAGAATGGATGGATACTCCTGATGGAAGACCAGGTTGGGCACAACGCTTAGTAGAAGCAGGATTTACTGTATTTAATGTCGACCGCACGGGACATGGTAGATCACACTCTCATCCTGAATTATCCTCTGGTACATTAGGCACTCCCTTTTCATACAAAACTGGTAGAAGTGTGTTTTTTCCTCAAGAATTAGCTGACCAACATACCCAATGGGTTTTTGATCCCGAAGACCATGATGCCTATGATGCATTTATAGCTGGATTTAGTGCCTTACCTACAGACCTTGAGCAAGCGCAAATTACTGATGTTGATCGCTTGTCAAAATTACTTGAAAAAATTGGACCTGCCATTATTTTCACACATTCTGCATCAGGACCTTTAGGATGGCTTCTTGCTGAACAGAAAAAGAATTTTATAAAGGGAATTGTGACTGTAGAACCTATGGGACCTGCATTTGGAACTATACATGGTTTAGGATATTTAAAGTACGGATGGACCGCTGCGGAAATTACATACAACAAATCGATAGCGAGTTTTGAAGATTTACAGAAAAACTTTGACCATTACTTTATTCCAGCTTTGAAAGAATTACCTATAGCTGTCATTACTGGGGAAGCATCACCATTTACTTATTATGTGCCAGAACTGATTGCATTAATAAAACGATCAGCTGCTAAGGTACACCATTTACATTTACCTGATTATGGGGTACTAGGGAATGGTCACGGACTTATTTATGAGAAAAATTCTGATGAAGCACTACAACCAGTCCTTCAATGGATTGAAAACAATATAGAATCATAAAATTTATAGTCCATTAAAAAGCAAAATAATATTTTTTAAAATTCATTTGGACTAATCAGTACATAATTATATCTTTGTGGACTAATCAGTACATATTTATTTTGTACCTATAAAAATTTTAAAAAATGAAAAAATTAATGAACAAAGTAGCATTAATTACTGGCGGTACTAGTGGAATTGGTAAAGCAACGGCTATAGACTTTATCGAACAAGGTGCAACTGTAATCATTACAGGAAGACACCAAAAAACAGTTGACCAAACCGTTAGTGAATTAGGAGAAAATGCTTTGGGAATCGTAGCTGATTCAGGTAATATCTCAGACTTAAAATCATTAGCCGAGAAAGTTAAATCTTTAAAAGGAACAGTTGATATTCTTTATGTGAATGCTGGATACGGTAAATTTGCAACAATTGAAGAAATAGACGAAGTACACTATGATGAACTATTTAATGTGATGGTAAAAGGAACCATTTTTACAGTTCAATCCATTTTACCTTTAATGAATGAAGGCAGTTCTATAATTCTTAATACATCTATAGTAACTGAGATAGGAATGCAAGGTGCTTCTGTATATTCTGCATGTAAAGGTGCCGTTAAGTCTTTTGTAAAAACATTTGCCTCTGAATTATCCAATAGAAAAATACGAGTAAATGCAGTAAGTCCGGGACCTATTGAAACAGGATTTTTTAACAAAACAGGAATGAACGAAGAAGAAATCGACGGTTTTGTAGACGAGATATTAGTACCTCAAGTACCACTAGGCAGAATTGGAAGGGCACAGGAAGTGGCAAAAGCTATAACATATTTAGCATCTGAAGATTCATCATATGTTCACGGAACTGAAATTTATGTAGATGGAGGAATGGTTCAATTTTAAATTTGGACGATCCAGTTAACAATTATTATATTTACAGGGTAATAATCCTTTTATCCTGTAATTTCACTTATATGGCAAGACAACGCGAATTTGATGAGACTAAAGTTATTGAAACAGCTATAAATCTTTTTTGGAAAAAAGGATATAATGCAGTATCAACACAAGATATGCTAGAAGCATTTAATATTAGTCGTTCAAGCATGTATAGTGCCTATAAAACTAAGAGAAATTTATTCATATTGGCCTTACAAGAATACAGAAATACATCAGCAGAAAAAATGATAACAACTTTGAATGAGGGAACCTCATTTAAAGCAACCATCAAAAAAATTTTATCTCAATTTATAGAAGAAACTATTTCAGACATTGACAACAAAGGTTGTTTTATAGTCAATACAGCAATAGAACTTGCGGCACATGACGATGAAATTTTAGAAATAATAAGAGAGCATAGAAAAGATATTATTTCAGCCCTAACAAATGCTATAGAAAAAGGAATTAATAAAGGTGAAATAGTAACGAAACAAAGTCCAATATCTATTGCAAACTACTTCTACAGTTTTATAAATGGATTGAGAGTAGATGGAAAAATATACAAAGATGTAAATGAACATATGAAAGTTCTAGATATAGTAATGAGCTTGTTAGACAATTAGAGAACCTTTTTATTAATGATGTTTGTAACCATGATGGCAGTTTAAATTATTCATAGTTATCTCAATACATCTTTAATCAATTGTTCTTTTGAATACTAATTTCGTATTCAAATTTAGTTTATATAAAAATTCAAGAGTTAAGTTTTAAAAAGTATACCTTAACTCTTGAACTTTTACCCTTTCTTTAAAATTCCTTTTTCAACACTTTCATTTAAAAGATTTTCAGCGTATTTCCAAATAGTTTCAGAGCCTTTTTGTATGACTTTTTTCTTCTCATATACTTTTTCATACTTTACATCAAATTCCTTCCATGTGCCTCCATTATTAGATGTATTTTGTAATAAAGGTTCTAACCTATCCATTGATTTTGCAAATTTAGCTTCTTTAGTCTCCCCTGCTTCAAATTCTTCCCAAATTGCAAGCAACTCATGAGCCTGTTCTTGGGGTAAAATCCCAAAAATTCGATTAGCCGCTATTCTCTCCTCATCCGTATTACTGTGCGATTTTTTTGTATCATAAATAAATGTATCTCCAGCATCAATTTCAACTATGTCATGAATCAACACCATTTTTAATACCTTAAGAAGATCAATAGAAGTATTAGAATGTTCCGCAAGAATAATCGCCATTACTGCCAAATGCCAACTATGTTCAGCATCATTCTCATTTCGATCGCTATGAAATAGTTTGGTCTTTCTTTGAATATATTTTATTTTATCAATTTCCTTGATGAAAGCAATTTGTTTGAATAATTTTGATTCCTCCATTAGATTTTTTTTTAATACAAAGATAAAGGTAAAGTTGCTTAAAATAGAGGAATAGAAGGAATATCTATCAGTTAATCTATTTTAGTTTTCATTAAGATTTTTGAAATAATCCTTTATAAAAATTGTATTTAAATTTAGTTGTTGAGCGCTTAGCATATATCCTAATTCTATATTTCCATCTTTTAATTGTTCAAATATGGAATCAAGAAATTCACTTACAGGAGGGGCATCATCATGTAAGCCTTTTCCCCCTAAATCTGTGTTCAATTTAGGCGGTATAATTTCGATTATTTCTATATCAGTATTCTGCAATTGCTGTCTTACTGATAGCGTAAACGAACGAAAAAAGGCTTTAGTGGCACTATAAACAGGCACTTTAGTCAAAGGTACAAATGCCAATCCCGAAGTAACATTGATAATAGTTGTAAGAGATGTAAGTTGTATAAAAAGACTCGTCAGATGAAGTGGGGCAAGAACATTAATGTTAATTTCTTGTTTTGCTCTTTCAAAGAAGTTGTTCTCCGTAATTTTCATCCAGTTTTGAATTCCTGCGTTATTAACTAAAACGTTTATATCAGGATGTTTTTCGGAGACCCATTCAAATAAAGCTATTCTTTCTTCTTCGATTTCCAGATTACAGGAACGAGTAATTACATTCGGAAATTTTTTAGTCACTTCATCAAGAGCTTCCTGTCTTCTGCCACAAATGATTACAGTATTATTTTCTTTTACAAATCGTTCCGTTAATCCAAGCCCGATGCCACTTGCACCACCTGTGATTAAAATTTTATTGTTTGAAATCTGCATAATTTTAAAATTAATAATCCGTTGATTTTGTTAATGATTTTAATTGCTCGTAATTATTTCTTAATAACTCTATTTTAGTAATGGCGCGTTCATAAGCATCACTTCCTAAAAGAAGATATACTGGCGGTTCCGGCATTTCAGTAAGTTCGATTATTGCCTTAGCTGCTTTTTTTGGATCACCACCTTGTTTTCCGCTAATTCCTTCAAATCGTTTTTGAGCAGCATGAATTTCTGCATAAGCTTCAATCTTATTTTCTGCCAAAACAAGAGAGTCTGGATTATTGAAATTGGTACGGAAACCACCTGGAGCGATAACAGTAGCTTTGATGCCAAAGGGTTTTACATCATCTGCCAATACTTCAGTAAGACCAATTACTGCATGTTTGGTCGCACCGTATACAGACCAACCAGTACTAGGAGCAATACCTGCTATTGATGAAATAGTAATGATATGTCCATTATTTTGTTGTCGCATAATAGGTAATACATGTCGAATAACATTTATGATACCGAATACGTTGATATCAAAACTATCACGTACTTCTTTATCTGTCAACTCTTCCATCGTACCTCCAATACCATATCCTGCATTGTTGACAACTACATCTATTTTCCCAAATTTTTTATGTGTTTGCTCAATAGCAATAGCAACACTTTTTTCATCTCCAAGTTCTACTTGAAGTGGTAAAAACGAATCCTCGTTATAGTTTAAGACAGTACTTAGACTTGCTGTATTCCTTGAAGTTGCTGCTACGATATGACCTGCTTCTAAAATTTCTTTGGCTAAGGCTAATCCCAAACCTTTGGAAGCCCCTGTTATAAACCATACTTTTCTGTTTTCCATTTTTTTATAATTTTAATAGAGCAAAGGTATGGAGTAAGGTAGAGTAGGTGTTTTCTCAAATCAAACGGATACTATCGAAATTCAAACAAGTCGTACAGAGGTAGGTGTACTGTTGGTATGTTTTTTAAAAAAATGAGTAAAGTGAGCGGGTTGCGTAAATCCTAGACAATAGCTAATATCTGCTATATTCCAATTGGTGTGTTTTAGCAAAGCAATAGCTTCAGCCACAAGCCTTTCGTTGATGTGATTTGTAGTTGTTTTTCCTGTTGTCGATCGTATAGCTCTATTCAAATGATTAACATGTACTGCAAGTTTTTCTGCAAAATCACTTGCCGTTCTTAAATTTATGGATTGCTCTACTGTTTCAATAGGAAATTGTTGCTCAAGTAATTCCGTAAATATAGAAGTTATACGCGAATTGGTATCTGGATGATGATAAATATGTTCGTTCGGCTCCATTTTTATAGCATAATGTATCAATTCATTGACTAAGTTAAATAGGAGTTGATATTTGAATTTATATTGAGAATTTGATTCGGTTATTATTTTCTCAAATAATATAGCTATTTCATTGTCTTGTTCATCATTTAAATGATATACCGTTTTTCCTCCTAAGGAAAACATAGGTAAATCATGATTTCCATGTCTATGGTTTTCTATAAAAAAAGATTCTTTAAAAACACAAAAGAAACCAGTAGCCTCTTTATCTATTCGTTCAAATTTATAAGGAATTGATGGATTAAAAAAAATAAGTGTGCTGCCGTTAAGGTTAATACTCTTATCCGCGTAATGACATCGGTGATTTCCACGAATTAGCATAATTTTAAAAAAATCGTAACGCGCATAAGGCAGTGGCGTTCTTTGACTAGTTGTTTCAGTCAAATTAAAAACTTTAAAACCTCCAGCATCTACAGGTGGTAATGATGGAATATCATTAAATTTATGCTTGTAAAATGCTTCTAAATTTTCTATTTTAGACATATTGCAAATTTAATATTTTTTTGCGAACTAATTTCTAGTTAAAAAAACTTAAAAAGTTACCTCAAAGTATTTTTCATTACATACTCCTTTTTTGTTTTTCTGAATAGACATGACTATTTAAAAACGGACGCAGATTTTTTTTATTTTTTCGGAACAATGTATAAGAAACATAAATATAAGTGGTTCAAAAGAAACTCAAACCACTAGTATATTTATAATAGGATTATTGTTTTTAAAAGATTACCAAGGAATTTCAACTGTATCAGGATTGGTTTCTTCGCTAAAGAATTTTCCAGTTGGTCCATCTTGCCCAATAGTTGCATATTTTACTATTCTGGCTGCAGCTGTATCTACATCTCCTCCATTGCCAAAAGTAAAATCGGTAGCGGTTAATCCTGGACAAACAGCATTAATTTTAAAATTTGTATCCCTTAGTTCATAAGCCAAATGTACCGTATACATATTTAAAGCGGCTTTAGAAACGGCATAAACAGCATATTTAGCATAAGGGTATGCAGGCCAGTTTGGATCACTTTGTAATGTTATAGAGCCAACACTTGTACTTAAATTTACAATTCTTGGTTCATTAGATTTTTTAAGCAAATCGATAAATGCATTTGTAACTCTAGATATGCCTATCACATTAACATCAAATGCAGCAAAAAATTCTTCAGGTTTTGATTGTAAGGCCGTGTAGGGATTACGTCCCCCATTGATACCTGCATTATTAATCAAAACATCTAAGACTTCGGTCTTGTTACCGATTTCTTTACGTGCTGCCTCAACTGAATGACTGTCTGTTACATCCAATTGAATGTTTTCTACATGAATTAAACCTGCTGCTTTCAATTTTTCAACAGCGATTTTCCCGTTTTCAGTATTTCTGCTTCCAATATAAACATAATACCCTTTTTGCAATAAAAGTTTTGCAGTGGCAAAGCCAATTCCTTTATTGGCTCCCGTAATTAATACTTTCTCCATTCTCTATTTTTTTATAATGAAGCAAAATTATATGGAAGAAAAATGGATAAATTTACCAAATGGTAAAAATAAATTAAATAATGTTTTTTCTAATTCTACTTAAAGATTGTTGCGTTACTCCTAAATAAGAGGCTATGTATGTTAAAGGAATGCGATTAACCAAAGTGGGATAATTTTTCATAAATTCTAAATATCGAGCTGTAGCATCTTGAGAAATTACAGGGTGTTTTCTAGATTTTTGATACATACAAACCTGCACCATTTTATTTTTAATATCATCCCAACCTACCATGATTTGAGAAAGTTCATTCCATGTTTGTCTTGAAAAAACGATAAGTTTACAATTTGTACAAGCCTGTAAATAATCGGTAGAAATAGTGTTGGATTCAAAATTAATATAATCACACATTAAACTATTTTCACTAATAAAACAACGCGTAATTTCTTCACCTTTAGCATTGTAGTAACAACCTCTAAAAACACCTTCGACTACAAATGCAACTTGTTTTGGAATTTTTCCAGCTTCAGAAAAACATTCTTCTTTCTCAAGATTTATTTCTGTTACTTTACTTTTAATTAAATTAGTTTGTTGAGAATTTAGATTTCCAAATTGTAAAATATATTCAATAAATTGTTCCATTAAACAAAGTTACAATAATACTACAATTTAGTTTTTGCTATTGGATAAAATGATCGCAAAAGGGTTCGTATTTTTGTACATAAAAACAAGAAGCTTCTTCAGCAAGTATAGAAAACGCTAAAAAGTATTTCAGATAAATGTATTCGGAACCATTGAAGTAACACAACAATTTTTATCATTGCAGGTTTATTCGAAGCTGGGTTTACTTATTGTTTAAGTAAAGCTAACAACCAAAAAACAATTCGTCCATAAAAATCGACAATTGGGATACTGCTAATTGAAAAACAATTCCTTTCATCATAGTTTTACTGAAAAATAAAACAATCATGGAAGCAACAATTCAAATCTTAATTTACAGTCACGCATTTTTAGGAGCAATAGGGTTACTAGCTGGGTTAGCTAGCATTATATTAAAAAAAGGCAGTAAACCGCATCAAAAAATGGGCAAACTTTTCTCTGTAAGTATGTTTGGAAGTTGTTTATTATCTTTATTCATTGCATGCATGCCTAAACATGAAAATCCCTTTTTATTTTTAATTGGTTTTTTTACTATTTATTTAGTGATTTCAGGGAACAGAGTATTAACTTTTAAAACAAAATCTAAAGCAGATTTTATAGATAAAATAATTTCTGGAACTATGTTTTTAGCAGCAATTGTAATGCTACTTTTTGGTATCTATGGTATGATTAACGCACTATCACAAAGTTTTTTATTTGTATTCTTTGGTGCATTTGGTCTTTTTATGTCTACCAAAGATTTTATCTTTTTTAATTTACTACATAAGAAGAATTGGCTAGCCC
This sequence comes from Flavobacterium sp. J27, assembly GCF_004303025.1. Lineage (GTDB taxonomy): Bacteria > Bacteroidota > Bacteroidia > Flavobacteriales > Flavobacteriaceae > Flavobacterium. Next base: position 205,539 of record NZ_PJQW01000006.1, on the reverse strand, counting down.
AACATATTGGTAAAATGGTAGGTGCGTTCATTGCATCGGTAACAGCATTTATTGTGGCAGGTTTAAGCTTAGGGTCTATACTAAGTTGGATTGTTCCTTCAATTGTAGGCACTTTGTATATTATCTATTGGAATAGAAAAATGAAACCTAAAACAAGATTAATAGCAAAATAATTAATAAAAAGAAGAACAGTTGCTTTCATTTTGCAACAGATAAAGTATAAAAAAGAAGATTTTAACTAAAAAAAATTAAATAGGAATACAATAGTATAGACAAAAACACTAAAAAAAAGCATAAAAACGACAAATTACATCTAAAAATCAATCATTTACAAAAAAAATATCTTACAAATAAAAATGCGCTCAACCCTTATTATAACTGGTATAACGCATTTTTTTTGAAGCAATTTTAACATTTTAATAGGTCATTTTTTATCTTAACTTACATTTAATCGATTTTTTTATTGCGTTTATCGATTTTTTTATTACATTAGCAGAGAAACTAAAACTCTGATTATGAATATACTACTACAAGGCATTACCTTCGTTAAAGAAGCGAAGTGTAAAGTATTTGGTCATAAGCTAGTGACTACCAAGAATGTAACCGAATACATTAAAGAATACCAATGCAAATGCTGTGGTTTAGAATTAACAAACAACTATAAAGGCGTAAAAAGTATTCTAACTCCAGAATTAAAAGACGTAAATGTTACGGTAATGGATTTTTGCCACAGAAGACATCAACGCCAAACTGCTTAAAAAAAATTATTCTCGTAATGCAAATTGGACAAATAACCGTCCAAAAACAACACCTGCGATAAAAATTACTATCTCTTTATCGCATAACAATACCCTTGCGCTCAAAATCAAAGAAAACACTGCTATTAACCCAAAAAATATAGTTATCTTATCAAAACTATAACACGAGCTACCGCTGGTATTCCATTACAAATTTAACCTAACCATCCGTCTCTATCCAAACTTCGATATTGTATGGCTTCCGCTATATGTTGTGATTGTATATTTTCGGAATCATCTAAATCAGCAATAGTACGCGAAACTTTTAAAATGCGATCATAAGCTCTAGCTGATAAATTCAACCGTTCCATAGCTGTTTTTAAGAGTTGTAAAGACACTTCATCTAACACACAATACATCCGAATCAATTTACTACTCAATTGCGCATTATAATGAATATGAGTATAATCATGAAATCGTTCGGTTTGAATACTTCTCGCTCGTGTGACTCTTGCTCTAATTTCTGCACTGCTTTCCGCTTTCCTTGTATCTGATAGTTTTTCAAAAGGAACAGGAGTTACTTCTATATGAATATCAATCCGATCTAACAACGGACCCGAAATTTTACTCAAATAACGTTGCATTTCCATGGGATTCGTAGCTACTGGAGCATCGGGATCATTAAAATAACCACCCGGACTTGGATTCATACTAGCCACTAACATAAAGGAAGACGGATACGTAATAGTAAATTTAGCTCTCGAAATAGTGACTTCTCTATCTTCTAAAGGTTGTCGCATTACTTCTAAAACTTCCCGTTTAAATTCGGGTAATTCATCTAAAAACAAAACCCCATTATGTGCCAAAGATATTTCTCCAGGTTGCGGATAACTACCGCCTCCTACCAAAGAAACCGAACTAGCACTATGATGGGGTGAACGAAAAGGCCTTTGAGTTAGCAAACCTGTTTCTTTTACTTTTCCTGCTACCGAATGAATTTTAGTCGTTTCCAATGCTTCCTGCATGCTCATAGGTGGCAAAATACTAGGTAATCGTTTCGCAAGCATCGTTTTTCCTGAACCAGGCGGACCGATTAAAATAATATTATGCCCACCAGCAGCGGCAATTTCCATACATCTTTTAATACTTTCTTGTCCTTTAACATCTGAAAAATCAAATTCGGGGAAAGCCAAGGTTTTATGAAATTCTTCCTGACAATCAATTACTGTAGGCAACAAACCTTCTTTCCCATCAAAGAAATCAATCACTTGCACTACATTTTCCACACCATACACTTCTATCCCATCGACAACTGCCGCTTCTTTTACATTTTGTATGGGTAAAATTACGCCTTTAAACCCTTCTTCTTTTGCCTTAATAGCGATAGACAAAGCCCCTTTTATAGGTTGTAAACCACCATCGAGCGACAGTTCTCCCATAATGATATAATCTGTGATAAAGTCGGTTTTTATTTGTCCAGAAGCAGCTAAAATACCTACTGTTAAGGTTAAATCATAGGCTGAACCTTCCTTGCGTAAATCGGCAGGTGCCATATTAATGGTAATCTTTTTTCCAGGTAACGAATAGTTGTTGTTTTTAAGAGCTGCAGCAATGCGATAACTACTTTCTTTTATCGCAGAATCGGGTAATCCTACCAAGTGGTAGCCTATTCCTTTATCAATATTTACCTCAACGGTAATGGTGGTAGCTTCGACACCGAAAACGGCACTACCGAATACTTTTACTAACATGGCGTGTACTTTTAATTTTGGCTTATAATAGATACAAATATAGAAAAGATTTTAAAAGTTACTACATTAGTATTTAATATTAAGTCAAACAAAAAATAATTTTATATTTGTAAATAACTATATCATAATAAATATGTTAGACTATAATAAACTAACCCCCTCAGATCTTGCTAAAATTATAAATGATCAGAAAACTGTTGTTATTCAAACAAATCAATTACTAACAAACACTGTTAAAAATGAAATAAATAAATGGGTAGAATATTCAATCCCTGTTATTTCTAATGATGAGTTAGTAAGTGTCCTAGCAACTACATTTAACTCTAGTAATATGGACGAAAACTGGAATCCTTTTATATTAACTGCTTATAACCTTAATGCTAAAATTAAATTTAAAAACACTAATCAAGTTGACTGTATAGTAGAAATAAGTTTTGAAAATTAATTATGCATAAAAGAAGTGTTATCAAAGAAAGTCTACTTATAGAATATAAAATGTTGCATCATACATTAACGAATTTTGAAGAAACTGTAGACAATTATAATTTAGAACTAGATAAATATGTTGAATTTACAAAAGCTAAATATGGAAGACCTCCTATAAGTTACTATTCAAAAACATTTATAGATGATATTTATTCAGATTTTGTAATTAATAAAAGACCAAAGATTGAAACAATTGAACGTTTAGATAAAGCTTTTTTCAAAAATAAAAGTAAATTTTCTGAGGGCGATATTTTATTAAATAAATTTACTTTTCAAAGAGTTATCTTACTAAGAAGACATGATGTAAATCTTCTGCAAAGTTGTGCTTGGTGGGTTAGAACTCATCCAGATGGAATTGAAGAATTTGCTCTTCCAGAAGATGAATTAAAAACAATTAACTAATTATGAATTCAAAATTTTATATTTCAACAGTTGTTGATAGGGTATTAATTTATTTAATATTAGTTTTTAAATGAAAAATTTTTTTGATTTAATAAAAGATAATTTTAATTTATTAGTCTCTGTTCCTCCATTATTGGGAGCGATATGGCAACTAATAGAATTAAGTCGAATATCATTATCATATATTAGATTTTTCTCGATTTCACAATTAATTGCTGATGGTGCATTATTTTTAATTGTTATTCTATTATTACTGGCAAGCACAATTTGGTTTAATTTAATAACAAAAAAAAATAATGAAGATGAAGAAAATAAAAAATTAAGCGAATTTCTTGAAGTTAAAAAACCAAATTTAATTCATTCATTTTTATTTTCTTTAATTGGATTAGGGGTAATTATTTGTGGATTAATATTTGCAAATAATTATTTTATAAAAAACATTAATTCAATAGTTGTAATTTGGTTTATCCTACCAGTTAACATTATTATTGTTGCTATTGGTTATACATCGTATTTAAAAGGTATGAAACACGTTGAAAATATTTTTTCTATAAATAGAAAGAGTAGATTAAAAATATATACATATATGATAATAACTGTGTTATTCATTCATTACTTAAAAATCTATTACAATGAATTTAATAAGCAGATGTTGTTACCGAAAAATTTGGTTAATATAAAAGATATTGAAAAAGATATCAAAACAAACTATCCAAATACTACCATATCTTTAAAATACTTAAATGATAAATATATATTTTATTCGATTATAGATAAAAAAGGTAATGAAAAAATAAAGATTATAAAGTTCGATAATTTGTTTGAATAGATTAATTATTCACAATTTTCTTTATTAAGCAACTCTTCAAACTTTATAATCTCAACTTGTTGCGAATTAACAACTTTAACAAAAATGTAATTATCGTTTAAATAAAGTATTTCAAATTCATTCTTCTTTTTACCCAAGTAACATTCTATGTTTTCTATATTTTTAAGATCGTCTGGTATAAAATAAGTCTTGTGGAACATTTTACCGAAGTTATCAATATTAGATGCAAAAATTAATATTAAAGAAGATGAAAACAAAGTTAAAGCAAATTTAGATATACTTCTTTTAAAGTGGTAATATACTATATCACCTAATACTTTAAATAAGATCATAATTAATATAATTGATACAATAAATAAGATTGTACTATAATTATCATGAATTATAATCTCATATAACATATAGATTATAAATATTAAAATAACTAAAAATGATAATATTTTCAACCATAATTTCCCATATAAATCTTTGGAATTTGGTTTAGCAAAACTCTCAGAAAAAATTACTAAATATGAAAATGTTAGTATTCCAAGTATAAACAAAATTATAATACCATCAGCTACAACTTGAGTAAGTGAAAAGAATCTCACATAAGAAGTATTAATAATCATTAATTCAATTAATTGCCAAAAACCACCTAATACAGTTGGAACAAGTAATATTACATTTAAATGATTTTGTATGTACTCTAACGATTGTTTAATTTTATCCATAACTCAAATTTAATTGAATCATTGATAAAACATTTAAAATCTAATCATTAGTTATCCCAACATTATTAACATAAGAAGTAACATAAAGATTTACAAATCACGACTTTAGTTAATCATAGTCTCCTAACTTTAAGCAATATAACAACCTACCAAAATCTATACGCATCTTCAACGAAATGTAACAACACAGTGTACACCTGCAACCTACTCAAAATGCAATGTTTTAGTACCAACTAAACCTGCTACCAACACCAAACGCAGTGTTTTACTACCAACTACAGCTGCTACCTACACGAAACGCATTGTTTTACTATCAACTACACCTGCTACCTGCACAAAACGCACTGTTTTAGTAGCAACTACACGTGCTTTTTCCGAGGATTTTATACAAGCAGAAACGGTAGCTACTTGTTACCATCTTACTCTAATTTTTTGGGGTAATTTTAAATAGCTTTTTGGCATTGTTATTGTTATTATCTCAAAATATAACTTAGTATTACGTTAATTTAAAATTAAATACAGTATTTATGGAAACAAATGCAAACAATTTCAAAAATGAAAAACCGAGTAAAACTAGAAACGTTCCAGTAGCCGATATTAACTTCGGTAATGTCATTACAACAGTAAGTGAAAAATGGGCAGCTTCTAGTTGGTTAGCATTAAAATGGTTAACCGTTGCACAATTTCAGGCAGATGCAGCAAGTTACAACAACACACTATCCATTAGATTATCTAAAGGTGCTACGCGACCACAAATTACACAAACTTTAGAAGCCTTAGAAAAAACTATGGATACGCATTTGTCTTATGTAAAGGGTTACATTACAGATAAATATAAAAAAGAAAACAGTACTAGCTATTTTGCAGCTTTTGGTATTGAACACAAAGGCAATCGCTACCTGTTACCAACAGATAAAAACAAAAGAGTGGAAGCCTTAAAATTAATGATTAGCGCACTAACAGAGCACGGGTTTGAAGACAAAGAATTTGGATTGGCTTTCTGGACTTCCTTACAACAACAATATAGTGTTTTAGTAAAAGAAGCTACAACAACAGATGGTCAGGTTTCGGTTAAAGTAGGTGATAAAAACATCTTAAAGAAAAATCTAAATAAAGGATTAAATGCCATTATTTATACTATAAAAGCCAATTATCCTGATACATACAAACAAGAATTAAGAGATTGGGGCTTTCAAAAAGAGAAATATTAAGCTTTAACGAGTCATTTTAGTAAACAAAAGTGTTTGCAAACTCAATTCCTATTATGAAATATAATAGGAATTTTTATGATGTGTTGTCAGGTTGCCTTTTCTTTAGTATTAACATATAAATAAAATGGTCTATTTTTAAATTAGTTTTCATCTAAATTTACTTTTGCAATGAACTTATATTAGGGATTTACATGCGGTCAACCAACAACCATCAACCATCAACCATCAATCACCAACCAACAACCAACAACCAACAACCAACAACCAACCAACAACCATCAACCATCAACCAACAACCATCAACCATCAACCAACAACCACCAACCACCAACTCAATTAGGCATTTCCATTCCTTTTTCGTACCTTTGCACTTTGTGATTTTGTTTATTTCGTATAAACATCTATTAAGATTCTATATGTAGAATCTTTCTTTTTAATCATTCGATTTGTAGTAGTTTACTGCATCTGGCCTTAGGAAAATCCTAAACAGGCAACAAAATTTGAAATTGAGAATATAATGCACACGATAGATTATTTAATCTTTGTGGTTTACATGCTAGTGATGCTAGGTGTAGGCTTTTATTTTTACAAAAAAAACACCTCTTCAGAAGATTTTTACGTTAGTGGACGCAACATGAGTAGTTGGCACATTGGTTTATCGGTAGTGGCAACCGATGTAGGTGGTGGCTTCTCTATTGGTTTGGGAGGTTTAGGTTTTACTATGGGGATTTCGGGCTCTTGGATGTTGTTCACTGGATTAATTGGAGCTTGGCTAAGTGCAGTTCTTTTAATACCTAAAGTCAGTAAACTAGGACATCAACACAAATTTTTCACATTTCCTCAAATTTTCAATCATTTTTACACTCCAAAAGTAGCTTTATTAGCTGGAATTATCTCTGCAATTGGTTACATTGGTTTTACCAGTTCACAAGTTTTGGCAGGAGCCAAATTAGCTTCTGCAACTATTGCTGGTTTGGATTTGCAATGGGCACTTCTTATTATGGGAGCTATTGCAGTTATTTATACAGCTGTAGGTGGTTTAAAAGCGGTAATTTATACCGATACCATTCAATGGATTATTTTAATTTCAGGTTTGGTTTTTATTGGTATACCAATGGCATATCATGCTGTAGGAGGGTATGAAGCCATTCAATCAACTTTGGCTCCTGAATTTTTATCGCTAACCAATGTAAGTTGGCACCAACTTCTAAACTGGGCGGTAACCA
>NZ_PJQW01000006.1:103910-198174 GCF_004303025.1 Flavobacterium sp. J27 | reverse complement strand
TATTCCTATTTGGTTTATTGGGATGACTTTGTACCAACGCATTTATGCTTGTAAAGATGAAAAGGAAGCGAAAAAAGCATGGTTTATTGCTGGTCTATTTGAATGGCCTATTATGGCATTTATGGGAGTTATTTTAGGTATGTTAGCCAAAGTAGCCGCTTCGCAAGGTATGTTTGATGGTATTGCCAATGCAACCACCATGGATAGCGAAATGGGATTACCCATTTTATTAAGTACAATTCTTCCTGTAGGTTTAATGGGATTAATGCTTTCTTCTTACTTTTCCGCTATTTTATCTACTGCCGATAGTTGTTTGATGGCAGCTTCTGGAAATATTGTAACGGATATCATTGAAAAGTTTACCAAAAAAGAGTTTACAGAGAAAAAAATGCTTCAAGTTTCACAGTTGGTAACCTTATCAGTAGGTGTATTTGCTATACTATTGGCTTCGCAAATGCAAAACGTATTAGAATTAATGCTCTACTCCTACGCTTTTATGGTTTCAGGGTTGTTTGTTCCAGTTTTAGGAGCTTTATTCTGGAAAAAAAGCAATCCTACAGCCGCTTTCTGGAGTATGTTATTAGGGGGTTCAACGACTATCGGATTAATTTTATCTAAAAATAAACTTCCGTTTGATTATACTTTACCTAAAGAATTAGATGCTAATATTTTTGGTATTAGTATTTCGTTAGTCACTTTTCTACTCTTATCTAACTATTATCATAAAAAATCAGTATCAATATAAAAAAGAAACTATGGAATTTAAAATAATTACTCCTGAAACTGGAGAACATACAAAATACAATCATCAAACTATTGCTCAGTTTTTATTTACACATTTGGAACAATATGGCGATAAAATAGAAGACATTTTAAAATGCATTCATTATGCCATGAATCCTGACAAAGGAGGTACTATAATCGTAGGTTTGGACGAAGAAAAAATAGTAGGTGTCGTTATCCTAAACAATACGGGAATGGGTGGTTTTATTCCTGAAAATATTTTGGTATACATCGCTGTCGATAACAGTCAACGCGGTAAAGGCTATGGCAAAAAACTAATGCAAAAAGCGATTGAAACGGCTCAAGGCGATATTGCTTTGCATGTGGAACCCGATAATCCCGCGAAAATTTTATATGAAAAATTAGGTTTTACCAATAAATACCTAGAAATGCGTTTAACTAAATCCTAAGTTTTGGAAGAACTAATTCAATTAAGAAAAGAATTACATCGTAATCCGGAAGTTTCGGGAAAGGAAACCAAAACTGCACAACGTATACTTACTTTTTTGTCAGAATACAAACCTAATGAAGTAATTACTCATTTAGGTGGTGAAGGTATTCTAGCCGTTTACCAAGGTAAAACAGAAGGCAAAACGGTATTGTTTCGTTGTGAATTAGACGCTTTACCCATTACTGAAATCAATACATTCGAACATCAATCCATCTATTCTGGAGTTTCGCACAAATGTGGTCATGATGGGCACATGGCAATTGTATGTGGTTTAGCTAAAAAATTAGCGGTACAGCCTCTTGAAAAAGGAACTGTTTTATTGTTGTTTCAACCTTCTGAAGAAGAAGGAAATGGTGCTAAAAATGTATTAGACGATCCTAAATTTAAAAACATACAGCCCGATTTTGCATTTGCGCTACACAACTTACCCGGATATCCAAAACATCAAATTGTAATTAAAGAAGGTACTTTTACTTGTGCCGTTCATAGTATGATTATCCAACTAAATGGGAAAACGGCTCATGCTGGAGAACCTGAAAAAGGCATAAATCCAGCACTAGCCATTGCTCAAATTGTAACTACTTTCAATTCAAAAATAAATACTGATGTTCGCTCAAATGCATACTGTCTTATTACACCTATTCATATTACTATGGGCGAAAAAGCCTATGGAGTTTCTGCTGGTTATGGTGAAGTACATTTTACGGTAAGAAGTAACAGTAATTTGAATATGAAAAACATAGCTGTAGCTTTAGAAAAAGAGGCCAATACAATCGCTTCTTCTTTTGGATTAACAACTGAAATACATTGGACTCAAAGTTTTCAAGCCAATGAAAATGATCCAAAAGCGGTTCATTATATTAAAAAAGCTACTGCAACATTAGGTTACAATCTATTAGAAAAAGAGTTACCATTTACCTTTGGAGAAGATTTTGGCTGGTTTACCCAAAAAATTAAAGGCGCCATGCTTGGATTAGGTGCTGGTGAAGAAATACCCGCTTTACACAATCCTGATTACGATTTTCCAGATGATATTATAACTACTGGCATACAATTGTTTCATCAAATAAGTAAAGAAATTCTCGATGCATAAAAATTCGGTTATAGAAATTAATCAAGAAGCACATAAAAGGAATATCGATTTTTTGCAAAAAGTTTTCGGTAAAAAAGTAATGCTATCTTCCGTGGTAAAAGGAAATGCTTATGGTCATGGTTTAGCAGAATTTGTACAAATGGCGTTTGATAATGGTATCCAACATTTCTCCGTTTTTGATGTGGAAGAAGCAAAAATAGTATTTGATACCCTTCAAAATAAGGTAACGATTCTCATCATGGGATTTGTAGCTGATGATGATATCGAATGGGTGATTCAAAATCAAATTGAGTTTTTTGTATTTGAGCGTTATCGATTAGCCAGAGCAGCAAAAGTGGCCAAAAGACTGCAACAAAAGGCAATTCTTCACATTGAAGTAGAAACTGGAATGCATCGTACTGGCTTTGAAATGAAAAATATTGCTCGTGTGGCCCAATTTCTAGTAAAAGAACAAAAAAACATCAAATTTAAAGGATTGTGCACGCATTATGCAGGTGCAGAAAGTATTTCTAATTATTATAGAATTGCTACTCAAATAGAAAAATTTAATCAAGCTGAAACGATTATAAAATCCTATGGAATAACCCCAGAAATAAAACATTCTGCTTGTTCCGCAGCCGCTATGATGTTTCCAGAAACACGCATGGACCTAGTTCGCATAGGAATTCTGCAATATGGGTTATGGCCTAGTCCTGAAGTTTTTGTAACTTACCTCAACACAAAAAAAGTAAAAAAAGATCCATTATGCCGTGTGATTAGTTGGAAAACAGAAATCATGAGCATTAAAAGAATAAAAGCAGGCGATTTTGTAGGTTATGGTACTAGTTTTATGGCTACAGATGCTATGAAAATTGCCACTATTCCTTTGGGTTATGCACATGGTTACAGCCGATCATTAAGCAATCATGGACAAGTATTAGTAAACGGGCAAAGATGTCGTGTTATTGGAACCGTTAATATGAATATGCTTACTGTAGATGTAACTGAAATTGACCATGTAAAAAAAGGAGACGAAGTAGTTTTAATTGGTTACCAAAAAGAATCGGTAATTACTATAGCCTCATTTAGCGATTACAGCAATCAATTAAACTATGAATTACTAACTCGAATAGCAAAAACAATTCCACGAAAAATAATATAAAATGGCATTTTTAAAATTATATAAACAAAAACTACAGGAAAACTATACCTTTTTAGACACTTTATTTAAAGAACGAAAAATCGAATGGGGCGTAGTTACCAAATTGCTTTGTGGTAACACCATTTATTTAAAAGAAATTATTGCTTTAGGCGTGACAGAAATGCACGATTCGAGAATTAGTAATTTAAAAAAAATTAAAAAGTTAAACCCAAAAATACAAACCGTATACATTAAACCTCCTTCTAAACGAAATATTGAAAGCATAGTAAAATTTGCAGATGTAAGTTTCAATACAGAAATATATACTATTCAAATGATTTCCAAGGAAGCTGAAAAACAAAATAAAACGCACGGTATCATCATTATGATTGAAATGGGTGATTTAAGAGAAGGTGTATTAGGAGAAGAATTGCTTAGTTTCTACGAACAAGTGTTTAGTTTGCCTAACATCGAAATTAGAGGAATTGGTACTAATTTAAATTGTTTGAGCGGTGTGATGCCTACTCAAGATAAATTAATCCAGCTCAGTTTATACAAACAATTAATTGAAGCGAAGTTTAATGTTACGATTCCTTGGGTGTCAGGAGGTACTTCTGTAGCTGTTCCATTGATGTTGAAAAATGCGCGACCTATGGCTGTAAATCATTTTAGAATTGGTGAAGCCCTTTTTTTTGGAAAAGATTTGTTTACCAATGAAACCATTGTAGGATTACACAATGATGTATTTATGCTTTATGCTGAAATCATTGAAATTACTGAAAAATCGAATAATCCTATCGGGGAATTGGGCGAAAATGTGGCTGGAAACACCTATGAAATAGACGAAAATGTGGATTTGAGCGAAACTTCCTTACGAGCTATTTTAGATGTAGGTTTGCTCGACATGCAACCTCAATATTTAACTCCAATTGATGAAACTATTGCTATCATAGATTCTAGTTCAGATATGACAGTAATAGACATTAGTACAAGTACAAAAAATTACAAAGTGGGTGATGTGGTTGCCTTTAAACTACAGTATATGGGCGCTTTATACCTTCTGAATTCAGATTATATTGAAAAAATTGTGGAATAAAAAAACAAAAAAGTCCTAAATAAAACTTAGGACTTTTAATTAAAATATATAATTATCTAATGGAATTATTTCTTTTTAAAGTTGGCAATTCCTTCTTGTAACCAAGCTTTGTATTCTTCTACATCTGGTGTATAACCTACTGGAGTATTTAAATTAGCTTCATCGTGCCCCATAAGAATATAATAGGGTTGTATATTTGCTTTGTATTTTGTAATTCCTAAATCGCTCCATTTTTGTCCAAATGTATTTATTTCTTTTCCATTTGAAGTAACATATTTTTTATCCTCTGGCAATTCGGTTCTATCATCAACATATAAAGAAACCAAAACAATATCATTCTTTAATGTCGAAAGAATCTCCGGTTTTGCCCACACCAATTCTTCCATTCTTCTACAATTTACACAGGTTTTACCTGTAAAATCTATTAATATAGGTTTCCCTACCTTTTTCGCATACGCTAATCCTTTATCATAATCATGAAAAGCAATTATTTTATGTGGACCATAATGAGCGTCGTCAGGTAATTTCTCTTCTTCTTTTACATTGGCAATAATAACTTCATTTTTAAAACCTACTCCATTTGGACTTTCACTATAACTCATTGGTGGAGGAAAACCACTAATTATATTTAAAGGAGCGCCCCATAACCCAGGAATTAAATACAAGGCAAAAGAAAGTGATAATAATCCTAATAACATTCTTCCAACTGAAATATGCGACAAAGGGCTATCATGTGGCAAGGTTATTTTTCCAAAAAGATAGAACGCCAAGCCTAAGAAAATGGCAATCCAAATAACAATAAAAACTTCTCTTTCTAATAGGTGCCAATCCATAACTAAATCTGCCATAGATAAGAACTTAAATGCTAAAGCTAGTTCGATAAAACCAAAAACCACTTTTACAGTATTTAACCATCCTCCAGATTTAGGTAAACCGCCCATCATACTTGGAAAAAGAGCAAATATCATAAAAGGCAAAGCTAATCCTAAACCAAAACCTAACATTGCAATAGTTAACAATGTGGCACCGCCATCTGTAGATAAAGCACCACCAATAACTAATCCTAAAGCAGGACCTGTACAGGAAAAAGAAACTATAATTAAAGTTAATGCCATAAAAAAGATACCAACTAACCCTCCTTTGTTAGAAGCGTTGTCTACTTTATTGGCTAAACTAGATGGAATCGTAATTTCAAAAGCGCCCAAGAATGAAATAGCAAAAATGACAAAAACAATAAAGAAAAAGACATTCATATAAGGATTGGTAGAAATCTCATAAAAAACGTCTCCGCTTATTCCTTGAAAAATATGAAATGGTAAGGAGATTAAAACATAAATTAAAACAATAAAAAAGCCATACATTAAGGCATTAAATCTTCCTTTTTTAGTATCACCTTTTGCACTTTGCTTAAGAAAAAAACTAACCGTCATGGGAATCATCGGGAATACACAAGGTGTAAAAGTAACCAGAATTCCAGCTAAAAGTGTACTTAAAAATAGTATCCAAATATTTATTTCTTCTTCGCTTTTTTCTGATACTGTCTCAACTACTTTTTCTTTTTCAGTATTTACAATTTCTACTTGTTGTTTTAACGTATCTTTTTCTAAATCTACAACTTCTATCTTCCCTTCGTCCTTGATGATTACTACTTGGTCTACTTTCTTATCCGTTTTCTGATCATCATTAGAGTTTATTTTCGTAACTTCATTAACCACTTTTTCAGCAAGCTTCTCCTCTGTTTTTATGGTTGGTAACGTAAAGATTAAAACATCATCTTCTTGCACACATTTTCCATCGATACATGTTTGTCCTTCTAAAGTAACTTTAATTTCTTTTAAAGCTGGATTTAAAACCTTTATTATTTGTTTAAATTGTGCAGTATTGCTAAAATAGTATTCGTCTACTTCAAAAATATCGTTATATTCTTTTTGATAGGCTCCTTGCTTTGTTTTACCTACTAGTTCATAGTCTTTCCCGGCATTCTTAAATGTAAATACTAAAGGTTGTGGCCCATCATCAGGAGTATTTATAGCATATAAATGCCAACCAAATTCTATTTGAGCATCCATAACGAGTTCAAACTCGGTATTGGATTTTTGATTTAGTTTGGTTTTCCATTTTACTACATCGACAATTTGGGACTGTCCTAAAAATGAAAATAAAAATGCGAAAGCAACAAGTAATTTTTTCATTATTTTAATTCTATTTTTACTATTTTTTGTGTTTTTAAATCGGCCAAAAATCGTTTATCTACTCGCCTTCCTATGACCCAAACAATCTCATTATTTGAGGTTAATAGCCATTGTTTTTCTTTATCTAACAACGAATATTTTTCGTCCTTAAAATACTTACTCAGCTTTTTTTTACCATTCATACCAAAAGGATAAAAATAATCGCCTTCTCTCTTTTTTCGTATTTCTAACGGAAATGATAACTTATTTTGGTCTACAAAGATACTATTGTTAGTTGGTTCTAAAATGTTATCTGTCTGACAAAGGGTAACATTTAAGGGAAATTTAAGATTTTTTACCTCTTTTTCAATGTAATACACTTCTTTCTCTTCCCTATTTTTTTTAGGAGAAAGTAGCAGATAATCTCGGTCTTTTAGAAGCAAATGATTGGGTGAAAAAATATATTTCCCAGATTGCGCTTCAACAAGACTGTAAATATCCTCCCAAGCGGTAAAACCATAGTCTTTCAACCATTGGTACAAATATGTCTTATAATTTTTATATTGTAATATTTTTTTACAATTAATTTTAAGGGTGTCCTCTTCAATTATGACTACTTTTTCAAAGACCATTTCACTTGATTCTATAACCAAATGAGAGGCTTGCTGTAAATGCGCTATTGTATTTTGGAAACTAGTTAAAAAACTAGGATTTATTTCTTTTAAAACAGGAACAACGTGGTGTCTTATTCTATTTCTCACATATTTATCTGAAGCATTACTAGCGTCTTCTCTCCAAGTAATATGGTTTTCTTTAGCATAAACTTCAATTTCAGCTCTTGAAATTTCTAATAAAGGACGTATAATGTTTCCATTTTGAGCAGGAATGCCCACTAATCCTTCTAAACCAGTTCCTCTAGATAAATTAATTAAAAAAGTTTCTATTTGGTCATCTAAATGATGAGCGGTAACTATAAAGTCATAGTGTTCTTGAATCAACAATGTATTGAACCAATCGTATCGTAATTTTCTTGCCGCTAATTGAATAGAAAGTTTTTGCTCACCAGCATAGCTTTCTGTGGAAAATACTTGTAAAAAAAAAGGAATTTGTAAAACATTTGCTTTTTCTTCAACAAAACGAGCATCTGTTTCACTTTCACTGCCTCTTAATTGAAAATTACAATGTGCTACACCAACATCTAATTGCAGTTTTTTACAAATAGATAATAATACCATACTGTCAATGCCTCCACTCACAGCCAAAAGCAATCTTTTCCCTTTTATAAAAGAAAAATTTCTTTCTAAATGTTGTTGGATTTTTTGTAGCATAGCCAAAAATAAGAAATTAATTGCTTTGCAAGACTTCAAACATTGCTCTTGCCTTTAACAAACATTCTTCATATTCTTTTTCTGGAATAGATTGAGCAGTAATTGCACTACCCACAGAAAATGAAAGATATTGTTTTTTGGCATTATACAGTATGCTTCGAATAACTACATTAAAATCAAAATCTCCTGTAGGTGTAAAATACCCCACTGCTCCACTATATAAACCTCTTTTAGTTACCTCTAACTCTTCTATAATTTTCATAGCAGCAATTTTAGGTGCGCCTGTCATACTTCCCATAGGAAATGTTGTTTTTAAAATTTCTACAGGTGAAATAGCATGATCTACTGTAGCGGTAATCGTAGAAATCATTTGGTGCACTTGCTTAAAAGTGTACACTTTACATAATTCTTCCACCACAACTGAGCCTTTTGTCGCTGTATGTGATAAATCGTTGCGTACCAAATCTACAATCATAATATTTTCGGATCGCTCTTTATCATTACTTTCTAATTCAGTTTTTAATATTGCATCTTGTTCTAAATCGAAACTTCTTCTTGCTGTTCCTTTTATCGGTTGCGAAATTACTTTTTCACCTACTTTTTTCAAATATCGTTCTGGGGAAGCCGAAAGTAAATATTGCTCGTTATTCTTAAAAAAAGTAGCAAAAGGTGGTTCGGAAATTGCATCTAGTTTTTCGTATGTTGATATGGGATTAATGTTGGCATTTTCTGCAAAAAATTCCATACAAAAATTAGCTTCATAAATAGATCCTAAATAAATATATTCTAACATTTTTTCAACTTTTTGAAGATATTTTTCTTTAGAAACACGTTGCTGAATACTTGGTAATTGGCACTCAACGGAAGAACTTGAAACTTCTATAGCTGTAATAATTTCAAAATCTTCATCCACTTCATCATCACATAAATTTAAATACTGAATTACTAATTCTTGTCCTTTAAGAAGGAACATTTTTTTAGGTTGAAAAAAGAATAAATCGGCAAATTGTAAACCATCATAATTCTTGGACTGTAACGCTTCGGCATCATTTTTCAAATCATAAGAAAGATATCCAAATAACCAATCTTTACTATGCGACTGATATTGGTACAAATCTTCGAAAGCATTTTGATAATCAGTAATAATTGAAGTAAAAGCATCAACAGCTACTATACAATCGTATGAAGTGTATTGTTGCTTGTATTCATTAGAATCTAAAAAAGCAACTTCTTTAAATTGGTTTGACCAATGTAAAAGTTGCTCTTTTAGTTTTTTGGGATTTGAAATATGTTTTGTAATGTGTGTTCTCAATTGTAAATCATAACTTAAAAAAGCCAAAATTACAATTAAAAAAAGAATCTACTTGATAAATTCAACAATTAAGTTACAACCGTTTGCTAATAAACTAGTATTCGAATCAGATAAATTTGAATAAACACCTACTGCTTGATAGGCATTTAAGTTGACTAATTTCACCATAGAAACCGTTCTCGTTTCTCCATTTGAAACAGAAGTATAGGTTCTTGTTCCAGCCACTTCAGATCCGTAAATCCCTAAATAAAACTCAGGATTAATATTACTACCTGAATTTTTTCTAAGAGAAACAGTATAAGAAATACGATACAATCCTGTATTTTGTACCTGGATATTGTTTGAATTTAACGAAACTCCGTTATTAACTCCATTGGTGCTCATTGTAATAGCACCAGAATTTAATGTGGCATTCGAATTACTATAAATTTCTCCATAATATTTTTTAGTATTCAAGTCTGTCCAAGCTGCTTTTCCATTGGCATCAGACACTAAAACTTTACCATTACCTTGGTTCCCATCAACAATTTTAATGGCACCTACAATATGTAATCTTTCATCAGGCGTATTAGTACCAATACCAATTTTATTATTAGAATTACTGGAACTACCTAATATAATAGAATTAGCTTGGCTAGCCGTAGCTTGGTATCCAATAGCTGTAGCATTTTGACCACTTGAATTTGCTTGTGTTCCAAGAGCAGTAGCTTGTTCTCCAGAAGCAACCGAAGCATTACCAAGAGCTAATGCGTTATTATTGGATGAGGAAGCTCCTACACCAATTGAAACAGAACGATATCCAGAAGCTGCTGCTGTACGACCTAAAGCAACCGTTTCATTATTACTCGCAGAGGCATTAATTCCTAAAGCAAATGATAGATAACCGCTTCCATTTGCTCCATTTCCAATCGCTACAGCTTCATTAGAATTAGTTGCTGTCGCATTCGTACCAATAGCAACCGAATTATCATTATGAGAGGTAGCACCTCGACCTATAGCGATTCCTCCATTAGGATGAAATCTTCCAAAGGCATTATTATTTACTTTAAATGTTAACGAATTATAATTATTTGTTCCTAAATATTCGTTACCAGTAGCGAGTGTATTTCCAGATAAATTCCAAGCATCGGTCGATACTCCAGCTGAAGTGGTTGATTTGTCTAATCTTTTCCAACTTCCATCCCAATAATAGAATCCGGGAGTTACATCAGAAGTGGTTGCTGTGTTGTAAACTAATAAACTTGTAGCAGGGCTTGCAATAGTAGTTACATCTGTGGTAGATTGTAATGTAATTCTAGGTATAAGCAATCCAGAATTTGTACTCTTTATTTCTAAAGCAGCAGAAGAGGAAGGAGATGTGGTACCAATTCCTACTTGAGCATGTACAAACAATGAAAAACTTGATGCAATGGTTAATAGCATTATTTTTTTCATGATAATAAAAAAGGGTTAATAGCGATACAAAAATACAAGAATAATACTATGATAAAGAATTAATTAACGATATTTTATACAATGGATATTTTCAAAAGAAGAAATTCATTTTCAAAATAATAAAATATCAACAAAAAACAAAGAAAACCATTTTTATATCCCTATTAAATTATGAATATGATAAAATATATTTTAAAAATTAACAATACTTAAAATCAAACGTTTTCGTTTTAAAAGGACAAAAAAAAGGTCTGAATTTGTTATATTTGCCTCACTAAAAATTAATTAAAATAAAAAACATAATTCATGTCAAACCAACCAAGAATCATTTATACGATTACTGATGAAGCTCCTATGTTGGCTACTCACTCCTTTTTACCTATAGTTCAAGCTTTTTCAAAACCTGCAAATATTACATTAGAAACTAGAGATATTTCATTAGCAGGAAGAATTTTAGCTAATTTCCCTGAATATTTAAAAGAAGATCAAAAAATAGCCGATGCATTAACTGAATTAGGACAATTAGCAACAACTCCAGAAGCAAATATTATTAAATTACCAAACATATCTGCTTCAGTACCCCAATTAAAAGAAGCCATTACCGAATTACAATCTCAAGGATATGCTATTCCCAATTATCCTGAAGAGCCTCAAAATGATGAAGAAAAAGCAATAAAAGCAAAATATGCAAAAGTATTAGGTTCTGCTGTAAACCCTGTACTTCGTGAAGGGAATTCAGATCGTAGAGCACCAAAAGCGGTTAAAAATTATGCCAAAGCACATCCGCACAGTATGGGTGCTTGGTCTAAAGATTCTAAATCACATGTTTCTCATATGAATTCTGGTGATTTTTATGGTACAGAAAAATCAGTAACAGTGGCAGAAGCAGGAAGTTTTACCATAGAATTTACCAATACTGCTGGAACTACTAAAGTATTAAAAACAAGTTCTCCTTTATTAGCTGGTGAAATTATCGATTCATCAGTAATGAATATGAACCAATTAAAATCTTTCATCGCTGAACAAGTGGTAGATGCAAAAGCTAAAGGTGTCTTGTTTTCTGTACACTTAAAAGCGACCATGATGAAAGTATCTGACCCATTATTGTTTGGGGCGTTTGTGGAAGTATATTTTGCTGATATTTTCGAGAAATATGCTACTGTTTTTGAAGAATTAGGAGTTGATACACGCAATGGCTTAGGAGATGTTTATGCTAAAATTCAAAAACACCATCAAAAAGCAGAAATTGAAGCGGCTTTACAAGCTGCAATGGAAAATGGACCTGCTTTAGCTATGGTAAATTCAGACAAAGGAATTACAAATTTACACGTTCCTTCAGATGTGATTATCGATGCTTCTATGCCAGCCATGATTCGTAACTCGGGACAAATGTGGAATGCAGCAGGAAAATCTCAAGATACAAAAGCGATTATTCCAGATCGTTGTTATGCTGGGGTTTACCAAGCAACTATAGAATTTTGTAAAGAAAACGGAGCTTTGGATCCAAAAACTATGGGAAGTGTTCCAAATGTGGGATTAATGGCTCAAAAAGCAGAAGAGTATGGTTCTCATGACAAAACTTTCCAAATGACAGAAAGTGGAACTGTTGCTGTGAAAGACGCTAATGGAACTATTTTAATGGAGCAAACTGTTGAAGCTGGAGATATATTTAGAATGTGCCAAGTAAAAGACGCTCCAATCCAAGACTGGGTTAAATTAGCTGTAAATCGTGCAAAGGCTACTGGTTCTCCTGCAGTATTTTGGTTAGATGACAAAAGAGCACACGATAGTCAATTAATTAAAAAAGTGACCACTTATTTAAAAGACTATGATACTACTGGATTAGAAATTCACATTATGAATCCAGTTGAAGCAACTAAATATTCATTAGAAAGAATTGTAAAAGGTTTAGACACTATCTCTGTAACAGGAAATGTTTTACGTGATTACTTAACCGATTTATTCCCTATTTTAGAAGTAGGTACTTCAGCTAAAATGTTATCTATAGTTCCTTTAATGAATGGTGGTGGTTTATTTGAGACTGGTGCAGGTGGTTCAGCTCCAAAACATGTGGAACAATTTATAGAAGAAGGTTATTTACGTTGGGATTCATTAGGAGAATTTTTAGCATTAGGTGTTTCATACGAACACTTAGGTAATGTATTTAATAATCCAAAAGCATTAGTTTTATCTGAAACTTTAGATCAGGCAACTGAGAAATTCTTAGAAAATGATAAATCTCCAGCAAGAAAAATAGGAAGTATCGACAATAGAGGTTCTCATTTCTATTTGGCTTTATATTGGGCAAATGCTTTGGCTAACCAAAATAAAGATGCTGAATTAAAAGCAATTTTTTCTCCAATTGCAAATGAATTAAACGCAAATGAAGCAAAAATTAATGAAGAATTAATTGCTGCACAAGGAAAATCACAAACTATTGGTGGTTATTATCATCCAAATTTTGAAGCGACTGATAAAGCAATGCGTCCGAGTGCTACTTTAAATACAATTTTAGCCAAATTGAATTAAGCTAAAATAAGCGAATAAAAAAGCGACCAATTGGTCGCTTTTTTATTTTTATGATGTATCCCTATTCTTTTTTATCTTCTTCCAATGTAGGAGAGTCATCTTGAACAACAACTATTTTAGCCAAAACACCAGTAGTTAAGTTCCATTCATTGCTTGTTATTAAATTACCTTTATCATCATAGACTCTAAAAGCGGCTGTATTGGGTCCAGAACTTCCTTGATTTAAAGCTAAAAATTCAATTTTATTAAACCCTTTAGACAAATCTAAATAATATTCTTTTGAGGTAGATTCTAATAAAATTTCAGGAATAAAAATAGCATCATTAACTAGAATACGCACTCTATCTCCATCAGGATATTCATGATCTCGACAAACAATTTTTATATATTTTGATTTGGTACTAAACTGACCTAAAAATTGATTGCTTTTAAAACTTTCATCAATAGGTTTGTCGTGTAGTTTTTTGTTTAAATTATCTTTTAATTCTTCTCCAGGATTTTTAAAATCTTTATTATTTTCTAAAATACTTTTAGAATTAGTTGTCCTATTTAAAACCGAATATTTTTTAAGGTAATTATCATCTTTATCCAATACACTTTTATATTCTAAAGAAGGTAGTGAGGAGGATGAAGAATTTGTAGATTCAAAAGGGTTGTTAAGTTGTAAATTAAACACTTGCTTTTTTTTGTCCACTTGTGCATACAAGCCAACAGAAAATAAGACAAATAAAAACACTACTTTTTTCATAACAAAGTTCTTTTACAGCAAACGTATAATTTAGAAAAGAAATTAACATGATAATTAACCATACATTAACAGATTTCTTACTAAAAGTACAAAAAAAAATTTTCAATTTTGTAACACAAGAATTATACCATAACAAAACTAAGAAATTAGTTTTCATATTTAAAGTTTCTTTCTCTTATTATTTATTGAAAAGTGACAGGAAACAGAAGTTATTATCTCAAACATAAGTAGATTACAAACCAAGTTTAAAACATGACTAAAGCTATATATGCTCTTTTTGCTGGCACTTCTTTGTTACTCTTTTTTTTAGTTTTTACCAATACACAAAAAATTAATATAAAAGCAAACAAGTGGTTTTCTGGTTTTATTGCTTGTATTTTTTTTATCGCATTTGATAATTTCTTGTATGAAATTAATATCTTGAGAGATCATTTTTTTTTAAACTTAATAGATAACTTTTGCTGTTTTTCTATAGCTCCTATTTTTTATTTTAGTGTTGTATATTTTACTAATCCTGAAAAAAAATGGAATACTAATGATTATTTCCACTTTATCACACCCTTATTAGTAGTAATTCTTTTTATTGCGTTCTATTTTATAGATGGCTTTGAAGAAACCTTTAAAAAAGGGAACTTTATAAACAACGTTATCGAACTGGTTCTAATTAGTTTCCTATTAACTCAACTCCTACTTTACCCTATTTTTTCATATTTAAAACTTTTAAAGCATAAAAAAAACACCTTTCTCTTTTCTTCTAATATTGAAAAAATTGACTTAAAATGGCTGCAATATGTATGCCTAAGTATTGTTATCATGATTTTTTGTTGGTCATTAGAAATTATTTTAAATATTTCTGAACCGATACAAAATGTGGTCTCTCCCATTGTTGATACTATATATTTATTAGGAATGTTTTTTATTACCTACAATTGGTCCAAACAAAAAGAAATATATCCTTTTTTTTCCATACAAAGTATCCATGAAGTAATTGAACAAAATGAGGATAGCAATCAAAAAAAGAAAAAGCTTATCGATGATGAGGAATTATTAGATTATAAACACAATTTACTCCAACTCATGAATCAAAAGAAACTGTTCTTAGATAACGAATTAAATTTGGAAAAATTAGCACAAGAATTAGACACCTCTACTCATATTCTATCTTATATTATAAACAATGGATTTAATGAAAATTTTTATCAATTCGTAAATAGATATCGAATTGAAGAAGCAAAAGAACTGATTCAAAAAAGCGATCATCTTAGTCTTCTTGGAATTGGTTTTGAAGTTGGATTTAATTCGAAAACTACTTTTAATACCACATTTAAAAAAATTACAGGAAAAACTCCTTCTGAATATAAAAAAATGAGTTCAGATTTATAAATTGGAACATTTAAAACAATGTCATATACGACTTTTACACGCAAATAACAACATAAAAAATAGTATCTAAAAATTAACTAAAACACATGCATTACAAAAACAAAATAATAGGGTTAGCCCTATTATTATTTTCAATTTTAGGTTTCTCACAAGAAAAATTTTCTATTAGCGGAACCATTTCAGATGTAAATACAAATGAAACTTTAATTGGTGTAACAGTAATTATTGAAGAATTAAAAACTGGAACAACTACTAATGAATATGGTTTTTATTCTATTACTTTACCCAAAGGAGACTATACAATTAGATATACTTACATTGGATTTCAAGACATTATTGAAAAAATAAGTTTAACTGAAAATACCAGAAAAAACATCAGCTTAAAAGAATCTGATTATCAATTAGATGAAATTATAGTTTCTGAAAATATTGAAAAACCAAATATTGAAAAACCAGAAATGAGTGTCAATAAAATTTCGGTAAATACGATTAAAAAATTACCTGTTGTTCTAGGAGAAACAGATATTCTCAAATCAATATTAACATTACCTGGAGTAACCAATGCAGGTGAAGGACAATCTGGTTTTAATGTGAGAGGTGGTGCAGCAGATCAAAATTTAATTCTATTAGATGAAGCTACAATTTATAATTCTTCCCATCTTTTCGGTTTCTTTTCTGTATTTAATGCCGACGCTATAAAGGACCTAAAATTATACAAAGGTGGCGTTCCCGCAAGATTTGGAGGCAGAGTGGCTTCTGTTTTAGATATTTATCAAAAAGATGGTAATAGTAATAGTTTTCATGCGAATGGTGGAATTGGGCTAATTTCTAGTAGAATCTTGGCAGAAGGTCCTATCGTTAAAGATAAGGGTTCGTTTTTAGTCGCTGGTAGAAGTTCGTATGCCCATTTATTTTTAAAACTAACCGACAATCAAAATTCTGCCTATTTTTATGATTTGAATACCAAATTAAGTTATAAACTAAACGATAATAACAATTTATATTTGTCTGGATATTTTGGTAGAGATGTTTTTAGCTTAAGTGAAAGCTTTATGAATACTTATGGAAATTCCGTTTTAAATTTGCGTTGGAATCACCTTTTTAATGAAAAATTATTCTCAAATTTATCCTTAATTTATAGCGATTATTATTATGGTTTAACCTTAGATTTTGTTGGTTTCAATTGGGATAGTGGTATTAAAAATTACAATTTAAAATATGATTTTAAACATTATTTAAACGACAGAACAAAATTAACCTATGGATTAAATGCTGTCTATTATGATTTTAATCCTGGAAAAATTGAACCAAATAATGAAGAATCTTCTATAAATCCAGATCAATTAGATAAAAAATATGCGTTTGAACCAGCATTTTATATCGATGCCGAGCAAAAACTATCTAGTAAATTTTCAATAAATTATGGGTTACGTTACAGTTTATTTTATCGTTTAGGGTCGCAAGAAATAAATATTTATGCAAATAACGAAGCCGTTGCATATGATAGTGATTTAAATATTTATGAGAAAGCCACTCCTATTGGCACCAAAAAATATGGCACTAATGAAGTAATTGCTAGTTTTAATAATTTGGAACCCAGACTTTCTATGGCTTATATTATTAACGAAAACCAATCGGTAAAAGCAAGCTACAACAGAATGACGCAATATTTGCATCTTATTTCCAACACACAATCACCAACTCCTTTAGATGTTTGGGCACCAAGTGATGACTTTTTAAAACCTCAAATTTTAGATCAATACGCTATTGGGTACCAAAAAAACACCAAAAATGGAAAATATTCGTTTGAAATTGAATCTTTTTATAAATATGTAAGGAATCGTTTAGATTATATAGATGGAGCCGATTTAATTGCAAATAATGCCATTGAACAAGTTGTTTTAGCTGGAAAATCGAGGGCGTATGGTTTAGAAATTTTAGCTCGTAAAAATGAAGGTAAATTAAACGGTTGGATTTCATATACTCTTTCAAGATCCGAACAAAAAACAGCAGGAAGAACCGCAGAAGAAATTGGTATAAATAATGGAAATTGGTACAAAACAGGTTGGGACAAAACACATAATTTGTCTATTACTGGTATGTATGAGTTAAATGACAAATGGAGTTTTGGTGGTATTTTTTCATTACAAACAGGACAGCCAGTAACCTATCCAAACGGACATTATGTTTACCAAGGTATTTCGGTACCTAGTTATGGTGCCAGAAATGCTAACAATTTACCTGTTTATCATCGTTTAGACATTTCAGCTACTTTAAAACCAAGAAACAATGCCTCAAAGAAAATAAAAGGCGAATGGGTTTTTGGTGTTTATAATCTATATAGCAGAAAAAATGCTGCGTCAATTAATTTTAGACAAAATGCAGATTCAGGAAATAATGAAGCCGTTCGATTATCTATTTTTGGAATAGTTCCAAGTGTAACGTATAATTTTAAATTTTAAAAAGAAATGGTAAAAACAATCATCAAAATAGCATTCATAATTATAACATTATTTGCCATGCAATCTTGCGAAGATGTGGTTAATATCGATTTAGATACAGCTACCCCTCGATTAGTTATAGATGCCGCTATACAATGGAAAAAAGGAACTACAGGAAATGAACAAATCATTCGTTTAACAGAAACAACTGGTTTTTACGAAGATCAAAACCCTATTGCATCTGGTGCCACTGTTTTTATTACACACAATGGTAACACCTACAATTTCATCGAAAATATAGGTACTAGTGACTATGTTTGTACCAATTTTGATCCTGTAATTAACGACACATATACATTAACGGTAATCTATAAAGGACAAACCTATATGGCAACTGATGAATTATATGCAACACCAGAAATTGAATCTATCGAACAATCTGTGGTGAGTGGATTTGGTGGAGATGACAATATAGAAGTTAAATTCTTTTTTCAAGATAACGGAGCTGAAGATAATTTTTATCTCATTGGTTTTAAAAATAGTACTATTGTATTTCCCGAATATGGCGTAGTTGACGATGAGTTTTTTCAAGGAAATCAAATGTTTGGTTTGTATATAGATGATTTACAACCAAATGATCAACTTATTTTATCATTGCAAGGCATATCTAATAGGTATTCTAATTACATGGATAAATTATTGAATATTGCTGGAACAGATGGAGCCAATCCTTTTACTACTGCACCAGCAACGTTAAGAGGTAATATTGTAAACCAAACTAATCCTAATAATTTTCCATATGGTTATTTTAGCCTTGGTGAAGTAGATACCGAAAATTACATTGTTCAATAAAGCGGAACATTTTATATATTCGTAGTCTAATTTAAAATCGTTTTATGTCTTCACATCACATTGTTAGAGATGATCAGGAACCAGCATTAATTATTGCAAATGGAGCATCTTGTAGTGAAGAATTATTAGGACAGTTGTTAGAATGGTCTCCATTAGTAATTGTTTTGGATTCAGCTATCGATCGTGTGTTAGAATTAGGAATAAAAGTAGATGTATTATTAGGAGATTTCGATCGAGAATTTAATCCCGATTATTATAAAGAAAGTCAATACCCTATTGAAATAGTACATACTCCCAATCAAGATAAAACCGATTTAGAAAAAGCATTTGATTATTTAATCGAACGAGGTATTCCTGCTGTAAATGTAATTTGGGCAACCGGAAAAAGAGCGGATCATACCATTACGAATGTAACTAATATTGTTCGTTTTAGAAATGTATTAAAAATCGTTATTTTAGACGATCATTCTAAAATTTTTTTATTGCCAAAAAAGTTTGAAAAATGGTACCCCAAAAACACACCTCTGTCATTAATCCCGATTGGTGAAGTTTCTGGAATTAATTCTAAAAATCTATTTTATCCCTTACAAAACGATACTTTAACCATTGGCTATAGAACTGGTAGTAGCAATCATGCTACAGAAGATGGTATTGTAGTTATCGAGCATCAAAATGGGGATTTATTATTAATGGAATGTTGGGATTAAATCACTACAGGAATTATTCCAACATTCCATTACTTAATTAATAATTATTTTCTTGTTGACTTTTTCTCCATCAAAAGATAATTGTACAACATAAATTCCTTTATTTAAACTGCTAATATTAATATTTTCAAGCTGTTTCGGATTACTAATCTCGTCAGTATATACCACTTTACCATGAATATCTATAATTTTAATTTCATAATGATAAGTAGGTTGTGTACCAAAATCTATAAATAAATTCTCTTTTACTGGGTTTGGAAAAAAACGAACTGAGGTAGTATTTAAAAAAGTATTTTCGTTTAAAGTGGTAGCTGCAACAGCAAAATGCATCATGGCTCCTGTAGCCGCTTTAGCTACATTATAATTATAAACTGGATCCATATTGATTAATAAATCTGTAGCTGAATGTTTGTGCGATGTTTCATTCGTTTCGAAAAAACCAGTTATTATTTCATTATTATCTTCAAATGGCATATAATCTGAAGCATAAGCATATGATAAATAAGTATTTAATGGTGAATACAATCCTACGCAAGTTATTAATTCATTTGTAATAGTATTAGACGCAGCATTATTAGTTGTTGGTGTACCAGTATCTCTTTCACAAGTAATGGTATTATTAGTTATTCCTGCTACACCACCTACTTCATCTAAATTAAATACTAATTTTATATCTAATTTAGGATTGGTTCCGTTTACAACAGAATTTACATAATGCTGACTACCTACTAACCCATCTTCTTCTCCACTAAAATTAATAAATTTTATCGAATATTCCGTGGAAATATCTTGTAACAAGCGAGCAACTTCAAGTATCGCTGCCACACCACTTCCGTTATCGTTTGTCCCAGTACCAACAATAGAATCGTAATGACCACAAATAATTACAAAAGTATTAGGATATAAAGTTCCTACTTTAGTAACTATCAAATTTTTACATGTATAACCTCCATTGGTAAACGTATCTTCCTGAAACTGGGCAGTAGTATAACCAAAACTTAAATATTTATTTCTTAACCAATTATAAGTATCTTCCAAGGGTTGTGTTCCTCTTCTTTTAACTCCTAAGTTTTCAAATTCGGTTAAATAATTAGTAATATTGGTTTGCGAAACCTGATTGGAAACATCTGCATAATACTGAATAAAAGACTGTGATAAAGCTATATTAGCAAAAAAAAATATCGCTAATAAAAAGGTAGATTTAGTTTTCATGTTATTGTTAAAGTTTGTAAAACAATAATAAAAAAATAGTCTGTATTATGCAACGAAAAAACAGCTTTTCATTACGCTAAAAAAGAAATTCTAAAATTAAGGATTAATCACATCTATGGCTTGATAAAATCGTTTAGAGTAATGAGCAGAATGTAAATCGCTAATGGTTACTTTCATTGCTTTCCCAGATGAGGCATGAATAAATTTTGACTGCAATCCATCGGCTTCACAAACAATACCTACATGACCTATAGAAGTGCTATCACGATACCCTGTAAAAACCAAAATATCTCCTAATGCAACAGAATCTACAGGAATAGGTTTACCGAAATTTTTAAATCCACTGGAAACTCTGGGTACTTGAATAGCAAAATTTTTAAAAATATAATTTACAAAACCAGAACAATCAAACCCTTTTTTAGGATCTTGTGAAGAATACACATAAGGAACATCTAAAAAACTTTTGGCAAAAGACACAATTTCTGCCCTATCAATTTCTTGATTGCTTTGTTTATCAAATAGTACTTTTTCTTTCACTTTTTGAGTACGTATTATTGTTTTTGAATTTCCTTTTTGAATATCCTTCTTTTCAGAAAAATTTAAATAGAAAAAAGGTATGCAAATAAAACTAAATACTACTAAAAAAAATCCTTTCATAATCTTCTGTTTACAGCTTAAAATCAAAAATAAGGATTTCAAAATTGAATTCTGTTAAAATAAAATAAAAGCCAACAATTCCTTATCTTTGTTAGTTTAGTAATACGAATAAAAAAGTCTTAGCTAAGCTAATGTAAAAAGTAAAATACATGAAGTTTCAAGTAGTATCAGATTATAAACCCACTGGAGATCAACCTCAAGCCATTGAAAAATTAGCGAAAGGAATTCTAAATGGTGAAAAATACCAAACTTTATTAGGAGTAACTGGTTCAGGAAAAACATTTACAGTTGCTAATGTAGTACAAGAAGTGCAAAAACCTACCTTAGTTTTAGCGCACAATAAAACATTAGCAGCTCAATTATATTCAGAATTCAAACAATTTTTTCCCAATAATTCGGTTCAGTATTTTGTTTCGTATTATGACTATTATCAACCTGAAGCGTTTATTCCTGTTACAGGTACTTATATAGAAAAAGATCTATCTATCAATGACGAATTGGAAAAATTGAGATTAAGTACTACTTCTGCCCTACTTTCTGGGCGAAGAGATATTATTGTTATTTCATCTGTTTCCTGTTTGTATGGTATTGGTAATCCTATAGAATTTCAAAAAAATGTAGTAAGTATTGAACGGGATCAGGTTATTTCTCGTACCAAATTCTTACATCGTTTAGTACAAAGTTTATACGCTCGAACCGAAGCAGAATTTACTCCTGGAACCTTTCGCATTAAAGGAGATACTGTTGAAGTGTTTCCAAGCTATGCTGACGACCCTTTTCGGATTCATTTTTTTGGAGACGAAATCGAAGAAATTGAATGCTTCGACTCTCGTTCGGCTCAAGTTATTGAGAAATATGAAAAACTGAATATTTATCCTGCTAATATGTTTGTCACTTCACCCGATGTGTTACAAAAAGCCATTTGGGAAATTCAGCAAGATTTGGTAAAACAAGTAGACTATTTTAAAGAGATTGGTAAACATTTAGAAGCCAAAAGATTAGAAGAACGCACCAATTTTGATTTGGAAATGATACGCGAATTAGGATATTGCTCTGGAATTGAAAATTATTCTAGATACTTAGATGGCCGAGAAGCCGGTACAAGACCTTTCTGTCTTTTAGATTATTTCCCAGACGATTTCTTAATGGTAGTTGATGAAAGTCATGTTACAGTTTCTCAAGTTCATGCTATGTATGGAGGTGATAGAAGTAGAAAAGAAAACTTAGTAGAATATGGTTTTAGATTACCAGCCGCCATGGATAATCGCCCACTCAAATTTGAAGAATTTGAAGCGCTTCAAAATCAAGTGGTTTATGTTTCTGCAACGCCTGCTGATTACGAATTAGAAAAATCAGAAGGAATTTATGTGGAACAAATTATTCGCCCTACTGGTTTATTGGATCCAATAATTGAAATTCGCCCTAGTGCCAATCAAATTGATGATTTAATAGAAGAAATACAAGTGCGTTGTGAAGCAGATGAACGCGTTTTGGTTACTACTTTAACTAAAAGAATGGCAGAAGAATTAACCAAATATTTAACTAAAGTGGCTATTCGATGCCGTTATATTCATTCTGATGTAGATACTTTAGAACGCGTTGAAATAATGCAAGATTTACGCAAAGGGTTGTTTGATGTTTTAATTGGAGTAAATTTATTAAGAGAGGGTTTAGATTTGCCTGAAGTTTCTTTAGTTGCCATTTTAGATGCAGATAAAGAAGGCTTTTTAAGAAGTCACCGATCTTTAACACAAACTGTAGGTCGTGCCGCTCGTAATGTAAATGGTAAAGCTATTATGTATGCTGATAAAATAACTCAAAGTATGCAAAAAACGATAGACGAAACCAATTACAGAAGGGAAAAACAAATGAAATATAACGCAGATAATAATTTGGTTCCAAAAGCATTAAATAAAAGCTTAGGGAATGCTCTTAGTGGTAATTCAGTTTCTACGCATTATTATGAAAATTTAGAATATAAAGCTGCAGAACCAGAAAGCGAATATTTATCAAAACCAGAAATTGAAAAAAAAATTCGAGAAAAACGAAAAGCGATGGAAAAAGCGGCCAAAGAACTTGATTTTATGCAAGCAGCTAAACTAAGAGATGAAATAAAAGTGTTACAAGAAAAAATTTAATTATGCTACAAAAATACCTATTGTTTGGATTACTTTTTATGAGCTTTTTTACAAATGCACAAGAGACAAACCCCAATTATGATGCTACATTAGCTAAAAAATTAAATGCTGATGATTATGGTATGAAATCCTATGTATTTGTAGTTTTAAAAACAGGTACTAATACCTCTTCAGACAAAGAGTTTATCGCTTCTTGTTTTAAAAGTCATATGGAAAACATCCATAAAATGGTAAAAGAAAATAAGTTAATTGTGGCTGGTCCTATGAATAAAAATGACAATAATATTAGAGGAATATTCATTTTGAATGTCACTTCGTTTGAAGAAGCAAACGCTTTATTGCAACGCGACAAAGCAATTAAAGAAAATATATTAGCTGTCGAATTATACAATTGGTATGGTTCTGCAGCTTTATCTGAATATTTAGAAGTGTCAGACAAAATTTGGAAAATCAAACCTTAAAAAATGAAAAACTTACAAGAAATTCTTCAATTAAAAGATGATATAGAAATCATTGAAACCATTGGAACAATCATATGGGATAAAAAAGAAGAAAATGATACACTTACCGAAGGAGAAAAAAACTTTGTACTCATCGATATTTTTGAAGGAGTTATGAATGAAGGTGGTTTTTCATATTTTTTCAAAAGTGAATCGGGTGATTTTGCTAGAGAAGTTGTAGAAGCTTACAAAAAAGTTGGTGCAACCAAAACAGCAAACTTAATAGCAAAAGCTATTGGTCTTTTTGGTATTAATAATTATCACGACACGCATATTAAAAGACAAAATACACTAACCAAATTGGATGAAAAAGTTTTTTCTGCTTGGGAAGATTTAGACGAACTCTTTTTTAATGAAGAACTTGAAGAAGATATAATTGCTTTATTAATTCAGTATATAAAAGAAAATCAAAACTATTTTAATTATAAAAACTAAAATTCTTAATTATTTCTTAAAACAGGTAAAAACACGTATTTAAAAAGTATTTTTTTTTATATTTTTGCTTCTATAATTTCAATTCATAACACAATTCCCTTTTAATTTGGAATTCTACTCCTTTTAAATCAAGCAAATAGGCAAAAAGCTTCAGGGAATTGTGTTTTTTTATTTAAATTTTAATAATTATAGTTATTTTTATCGCTTACCTATTAACATTAAAATTTAATGCACCACTACATTGAATCGCTACAGCAAATTGGAAGCGTTTTTAAAAAAGATCAAAATGATTTTTTAGAATTATCCAATACTATTGCTTCATATAAAAAAATTGTAACAGAACTTACTACATTAGACTTAGACAGCGAAGCAAATAAAGAAAGTATTCATTTTAATAATGGAAAAGCATTAGGTACCACTTGGGCCGCTATGTGTATAGATGATCTTTTACGCACCAAGCTTTTTATAAGTGGCGTTTTTAAAGCAGTAGAAATGCTACTCCAAAAACAAAAGAAGGGTATTCATATATTGTATGCTGGAACTGGGCCATATGCTACTTTACTCTTACCTATTTTTGCAAGTTTCTCACCAGATCAGGTTCAAGCGACTGTAATAGAGATAAACGAACAAAGCTTTAAGAATATGAAAGAGGTTATTCAAAAACTCGGTTTTGAGAAACATATTATTTCATATGAAAATAAAGATGCAACCACAATTCAATTGAAAAACCCAGAAACAATCGACATTGTTTTGAGCGAAACATTACAATGCGGACTTATCAAGGAGCAACAAATTCCGATAACCATCAATTTATTAAACCAAGTTCCCAAAAACACTATTTTGATTCCAGAATTACTCGCATTAGATATTTGTTTATTGAATTATAGAAAATTTAAAAATAGAATTTCGGAAACAGATGAAATGGATTTCAATTTAGTGTTAGACAGATTAATAGAAATTAATAATCAATCAAACGAAAAATATCCTTTAAACTTAAAGGAAGAAAAAACACAAGTTTTAGCAAAAAAAGAAATTTATTTAAATTCCAAGCTAATACACAATTTTGATTGCTTAACATTAATTACTCGAATTATAGTTTTTCAAGATGTGAAAATTGAATTAAATGAAAGCGGTTTAACCTTACCAATTATTGTTGGAAGAGGAAACCAACTTAAGGATACTAAAAGCTGCGAGATAACCTATAAAATAGATAAGGTACCTGGTTATGTTATTAATTGGAAATAAAATATTTTAAAAAACATAAAAAAAATATACAAAAAATAAATAAATCACAAAAAAACAATATTTATTTTACTACTTTTTTAAAAGTTCTTTTTTTTAATTAACACTTGAAATACAAAGTATTAACTACATAAAAGTATTGTAATTTTCTACTTATTTACTACTCTTCAAAAAATTAAGCTTTTTTTTATATTACTTCGCAAACGATATAGTTGCATCTACTTTATGCAATTATGAGTTTCTCTTTTTATTAATTTAAAATGAAGTAATATGAAAAAAACACTACTATTAATCCTAATTATTTTCAGTTATACATTTCAATGTAAAGCTCAATCGTTAGATCAATTCTTTTTAGTTGATTTTGGTCCCTCAACTGGAACAAATGGAAGTATAACCTCAAGTCCTGACACTAATTCAAATTATTGGAATAACTGTACAAATGGTTCTTTAAGTAGCATAAGCACACTTATTAATTCTAACAATACTGCTTCAAATTATACTTTAGAAGTAACTGATAGTTTTGTTGTTAATACCAATATTAATTATGGTCCAACAAATACTTCTTCAAACTTAGAGGAACTAGCTATTTCTACCGCTACGCAAGATTATTTTTATTTAGAAACTGGCGGTTCAGCAAATGCTACTGGAGCTTTAAAATTAGGAAACTTAAACCCTTCTAAAGCCTATCAATTTTCAGTTTTTGCTTCCAGACCAACAAGCTCTGTACGCATTTCTAATTATACCTTTACAGGTTCTTCAACCTATAGCAATCAAATTCAAACAAGTGATGGTAGTACTGGTAATCTTACAACTATTTTAACCACTCCATTATTATATCCAAATAATTTAGGGAACATAACTATCAATCTGTCAATTGCACAAGGTGGCTTTGCATACATAAATGCGATTAAAATCGAAGAATATAATGTTCCAACTGTTGAAGTAACCACTGTACAAGTAACAGGAAACGACATAACCATTAGTGGGCAAGCATCACAAATGAATGCTATTGTTAGCCCTGCTAATGCTACTTTTCCAGATGTAAATTGGTCAATAGATAATTCAAGCATAGCTAGTATTAGCAACACTGGATTAGTAACACCTATTCAAAATGGAAGCATAATTGTTACTGCTACAAGTGTTCAGAACCCATCAATCTCAGATTCCAAAACGATAACTATTTCTAACCAAACTACCAAACTTTATTTTTCTGGCTCAACAACAGAAAACGGTGACAACCCTGCAACCGCAATTCCTATGAGAATGGTAACCAATTCTCAAAACAATGTTACCAATATTTTTGAATTATATACCTCTTTAAATCCATCCGGTACTTTTAACTTTTATACTTCTTTAGACACAAATGCTACTGTTTATGGAAACGAATCGGGTGCTGGAACACTCGCTATAAATGGTCCTGGGATAGACCCTATTGAAACTGGTCCTGTCTTAATAACAGTAGATTTAAATACCAATACCTATACCATTCTACCTATAAACTGGAGTGTCGTAGGGAGTACTATTACAAATAGCTGGAATGGTGACGAACCTCTAACATATCAAAATAATGGTATATGGTCTGGAACTATACAAATGAATGTTGTTAACACAGACACAAATCCTAGATTTGTTTTTAAAGGAAATAATTCATGGAATTATGTAATGAAAAAAGTTTCTAATAATAACAACACAGTCATTATGGAATCACAAGGTAATGCATTTAACATTCCGTTTGAAGATATTGACTTAAATTATGGGGTTTTCCAAATTACTTTAAACTTACAAAACTATACTTATAATATAGAATGTATTGCTATAGATAATCATAAAATTTCAATCATGGGTTCTTCGGTTTCAAATGGTCAAGGTGCTACTTCAAACCAAGGTTATGCTTACAAATATGGACAATTATTAATCGATCGGTTTTCAGCAGGAATAGGTTCTGAATGGACAACTTCTAATTTAGCTATCAACGGAAATAATACAATTGCAGTTTTAAATCGTTGGGAAAAAGATTTAATTGCCGATTGTAGCCAATTTGTCATCTATGGATTATCGCTTGGTAATGAAGGCATTCATGAAAATGGACAATCTAGTTTTGATCAATTTAGCACTAATATGCAATTACTTATTACAAAAGCCGAACAAGAAGGAAAAACACCTGTAATAATGAACAATTATACCCGAGCTGATTATAATGCAACAGATTATAATTATATCAAACAAATGAATTTATTAATCCACCAATGGAATGTTGCAAGTGTCAACTTATTAGGTGCTATAGATAATGGTTCAGGACAATGGGCAACAGGTTATCAAGACGACGCATTACATCCTAATGATGCTGGTCATACCGAATTTTTCTATGCCATAGTACCTTCCTTATTTGATGCTTTAGAATTACAAAAACCATTACCTCAACTCATCACAAGTACATATTTAGAAGTAAATAATGCATTTTCCTCAGGATCATTAGAATTTACTCCTGAACATATAATTCACCCATTTACAAATGTAATCGACATAAAAACAAATGCCACTGGAACTCTTTTTTCTTTTACTACACAAACAGCAACAACTGGAACACTAAGTATTGACTCAAACGGACACTTAGTCTATAATTCTCCATCTGGTAATACCATTACTAGTAATACCATTATTAACGATAATCAATGGCATAAAATTTCATTATCTCATTTTTATGCTCGCGGAGAAACAAACTTATATATAGATTCAAATTTAGTAGGTAGTTATAACGAAAATCTTGAAGTAGAAACATTTACTTTAAACCCAGTAAACGCACCTAATTTGATACAATACCGAAATTGGTTTTTTTATCGCTCAGGTATGAATTTAGAAGAAATTACAGCATTACATAATAATCAAATGCTTAAATCAAGTTTGGAATTATATGCTCCTTTAGATGGTGAAGAAATACTTGGTAATAATCCATATATTAATTTAGCTCAAAGTACAAATACAATTGATTCTACTACTTTTTCATTAGGTCTCATAAACTATAATAATGAAAAATGGAAATTTAACAATCCAGTACAAGATAGTTTAACAATTCAATCAACAGATCATACTTCAATTAAAAAACTAGAAGTGTATACTCTTTTAGGTCAGAAAATAAAAAGCACTATTGAATCAAACACAATTCATTTCAGCAACTTATCATCTGGACTGTATGTTGTAAAAATATACTCCGAAAAAGAAATAACTACTATAAAAATAATTAAAAAATAACCTCCTAAATAAAAAAAATAAAAAGGAAGTACTTATATTATTAGGTACTTCCTTTTTTAAATTCACTTGTAAAATAGTACAATTGCAATTCTAAAAAATGTATTTTAGAAATTAATGCAACCTTTTTCTTATTTTGCGACAGGAATTGTTTTGGTTTAAAAACAAATTAAGAAAAATTATGTCTCAGAAATATTTTATAATACTGTCATGTATTCTTTTTATTAACAATATTCAAAGTGCTACAGTTAAAGCAGATTCCTTAATTTCTATTTTAGAAAAAGAAATTATTCTTAGTAAAAAATATGTTTCTTCTAAAGAAAATAAAATCAAAAATTTAATTTCCCTTTTGGAAGACGAAAAAGCAAATTTAAATAATCAATATTTTATAATTTCTAAAATTATTGATGAATACCAATATTATAGCTTTGATAAAGCATTAAACTTCACTGAAAAAAACCTCAACATAGCTTTAAAATTAAATGATCATGTTAAAATTTTAGAATCAAAACTTAAATTAGGAAGACTCTTAGTTGATTCTGGAAGGTACAAAGAATCATTAGATATTTTAAAAGGTATAGAATCCAAAAAACTAAACGACAAATTACTTCGGGAATACTATTTTATTCATAAAGAAGCTTATTCTGGCTTAAGCTTTTACACTATGGTTAAAAACCGAAAAACAGATTATAATATCTTATATTCAAAATATGAGGATTCACTTTCCAAAAGATTGAAAAAATCTTCCTTTGAAGTACTTTCTTTATTAGAAAAAAAATACCGAGACAATCGGGAAATTGAAAAAGCTTTAGAAATAAACACAAAGCGCTTAAATGAATGCAAAATGGGAACAAGGGAATTTTCTTTAGTTACTTTTGAAAGGTCTTTATTATACCAACTTAATACAGATACTAATAATCAAAAGAAATATTTAAGCTTATCTGCTATTTCTGATATTCGTTCTAATGTAAAAGACAACGCTTCCTTAACCGAATTAGCCATGATTTTATATTCTGAAAATGATATAGAAAGAGCACATAAATTTATTACTTTTTCTATGGATGACGCTAAATTTTACAATTCTCACTTACGTTTTGTTAATATATCGAATATTTTGCCTGCTATCACTATCGCTTATGAAAATAGAATAAATGATCAAAAAAACACTCTTAAAAACTTTATTATTCTAATTAGTACTCTCGGACTTGTTTTATTATTTGTACTAGTTTATATTTTTAAACAAAATAAAAAACTATCTCATGCGAAAAATAATCTTAAGGAAGTAAATGATAAATTAAACAACTTAAATAAAGAATTAAACTTCAGCAATAATGATTTAAGTAAAATAACTCTGTTATTAGCTGAATCTAATGATATCAAAGAGCATTATATTGCTACATTCTTAAACTTATATTCAGAATATATTGACAAATTAGACATTTATAGAAAATTAGTAACCAAGTACATTATTACAAATAAAACCAATGAACTTTTGGATTTAACCAAATCAAAACAGGTCATTGATAATGAGCTAAAGATTTTTTACAAAAATTTTGATGAGTCCTTTCTTCATATTTATCCTAATTTTATTCAACAGTTTAATGAACTTTTAAAAGACGATGAAAAGATAACTGTAAAAAACAGTGAAGAACTTTTAAACACCGAACTGAGAATTTATGCATTAATTCGATTAGGCATCACAAATAGCGCGAAAATATCAAAAATATTAAGATATTCAGTAAACACAATTTATAATTATAGGGTTAAAATTAAGAATAGCGCAATTAATCGTTCTGAATTTGAAAATTTAATAAAAAAAATAGAATAAAAATTCATTTTTATCAGTAAAAAACATCTAAATAAAGCCTCTATTTTTACTTTTTTATCCACTAACTACTACTTTTTAAAAAAACAAAAAATAAAATAATGTGTTTAAAATCAATATTTTAAATAAGAAAATAAAAAGTAAAAATCTACTTTTTTACTACCCTTGAAAAAAGAGTAAAGAACAATTATATACATTTGGATTAACAATAATTTAACAAAGAACTACATCGTTAGAGTTTGTCAAGTTTTAAAAACAAAATTAAAAAATTATTAACCCATATTATATAATTGTATGATTTCAAACTGCAAAAAAAAGGGAAAATTACTACTTCTATTCTTCCTATTATCAGTATTAACTTCTTTTGCTCAAGAAAAGAAAATTAAAGGTAAAGTAACCGATAATAACGGAATTCCTGTGCCAGGCGCATCGATTGTAGTAAAAAACACCTCCATTGGTACAAATACCGATTTTGATGGTTTATTTGAATTACAGATAAATGACAATCCTAGTACTATTTTATTAGTATCTTACATTGGCATGAAAGACCAAGAAGTTCTAGTGGGCAATCAAACGGAAATAAATGTGGTGCTATCTGAAAATGTAGAAGACCTTAAAGAAGTTATAGTTGTAGGTTATGGTACTCAAAAGAAAGGAGATCTAACAGGTGCTGTAGCCACTATAGATAGTGAAAAATTACAATCAAGATCAGTTGGACAAATAGGCAACTTAATACAAGGACAAGTTACTGGTGTTCAAGTACTCAGTAGTGGTGGAAAACCTTCGCAAGGATTAAGCATTAGAGTAAGAGGTACTTCTTCAATTTCATCTGGTAGTGAACCTTTATATGTTATCGATGGTGTACCAACGTCTGATACTCGTTCTTTAAACCCAAGTGATATTGAAAGTATTACTGTTCTAAAAGATGCATCATCAGCAGCTATATATGGTGCACAAGGAGCTAATGGTGTTGTTTTAATTACAACTAAAAAAGGAACTAGTGCCAAACCAATCTTCACTTTTGACACTTATGCAGGTATTTCTCAAGTTTGGAAAACATTAAAAGTGTTAAATGGTGAACAATATCGCGATTTAATGACCGAATTAGGATATAATACCAATTGGTCTCAGTATAACCATAACACAGATTGGCAAGATAAAGTGTTTCAAAATGGTTATTCTCAAAGCTATCAATTAGCTGTATCTGGTAAAAGCAATGGTACTAACTATTATGTATCTGGTGGTTTTATTGACCAAGAAGGAGCTGTAAGAAGTGCTGAAATGACACGATACAATTTTAAAGTTAATCTAGATCAAGAAATTAATAATTGGTTAACTATGGGAACACGATTAGCTTATACCAAATATTCGGATGTTGATATTAACGATAATAATAATGTAAATGTTGGTGGTGTTCTTTTGGGAGCATTAACAACTCCGTCAGTTATTGGTGAATACAATCCAGATGGAAGTTTTACTAGCAATCCTTTTCAAAATTGGGAAAACCCATTAGCTAGTACGGATGGATTGGATAGAAAATATGAAAACACCAGAATATTAGGAAATTTATACGTACAAGCTAAAATTTTAAAAGACTTTACTTATAAAAGTAATATTGGTATCGATAATGGTAATGGCGTTTTTAATTCTTTTCTAGATCCTTTCAGAACTGGTTATGGGAGAGCTATAAAAGGACGCGCTATTAGAACTACAAATGAAAATTTCTTTTACATATTTGACAATACGTTAAGTTATAAAAAAGCACTAGGAAAGCATAGTATTGAAGGTTTAGTAGGTTCTGTTATCCAAAAAAACAAATATGACAACTCTAACTTAGAAGTTAGAAATTTTGCTAGCGCCAGTATTACGACTCCAAATGGAGGTTCAGAAATTATAAGTGCAACGGCAACAAAAGCAGAAAAATCGAATGTATCATTCATCAGTCGAATAAACTATGCCTATGCTGACAAATATTTACTAACTGCAAATTTTAGAGCCGATGCTTCTAGTGTGTTTGGTCCGAATAACCGATGGGGTTATTTTCCTTCCTTTTCGGCTGGATGGAAAATTTCTAATGAAAGCTTCTTAGAAGATAGTAAAGTAGTTAATAATTTAAAACTAAGATTGGGTTGGGGTATCGTAGGTAATGACCAAATTGGAAATTATGCTTATTATGGAAGAATTGGAAACGGGTCCAACTATCCCATTGGTGGTGCTATCCAACCTGGAACCTATCCAGCAACTCTAGAAAATTTATCTTTAAAATGGGAGGAAACAACGCAAACTAACATAGGAGTTGATTTTGAAACTTTAAAGGGAAGAATTAAACTTACCGCAGATGCTTATGTAAAAAGAACCAAAGATTTACTATATAATGCTCCTTTACCTACTTCTTCAGGTTTTGATCGTGCTTTACAAAACATTGGTGAAGTTGAGAATAAAGGTTTCGAATTAGGAATTAACACAATTAATGTAGATTCAGATTTTAAATGGTCTAGCGGGTTAAACATTTCATTTAATAGAAATGAAGTTATTAATTTAATCGGAGAAGATATTTTATTAGGCTCTATTGCTGGTAGAGGAAATGCTGTCCTTTTAAGAGAAGGATTACCATTAGGTACTTTATATGGTTATATTTTTGGAGGTGTAGATCCTGCTACTGGTAATGCTTACTATATCGATAAAAACGGAAATTCTACTTTTACACCTTCTGATGACGATCGAGTGGTTATCGGTAATGCTAATCCAGACTTTATTTATGCAATTAATAACCGCTTCTCATATAAAGGTTTTGGTCTGCAAATATTATTAGAAGGAACCTATGGAAACGACATGTTAAATGCAACACGCATTGAAACTGAAGGAATGATTGATCCGAAAAACCAAAGCATTGAGGTATTGCATAGATGGAAACAACCGGGAGATATAACCGATATTCCAAGAGCAAGCTTTGGAAACACAGATAACTCAAGAATTTCTACCCGATTCATTGAAGATGGTTCCTATTTAAGATTTAAAGCCGTGACTTTCAGCTATAATTTCAATGAAAAAATTGTTGAAAAGTTAAAACTATCAAACTTTAAATTATATGTAACTGGTGAAAACTTAATTACGCTTACAAATTATAGTGGATACGATCCAGAAGTAAATGCTTATGGAGGAGCAAATGTGGAAAGAGGAATTGATTTCGGTACCTATCCGCAAAGCAGAACACTATTATTTGGAATGAATGTTTCTTTTTAAAAAAAATACTATGAAAAAATTTAAAATAACAATCTTATTACTTACGATTATTTCTATCATTTCATGTGATGATTTTTTAGATTTAAAACCAATTTCTGAAGAAACTAGCGGTAACGGTTATGAAACAGGCTCACAAATTGAAGCCGCATTAGTGGGTGCCTATGAGTCATTTCAGTCTGCAGAATATTACGTATGGGATAACATCCTATTTTCAGATGTAAGAGCAGATAATGCCTATGCCGGAGGAGACAATCCTGAAATTTTTACTATCGATAAATTAGAAGTAACTCCTACCAATTCAAGGTTATTTAAAAACTGGTCTAATCTTTATAATGCGATTGCTAAAGCAAATTTAGTAATTGACAATGTAGATGGTATTAATGATCCTTTATTAAGTAATGAAAGAAAACAGCAAATAAAAGGAGAAGCTTATTTTTTAAGAGCGTATCATTATTTTACCTTAGTTAAATTATGGGGAGGCGTTCCGTTAATTACAAACTATAGTACATCTGCCGAACCTTCTGCAGTAAATGTACCTAGATCCTCGGTAGAAGAAGTTTATGCAACAATTATTGAAGACTTATTACTTGCTAGCGATTTATTACCAGATACTTATTCAGACACAAGTATTACCAAAGCAAGAGCTACTGCTGGTGCTGCAAACGCATTATTAGCTAAAGTGTATGCTCAAAAACCAAATCCGGATTATCAAAAAGTACTAAACCATATTCAATTGGTAGAAAATAGCGCAGCAAATTACATTTTAATTAATTATGATAATTTATTTGATGGAAATAATTACAACAATGCTGAATCCATTATTGAAGTACAATATTTAGGCGGAAATGAAGGAAATTATGGTCCACAATTATTATTACCTCCTTCATTAACAGGTGATAGTTGGAGAAAATTTGTGACACCGTCTCATAATTTGATTGATGCTTTTGATGAACAAGCAGATAATGTAAGAAAAAATGCAAGCATAAAATTTGAATCTGTACAATGGGTTGATGAATACTGGGGTAATGCAACTGGTAGTAGTATTCCTTTTAGCTACAAATGGAAAATTGCTGGTGGTTTT
Organism: Flavobacterium sp. J27; assembly: GCF_004303025.1. GTDB lineage: Bacteria > Bacteroidota > Bacteroidia > Flavobacteriales > Flavobacteriaceae > Flavobacterium. Next base: position 163,147 of record NZ_PJQW01000006.1, on the reverse strand, counting down.
GCAAGTTCTAACCGTCAGTATTTATTACGATTAGGAGATATTATTTTATTAAAAGCAGAAGCTTTGAACGAACTGGAACAATTAGAACCAGCAGCTACAGAAGTTAATAGAATTAGAACAAGAGTAAACCTTCCAGATTTAACACCAAGTCAAAAAAGTTCAAAAACGGTTTTAAGAGAAACTATTTTGAAGGAAAGAAGGTTAGAATTATTTCAAGAAGGACATCGATGGGATGATTTAGTTCGATACAATCTGGCTGTTTCAACTATGAATAATCTCATTGAAATTGATTTAAGAAATGGTAATCCTGTTAATTACAACATGACTCAAGCTAAGATTTTGCTTCCTATTCCACAACAAGAAAGAGATAGAAATCCTGCTTTAACTCAAAATCCACTATAAAACAGCTATTATGAAACATTATTATAAAATACTTTGCTTAATTAGTATTAGTTGGTTCTTCATGGGTTGTGAAAAAGACAATCTAGATCCACTGGGTAATTGGAGTTTAACTCCCGCTAAATTAATAATCCCTACAGATAATACAAGTGTAGAACTAGAGGAAGAAGCACCTAATGAAACCGTAACTTTTGATTGGTCTCCTGCTTCATCTTCAGCAGATTTTGCTATAACGTATAGTGTTGTTTTTGACACTTTAGGTTCAACTTCTTTTGATACTCCAATTTTAGAATTACCTTCTGGAAGTGCTGGAAAAGACCATTCTTTAGCAATATCTCACAGAACAATAGATGAATATTTATCATATAGTGGCTATCCTATTGACGATTTTGCAAACATCACTTGGACAGTCAAAGCGAAATGTTTAGATCGAGTAGTGTATGCATCAAGTCGTACTATTTCATTCAAAAGATTTCCAACCGAGATTATTCCAATTAAATTATACATCTCAGGAACTGCAACAGAAAACAATAACGATTTAAATAATGCTATTGCACTAAAACGTTTGAACAATAGCTCTGGAGCACCTTCAAATAGACATGAAGTATATACTCGATTGACAGCTGGTAACACTTATAAATTTTACAGTGAAAAACAATTACCTTGTCATCAATACGGGACAAACGCTAATGGTGATTTAGTAAAATCTGGTATTCCAATAACGGTTACAGAATCTGGAGAATATCGAATCAATGTTGATTTAGATAATGCTACTTATGATGTATTAAAAATAGAGAAATGGAGTGTTGTGGGTGATCCAATAAATAACGGCTGGGGTGGTGATGAACCTTTAACCTATCAGGGTGGTGGCATTTGGAAAGCTTCTATACAATTAGTTAACACTGGAAATTTTGCGTTTCGTGCCAATGAAAATTGGGGTTATCTTCTAAAAAGAGTTACTGGAACAACAAACCGTGTAATTATGGAATCCCAAGCTACTTCTCAAGGACTTAGCTATGAAGATATTCCATCTACTAATTTAGGACATTATTTCGTTACACTAAACTTATCTGCAACAGGGTACACCTACAACATGGAAATCGATAACACGGCTCCAGATCCGATTGTTACACCTAACCAATTATTTCTATTTGCAAATGGTACCATGATTGAAGAATTTAATAAATCGGGAGATGTTTTCAGTTTAGATAAATTTATTCCTTTACAAACTTCAGTAAATTATTCTTTAAATTCAGAGTCAAATGGTTCGGGAACTAGTTATGCCATTAATGGAGCTCTTGGTGATTCTAGCACTCCAGATGCAGATAAAGTAATCGGAAATAATACTATTACAGAAAGTACCAATGCCATAACTATTGCTAATGATCGTGCTTTACGATTAACAATTGACTTTAGTCAGTCTAAAGTAAATTGGGAATACTACAATTTCAAGTTGTTTCATTGGCAAGTATGGGAAAATCGAGATGAATTTACTATGACGTATCAACATCCAAACACCTACACTATTACAACAGCTTTAAGTACTAACTATGATATGAAGTTCATCAGTCCATGGGATTTTGATATGGGTTCAACTACTCCAACTGCCCTAACAGGTTCTATTACAAATGGTGGTGGATCAAACATTAACAATATAACATCAGCTGGTAATTATGTAGTTACTATAACTTTAGATGATGATTACCAATCTGGAACTTACACTTTTGTACAACAATAATTCAAAAATATACTTATGCTTAATCGAATTGCCTTAAAAACATTCAAATTGATAATGATCCCTTTAATTGTTCTTTCAGAGAACAGTTGCGATGACAAAAATTTACCTTACTATCCACCACCATCTGTAGAAAGTGTAAATGCAAAATTTTACTTAACCACACCTAGTAAATCTAGTCTTATAGCCTTACAAAGTAGTGGTATCCAACCGTTAACACAAAATAATAATTTTACCATTACGGTTTCTGAAAACACTATTTATCAAACCATGGATGGTTTTGGTTATTCCTTAACTGGTGGAAGTGCCCAATTAATTAATAATATGTCTCCTTCTGCTAAAAATAACTTATTAGAAGAACTTTTTGGCACAGGAGAAAACAGTATAGGTGTTAGTTATTTGAGAATTAGTATAGGGGCTTCCGATTTGGATGCCTCTGTATTCTCTTACAACGATTTACCGAGCGGACAAACAGATGTAAATTTAGATCAGTTCTCTATTGCTCCAGATTTAAATAACCTAATTCCTGTTTTAACTCAAATTAAAGCAATTAATCCCAATATTAAAATCTTAGGCTCGCCATGGTCTGCTCCTGCTTGGATGAAAACCAATCAAGCTACTATAGGTGGTGAATTGCAAACCAATTATTATGCAACTTATGCCAATTATTTTGTTAAATATATTCAGGCAATGCAAGCTAATGGTATAACAATTGATGCCATAACAATTCAAAATGAACCAGAAAATCCATACAACAATCCTAGTATGGTAATGACAGCACCACAACAAGCTGATTTTATCAAAAATCACCTTGGTCCTGCTTTTGCTTCAAACAATATTACAACAAAAATTATCCTTTTTGATCATAATCTAGACCATCCAAATTATCCTATTTCAATTTTAGATGATGCTGTAGCTAAAAATTTTGTAGATGGTTCTGCTTTTCATTTATATGCTGGACAAATCGATAATATGAGTCTGGTTCATAATGCACATCCAGATAAAAATGTATATTTTACAGAACAATGGATTCAAGCACCTGGTAGCTTTGCTGGTGATATTAAATGGCATTTTAGAGAATTAATGATTGGTGCGCCACGCAATTGGAGCAAAACGGTACTACAATGGAATTTAGCCGCAGATCCAACTAATAATCCTCATACACCAGGTGGATGTACTGAATGTCTTGGAGCCATTACTATTGATGGAAATAACTACGAAAGAAATCCTGCTTATTACATTATTGCACACAGTTCAAAATTTGTACCAGCAGGTTCTGTAAGAATTCAATCCAATTACTCTATTGAATTACCAAATGTAGCTTACAAAACTCCTGATAATAAAATTGTAGTTGTCGTTTTAAATAATACAGACACACAAAAATCTTTTAATATAAATGCCTCAACTGAACCTGTAACCACTGTTCTTCCTGCTGGAGCAGTTGCTACTTATGTTTGGTAAAATGAAAATAGAAATGAAAAAAACACCTTTATTTATATTTGCCCTATTTAATTTAATTACAAATTCTTGCCAGCAATCTAATTCATCTAGTACTGAAAAAGCACCTGTAATTGAAAAACAAGAAGTAACGAAAACAACTATAGAAAAAGCTCAAGTATACACCACAGCTGAAAATACAACGTTGCGATTAAGTTTATCCGATACGAAAAGCTTTGTTACAACGCAACAACCTAAAGAAATTGAAACTTTTATTACTGTAAACGATGCGGTAGAATTCCAAACTTTTTTAGGAATTGGAGGTGCTATTACGGATGCTTCTGCTGAAGTATTTGCTAAACTTAGTGAAGACAAACAACAAGAATTTTTAAATGCGTATTACAGTAAAAATGGAAACAATTACAATATTATTCGTACCAATATGAATAGTTGTGATTTTAGTTCCACAAGTTATACTTATATACAAGACGACGACGAACAATTAAACACGTTTTCGATTGCTGTTGACAAGCAGTTTAAAATTCCTCTAATCAAAAAAGCACAAAAATTGATTGGAAAAAATCTTGTTTTCTATTTCAGTCCTTGGAGTCCTCCAGCATTTATGAAAAGTAACCAAAACATGCTTCAAGGCGGACAATTATTACCAAAATATTATGCTTCTTGGGCAACTTATTATACTAAATTTATCAAAGCATATGAGCAAGAAGATATTCCTGTTTGGGGGTTTACCATACAAAATGAGCCAATGGCTACACAAACATGGGAATCATGTATTTATACTGCTGAAGAAGAAAGAGATTTTTTGAAGAATCATTTAGGTCCTACTATGGAGAAAGAAGGTTATCAAGAGAAGAAAATCATTGTTTGGGATCATAATCGAGATTTAATGGTTCATCGTGCAAACACCATTTTTGAAGATAAAGAAGCGGCTAAATATGTTTGGGGATTGGGTTTTCATTGGTACGAAACTTGGACTGGAGCCGAGCCAAAATTTGACAATGTTAAAGCTGTGAATGAATCCTATCCAACAAAAAATCTATTATTTACAGAAGGTTGCAAAGAAGTCTTTAACGCAAAGGAATATCAAAAATGGAGTCATGGAGAAAAATACGGTAATGCTATGATTAACGATTTTAATAATGGAACTGTAGGTTGGACCGATTGGAATATACTATTAGATGAACACGGTGGTCCAAATCATGTAGGAAATTTTTGCTTTGCGCCTATTCATGCGGATTTAAGTAAAAACGAATTAATTTATACTCCATCCTACTATTATATTGGTCATTTTTCAAAATTTATCCAACCCAATGCCAAAAGAATAAGTACAGCAACTAGCAGAAGTTCCTTAGAAAGTACTTCTTTTAAAAATCCTAATGGACAAATTGTAACCATAGTAATGAATAAAACGGATAATTTGATTACGTATAAATTAATCCTACAAAATAAAGAAATCAGTATTGAAATACCTGCTCATGCGATTCAATCAATAATAAGCGAATAAGCTTAAAAAAAGTAAATAAAAATATCGTTTAATTAAATTAGAACAATGCATTACATCCAGAAATCTATTATTTAATACTATAAGACATATACTAGTCAATTGTCTCTTTTTTTAATAGATCAAAACAAAAATTAATTCAAAACAAACACATGAAAACATTAAAAAATAAAAAGACAATTTGGCTTAGTATCCTCTTATTGTGTACAGCCATAAATTATGCACAACGTTTAACAGTTTCTGCAACAGGAAGTAAAATTTTAAAAGAGGGAAACCCTATTACACTCAGAGGAGTTAATTTTGGGAATTGGCTTTTGTGGGAAGGTTACATGATGAATTTAGATCAAAACGGTATAAAATCACATTCTCAAATACGAGCTGGTTTGAAAGATTTGTTGGGCAATAATGAAACAAAAATTCAAAATTTTGAAACTAATTGGAGAAATAATTACATCACAAATGCCGATTTTGCCAGAGTAAAAGAATTAGGTTATAACGTAATACGAATTCCGTATCATTATAATATGTTTTGGAATAGCAGTTCTAATACGGTTAAAAATGATGGTTTTGTTTGGCTAGACAAGGCAGTTAATTGGGCAAGTGCTAATAATATTTATGTAATATTATGTATGCATGCAGCACCAGGTTATCAAAATCCTGACCATCATTCCGACAATCCTGGAACGAGTGTTACTTTCTGGGGAAATAATTGGGCCAATGTAGAAATAGCTAAAAAAGTTTGGAAACACATTGCGAATCACTACAAAAACTATGCAGGAAACGAATGGATTGCAGGCTATGATTTACTAAACGAACCTAAATTAGACATTCAATCTGAAAAATACAAACTGAAGCAAGCTTACAAAGAAATGACTGCTCAAATACGTTCTGAAGACAGCAATCATTTAATTTTTGCGGAAGGAAATTATTATTCTAGCGACTTTTATGATATGCAAGAACGTTGGGACAATAACTTAGTTTTTTCAAACCATTATTATGGTTCTCAAGGGGAAAGTAATCCCAACCCAAGTTTAACGACTATAAAAAATTTGGCAAACAATTTAAATATCCCATTATGGACGGGTGAATTTGGAGAAAATACAGCTACTTGGGTAAAATCGGCTCGAATAGACTATGACACACAAAATGTAGGTTGGGCTTTTTGGGCTTGGAAAAGACAAAACACAGACCGTTCTATTTATTCTTTTAATAGCACCTCTGGATGGGACACCATAACCAATTATCTTAAATATGGAGGTACTAAACCTTCCACTAGCAACACAGAATCTTGGTTAAATGGTTTGATAAATAATATAAAATTAGCTAATGCTTCTTATAAAAATGCATTACACGATTTACTAATTCCTTCAAAACCATTCAATCAAACTATTTGGTTACGTAATAGCAATCAATATGTATGTTCCAATAATGGTGTAGGTCCAATTACAGCAAATCGTACTAGTGTTAGTTTATGGGAGAAATTTACAGTTATAAATGCTGGAGATGGCAAAATAGCTCTTAGAGGCAATAATGGAAAATATGTTAATTCTCAAAATGGTACTGCCGCTATGACTTGTTCTAGTAATGCCATTGCAGGTTGGGAAGCTTTTGAATGGGTTGAAATGAATGGACAAATAGCATTAAAAGGGTTTAATGGTAAATTTGTAAGTTCAGAAGGTGGTTCTGGCTCAGGAATGAATTGCAATAGAGAAACTGTTTCAGGTTGGGAAGCTTTTGATTGGTCAACTACTTCAGCTTCAAGAATGGAATTAACTGATATAAACGTAAAAGAAGAAACATACAACTCTTCTGAAGTTGTACTTTTTCCAAATCCTGCTAATGAAAGCATTTCTTTTCAATACAGTAAAAAAATGAGTAACCCAGCTATAACTATTTTCAATGGATTTGGACAAGAAATTCTTTACTTACAACAGCCTACTCCAAAAACTATAAATATAAGTCATTTTCCTTCTGGAACATATCTTTTTAGAATAACCGATACAGTTACAATGTATGAACAAACTATTCCTTTTATAAAAAAATAGATGTTAATTTGAATGAAAAGAGCACTTTGATGCTCTTTTTTTTTACGGAAAAAACTTAAAAACGTGTAACATTCAAAATGTTACAAATCAATAATTAAAAATTAATTATTGATAGTATAATTGTATAACTTTACTCTATATAATTATATCCTATGAAAAATTGGATTTCCATAGTACTCTACTTAATTGTAATAAATGGCTATTCACAAAATAAAACCATTGCACTTTTAGAGCATAAAATTCAAAACGAATCATCTGAAGAAGTAAAAGGAAATTTGTACTATGAATTAGCCGAAATTTACAGAAAAAACAGTAAAGTAGATAGTGCATATCTTTTTGCCAAGCAAGGATATCTATTAGTGAAAGATAAAAAAAATGATTCCTTAAAAATAATTGCAGCACTACAATTATTCAGAATTTCTTCAAAAATTATTGAAAAAGATACTGTAAATTATTTAGAAATTGCATCTACTATTGCTCAAAAATATCCTAAAAAAACATTACAGATTGAACTATACTATGCACAAGGTTTAGCCGCTTTTTTTGATAATGAATTGGCTACTTCTTTACCGCTATTCTTAAAAATAGATTCTCTTTCTAAAAAGTATAACATCAATAATAAAACGACGATAGATGCTATCATTAGAAGATCTGAAATATCTAGATTAAAATTTACGGAGAAAAATACTGCTATTTCAGAAAAACTCCTGCTTGAAGCGTTACAAATTGCTCAAAAAATTAAATCAGAAGAAATGATTCATTTGATTTATAGTTATTTGGCTGATGTGTATCAATTGATGGGAAAACTTGAGGAAGCAAAAAAATATATCGATCTCGCTTTTCGTTATTACCAAACAAAAGAGGATAACATAAGGAATATTTCACAATTGTATTTATTATCAACCGCTTATTATTTAGAATTAAATGATCTAGAAAAAGCTAAAAACGAACAATTAAAAAGATTAAACTATTTAAGAAGTCAAGACGACCAATTAGAATTAGCTCGTGCTTTAATGTATTATGGTAGCTTTCAAAGACGAAAAACAAAAGAATATAAAGAAGCTATTAATAACTTATTAGAAGCAAAACAAATTTATGAATCTCTTAATTTAACTGGAATAGATCCTTATGAACGTCTTATTTACAGCTTAGCCATTTGTTATTCCAAAATGGAGAATTATAAAAAATCTAGCGGGTATTATGAATTAGCTTATGACTTAAGAGAAGATGGAATGCGAAAAGAAAATCGATTGCAAACTTCTGCTTTAGAAACAAAATATCAAACCGAAAAAAAAGAGCAAAAGATAGCCTTATTATCTGCTCAAAATCAAATAGAAAAAAAACAAAAGTATATTTACTTTGCCATTGCCTTACTCATTACAACCCTAGCAATTTTCCTCTTATTATATTATAAAAACAAAATTAAAACAGCTCAAAAAATTAAAGAACTAAACGAATTAAAATCTCGTTTTTTTGCCAATATTTCTCACGAATTCAGAACACCTCTTACTTTAATAAAAAGTCCAGTTCAAAGCTTACAAAAGGAAATTAATCAGGAAAAACAATTGGAAAAATTACACTTGATTGAAAAAAATTCAGATCGAATGCTCGAATTGGTAAACCAATTATTAGAACTCTCAAAAATTGATAGTGGTAACTTAAAGCTTATTTTAAAAGAAGAGCATATTACAGCAACACTTCAAGCTATAATTGAATCTTTTGATTTTCAAGCAAAGGAAAAGGATAAAAAATTTCTTTACACCTTTCCTAACGAAACAGAAACCTATTTTTTAGACAAAGATGTTCTTGAAAAAATCGTAACTAACTTATTATCAAACGCATTTAAATATACTAATAACCCTGAAGAAATCATTCAATTTGAAAGTAAAATTGAAACGAATTTCTTAAAAATGACAGTTACCAATGCTGTTTCAGGGATAAAAACGGAAGATATTCCAAAACTATTCGATCGTTTCTATCAAACAGCTACATCAAAACACGGAACTGGTATTGGTTTAGCATTAGTAAAAGAACTTGTTGCTCTTTATGATGGCAAAATTGAAACCAAACTAGAAAATAACAACTTGAGTTTTTTGGTTTGGATTCCTTTAGACAAAACAAATACTCATTCTCTAAAAATAACACCTTCGGATTTAAAAGAAACGAACTCCTCAGAAGAAATAGAAGCCAAAACAAACTCTGAGAAACCAATAGTACTTATTGTTGACGATAATAAAGGGATACGCAACGTGCTCAAATCTTTATTAGAAGAAAAGTATCGTATCATAGAAGCTGAAAACGGAATAGATGCTGTTCAATTAGCTCAAAAAGAAATACCAGATTGCATTATTTCTGATGTTATGATGCCAAAAATAGATGGTTTTGAGTTTACCAAAAACATAAAATCAAATGAATTAACCTCTCATATTCCTGTTATTTTGTTAACTGCAAAAGTAACAGAAATTAGTCATATAGAAGCTTTAAAAAATAATGCGGATGCTTTTTTAACGAAACCTTTTCACAATGAGGTTATAATTGAAACCGTCTTGCAATTAATCAACGAAAGGAAAAAATTACAAGAACGATACAGTCAAGAATTAGTCTTAAAACCTACAAAAATTGTAGTCGATTCTTTCGATGAAAAATTCATAACTCGATTGGAAACCATTTTAGATAAAAATGTATCAAATCCTGATTTTACTGCTGAAGATTTTGCAAATGAAGCCAACTTAAGTCGCATGCAATTACATCGCAAATTAAAATCTTTATTTGGCGTTTCTGCAACAGAATTTATTAGAAATGAACGTCTCAAAATGGCGCATGATTTATTAAAAAATTCAAGTGCCACGGTTTCTGAAATTGCTTATGCTGTAGGTTTCAATGAAGTGACTTATTTCTCAAAATGCTTTAAAGACTTATATACTATTTCTCCTTCCGAATGTCAAAAATCAAAGTAAGCTATTTATATTGATAGCTTTTTTTATTTCTATTTATCTTTAAAAAAACGCTTCGAATACCTATAATATAGAGAAGTAACATCATCATGTTACATCATTTCATGCTTTTGTTACATCTGTTAATTAATTACAAATGAGTTCAATATACCTTTGAATGAAACAAATGCCAAGAATGTCAAAAAAAGTAAAATATCATTTTGAAGGACATTTGGAAAAACCACCTTCCCAAAAAATCTATCTAAATATTAATCATCTTGAAAAAGGAAATTATGAGCTCAATATAATCTATAAAAACAAAATCTTAAAAAAAACAACTTTTAAAAAATGAAACTATGAAAAAAATGAAATTTCTACTAGCCAGTATTTGTTGCTTTTTAGTAGCCTGTAACTCAGATGATGATGCAACAGTTCCTTCATCTATCGATTTAAAAGCTGACGCTATTACTTACGAAATGGTCTCTCAATCTTCTGCCACAACAGGAGAAGTTAGAATAAGAGGACATGTTAAAAATGTAGGTAATACTACTTTTAGTTCAACCGAAGGACAACAAATTGCCTATTTAATTGAACGACCTCAAGGTACCACTACAGAAACGGTTTTGGCAACTGCCAACTTACCAACTGTTTTAAACTCTGGAAGTGAAATTACTTTTAGTTATACAAGAAATTGGGATGTCGCTACAGAATTCCAAAACGATATTATCTTAAGAATTAGTTATGACCCAGATATTTTTTTGGATGGCAACCCTAATAACGATGATAAAAATACTAACAATAATTCTTTAGTTTTAGCAGGAAATGCAATTAACTCTTTATTCTAATATTATGAAAAATATAATACGTTATTTTGTAGTACTACTTTTACTACTAGCTAGTTGCAGTAGTGACGATGAAAATCCGCAACCAGTAACCTTATCGCAAAGAGAAGTCTTAATGTCATTATATAATGCAAATCCTGGCAATACTTTGGGCTGGGATACAACAACAGACATTAGTACTTGGAGTAATGTAGGGGTAAATGCCAATGGTAAAGTAACTAGTTTGCACCTGGTTGATAAAGGTCTTACAACCATTCCAAACGCAATTGGGTTTTTAACTGAAATTACTTATTTAGAATTACGAAATAATGCATTAACCACTCTTCCAAGTCAAATTCAAAATCTAAATAAGTTAACCTATTTGGGGTTAAACAACAATCTCATTAATAACTTACCTAGTGCAATAGGTAATTTAGAGCAATTAGACCGTTTATATGTATATAACAATAATCTAACCTCTATTCCTTCACAAATTGGTCAACTTACCACAGTAACTGAATTAGATTTTGGAGCTAATTCAATTACTACTATTCCTATCGGTATTGGACAAATTACGAATTTGGAATACCTAAGTTTTTATTCTAATTCAATTACTACAGTTCCTAATCAACTAAGTACTTTAATTCACTTAACAACACTTGATATTTCAGATAATTTTATAGCTAGTATTCCACAAAGTGTTTGCGATTTAGAAATAACAGGTACAACCATTATAAAAGATGCCACAACCACTTGTAATTAATTTTAAAAAAAATGAAAACGATAATCTTAACTCTTATTTGCTCTCTTTTTATTACAAATACACAAGCACAATTCTTTAAAAAACTAAGTGAGAAGGCTGAGAAAGCAGCTGAACGCACTGTAGAACGTAAAGTTGAAAAAGAATCGTCTAAAAAAACGAACCAAGCTATTGATAGCGTTTTTGGTACTGCAAAAACGAAAAAAGAGAAAAAAACGAAAAACTCAGATAAAAATTCTGGAAATAGAACCAATAAAAAGACCAATCAAGAAATCGTTACTGGAAGTAGTTTTTTTCCAAATGGTACTATTATCTTTGAAGAAACTTTTAAAGAAGATGCAAAAGGAGATTTTCCAGCGAATTGGGAAACTACTGGTGGAGGTGAAATTATAACCGTTAAAGACGAAAAAGCATTTCGCTTTTATCCTAATAGTCTTTGTATTGCAAAAACCAATAAACTTCCAGAAAATTATGCTCTAGAATTTGATTTAATAACAGAAAACCTTGCCTATAAAGAACTTTCAGGTTCCGAATTTAGAGTGCAGTTTACCAACGAAAACAAATTAAATAAAGACCTAAAGCAAAGAGCCGAATTTCATTTTTCATTGTGGCAAGGTAGTGCAACCGCCGATAAAATTCATGTAGAAAACTTTGGTACAGAAAATAAAATAAACAACAATATTAACTATAAAATGAATGCAATTTTTAATAAAACGGCACATTTTACTGTCGTTGTGAATGGAAAAAGATTACGACTTTATATTGATAATGAAAAAGTTATCGATTTACCTTCTTTTTTACAAAACAATGTAGGCAGATATATTCAGTTCTATTTAAGAGGTACAAAACAAGAAGAAAGTCATATCTTAGCAATAGCAAATATGAAAATTACCGAAGAAGGGGAAGACATTCGTTCTTTAATTTTAAAAGGCGGTTTCCATACTACAAAAATAGTATTTGATTCTGGTTCCGATAAAATCAAAACAGAATCGTTTGCTTATTTGGATAAAATTGGAAAAGTACTAGCTGAAGATAAAAATATTCGGTTAAAAATTATTGGTCACACCGATAGTGATGGAGATAGTAAAACGAATTTAGTTTTATCGCAAAAAAGAGCGCAAGCAGTTCAAAACTATTTTATACAACATTTTTCAATTAATGAAAAGGCTTTACAAACCGATGGAAAAGGAGAAAATGAACCCGTTGCAGATAATAAAACAGCGGAAGGCAAAGCAGAAAACAGACGTGTTGAATTTAAAAAAATATAAGGTATGAAAAGATTTTTCTTATGTTGTTTTGGTTTCTGTATGAGTTTTATTCAAGGTCAGCGCAATCTTTTTTTTAATCCTGAAGAGGAAGAAGTAAAAGATACAGTACATACGCCTTCTGGAACTATTCCTGTTGCTTTTTCCGATTTTAATCCGAATGAACGTATTTCATTCGATAAAAAAATTACATTTTCTTTTAATTCTAATTTGGGTAACTCTTATACTACTTCATTTTTAGTGAATACAAATAAAGGCTACATGGGAATGAACAAAGAAATGATGGAAGAAATAATCGGGATAGAATTTCCTCACAATGAGAATGTAAAAATTTATTACAGACTAACTAATACCAATGGAAAAACCTATTATTACATTGAATTTAATGGTGTAAAACAAGTAGTAAATAGATTACCTATGAATGAAATTGCTGTAGACGAAACCAATATGTCTATAGCAAAATTCAATCGGAACTTCTCTCCTACTGGAAACAACTTAAATGTAAGTAGTCAGAATTATAATTCGCAAGAATATCACAATGTTTCAGCAACAACTGGTCACGATAATTTGGTGTATTTGGCAAACCAAAATGAAACACAATTGAACCCTAATTCTAATCCTAAGACAGCAGGTTTTCTAGGTCTAGGGTATATTTATTATGATAACAAAACCCAATTAGTAACACGCATTGATAATGAAAAGGGCTCGGCAGAAATAGAAAATATTGAAAATGTTTCCATTCGCTTTGACGGAAGTAATTATCGCAAAAGAGAAAATATCGTAGCAGAGGACCACGAACGAGTTACCAATGTAAAAGAAGACTATTTAGCAAAAAAACAAGAAAACATCAATCGAGCTACCAATTCAGAACGAACAATTGCTAACAAAGAGCAAGAAATCTTGAATCAAGAAACGGAAATGGAAGAAAAACGGAAAAGAGCCATGAACAAATACATTGAAGACAGTGCTCCCGCGGAACAAAATAGCAAATATGCATTGGAAGGTTTTGATCCAAAAGATGACATTGAAGTCAAAAAATTAGAATGCGAAAAAAGGATACTTATTATTGAAAAAAAATTGGACCGAATGACGAATAGAAATCCCGATTATACAAAACTTCAAGATGAAAAAGCCTGTTTGGAAACCAAAATAATAGACTATAAAAACGCTCAAGAAGAAATGGAAAACATTCAAGAACGGAATACGAATGATTCACACAAAGCCAATCTTGAAAAAATGAATTATTATATTTCTAATGTTATTCCCAATATTGTAGCTAGACGTTGCTAAGTAAATTAAACAGTCTATTTACATTTTTAAAAACTGATTGTCAATACATTGAAAATATGTAACTTTAACTTGTTACATTAATCTATACATCAATTTTATTTTTTTGTATACTTGTCATTCACAAACAATCAGCATGAAATACATTTCTCTTATCCTATTCGGTATATTCATTTCTTTCCCTTCGTTTTCCCAACATAAAAACGTTTCTGATTCCATATCTATTTATATAAAAAAAGCCGATTCAACATTCAATACTCTAAATTATAATGCTTCGTTAACCTATGCTCAAAAAGCATTGGAATTGGCTGAAAATAAAACAGATGTTTATTCAATTAATGAAGCAAAAATAAAAGTTGCAAACGCTTATCTAAAATTAAGACTCTTTGATTATGCTCTACAATCTATTGAATACATAACGTTGAAAAACAAACCTACTCAAAAAGAAGTAGTTCAGTATGCAACGGTTTTAAACGTGAGAGGGAATATTCATTATTCTAAATATGAAGACGATTTAGCCATTACAAATTACCTAAAAGCCGATTCTGTTAGTGAAGCACATCATTACAGCAATGATTCACAAATTAAAGCTTTGCAAAACATCGGTTTAATGTTTCTTAGAGGATATGAAAGTCCTACTAAAACCACTTACGGAAGAGCAAAAGACTATTTCAAAAAAGCCTATGATAAAGCTAAAGAAAGTAATTCCTTAACCGAAATGCATTTTTCAGGTTTGTATTATGGTTCCACTTTTGTGGAAACTGAAAATCCTGAACCTGAAATAGCGCTTACCTATTACAACAATGCTAAAAAATATTTTGAAACAAACCATCTAATTAAAGAATTAAATGATACCTATTGGGCTTTTGCTTCTTTATACCGAAGAATTGGTCAAAATGATAAAGCTGAAACGTATTATTTAGAAAATATTGAAAAAAATAAAATCCATGCCAATACTATAAATTTAGGAAAAGCGTATTGGGCTTACGCCAGTTTTTTAAATGCAATTGAAAGTCGGGATAAGGCAATAACCGCTTACCAAGACGCGATTACAACCTTAAAAAAAGAAAAAAATACCGATTTAGGAGTGCTCTCTGATTGTTTATACCAACTCTCAAATTTATACCATCAGAAAGGGCAGAATGAAGCTGCCTATGAAAAAATCAATGAATATATTGTCTATAAAGATAGTGTAGATATCAAAAAAAATAGTATTAATTTTAATCAACTAGAAGCTAAATATCAAACTGAAAAAAAAGAACAAGAAATTGCTTTGCTTACTTCTAAACATCAACTAGCAGAAAAGCAAAAATACATTTATATCATTATTTCTTTACTGCTATTAGCAACCGGTTTTTTTCTGTTTTTTGGTTATAAAAATAAAATTAGAACAGCTCAAAAACTAGAAGAATTAAACACCTTAAAATCACGTTTTTTTGCTAATATTTCTCACGAATTCAGAACACCACTTACATTAATTAAAAGTCCTGTACAACAACTTCAAAATGATGCTACACCTGATCAAGAAAAACAATTAACGCTTATCGATAGAAATACAAACCGAATGTTAGAATTAGTAGATCAGTTATTAGCTCTTTCAAAAATAGATAGTGGTCAATTACAATTAATTTTAAAAGAAGATAACTTAAATCATTTCTTACACAGTATTACGGAACCTTTTGGATATTTGGCTAATGAATCCAATAAAAAGTTAGAATTAACCATTACTACACCCAATGAAAACTATCCTTTTGATAAAGATGTTTTGGAAAAAATTATAACAAATTTAATGCATAATGCTATTAAATATAGTGATGAAGCTACTTCAATCAACGGTACTTTTCTAGTTGAAAATAACGTTCTGAAAGGTACAATTACGAATACTAATGCAACACTTAGTTCTAGCGATGTACAGAAGCTTTTTGAACGTTTTTATCAAAAAAACAACAATCATTCAGGTGTTGGTATTGGTTTAGCTTTAGTGAAAGAATTGATTACTTTATATGAAGCAAAAATAAATACTACTTTAGAAAAACAAGAAATTAGTATCTCTTTTGAAATCCCATTACACACCCAACTTAAAAACGCAGTTGTAAGCGTGCCTAAAAAAGAAAAAGAAGAAATCACTACGCCTACTCATAACAACTTTACTACAGAAGACGGTTTACCAATACTTCTCATTGCCGATGACAATGCTTCTATAAGAACTATTTTAAAAGATATTTTTAAAGAGGATTTTAAAATTTATGAAGCAGAAAATGGAGAACAAGCTCTGAAAATTGCTCAAAAAGAAATTCCTGATTGTATTCTTTCAGATATTATGATGCCCAAAGTGGACGGATTAGCATTTACAAAACAAATAAAATCGAACGAACTTACCTCTTTTATTCCTATCATTTTACTAACCGCCAAAACAGCTTCCGAAGTTCAATTAGAAGCCATAAAAAATGAAGCAGATGCTTTTCTTACCAAACCTTTTCAACATGAAATCGTAAAACAAACGGTTTTACAACAAATTAACGAAAGAAAAAAACTACAAAAAAGATACAGTCAGGAACTTATTCTAAAACCAACAGAAGTGGTGATTAATTCTGTAGATGAAAAATTTATTTCAAAATTAGAAGAAATCATTCATAACGAAATTACCAATCCAGATTTCAATACGGAAGCTTTCGCTGAAAAAATGCATGTTAGTAGAATGCAATTACATCGAAAATTAAAATCTCTTTTTGGTGTTTCTACAACAGAATTCATTAGAAATGAAAGATTAAAAATTGCAGTAGAATTATTAAAAAATGAAAAGCTTTCTATTTCAGAAATTGCATATTCGGTTGGTTTCAACGATGTGTATTATTTCTCCAAATGTTTTAAAGATTTGTATCAAAAAGCACCTTCTGAATACTATAAAAAATAACATAAAAAAGAATACAAAAACTAGTTAAAAGCCTCATTTTAGAGGCTTTTTTCATTTGTTACAATGTTACAAAAGCCTGTTACATACTCACAAAACAATTGGCGCTTTCTTAGCTAATTTTGGAATACAAACGGAATAAAAAATGGCTAATAAAAAGAAATACAATTATGAGGGAAACTTACCAAAAGTACCTTCACAAAAAATTCTAATCAACATTAACCATCTCGAAAAAGGAGAATATGAATTAAATATTATTCACAAAAATAAAATCGTAACAAAAACAAATTTTAAAAAAAAATGACCATGAAAACAATTCAAAAACTTTTACTCATTTGCAGCAGTGTGCTTCTTGTATCTTGTAGTAATGATGACGAACCTACACCACAAGAATACTTTCCAACTCAAATAAATTTAACCGATTTTACCAATGCAGTAAACAATAAAACTGTTAGCATAACGTATAACAACAACAATACTATTTCAACCATTGAAATTGAAGATAACAATGGTATAAAAACAAAACAATATTCTTATACCAATGGTAGAATAAGTAGTGTTGCAAATACTGGTTTTCTTTCTGGTCCTGAAACACGTAACTTTATATACAATGGTTCTGGTAAACTATCATCAATAGTAGACATTACTAGCGGAAGTACCGAAACATTCCCAATAACTTACAATGCTTCTTCTAATACCTATACATTACTAGATGGCACAGACAGTAACACTATTACTGTAGATGCAAGTAACAACCCAACTCAATATGCGAGTACTTTTATTGCTTCCGATTTAATCCTCACTCTAGACAGTTCTAAAAAGGGCGTTTTTAAAAACGTGACCCCACAAATAGCTCTTCAATTTGATTTGGCATTATTTAGTGGCCATCTATTCTATTTTTTCAACCAGAAACAAATCAATCATTTCCAATTTGGTGTGCAAAACTTCGATTTAATCAATACCAGAGATACAAATGGAAATATTACTTCGGTAGTACTCAATTTTACTGGTGGCGGAAATCAGTTAGATATTACTTATCAAAAAAGAAACCTTTATTAAAAAAAGATGAAAAACAATTTATTAAAATCAATCATTCTAGTCTTAACAATACTTACTTGGAGTTGTAGTAAAGACGACGATTACCAAACCATTCTTTTACCTACTCAGGTAGAAATAATTTATCCTAGTGCAGCAGCATCTTATCAAACATTAGATATCACTTACAATGATCAATTTTCAATCAAAACCGTAACTAGAAATAGATCAGGTAACCATAAAATCATTTATACTTGTAGCTATAATTCAGAAAGATTATTAACCAAATTAAAAATTGTTGAGCAACCTTCAAATATAGAACGGGAATACCAAATGCAATATACAAATAGTCTTCTGTCTAAAATAACCGAACTCCATTCGGGTACAACTACCGAATATAATATTGATTATAATAGTACAACAAATACCTATAAGTATAATTTTCCATACACATGGAAGTTTAATGATGCACATGATTTAGAATATTATTACTTCTCTAGTACAACTGCTTTTGACATTACATACTCAAATGGCAATGCTTTTAATCAGTTCATGAAACCGCAACCTGCTTTAGCCATTTTAGACTCTTATTTTGCTGAAAACTTTTTTCAAGACTTATTCTTTCTTAATAAAAAGCCTATCAGCATGACTCGTTATGAAGATTTGGTTTCTTCAGATGTTATCGAGCATCATTACACCAACACTTTTAATGCAAACAATAAATTGATTAAAAGTGAAATTAGAGTCAATACTGATGTAAATCCAACCATTATAAAATACATAACCTATCAAGAGAAAAGATATTAATTAAATCACTTTACAAATAACAACATCAAAATGAACAACTTATGCCTTTCAAAAAGAAAAAATAGTATCTTTAATACAAACAAAAGCCTAACAAACATATAAAATCTAAAATCATGAGTATTAAAAATTGTAATATCGCATTATTCTTAATTTTATGTTCTAATATTTGTAATGCACAATTAATAGACAAATTAAAAAAGAAAGCTGAAAGAGCCGCTGAAAGAACCGTTGAAAGACGCGTAGAAAAGGAAACAGAAAAAAAAACAGATCAAGCAATGGACAGTGTTTTTGGAACTGGAAAAAAGAATAGTAAAAAAGAAAAAAAATCCAATAAATCGTCTTCATCATCTTCTACAAAAAATGGTCAGGATATTGTTACAGGAAGCAGTTTCTTTCCAAATGGTGATATTCTTTTTTTAGATGATTTTAATCAAGATAACTTTGGTGATTTTCCAGCTAATTGGGATACAAATTCTGGTGGAGAAGTTATCAAAGTTGTTCAAAATAAGGCATTTAAGCTTAACCCAAACGGAAACTATACTGCAAAAACAAATAAACTGCCTGAAAATTATGCTTTAGAATTTGATTTGGTTACTGAAAACCTAGATTATAAAGGACTATCTGGTTCTCAATTTGGAATTAATTTTTCAAGCGAACAAACCATCAGCAAACCAAAAAATGGTGGAAAATTTAGCTTCTCATTATGGAAAGGTTCTAATGTTTGTAACCAAATAAATGTGCAAAACTGGGGAAAAACAAATACTAAAATAGACAATAATATTCCGTTTAAAATGCAGGAAAAATTCAATACAACAACCCATTTTACTGTTGTAGTGAACAACAATCGCTTGCGTGTGTATTTAGATAACGAAAAAGCAATTGATTTACCATCTTTCCTAAGCAATAATTTTGGGAACTATATTCAATTTTATTTAAAAGGTACCGATCCAAAAGAAAATCATATTGTAGCTATCGCAAATGTTAAAATTACAGAAGAAGGAGAAGATCTTCGCTCTTTAATTTTAAAAGGCGGCTTTTCAACCACTAAAATCTTATTTGATTCTGGTTCAGATAAAATAAAAAAAGAATCGTATGACTTTTTAGACAAAATGGCAAAAGTATTACAAGATGACAAGGCGATTCGCTTGAATATTATTGGTCACACAGACAGTGATGGTGATTCCGTAAAAAACATGACATTATCAAAATCTAGAGCGGCAGCTGTGATGAATTATTTTATTGATAACAAAGGTTTAGATAAATCGCGTTTTATGTTTCAAGGACGTGGAGAAAACGAACCTGTTGCCGAAAATAATTCTGCAGACGGAAAAGCAAAAAATAGACGTGTAGAATTTCAAAAAATATAATACTTGAAATGAAATTAGCTGTCAAAATTATACTCGGTTTAGGTGCAACAGCCGCATTAGGAATGGTTACAGGTGTTATTCCAAATCCTTTTGAAATTCCTACAGATGTTCCTCTTCATTTACAACACGAAATGAAAGTAGTATGGAATTATGATGGTAAACAACAATCGATACCAACTATCGAGCAGGGTGTTCCTTTTGATGATTCTAAATATTTTGATTTAAAAGCTAAAATTGCCATTAATCCTCTCGAACCAAAAGGGATTTTTAAATTTGATTATGAAATAGAACAATATATTTCCATCAACAATAAATCAGGAAATTTCACGTATAAAGTAAATAGTAATGATAACTCTATGTACATCCACGGAACAGATATTGAAAACAACGACTTGTTCCAACCTTTAAAAAACAATCCGTATGTACAACAATATAAAATTGACTTTCTTATTCGCAATGCACAAAACGATTGGTATGCTTTTGTAGAACATCAGGAACAAGGAAAAATTTGTATTAAAGTACCTTCTGGTTTTACTTTTTCAAATGTTTTTACCGATAATTATAGCAAAAGTCTAGAAGTCTTAAATAGTGCCAAAGCGAATGCAAATACGGTAACCAATAATAGTCCGCTAGAACCTTACAGAGGTACTTTTACTGATAATAATGGTTCGCAAAAACGAATCACATTTTGGTTTGCCAAAGAAGAAGCTCAAATTCCTACTGGTATTCCCTTAATGGGATTTGGTGTAGGAATTTTTAAAGATGTATTAGAAAAAAGACAAAAATTCTTAGCCATAACCGAATTTGAAGAGGGTCTTTCTAAATTAACCCATTTAGAACAAATTGAAGAGTGGGGAATTAATACAGACGGCTACAAAGTAATTTCTTTTGATTTTTATTTGCCTTCAGGTCAAGCCAAAACCGAAAACATTGTCAATTGGTTGAAAGGAAAACAAGATGAAATAACCCAATTAAGAACGGCTAGAAAAAATTGTCCACCGCATCAAACAGGAAGCGATTGTAGAAAAAATTATGAAAAAAGAATTAAAGAAGTTCAAGATGAAATTGCTTCTAGAGCACAAGAACTAGCTACGCAAATGATGCCTCCCGTGAAGTAAACTTACTGTTACAAATTATTTTAAAAGTACAAAAACAAACCATAAATAAGCGGTTTTGTTTTTTGTACTTTTTACTTTTATAAACCCTTTCAAAAGTTATGTAACACACTATGTTACAATACTCTTATAAAAAAAAGTTTTTTCTTATTATAATTGTCTAAATTTACATCATAAGCAATCAAACCATGAAAAAAAAACAACTAAAAAACGCTGTTTCAAGCAGTTATTTCTTTTTATCCAGCTTATTATTAGTTGTACCAACTACACTTTATGCGCAAACATTTTCAAAAAAAGATTCTATAACCATATTTAGCTATATACAAAAAGCAGAAAGTTTCCATAACCTTGCTGAATACGATTCTGCTGTTTTTTATGCTAATAAAGCCGAAAAATTAGCACAAGAAAAAAAATATGAAAAAGGATATGCACATGCTTTACTTAAAAAAGAAGAAATTTTTATCGATTATGATGAGTTAGATCAAGCCGAAGTTATTAATAAAAAAGTAACTGCAATTGGTAAAAAACTAAATAATCCTTTGCTTATCGCTCATGCAACCTTACATGCTGCACAAATAAAAATGTACCAAAATAAATTAGAGGAAGCGATAGACTTATTTCAAGTTTGTACCCAAAATTATTTTAACCAACATCCATCGTATTATGCAGCTCTAGCCTATAATGATTTTGGTTATACCTATGGCTTAAAAGACGATTTAATTAATCAAACTAATTGTTTAATACAATCGATTAAAATATATGAAAGCCTTCCAGAATTAAATTATGGAGAATTAGCAGTCGTTTACAACAATTTATCTCTAGTTTATTATCGTTTAAAAGACAATGATAAAACAATTGAATATGCTAAAAAATCTATTTATTACAGAGAAAAACATGGCGACATCAATGATTTGGCACTAGGATATTGCAATATAAGTCAGTTATACCGTTTAATCAATCCAAAAGAAGCTAAAAAGTACCAAGAATTATGCGTTACGTATGCTGAAGAATCAAAAAATGAAGATCGTATTGTACAAGCCTATATTACGTCTGCATTGATAGCCAGTGATGCAGAAAATAGAGAATTAGCTCTTGAATTTGAAAAAAAAGCGGTAAAAATTTTGGAAGAAAAAAATAATAATCCCGCATCTTTAGCACTTCGATATATCGCTATTGGCATGCATTTGGTTGCGTTGAAAAAAAATTCAGAGGAAGCCATTAGTTATTATAACAAAGCTTTAAAAATTAGTGAAGCCATTCATAGCAAAACCAATATTTCCGAGGTTTACAAAAACCTAACTAAAGTGTATACTTTACAAAACAATTATAAGGCCGCGTTTGAATCTCAAAAAAAATATCACCTTTATAGAGATAGTATTGTAGACGAAAAAACAAATATTAGTATCGCAGAATTAGAAACTAAATTTCAAACTGAAAAAAAAGAACAAGAAATTAAACTGCTCTCTACAGAAAACAAACTTGCTCAAAAACAAAAATACATCTACATTGCTTTAGCCAGTTTACTTTTTTTAACTGGTTTTTCTTTATTTTTTGTTTATAGAAACCAACTAAAAACGGCTCGAAAGATCAAAGAATTAAATGTACTAAAATCTAAGTTTTTTGCCAATATTTCTCATGAGTTCAGAACACCACTTACTTTAATTAAAAGTCCAGTACAAAATCTTCAAAAAGTAATTTCAAATGAAGACGAAAAAAAGCAACTACAACTTATTGATAGAAACGCTAACCGAATGCTTGAATTAGTCGACCAATTATTAGCCCTTTCAAAAATTGATAGCGGAAAATTAAAATTGATACTCAAAGAAGGAAATAGTAGCTCGTTCTTACATTCTATAACAGAACCATTTGACTTTCAAGCCAAGGAAAACAACATCAATTTTGAAATTAATATTGAAAAAAATACGACTAATCATTATTTTGATAAAGATGTAGTCGAAAAAATTGTAACTAATATTCTGTCTAACGCCTTTAAATACACACCAACTGGGCAAAAAATTGAATTTTATTCGTCTATTGAAAATAAAAAACTAAAATTAACAATATCAAACGCTGGTGTTTCCATTAAAAAAGAGGAAATCAACCAACTTTTTGAACGTTTTTATCAAAAGAATGAAAGTGAAAAAGGAGCAGGCATCGGATTGGCATTGGTAAAAGAATTAGTCGAATTATATGAAGGTGAAATTCTTACTCAAGTTAGTAATCAAAAGCTCCAATTTACCATTTTACTACCTCTTGAAAAATTTCCAGCAAATGCAATTGTAGTAACGAAAGAAAACACGCCTAGTATAGAAAATCAAACTACAGAGAATGATTTACCTATAGTATTAATTGCAGATGACAACTCAGAAATACGTTCTGTACTGAAAGATATCCTAAAAGAGAATTTTCAAATATTGGAAGCAGGAGATGGTGAAAAAGCCTTAAAAATGGCCAAAAAAGAAATCCCAGATTGTATCATTTCTGATATTATGATGCCCAAAATGAACGGTTATGAGTTTACCAAGGCGATAAAATCAAACGAACTCACTTCTTTTATTCCCGTAGTATTACTAACTGCAAAAACAGCAGAAGAAGCCCATTTGGAAGGATTACAAAGCACAGCAGATGCTTTCCTTACGAAACCTTTCCGTCATGAAATTATAAAACTTACGGTTACCCAACTTATTACTGAAAGAAAAAAATTACAAGAACGATACAGTCAGGAACTCGTTTTAAAACCTGTTGATATTGTTATTAATTCGATAGATGAAAAATTCTTAGAAAAATTACAAGAAATTTTACATAAAGAAGTGCCCAACTCAGATTTTACTTCTGATAATTTTGCCTCAGCTGTAGGTATGAGTCGCATGCAATTACATCGAAAATTAAAAACCTTATTAGGTGTAAGTGCTACCGAATTTTTAAGAACGGAAAGGCTAAAAACAGCTGTAGAATTACTTAAAAAAGGCAATGGCAATATTTCTGAAATTGCGTATTCTGTTGGTTTTAATGATATGTCGTATTTCTCAAAATGTTTTAAAGAAATGTACCATTGTACTCCTTCAGAATATATTGAAAAAAACTCATAATTCACCTTATAACCTCTTATTTTATTGACTTTAAATAACTTGTTACATATGTCATAACCCTTGTTACAATACTCCTATTGTCTTAGTTTGATTATGTTCAAATTTGTCTTATTCAATTAAAACAAAAAACATATGAAAACAAGTATTAAAACATGTATTATGCTACTTTTTATAGTAACTCTATTCTCTTGTAGTAGTGACGATGATGCAAGCACAACCATTCCAGAAGGATATTTTTTTAAAACAAAAATAGATGGTAACTCTTTTTCTGCAACCATACCCGAATTTGGTGCTTCTAAAACAGGAAATACAATTACAATAGCCTGTGTACAAGGCATTCATAAATTTCAATTAAAAATAAATAATAGCATTGGTGTTGGAACCTATACAATTCCTACCACAACCGCTAATACTATCGTACTAAGCTATGAAAATGATGTAGTTGTGTATCAATCTGGAATTTGTGGTACTTCGGGTACTTTAACCATTACTGCTATTTCTTCTAATGAAATTGCTGGAACATTTACTTTTTCTGCTGGTAATACAGACGATTGTGGCTTACCTCAAAAAAATATAACTCAAGGTTCATTTAAAGCTCTTCTAGCAGGTTCTTAAAACCATTAAAAACATCTTTTATGAAAACAATACTAACTTTAGGTTTACTGTTATTGGTAACCCAATCGAACGCACAATTCTTTAAAAAATTGAGTGAAAAAGCGGAAAAAGCGGCAGAACGCACCGTAGAAAGACGTGTGGAAAAGAAATCGGAAGAAACTACAGATCAATCTATTGATAAAGTTTTTGAAAAAAAGAAAAAGAAAGATAAAAAAACAAAAGGAAACGATTCTCAAAATGAAGAAACCAATTCAAAAACTGAAAGTAAAAAAACAACCATTACGAGTGCCAAAGATTTTGTGGCTGGTACAAAAATAATCGCAACAGAAAATTTTAATCAAGATGCTATTGGCGACTTTCCAGTAAATTGGTACACTAATAGTAGTGGTGAAATAGTAACTTTTTCCGACTCTAATGAAAAATGGCTCAAATTAAACGACAAAGGCAACTACACTCCTATTCATTTTTCAAAACTTCCTGAAAATTGCACTTTTGAAGTGGATATTTACACTACAGAAAATTTTTCATTCTACTCAAGTGGCTTAAATATTGCATTTGTTGCTTCTCAAAAGAAAACCGATTATACACAATGGGGCGATTTTAAAAGTGGCAAAGAAGGAGTTATTGTGAGTCTTCACCCACAAGGAGCAGGTAGCAGAAAAATGGGGGTTTCTGGTTTCAAAGTAATTACAAATCATGCGCTTTTAATGGAAAACAATGTTGACTTAAAATCTTTTAACCACAATCTGAACACAGCTAAGGTACAATTTTGGAGACAAAAAAACAGGCTTCGAGTGTATGTCAATGGAGAGAAAATTTGGGATTTACCTAATGCTTTCCAAGAAACCACTTATAACAATATTGTTTTTTACATGCATACTTATGGCAATCCTGAAGACAAGTATTATATCTCTAATTTAAAATTAGCTGAAGCAGGTGCAGATACACGTCATAAACTTATTGAGACAGGTACTTTTTCAACCAATGAAATTCTTTTTGACTCAAATAAAGCTACCATTAAAAATACTAGTAAAACTGTTTTATCTGATTTAGGTAATGCGCTAAAAGAAAATCCATCTGTAAAAATCAAAATTATAGGACATACCGATAGCGATGGCAAAGAAATTGATAACCAAAGATTATCCTCACAAAGAGCTGAAAGTGTGAAAATTTATTTGAATACTAATTTTGGTATTGAGAAATCTAGAATGCTTACAGAAGGAAAAGGAGAAAGTAATCCAATAGCAAGTAACAATACTGAAGAAGGTAAAAAACAAAACAGAAGAGTTGAATTTACGGTAATAAAATAAAGTTATAAGATGCCTAAAAAACCTACAAAATATGAGGCAAAAATTGAAAACATCGCTACCAATAAAATTTATTTAAATATTAATCACTTAGAAAATGGAGAATATGAATTAAATATTATTCATAAAAATAAGCTGATAACGAAAACAACTTTTAAGAAAAAATAAAAATTAACTATATGAAAAAAATGAGTAAAACAATTGTCTTTTTAATCTTGCTTGCCAGTTTTTACTCTTGTAGCAACGATGATGACAATACAACAAAAGAAACCTATTTAAGCAGTTATACCTTTTCTTTTTCATCTGATGAATTTCAACTGCAATACAATTCAGAAAATAAATTAATAGGCTTCGAAACATTGGATCCTACTAGTAGTATAATAACTAAAATCAATAATGAAATTACTAGAAATACAAATGGTATGGTAACCGCAATTGGCAATACCTCTTTAACATACAATACTTCAAAACAAATTTCTTCAATTGATGATGGTACTGGAAACGGACAAACACTACTAGAATATGATGCTTCAGGAAGACTAATTAATCAAACGACCAATTACTTTAGCGGGAGTATTACTGAAACAAAAAATATGACATATGATGCTAATAATAGAATAATCAAAATTATTATTCATGTCGTAAGTAGTACAATAAATGAATATTATAAATATAATCTTAGTTATAATACACAAAATAATATTTCAGAAATGAACCTCAGTTCAAGTTCAGATAATGCAACCTATAATCTTATTGAAACTCAAATTTTTACTTACGATACAAAAAAAAATCCTTTCTCAAAGATTGCTAAAAACCTTCACTTTGGTAGCTTTTATATCAATCCTTCTTATCCTTTCTCTCTATTTCAAACCATCAAATTTAATTATATCTCGGCCTATGCACTACAATGGACCAGTAATAATAATCTTACTCATACAACCATTGTAGCTCCTGGTGGCACAATTAGTAATGCTTCGTATGAATATACATACAATACTGAAGGATATCCAACTAAAGTAATCATTACCGATGAAGACGGTGAAAATTATACGCAAAATTTTTTCTATAAAATAAATTAATCTTTACATAAATACAAACACATGAAAACAACAATTTTAAAACTTTGGTCTCTAATTCTTGTAATAAGTCTTTTTTCTTGTTCTCCTGAAGATGGAAAAGATGGTATCAATGGTGTAGATGGTGCTGATGGCACAACTGGACCTCAAGGACCAGCAGGAACAGCAAATGTAATTTATTCCAATTGGATTCCTGCAAATTTTTCAGGCTCTTCTACTTCTATAAAATATATGGGTATCGATTTCCCTGCAAGTATGCCTTCTGCTTCTAGCATCAAAAACACACATACTTTATTAGTTTATTTTACTGGTTATGGGGATGGCAATGTGTACCAACTTCCCGTTTTGGATTTTAGAGGGGCTCAATTTACGGCTGGTTTTGGAAGCGCAAGTATTAGTGCTTCAGATATTAATATTACTGCAAAAGCAATTAGTGGTTCTCTTAATGACCAACAAATAAGTCCTAGTTTAGGTGCTAAATTTAGATATGTTCTTATACCAGGAGGCGTACTTGCTAATAAAAAAGGAACAAACGATTACACAAAAATGAACTATGAAGCAATATGCGATTTCTTTAATATTCCTAATTAAAATTTGAGTTGGTTTTACAAAAAAAGCCTAATGCAAAACATTAGGCTTTTTTAAAATTAGTATTGTATTAACCAATTTCTATAAAACGTTTTGGTTTTGGTAACGCTTCTTCTCTTTTAGGAAGTGATACATGCAAGACACCGTTTTCATAATTTGCTTTAATATCTTCTTCTTTAATAGTTTCTGGTAACGTAAAAGCACGTTTGAAAGAAGAAAAACTAAACTCTTTTCGAGTGTATTTTCCATTTTCATTTTTAGATTCAGAGTTTGATTTTTTCTCAGAAGAAATCGTTAACACATTTTCATTCAATTCAATATTGAAATCTTCTTTGTCTAATCCTGGTGAGGCTAATTCAATGGTAAAATCGGTTTCAGTTTCTTTAATATTTACAGCTGGAATTGTATTTGAAAAACTTTGCACTCCACCCATAAAATCTGGTTTGAAAAAATCATCCATTACTGATGGAAAAAATAACTTTGGATTTGTTTTTACTAAGTTCATATCTTTTAAATTTTTAATTAAACATGTTTCCCAGTAAAGCTCAAATTACATTCCAAAATAAAAAAAAGTCAAAATGTCTCTAAAAACTAAATTTTAAAAGACATTTTGACTTGATTTTAAGATTTTTTTATAATATAACTGACTAAATTTCAGTTGTTTAATTGTGTTGCTCCGCAAAAACTGAAAGCAACGTTTGACCATCAATCATTCGATTGGGTGATTTTTTCATCAAATGCAATACTCTTTTCATCGCATAAGGATTTAATCCCATATTAATTCCTATTTCATTAATCTTTATTTGCTCTCTTTCGTGTAAAACACCATCAGCATGCATTAATAAAGCCAAACGGTAAAACTGACATATTCTATTAAACTCGTCCTTAATCACTTTCACCTCTGCTCTATTTTCAAATAATTGATGAAACGTGGGCTTGTCTATTTCTAATTCCAAAGAGACCATTTCAATAAAATCATATTCTCTATCATGCAATTCGCCATCTACTAACGCAAATGCAATCATTTCTTGTAACAAACTTATTTTTTCTTGGTAGGTTTCCATCAAAGCAGTACTTTTATTAAGTTTTATAATCCAAATATAATTAAAAATGAAAAAAGTCGGCTTTCTTTTCATTATCTTTTTTTTAACATCTTGGTGTCTTTGGTCCCAAAAAAGATTTTCCCAATTTGAAATTAAAGCACCTCAACTCGATACCGTCAAACGTATTTGGATATATCTTCCACTTGATTATGACCTATCCGAAAAGAAATATCCTGTGTTATATATGCACGATGCTCAAAATCTTTTCGATGAAAAAACAGCCTTTTCAGGAGAATGGAAAATCGATGAAACCTTAGATAGTTTACAAGCAAAAATTATAGTGGTCGGTATTGAACATGGTAATGAAAAAAGAATAAACGAACTTACACCTTTTAAGAATGATAAATATGGTGGTGGAGAAGCTGACAATTACTTGGATTTTATTGTAACAACGTTAAAACCATATATAGATTCGGTGTATCGTACCAAAATAAACTCAAAAAACACAGGAATTATGGGAAGTTCACTTGGCGGATTGGTTTCTTTTTATGCAAGTTTAAAATATCCTGATATTTTTGGAAAAGTAGGTGTTTTTTCGCCATCATTTTGGTTTACCAATGACATTTACACCCTTACAGAACAAACTAAAAAAATAGATACTAAATATTATTTTATGTGTGGCGACAGCGAAGATGAAAGTATGGTAGACAATATGAATAAAATGATTCACCTTATTAGACAAAAACGTTGCGACTGTCTGCATCTGCATAAAACTAAAATTGTAGCAAATGGAAAACACAATGAAAAACTTTGGTCAAAAGAATTTGCAAAAGCGTATCTTTGGCTTTTCTAAATAAAAAAAACTAATTTAATTAGTTTAAGTAATACATTAATTCGTTAATTCGAGTGTTTTATAATAAATACAAGAGAAAATTC
Source organism: Flavobacterium sp. J27 (assembly GCF_004303025.1). GTDB lineage: Bacteria > Bacteroidota > Bacteroidia > Flavobacteriales > Flavobacteriaceae > Flavobacterium. The sequence goes on along the minus strand of NZ_PJQW01000006.1, from coordinate 133,054 downwards.
TATATGCATAACAACATACGTCAGTTCGAGTGTTTTTATAATAAATAAAAGAGAAAATTCTATATGCATAACAACATACGTCAGTTCGAGTGTTTTTATAATAAATAAAAGAGAAAATTCTATATGCATAACAACATACGTCAGTTCGAGTGTTTTTATAATAAATAAAAGAGAAAATTCTATATGCATAACAACATACGTCAGTTCGAGTGTTTTTTATGGAATGAAATAGAATAAAAAATGTATCGAGAACTTAAATTAAATAACAATAGAAATTAAAATGACAAATAACGATATCTTCAAAAAATTACGTGTTGCCCTACAATTAAGAGATGATCAAATTGTAGAAATATTACAATTGGTAGACTTTAGAGTGTCTAAAGGAGAATTAGGTAACATTTTTAGAAATGAAAACCATCCTAATTATATGGAATGTGGAGATCAACTACTTCGCAATTTCTTAAACGGATTAGTCATTCATTTGAGAGGAACCAAAGAGAACCCAAAAGTTCCTATGGAGGTTATTAAAAGTCATAAAAATGCTCCTTCAAAAGAAGAGAAAGAAACGCAACCTAAAACAGATAATCCAAAGAAAAACTCAACTTCTTTTAAAGGGAAACCCAAGAAAAAATCGCTTCCTAAAAAAGAACCAGTGGTAGAAAAAATACGTTTTAAAAACGGAAAAAACAAACCAAAAGAGTAACACCTTTTGTCATTCAGAACTTGTTTCGGAATCTTTCACATATTTGGATATAATGTTATTATATCTAAATCTTATTTAGAAGCTGAAACAAGTTCAGCTTGACAAATGCATCTTGTTATTATAGAGAACTTCAGAATATCACAATCCAATCTGAATTAATGTATGAAATCCGCTTAAAGATAGAGTAACTTAAAAAAAATAAACATCCATAACACACTTTTCTTTAAAAACCATTTCATTTTTGTATTTTTGAACACCGTAAATTTATGGTCTTGAAATAAACCTAAAATACATGCAGTTTAAACATCCTGAGATTTTATACTTTTTGTTCCTATTGGTACTACCAATTTTAGTTCATTTATTTCAATTACGTCGCTTTAAAAAAGAATATTTTACCAATGTAAAACTCCTGCGACAATTACAACAACAAACACGAAAAAGCAGTACCATAAAAAAATGGTTGCTGCTTGCAACTCGTCTGCTTCTTTTAGCTTTACTTATTTTGGCTTTTGCCCAACCTTTTTTTACAGCGAAAGAAAGCAAGAGTAAAGACAACGAACTCATTCTTTTATTAGATAATTCGTTCTCCATGCAAGCCAAAGGAAGTCGTGGCGAATTACTAAAAAGAAGTGTACAAGAAATTTTAGAAACTTTTCCTGAAAATCAAACATTTTCTATACTTACAAATAATGCTGCATTCTGGGACGTGGATCGAAAAACAATTCAAAATGAATTGCAAAAACTAGACTACGCAGCTTTACCATTCGAGTTAGATTATTTGCTCACACAAGTAGAAACTAAAAAACCAAATACTAAAAAAGACTACATCATTATTACGGATGCTGTTGGTTTACAGTCAAAAAAAATAGAAACCCTTAGCAAAGAAAATGAAGTGTATTTTAACAACCCTTCAGCAGAAAACAAAAATAATTGCAGTATTGAAAAGGTTTCCTTATCACAAGTTTTAGACGCTTTCTACGAAATTACAATTTCGATAAAATCATACGGAAAAAGAACGGAACCTGTCTCTTTAGCAGTATACAATCAGGATGCATTATTAGCTAAATCTCAAGTAACTTTCGATACTTCAGAAAAAGAAATAAAAATAAATATTCCAAAAGCCGCTTTTCATGGTAAAGTAACATTGCAAGACAATAGTTTGGAGTACGATAATACCTTTTATTTTAGTATTTCTCAACCTAAAAAACAAAATGTAATTTGCATAGGGACATCCGAAAAAAATAAATTTCTGAATAAAATTTTAACTGAAAAAGAATTTGTGGTTACCCAAAGCGAATTAGCGCAACTGAATTACAATGCTATCGAAAATCAGCAAGTTATCGTTTTAAACGAAATCAAAGAAATTCCACAAGCTTTAACTACCACTTTAGCATCATTTTATAACAAAGGAGGTACTATTATTGTAATTCCTTCAGAAGAAACGAATGTTCAAAATATAAATAGTTTCTTAAAAAAATTTGGTGCATACCAATTTTCTCAAAAAAACAACAACGAAAAACAAATTACTAAAATCAGTTTTAGTCATCCATTATATAAGAATGTTTTTGAAAAGAAAATTAGTAATTTTCAATATCCTAAAGTAAACCTATCGTTTGTTTCTTCTGGAAATGGATTGCCAATTTTACAATTTGAAGACAATACTAATTTTGCCTTTTCCATAACAAATAAAATGGGGAATCTATATGTTTTTACAGCTCCAATAAACAAACAGAATTCAAATTTTCAAAATTCTCCTTTAATTGTACCTACTCTTTATAATATGGCACAAGCAAGGAATAATTCGAAAACCAATACCTTTACAATTGGCGAAAACGAAACCTTAATTATAGATGCTATTTTATCTAAAGACGAAGTAGTTAGTATAAGTAATACAGAATATAGCTTTATTCCGCAACAACAAATCGTAAACACAAAAGTAAAACTTACTTTTGGAGATTATCCAGAAAAAGCAGGTAATTATAGCGTTAAACAAGCAGAAAACACCATACAGGAAGTTAGTTTTAATTACCCACGAACAGAAAGCGATTTAAACAACAAAAACAACACACTATTTGATAAAACCACCATCGTAAATGATATCGCTACTGTTCTAAATGATTTAGAATCAAAACGAACCGATACTGCTTTATGGAAATGGTTTATTCTAGGAACTCTCCTATTTTTATTGATTGAACTACTAATACAAAAATTTGTAAAATGACCACCGTTTTAATTAAACAAGCAACTATACAAGATCAAAACAGTTCGTTCCACAACCAAACCGTAGATATTAAAATTGAAAACGAAATCATCACTGAAATTGCAAAAAGCATCGCTACGCCTAAAGACGCAACGGTAGTAGAAAAAGAAAATTTACACGTTTCTACTGGTTGGTTTGATACTTCTGTTTCCTTAGGCGAACCAGGTTATGAAGATCGTGAAACCATTGCTCACGGTTTACAAGTAGCTGCTAAAAGTGGTTTTACTGCCATAGCCTTACAACCAAATTCTTCTCCGGTTATAGACAATCAAGCGCAAGTAAAATTTGTTTTAGAAAGAGCCAAAGAACAAGCTACTACCTTATTTCCTATTGGTGCGCTAACAAAAAATAGCGAAGGACAAGATTTAGCCGAACTGTTCGACATGAAAAATGCGGGCGCCATTGCTTTTGGAGATTACAACAAAGCGATTCAAGATGCTAATATTCAAAAAATTGCGCTACAATATTTACAAGATTTTGACGGATTAGTCATTAGTTTTTGCCAAGACAGTTCTCTAAAAGGTAAAGGAATTGTAAATGAAGGCATTACTTCAACTCGATTAGGCTTAAAAGGCATACCAACATTAGCAGAAGAATTACACATTGCACGTAACTTATTTTTATTAGAATACACAGGCGGAAAATTACACATTCCTACTATTTCCACTCAAAAATCGGTAGCCTTACTTAAAGAAGCAAAAGCCAAAGGGTTACAAGTAACTTGTAGTGTTGCTATACATCATTTGGTTTTAAATGAAGACGTTTTATCTGGTTTCGATTCTCGATACAAAGTAGCACCCCCATTACGTGATGAAGCAACCCGAAAAGCACTCATTGAAGCTGTTTTAGACAACACTATTGATTGCATTACTTCAGACCATAATCCATTAGATATTGAACATAAAAAACTAGAATTTGACATGGCTAAAGATGGAACTATTGGTTTAGAAAGTGCTTTTGGAGTTTTACTTACCGTATTACCTTTAGAAGTGGTTATAAAAAAATTAACTGCCGCAAGAAATATCTTTGGTTTACCAAAACAGATTATTGAAGTAAATGCTACAGCCGAATTAAGTTTCTTTACACCTACTGGAGAAGGTACGTTTACAAAAGAAAACATCTTGTCTAAATCAAAAAATTCAGCCTTTTTAGGGCAAAAAACAAAAGGAAAAGCTTACGGAATTTACAACAACGGAAAATTGGTAATCTAGAAATTAAGAAGAAAGAAATACAACATTCAATATATAACAAACAACATATTAACACTTTAAACCTTTAAACCCTTAAACTTTTAAATAAAAATGAATAACAGTATTGAAAAAGGAAAAAACGCAGCCATAGTAAGTTACATTACTATTATAGGAAGTGTAATTGCTATTTTTATGAACCAGGAAGACAATAAAAGTGAGTTTGCGAGTTTTCATATTCGTCAAGCTTTAGGCATTTTCTTAACCTTCTTTTTACTAGGTTACCCTATTGGATATTTCAATAGTTGGATGGTAACTTCTGCTTTTTGGTTATTTATTTTTATCTTATGGATTTATGGTTTTTTAGGGGCTCTAAATGGTGAAAAAAAATTGGTTCCTTTAGTAGGAGAATTTTATCAGAAATTGTTTAAAAATTTATAATTGAACACAAAAACGAAAATAAAAAGTACGCTAATTCTTGAAGCTATCTTGAAATTGAAAAGTATAGCAGCATATTGTATTCTTTTGCTTTTTCCAGTGTCCTTTTTATTAAATGCAATTTTTCAAATATATAACAATAATCAAAAAGCTAGTCTAATCACTTTTTGCTATAGCTTTTTAACTGTATTTATCCTAATCCTAATACTATTTCCTTTCATAAAAAAAGGAATTAGTATAGACAACCAAAAAAATATTTTTTTATCCTATTCCCTAGCTGATAAAATCCTTTTAAAAAAACAAATCCTAAGCAAAGATTACACTACATTACTAATTACTGAAGAACCATTTGAAAAACAGAATAAATATATTTCTGTTACCAATGCATCTGCTGCATTTGTATATCCCGTATATCATTTTACTGCCATAAAAAATCAATACAAAAAAGTAATTTATAGTACTGAAAATCCCGATTTAAAAAATCAATTAACACTTTTCTTAGAAAAAGAAAGCAATCTAAAAAAAGAAGATTAGATTTTATTTTTAACTTTAGACAAAACAAGTAACAAAAATAAAAATCATTTCTCATTTGAAAATAGTCGTAATCGTATTCTTTTTTCTTTATAATCTATTTTGTTTTAGTCAAAACGAAGTATGCCTTTCCTTTTCTGAAAAAGAATATGTCAATCTATTAAATTATACTCCTATACAATTTAAAACAATTTGATAATATTTAAAAGTTATTTAAATAATCTTTCTTGTCAGGAATGACATACTGGTAAACAAAATCCTTATCGTAATAATTCAAAAACGAATGGGAAGAATTCAAAAACCCATCGTAATAATTCAAAAACGTATGGGAATGATTCAAAAACTTATTGTTATAATTCAAAAACCTATTGTAATAATTCAAAAACGTAGGGGAAGAATTCAAAAACCTATCGTAATAATTCAAAAACGTATGGGAAGAATTCAAAAACGTAGGGTAACTTTTCAAAAAAGCTTCGCAAAAAAACAAAAACAAATAGAAAGCAATCTCACTAAAAACACCTTCTTTATTTCTTTTTTTCAACCCCAGCATAGCGATTACTTCACACAAAACGCATTTTTAAACCGATATCTAAAATTAAAAAACAGGAGAATTATCCACTAAAAAACAGGATTTTTCCCCACTACTATTTTTTTTAATATGCCTATTTTTAATATCTAAAAAATCGAGTCATGCAAAAAAAATCATATATTAAAGAATTAAGTATCAGTAATACACAACAAAGATTTGGTACCACTAATGTAAAAAAAGACGTAGAAAAAATTCAATCTTGGCTAACCCTTTTTGCCATGCAAAATCCAAATGCAGGAACAGCAACAGGTATCGATGGCGATTTTGGTCCAGCTACAGAAAGAGCCGTAATGAACTTTCAAACTGCCATAGGCACTACAGCTACAGGTATTGTAGATACTCATTTGTTCGAACAACTATCGGCTCCGCTTAAAAACGCTTTTGAAACGCCTAGTACAGGGAATAATCTAAGAGAATTAGTAGTCAATACTGCTAAAAATCATGCTAAAAATAATCCTTTCGAATTAATCATAAGAAACCAAAGCAACACAGGACCTTGGGTTCGCGCTTATATGGATGGTCATGAAGGTACTTCGTGGTACTGGTGTATGGGGTTTGCACAAACTATTATCGATCAAGCTGCTTCCCAACTAGGCAAAAATTTTAAAACACTAATGCCTTTATCATATAGTTGTGATACTGTTGGTTCAACTGGTTTACAAAAAAATATATTAACCAGATATCAAACAGCTAGAACAAACCCTAGTTTAATTCAACCAGGTGACATATTTCTTTTACAAAAATCAACTTACGATTGGTATCATACAGGCATTGTGATTAACGTACAAGGCGATGTAATCGAAACCATTGAAGGAAACACAAATGCTGATGGTTCTAGCAACGGAAATGCCGTTCTAAATAAAATTAGAAACTTTAAAAAATCAAAAATCGACTTTTTTTCTATAGAACCTTTGGTATAAAATTTATTTTTTAGACCGAATAGCAAACTCATACTTTATTAAAGTTGGTATTTATAACCATAAAAGACAAATTTATTTCTTAAAAAATTAATTAAAATATAAAATCGTAGTATCAATACAGCTAAAATCTAATAAAAATGCAATTCTTTTTTAGACACCATTTTTTCAATATACAAATCCAATTTTAATGCTAATTTTAATATAAAAATAGCAACTAAGCATTAAACCTTCAAGCTATTTTATCGTCTAAAAGCATAACAAACATTTTTAACACATGAAACAAATTGCATTTTTTGCTGTTCTATCTTTTTTAGTACTATCGTGTTCTAAAGATTCTGAAAATCAAACCGATACCAAAACCACTTCATCATCCTATTTAATTAATACACTACAAGGTCCTATTGCAAAGCCAACAACTGGCTACGGCTCAGACGGAAATTACACCGTAGCATCAGTAAGTTTTCCTAGTCCGACTTATACAGGAAAAAATGTTACTATATTTTATCCGCAAGGTATTACCACTCCTAAACCAACAATCTTTTATTCGCATCCTTATGGAGGAGAAGAAAGCGAATATAACATTGGCTTATATCGTTTTATTGCTAAAAAAGGATATGTTGTAGTTTTTGCCCCCTATCCTACTAGTGGAACTAACGTTACAGTAGAAAGCAGATATGATACATTATGGCAAAGTTTCATTACTGCGGCAGCAAATTATCCAGATATTATAGATACTACAAAAGTTGGTTTCATGGGACATTCTTTTGGTGGTGGTGCTTCATTTTATTTGTCACAGAGAGCATTTTCAGAAAAAAACTGGGGAGAAAATGGTCGTTTTCTATTTGTAATGGCACAATGGTACAGTTATTTTATAAATACGCAATCAATAGATTTTCCTTCAAACACAAAATTAATTACCCAAGTATATGATGACGATGTAACCAATGACCATAGAATGGCTATAGATATGTTCAAAAACAACAATATTCTAAATTCTGAAAAAGATTTCATCTTAATCAAAAAAAGTGTTTTACCTAACTATACTTACACAGCAGAGCACAATTTACCAAACACACAATCTGCCTATGATGCTTATGATTATTATGGAATTTATCGTCTTCTAGATGCATTGATAGATTATAGTTTTAATGGTAATTTAGTTGGAAAAAATGTAGCTCTTGGTAATGGTTCTGCCGCTCAAGTAACAATGCCAAGCTACAATGGACAAGCATTAGAACCCCTAATTGTAACCGATAATCCGACACCACTTTATCCGCAAAGTAAGTATAGCTTTAAATGTTATTCATTAGCAAATAATCCTCGTTACACCTTTTGTAATTAAAAATAAAATATATTAAAGCGAAATATAATTAAATTTTAGTGATATTTTTGACATCCTATAATCAGAATACACTATAATGAGTTTACAGTACCTTATAAGAGAACCCAAAAATAGACAAGCGCAAAATCCTGTTTTACTATTATTACACGGTTATGGCAGCAATGAAGAAGATTTATTTTCATTTGCCAGCGAATTACCCGATGACTATTATGTTATTTCTGTTCGCGCACCTCATAATTTACAACCCTATGGACATGCTTGGTATGCCATTCATTTTGATGCTGATGAAAACAAATTCTCAGATGACGTACAAGCACAACAATCAAGAGACCTAATTGCTTCTTTTATTGATGAATTGCTTGAAAAATATCCCATTGCAAAAGAGCAAGTTACCTTAATTGGTTTTAGTCAAGGCAGTATTTTAAGTTATGCAACAGCTTTAAGTTATCCAGAAAAAATTAGTCGTGTAGTAGCTTTAAGTGGTTATTTAAACGAAAATATTTTGGTTCCAGAGTATCAAAACAAAGAAAACCAACACCTACAATTTTACATTTCGCACGGTACAGTTGACCAAGTTATTCCAGTTGATTGGGCGAGAAAAGCACAACCCTTTTTAGAAAATTTAGGGTTACCAGTTACTTATAAAGAATATCCTATTGGTCATGGGGTTTCTCCACAAAATTTTTACGATTTTAAAAATTGGTTAGAGCGTACTAAATAATAAAAAAGAAGGCGCTATGTAAGATAGTGCCTTCTTCAAAAAAACAAACTAAAACTAAACAACTATGAACGCGGTAGCAAGACCGTGTCTACCACGTGTATAACGCCATTCTTTTGGTTAACATCGGCAATAGTAACTCTCGAACTATTCCCATTTTCATCCGTAATGTAAACGTCTTTCCCTTTCATCCATGCGGTTAAAGTACCTCCACTTACGGTTGTAAAACTATATTTTCCTTTTCCTTTTTTAATCGCTGCCATAATATCTGCAGCACTCCATTTTCCAGCTGCTACATGATATTTTAAAATGGTTTGTAATTGTGCTTTATTTTCTGGTTTCAGTAAGGTTTCTACTGTTCCTTTAGGTAATTTTGCAAAAGCTTCATTGGTAGGTGCAAAAACGGTAAAAGGTCCGTCTGATGCTAACACATCTACTAAATCTGCTGCTTTTACCGCTGCTACTAAAGTGGTATGATCTTTAGAATTTACAGCATTTTCAACAATGTTTTTACTAGGATACATTGGAGCTCCACCTACTTCTACTGTTTTTTCTTTTTGTGCATTCATTTCAATTCCTGTTAAAAAACAAATAACAACAAATGCAATAGCTAATTTTTTACTGGTTTTCATGTTTTATATTTTAAGTTATAAATGCATTTACGAGAAAAATGTTTTTTTGGTTTTAAAAAAATTAAAAAAATGTAAAAGAATATTCTATATAAATAGCAATTCAATATTATTTATTACTTTTGAGCTTCATTAAAAAACACATTATGGCAACAGTAACTTTAGGCGGAAACGCAATACATACATCAGGAGAATTACCAAAAGTAGGTACAAAATCACCTGATTTCAAACTAGTTAAAACAGATTTAAGCACCACTAGTTTAGCTGATTTTGCAGGAAGTAATTTAGTTTTAAATATTTTTCCAAGTGTAGACACAGGAACTTGTGCCGCTTCTGTAAGAGCATTTAATCAAAAAGCGAGCGCTTTAAACAATACTAAAGTTTTATGTATTTCTCGTGATTTACCTTTCGCGCAAAAACGTTTTTGTGGAGCTGAAGGTTTAGAAAATGTAATTAACCTCTCCGATTTTAGCACAGGAAGTTTTGGTAAAGATTTTGGTTTGGAAATTGTTGATGGTCCTTTAGCAGGTTTACATTCGCGAGTAGTCATCGTTTTAGATGAAAACGGAACTGTAAAATATACAGAACAAGTAGCTGAAATTGCAGACGAACCTAATTATGAATCTGCTTTAGCTTCTCTATAAGGCTATGGATTTTGAAAAAGATAATACTTTCGTAACTGGAAGACTAAAAAGTATTGTGTTTGCGGTTAAAGGGGCTTATAAATTAGCCACTACAGAACACAGTATTATGGTTCAATTAAGTATTGGGCTTCTAATGATTATTGCTGGTTTTTATTTTAATATAACCAAAGAAGAATGGTTAATTCAAACCTTAGCAACCGGATTAGTTTTAGGAGTAGAAGGAATTAATACAGCCGTAGAAAAAATTGCCGATTTCATTCATCCAGATTACCATAAAAAAATTGGTTTCATAAAAGACATTGCCGCTGGAGCCGTTTTTTTTGCAGCAATAACAGCATTAACCATAGGATGTATCATATATATTCCTTATTTATTTTAAATTCTCTATTTTTGTAAAATAGTGTTTGCTTCATGGCTAAAAAGAACAACAAAGAATCACAAAATAAAACCGCGCCTAAAGAAAAGAAAAAATTGCATCTTTCCAGACAGCAAAAGTTTGTTATTGGTGCTTTATTAGTACTGATTTCTATTGCTTTACTATTATCATTAATTTCCTATTTTATTACTGGAAATTATGATCAAAGTCAGGTAAACGATGTTTTTGATAGAGACATACAAACTAGAAACTGGTTGGGTAAAATTGGTGCCTATATTGCCCATTTCTTTTTATATGACGGATTTGGTGTTGCTTCTTTTATTTTTGTTAGAATTCTTTTTCTAACAGGGATTTATCTTGTTTTAGATCTTAGTGTAAGCAAACTAAAACGCACTTTCTTTTGGGATTTTTACCTTATTATAGTACTTTCTGTAATTTTTGGTTTCTTTTGGGATTATTTACCAGAATTAGCAGGAACCATTGGTTTTGAATTAAACACTTATGTTCAAGACTATATTGGTAAAATTGGAACTGGGTTAATTTTATTATTTGGAATTATAATTTATTTAATTTTTAAAATTAAAGTTTCTCCTGATGCAGTAAAAAATGTTTTTGAAAAATCAAATCAATCGTTTAAAGAAGATTTGGTTACTGAAGAAAAAACTAACAAACCTGTAATTACTCCTTTAACTAATGATAATTCTCATTTAAACAATGTAAATACAGATAATATAGATGATGATTTCGTCATACGAGAAGATGAAGAAGCTATTTCAAAAATTGAATTAAAAACTTCTTCTTTTGAAATTAATAAAGAAGCTTTGAAACCAACTATTACCAATGCCTCTGAAATTAATTTTGATCCAAAAGCTAAGAAAGAGGATTTTAGCAGTCCTGAAAAAACAAGCAGTCCTGAAACCACAATTATTTCTAACGACAAAGACTTTGTAATAGAAACAGTAGCCGAGGAAGAAATTTTGGACAGTAATTTAGCGGCTAAATTAGTTCAAGATTTTGGAGAATTTGATCCTACATTAGAGTTATCAAATTATCAACTGCCTCCAATTGATCTTTTAAAAGAATATTCAACAGGTGGAATTACCATCAATCAAGCAGAATTAGAAGAAAATAAAAACCGCATAGTTGAAACGCTTAAAAATTACAGCATCGGTATTTCTCAAATAAAAGCAACCGTTGGGCCTACAGTTACATTATATGAAATTGTTCCAGATGCGGGAATTCGGATTTCTAAAATTAAAAATTTAGAAGATGACATTGCTTTATCATTAGCAGCTTTAGGGATTCGTATTATTGCTCCAATTCCTGGAAAAGGAACAATTGGTATTGAAGTTCCTAATAATAATCCTACTTTGGTTCCTATGAAAGCGGCAATTAGTTCACCTAAGTTTCAACAAGCAGAAATGGAATTACCTGTTGCTCTTGGAAAAACGATTTCTAACGAAACTTTTGTAGTCGATTTAGCCAAAATGCCTCACTTATTGATGGCAGGAGCTACTGGACAAGGAAAATCGGTAGGGTTGAATGCTATTTTAGCATCACTTTTGTATAAAAAACATCCTGCAGAAGTAAAATTTGTATTGGTTGACCCTAAAAAAGTGGAGCTTACTCTATTTAATAAAATTGAAAGACATTATTTAGCAAAGCTTCCTGATACAGAAGATGCCATTATTACAGATAACACTAAAGTAATTAACACTTTAAACTCGCTTTGTATTGAAATGGATAACCGTTATTCTTTATTAAAAGATGCTATGGTTCGAAACATTAAAGAATACAATGAAAAGTTTAAATTACGAAAACTCAATCCAGAAAATGGACATCGTTTTCTTCCTTACATTGTGTTAGTTGTAGACGAGTTTGCCGATTTAATTATGACCGCAGGAAAAGAAGTTGAAACACCTATTGCCCGATTAGCACAATTAGCACGTGCCATTGGTATTCACCTTATTATAGCCACACAAAGACCCTCTGTAAACGTTATTACAGGTATGATTAAAGCAAACTTCCCTGCCAGAATTGCATTTAGAGTAATGTCAAAAATAGATTCTAGAACTATTTTAGATGCTGGTGGAGCAGATCAATTAATTGGTCGTGGCGATTTATTGTATACCAATGGGAATGACATGGTTAGAGTACAATGTGCCTTTATAGATACTCCTGAAGTAGAAAAAGTTTGTGATTTTATCGGAAGCCAAAAAGCATATCCAGAAGCCTACCAATTGCCAGAGTATGTAGGAGAAGAAAGTGGCACGACTCTTGATATAAGTATTTCAGATAGAGATACGCTATTTAGAGAAGCTGCGGAGGTAATTGTGACCGCTCAACAAGGTAGTGCCTCATTAATTCAAAGAAAATTAAAATTGGGATATAACAGAGCTGGAAGAATCATTGATCAATTAGAAGCTGCTGGTATTGTAGGTCCTTTTGAAGGTAGTAAAGCTAGAGCTGTTCTAATTTCAGATTTAGTAGCTCTTGAACATTTTTTAAACAACGAACAAAATAATAATTAAGTAAGATGAGTAAAATTTTAAAATTAGTATGTTTTCTTTTAGTAAGTTTTTCAACACAAGCCCAAGATGCCGCTAAAGCCAAAAGTCTTTTAGATGAAGTATCTGCCAAAGTTAAAACTTATGAGAATATTGTTATTGATTTTAAGTATGCTTTAAACAACCCACAAGAAAACATTAATCAAGAAAGCAAAGGAAATGTAACTTTAAAAGGGAATTTATACAATTTAAATTTCATGGGAGTTACGAAAATTTTTGATGGAAAAAAAGTATATACTATTGTTCCAGAAGATGAAGAAATATCTATTTCAAAATTTGATGATAAAGACGAAAATGCAGTTACACCATCTAAAATGTTGACTTTTTTTAACACTGGTTATAAATACTCTTGGGACATTTTACAAGATATAAAAGGAAGAAAAATTCAATATATTAAACTAATTCCTATAAGCTCTAAAGACCAAAGAAAAGAAATTCTTTTAGGCATAGACGTTCAAACAAAAAATATTTATAACCTGATAGAAGTTGGAAAAAATGGTACTAGAACTACTTTAACTGTTAATTCTTTTAAAACAAACCAACCTATTTCAGATAATCACTTTACCTTTACAGAGTCAAAATATCCAAATTATTATATTAATAGATTAGACTAAAGGTGAAAATCTTAGATAGATACATTATAAAATCTTTTACGATTACATTTACTTCGGTATTTGTAATCCTTTTTTTTATATTCGTTTTACAAGGAATATGGTTATTTATTTCGGAATTAGCTGGTAAAGATTTAGATTTTTTTACAATCATAAAATTCTTATCCTTCTACGCTCCTACTATTGTTCCTTTAGTTTTACCACTATCTGTTGTACTTGCATCCATCATGACTTTTGGAAGTTTTGCAGAAAATTATGAATTTGCTGCCATGAAATCTTCTGGTATTTCATTACAAAGAGCCATGAGAATGTTAACCTTATTTATCATAGGCTTGAGTATTATTTCATTTGTATTTGCAAATAATGTTATTCCAAAAGCACAATACAAGTTTTTAAATTTAAGAAAAACAATTGTGCAACAACGTCCAGCAATGGCAATCGCAGAAGGTCAATTTAATCCAATAGGACCAGCGATAAATATTAAAGTAGAAAAAAAATCGGGAGACAACGGTCGTTATCTTGAAAATGTTACCATGCACATCAAAAATGTAAATGCGGGTTTAGGAGCAAATACTGTTATAAAAGCTAAAAATGGTATTTTAAGAAGCGATGAAAACTCAAACTCACTTCAACTTGAACTTTTGGATGGAAATTATTATGAAAATATCATCCCAAAAAAATATGAAGAAAGGAACAAACAACCTTTTGCTAAAAGTAGTTTTAAAAAATACATTTTAAATATCGATCTAACTAAATTAGATGAAAACAATGGAGACAATAGTGATATTACCTCTGAAAAGATGCTTACTTTAAGTGAGTTAAACTATACTATTGACTCATTACAAACAAATTTAAATAAAGATATTGTCTCATTTGCTGAAAATGCATTACAAAGAAATGATTATGTTTTTCAATTAAATAGAGTTCAGAATATAGATAAAGAAAATAAAGTAGATGATTTGCTTTCCATATTTACAAATAAAGAAAAGCAAAAAATTCTGGAAATGGCTAATAGTAATACTTCAAGTACTGAATTTAGTATACAAAATAGTGAGACTGACTTAGAATACAAGAAGAAAAACCTAAACTCACATTGGGTAGTAGTTCACGAAAAATTTATAATTGCTTTTTCTTGTATACTCATGTTTTTCATTGGTGCTCCTTTAGGTGCCATCATTAGAAAAGGAGGTATTGGCTTACCTATAGTCTTTGCCATAATTATTTTTATCAGTTTTCATTTTATGAATACTTTTGGTAAAAAATTAGCTGAAGAAAACACTATTCCTATTGTTTTAGGCATGTGGATTTCTTCTATTATTTTAACTCCACTCGCTATATTTTTAACCTATAGAGCTACTAACGATATTGGGATAATGATTAATTTTGACTGGTTAATCGATCCAATTAAAAAATTGTTTTCAAGATTTTCAAAAAACTAACACTACAATGTCACAAAACATACAACTCAACACTATTGAAGAGGCTATTGAAGATATCCGTCAAGGAAAAATAATCATAGTCGTAGATGATGAAGATAGAGAAAATGAAGGAGACTTTTTAGCGGCCGCTGAAAAATGTACTCCTGAAATGATTAATTTTATGGCCACTCATGGAAGAGGTCTTATTTGTACGCCACTTACAGAAAGTAGATGTAAAGAACTTGATTTACATGCTATGGTAAGAAATAATACCGATCATATGGAAACTGCTTTTACCGTATCTATAGATTTAAAAGGAAATGGTGTTACAACTGGGATTTCTGCAGGAGATAGAGCCAAAACCGTACTCTCATTAATTGATCCTAATACAAAACCATTTGATTTAGCAAGACCAGGTCATATTTTCCCATTAATTGCAAAACAAGGTGGTGTACTTAGAAGAACAGGTCATACAGAAGCTGCTATCGATTTTGCCCGTTTAGCTGGTTTTAAACCAGCCGGTGTAATTGTAGAAATTATGAATGAAGATGGAACTATGGCTCGTTTACCTCAATTAGTTGAAGTAGCCAAAAAATTTGATTTAAAATTAGTTTCTATTGAAGACTTAGTAGCCTATAGAATGCAACACGATAGTCTTATTCAAAAGAAAGAAGATTTTGAAATTGAAACCCGATTTGGCACCTTTAGATTAAGAGCCTATTTACAAACCACTAACAAACAAGTCCATTTAGCACTTACAAAAGGTACTTGGAGTAATGGAGAACCTGTTCTTACTCGAATTAATTCTACACAAGTTAATAATGATATTTTAGGAACATTAACTAATGATGCTGATAAAAAATTAGATGTAATGTTCAAAAAAATCAACGAAGTAGGAAAAGGAGCTATCATTTTTATTAATCAAGAAATTAAATCGTTAGAATTATTATCCCGATTAACAGAATTAAAAAAATTACAAGAAGAAGGAATTATTAAAGCTCCACAAGTTAAAATGGATTCCAAAGATTTTGGAATTGGTGCTCAAATACTTCACGATATTGATATTTCTAGAATAAAATTATTATCAAACACTACAGAACCAACAAAACGTGTAGGAATGATTGGTTACGGATTAGAAATTACTGAATATGTAAACTACTAATTAAAAAACCATAATTTAATAGCTAAAGAGGACACAGTAATTATTAAAAATAAACGAATTACTTTGTCCTCTTTTTTCACTGACCATCTACTCCCAACCCAAGCTCCTGAAGCATTTCCTATAGCAAGAATAAAAGCGAGCATATAATTAATTTTATGTTCCAAAGCAAAAACAAGTACAGCTCCTATAGTATATAAACAAACTACGAATACTTTAGTTGCATTGGATTTTAATAACGATAAACCATTTACATAAGGTAAAATCAATAACATTAAAAAACCAATTCCAGCATTTATAAAACCTCCATAAATTCCTAGAAAAAAGAAAATTACCAATGATATATAAAGCGGCTTTCCAGTTGTTTTCTCTAGTATTTCTGTATAATTACTTTTGGGTTTAAAAATAATCGTAAGTAAAACCATAACCATAATACATGCTAGAATTTTATTAAATATCTCGCCATCAATACCTATGGCTAATTTTGCTCCAATAAAAGAACCTCCCAAAGCAGACAACCCTAAATACATACTGAAAGGATAAGTGGAAATCCCTTTGCTTTTAAAACCTCTAACAGCAGAAAATGTTTGTATCAAAATAGCAATTCTATTCGTTCCATTAGCTAAAGGAGCTGGTAATCCCATAAAAATTAAAGTGGGTAAAGTTAATAGCGTACCTCCTCCAGCTATTGTGTTTAAAAACCCTGCAATAAAACCTATTGGTATTAAAAACAAGTATTCATATTGAAAATCCATAGAATTATAAATAGACAACAAAGATATTGAAATAAAAAGGATGCGTCTTAAAACAAAGTCTTTTAAATAACTGTCTGATTTATAAAAAAATGTTAACAAATCATGTCATTTTATAATAAATAATTTATTTTTACTTCTTATTCAACTAAACTATTTGTAATAAATGAAGAAAAAACTAATTTCTGGAGGACTATTAACCTTACTATTAGTAAGTTGTAATTCTGTTCCAAAAGCGCAAAAAGAAGCAGATGTTTCCAAGTATATGAATACTATTACAGCTCCTGAATTAAGCACACACTTACATATTGTAGCTTCTGATGAAATGGAAGGAAGAGATACAGGTACTGAAGGTCAAAAAAAAGCGGGCAAATACCTTATAGAACAATATAAAAAAAATGGGATTAGTTTTCCTGAAGAAGCTAAAGATTGGTACCAAAAAGTTCCCTCTGAATTTATGGCAAAAGGGTTTGCACCAAAATTAAATGATTCGGAAAATATTTGGGCATTTATAAAAGGATCGGAAAAACCAGAAGAAGTTTTAGTAATCTCTGCACATTATGACCATGTAGGAATGAAAAATGGTGACGTTTACAATGGAGCAGACGATGACGGTTCTGGAACTGTTGCCCTATTAGAAATAGCTCAAGCATTTGCAAAAGCTAAAAAAGATGGTTTTGGTCCAAAACGCTCTATCCTTTTTCTTCATGTTACAGGAGAAGAACATGGTTTACACGGTTCAAGATATTATTCTGAAAATCCATTATTTCCTCTAAAAAATACCATTGCAGATATTAATATAGACATGATTGGCAGAAGAGACACCTTGCATCCTAATACTAATAATTATGTATATGTCATTGGTTCTGACAGATTAAGTTCTGAATTACATATCATTAATGAAGAGGCAAATCAAAAATACACAAATCTAACGTTAGATTATAAATATAACGACCGAGAAGATCCTGAGCGAATTTATTATCGTTCAGACCATTACAATTTTGCCAAAAAAGGTGTTCCTGCTATTTTCTTTTTTAATGGTGTACATGCAGATTATCATATGGCATCAGATACTCCAGATAAAATTGAATATGATGCTTTAGCCAAAAGAGCGCAATTAGCATTCACTTTAGCTTGGGAACTAGCTAACAGAGAAGAAAGAATTGTGGTAGATAAAGACGGGAAATAATTAGAAAACTCACTTAAATCCTCATTTTTATGAGGATTTATTTTTTAAAAACAAGAGTATGTTCAACAAAATACATCATATCGCTATCATTTGTTCTAATTACGAAGTTTCAAAACATTTTTATATCACTATTTTAGGAATGGAAGTTATTAACGAAACGTACCGAAAGGAAAGAAAATCCTATAAATTAGATTTAGCTATTAATGGCGTATATTCTGTAGAATTGTTTTCTTTTCCAAATCCTCCTAAAAGACCTACAAGACCAGAAGCCTTAGGGTTAAGACATTTAGCATTTGAAGTAGCTCAATTAGAACCAATCATCAATCATTTAAATCAATACAATATAGAAATAGAACCAATAAGAATTGATGAGATAACTGGAAAACGTTTTACTTTCACACAAGATCCAGATGGATTACCTATTGAGTTTTATGAAAATTAATTTAAGGTAAATTTACTTTCTCAAAAGAATTCAGTTTTTGTAAATCTAATATGGTAATACTATCATCATCGTTTTGGTTATACATAATATTAAATTTTGCACCATAAACAATCTCTTTAAAAATATAGGAAGTTCGTTTTACTAAATGTGTACTGTAAACATCATCAAACACTTTAATAAATACCAAAATTTCTCCATCTATAGCTGCGTAATCTTCCGCTCTAAAATGATATAATGGACTTTTCTCTGTAATTGGGTGAACCAATGTCCAACTCAATGTTAAAGCATTCACTTTGTCTAATTCTAAAGGTAATTGATAAAATTTATTTACCATTACCCCGTTTTCTTCAATACTAATTCCTAGAGTAACACGAGTTTCGGCATCTGTTAAATTAACATTTTTAAAAGGAGTCATTCGAAACATCAAAGCGGTACCATTTTCATAAGGAGCAATAATGGCATTTTCAGAGAATTTTATATACGCTTCTGGTTTGCTAAAACGTCCAAAAAACAGACCTGTTGCAATGGCAAAAGTAAGTAGTCCTGTTAATGCTTCTACTGAAGAAATAAAACTGGTCCAAAAACCAGTAGGATTAATATGACCATAACCAACCGTAGTAAAAGTTTGCACACTAAAAAAGAAAGCTTGTCCAAATTTATCCAAATTAGTGGTTGCTACTATTCCATTTAAATGTTCTACACCAATGTAATAATAGATAGTGGCAAAAAACAAATTTGCCAAAAAATAAAATAGAATAATGATACCAAAAAATTGCCAAGTGGGTATGTTTAGCATAAAATGATGCCAACTAATACTTTCGAGCCAACTGATTCCTTTTTTTCTAACATTCGCATCTCCATTTTTATTCACAAATCGACCTCCATAATTAGAAGCACTCGTTCCAAAGCCTGAAGAATCAATTGTTTTTGCTTTTGTATTTACAGATTTAAATAATGCCATTCTATCAATTATAACATTTATTGGTTACCAAAGTTAGTATTTATTATGGATACTCAATCATTTGTAGTACTTTTACTCTAATGAACAAAATTGAAACATGGAAATAAAAAAAGATTTAAAATTAGCAGTTCTTATTGATGCAGACAATGTACCTTATGCCAATGTAAAAGAGATGTTTGAAGAAATTGCAAAATATGGCACGCCTACATTTAAAAGAATTTATGCAGATTGGACTAAACCTACTGTTTCTGGCTGGAAAAATGTTTTATTAGAAAATGCCATTACCCCTATTCAACAATATAGTTATTCTACAGGAAAAAATGCAAGTGACAGTGCTTTAATAATTGATGCAATGGATATTTTATATACTGGTAAAGTAGATGGTTTTTGCATTGTTTCTAGTGATTCCGATTTTACACGCTTAGCCACTCGATTAAGAGAAGCAGGCATGACAGTGATAGGTATGGGTGAAAAGAAAACGCTAAAACCTTTTATCACGGCTTGTGATAAATTCATTTATATTGAAATTTTGAAAAAAGATGATACGGAGAACCATATTGAAACTTCTTCAAAGAAAGCAACTAAGAATACGACAACAAAAAAGAAAACACCACTTAGCAAGATAGACCCAAAAATTATTAAACTTTTTTCTACAAGTATTGATGATTTAGAAGATGAAAATGGCTGGGCGTTTTTAGGTGACTTAGGTAACCTCATTTTAAAGAAAAAAACCGATTTTGACCCTCGTAATTATGGTTTTAGCAAATTGTTACCTCTTATCAAAAGTATGCAAAAATTTGACATAGATGTGAGAGATACCCATAACCCAAATGTAAAACACATATATATTAGAAAAAAATAATATCAACAAAAAAGCCTTTAAGACATAATCCTAAAGGCTTTTTTTTATAATGAATAAATGTGTTATTCTTTAATCACTTTCATATTCTGTATTTTCCCATCAATAGTTATATTAATAAGGTAAGCACCAGATTGTAAATGAGACATGTCTACTTGAGTTATTTTTTGATTATCTACAGACTGATCTATCAAAATCTGACCTAACAAATTAACAACTTGTACTCTACTCGCTTCAGATTTTAATTCTAAATTTAAAATCGAATTTACAGGATTAGGATATACTTTTACCATATTATTATCAACAAATCCAACTTCAGATAAAGCAGTGGAAGCAAATTTGATACTTGCTGCAAAAATATTAACTACACCTGTACCTGAATCTTTCTGAAAATCTACAGTTGAGAATGTTTTACCTTGATTCGCAGGGTCAATATCAATAGAAAGTTCATAGATACGAGGATTACCTGTTGGGTTTTCTATCGCATCATTCGTCGTTTTTATCCTTCCAATACCAGAAATAGCAATTGGTAAACTAGTTTGGTTATACCAATCTGGCACTAATGTAGATGGAATTATCTGACTTGAACCATCGTCAAAATGAATTGTTCCAGAAACCGTACTTGAACCACCTCCAGAAGTTACTAAGAAATACAATTTTTCAGCTGGGTAAATCGTTTCAAATGATAAAGTTCCTCCATTTGCAGCTCCAGCTGTATCCATTCGTAAAGCATTGTTGCCGTCATATGGTGTATTTAAAGGACTCATTTTGAAAATTAAACCTGGTACACTTGAACTATTAATAACACCATTAGCTGGCAACCCAAACGTTAAATCTGGATCAGAAGCATTTAATTTGAAATCTCTAGATAAATACACATAATCACCTCCATCAATGTCATTTGTTGTAGAATTAGCAGATGGTCCTACTCCATTAGCAATAACATCTGCATTTAGACCAGTACTAATCTCTAAATCTAAATAACCGCCAAACACAAATGGTCCTGCCCAAGGGCTAAAACCAGTATTATTATCACAAACGGTACGCACATAAAATTCAGAAACATTTCCAGATACATAAGTCGCATTATAAGTCGTAGCATTAACTGCATCACCAGATACAGGTTCACCATCGCCATAGTTTTGAACTGCTATTTCCCATTCTGAACCTGTTCCACCATTCCAAGATAAAACTGCCGATATCTCAGTTATATCCGAAGCTGATAGGTTTGTAGGTGCATCACATATTGGTGTGCCAGAAGTCATTAAATCATCTATAAACAAATAATATTGGTCTGTTGAAATGGCTTGAATAGCAAAATAAATGGTTTGACCAACATAGGCAGAAAGATCATAAGTATATTCTGTATAAGTTGTTGAAGGGCCTACATTTGAAGCTAGTACATCTGTAAAATCTGCTAATTGATTACCAGTTGTAGAAACCAAAACATTAAATCGATCAATATAAGTTGCACTATAATTTCTTGACCAAAAGCTAATAATATCACTTACATTTGCTGTTACAGTAAAAGGTGGTGTAATTAAAAGATCATTATGAGCTGTTCCGCTATAGGTAATTCGAGCAAACTTAGTGCCTGAATGTGGGTATGCAGGAAAATTACTTTGGACAGCCCATGTATTTGCATCGCCTCCATTAATTAAAGACCAACAATTTGGAATAGTTCCTGTAGCGGTGGTTTCAAAATCTTCGCTCAAACTGGTTGCAGTAGAACAAGCGGTTACAAAAGTATATATTGTCCAAGTACTATACCCATTAGCACCACAATTTGTTCTTACATAAAAATCATAAGCTGTATTAGAATCTAAACTAGATAAGTTAACACTGGCAGTAGACGAACCAAATCCTGAAGAGGGTGCTACACTTCCTGATGGTAATACCGCATATTCCCAATCTGTTGCTGTTCCTGCATCCCATGAGATTATAGCTTCACTTATTGTAATTCCAGAAGCCATAATATTTGTTGGTGCCTCACAAGCTACAGCAGTTGTAAACGTAAATGGTCCTGTCCAAAAACTAAATCCGCTAGGAGTACAAACTGTTCTCACATAGACATCATATGTTGTTTCTGGCGTTAAACTTGGAAAATGAAAAGAATTTGTTGCACTTGCATCACCAGAAGATGGTATAGCATCGCCTACTGGAACTATCGCTACTTCAAAAGTATCTGATGCATTTGCCCCTGTCCAAGCTATATCGGCATCAAAAGCATTCACAGTCGTTGCATTAATATTTGATGGTCCAGGACATTCTGGAACTAATTTTCCACTAACTGCAAAAAGGTTAAACACACCACCACTACTCTTTTCAACTGTTATACCAGTAACAATTTTACTTTGGTTAGCCACATCAATTGCTAAATTCAAATTATAAATTCTGGGGTTATTCGTTGGGTTTTCTAAACCATTATCAAGTCTACTTCCTCTTCCTATTCCAGAAATAATCGTTGGTAACGCGTTTGAGTTAAACCAATCTGGTATATTTACACTGGTAAAAACCTGAGAAGTAGCATCTGAAAAAGTAACTGTAATAGTAACAGTTGAAGCACCACTTCCAGAGGTTACTGCTAAATATAAGTTTTCAAAAGACTCTAATTCTGTAAAAGTAATGGAAGACAAACCAGCTGCTCCATTATTTTCAATACGTAATGAATTATTCCCATCATAAGGCGCTAAATTAAAAAACAAATCGCTGTTTGCAACTGGTAACAAACCATTGGTAGGTAATCCATAAGTTGTAGGAGTTGACGCTCCTGTTATTTGAGTTCCTTGAGACAAATAACAAAAGTTTACTCCATCAACATCATTTGTGGTTGTGGTATTTAAACTTCCAACACCATTGGCAATTACATCGTCTGTAAAGCCATTTACGGTTAAAGCCATATAACTGGCAGGATCAAAAGTTGTGTTTAAAGAAATGGGCTTGTTTTTACGCTCAGGGTTTCCATTTTTTAAATCTGAAAATGCTGTTGTAGAATAAAACAATCCAAATAAGAAAAGGGTTTTACAGGAAACCCTAATAAAACTAGAATAATTTTTTTTCATCATTTTTGTAGTTAAACATTTGTATCGTAAATATATAAAAAAAAGAAAACCTAAATGTTTTTAGATTTTTTTTAATCAAAATTCTTTTAAAAACACAAAAAAATAACAATTTTTTAAAAAAAAAGAAAGGTTCATTATTAATTTAAAACAACAAAAAACAAGTTATTTTATTAGTCTTCTTTACATACATTCAAGAGAACTCAAAAAAATTTCATTAAATAATAAGATTATTTAATGAATTTGTCTCTATATTACACTCTTAATATTAAAAAAAATGTCAGTTGGAAAATTAACAACTATAAAGTAGTTTTGAATTGAAAATTGATTCTGAAAAAAGAATCTTAAAAAGCAGTATATTTTACTTAAAATCATGAATAAACCAGTTCTTGAAATAACATACCCTATACACAAATACTATAAAGCTATTATCTCAAGTTTTCTTTAGTTATTGTCACTTTCTATTCAGTTTAGATTAGTATTTTGCAATTTAATACTACTACCAATAACCTAAAAATAATTATCATCTTGATTTTTTTAGTTCCACTTACCTTTTCTTCTATTAATTTATTTTTTTGATTTTTTAATGGAAAAGAAAAATTAATTATCACAGCAAAAATGATATTTATTCATAAAAGCAATGGAATTATAACCATCAAAAAAAGCATCAAAAAAACCGATATTCTTAAAATAAAAAAAAATTATCGCTACTTAGAACAAAATGTACCTAAAAATTGGGCTGAAGCAAGAGTAAAAAACATAAATAAAGAGCTACGTTCTTTTCCATTTTGGCATCAAATGGGAAAAATTGATATTATCATGAAGTTAACAGAATTTTCTATCTTTAATGGTTTAAACATCGAAGAGATAGATCAAGTAATTAAAACTATTACTCTTACTATTCCAGAAAAACAATGAAAAATTTAGAAACCCAGCTTCAATTGTATTTTGGCATTGCGCAACAAGAAGAATTACAAAACATTAGTTCATTTTTTAATCATACAACTTTGAAAAAAGGAGATTACTTAGTAGAATATGGAAAAAAATGCACAACCATGTGTTTTATTCAATCAGGTTTGCTTCGTGTTTTCGCAAATTCTGAAAATAAAGAAGTCACACAATGGATCGCTACTCCAGATTATTTCATCACAGATTTGGCTGCTTTTCTTTTTGAAACCCCTTCTCGTTGGTCTATACAAGCCTTAGTTGATACTGATATTTACATCATAGATAAAAAAAAATACAATCAAATTAATAAAATACTTCCTGAATGGAATGAATTTGAAAGGTATTTTTTAACCCAATGCTTTACCATGATGGAAAATCGCATATTTAGTCACCTATCGATGTCGGCTGAAGAAAGGTATACAGCATTTTATGAAAACAATAAAGCTCTTTTTAATGAAGTTCCGCTACAATACATTGCTTCTATGCTAGGTATGACACCTGAAACCTTCAGTAGAATACGAAGAAAATACCATCAGTAATTTCTTGACAAAAATCAAGAATTTTTTCTTTTATTGTGACCAACTTTGTACTCTAATTTTTAATTTATTCTTATGAAAACAATGCTCAAATTAGAAGAAATCGGTCTCTTTTTTTATTGTATGTCTCTTTTTGCGCAACTTCCATATGCTTGGTGGTGGTTTCCTATTTTATTATTAGTTCCCGACATTGGTATGTTAGGCTATCTTTTCAATACAAAACTTGGGGCTTTTACCTACAATATTTTTCATCATAGAATTATAGCTATTTTCACACTACTTACTGGAATATATTTAACTAATCCTATAATACAATTTACAGGCATTATTCTACTGGCTCATATTTCTTTTGATCGCATTTTGGGTTACGGATTAAAATATCAGGATTCATTTCATCATACGCATTTAGGAAACATTGGTAAAACCTAATTTGGCAAATCTAATGGAAATTATATAAGAGTTGTTTGTAAAAATAGAAGCAAATTGTAACTTTATGTTATACATTTGAAGAAACAAACACATCATGAAAAAGTATATTATTTTTTTACTAGGATTATTATTATTTTCTTGCCAACCCGAAAAGAAAAAAACGGAAGACACACTTAACGAAGAAATTGCAACTCCTTCTGAAACAGAAGAGTCTCCCATTTTAGGAGAACGCATCAAAGGACCTGCAGAAGTGAGAGATACAATTAATGGAAAACTTCTCTTCACTTTATATGATAACGCACTCATTGAAACAGCTCCAAAAGAAAACGATTGGTATGAAATAGGCCTTTTCCCAAATAACCCTGAATCAGATTATGAAAATGATTACCTTAAAAAAGGAATTAAAATTATGGTTGATGGCAAAATTATTGGGGAAACCCAAAATCCTGTTGAAATAACTTTAGGAATAATTGGTTACACTAATCAGAAGAATATTCAGCCTAAAAGCATTATTGAAAATGCTTTTGTTAGCTATTTTAACGAGTCAAAATCAAGAGATTATAGCGATTATAAATCGTTTATTACCAACTTCAATTTGGAGCATGACAATCAGTTTGAAGATTTAGTTGTATACTATAAAAATGAAAATTGGATGGAGGATCCTTCTCCAATGATTCGATTCGGATTGGTTTTCCAAAAAAATAAATTGGTAGCCATATTACATTCTAGACCCATAACTGTTGCAACAACCACTGACCACAAACTAGACCGTGCCTTCGATTGTCTTGTTTTTGATGACGTTACCAATGCTGATGCTATTGTAAAAACATTCAATCATTTTGTCAATTCGGTGGATTGATGGAATTAATAAATTTAAGTTTTCTATTATAATTTGCAACTCAAGATCATAACCTACTGACTAAAAGCATATTTCTTAATATTTTTCATCGAAAAAGTGAAAAGAAATTTTGAAATTGTTCTCTTTTGTAATAAATTTACTAAATAGCCTCAAATAGTTTTGAAATAAAATTTCAAACTGAAAAGGAAAAAGAGATACCTTATGTGTTTCTGAAATCTATCATAAAGTTAACATAATTGCCCATGGAGAAAATAGCAGACTACAAGTATGCTCTCGATGAATCGTCAATTATTGCTATTACCGACCAAAAAGGAATTATTAATTATGTAAACGATAATTTCTGTAATATTTCTAAATATGCTGCAGAAGAGCTTATTGGTCAAGACCATCGCATCATTAATTCTGGGTATCATTCCAAAACTTTTATTAAAGAACTTTGGAGAACAATTGCACATGGTAACGTTTGGAAAGGGGAACTCAAAAACAAAGCCAAAGACGGTTCTACCTATTGGGTAGACACCACCATTGTTCCTTTTTTAGATGAGCAAAACAAACCCTATCAATATGTAGCCATTCGTTCTGATATTACTGATAGAAAAAAAGGAGAAGAAGAATTAAAAAAAATCCTCAAAGAAATATCCGATTATAAATATGCTTTAGACGAATCGGCTATTGTAGCGATTACCGATCAAAAAGGAATTATTACGCATGTAAACGATAATTTCTGTAAAATTTCAAAATATACCACCGAAGAACTCATTGGTCAAGACCATCGCATTATTAATTCGGGGTATCATTCCAAAGATTTTATTAGAGAACTTTGGAGAACAATTGCTCATGGCAACGTTTGGAAAGGGGAACTTAAAAATAAAGCCAAAGACGGGGCAACCTATTGGGTAGACACTACGATTGTTCCCTTTTTAAATCAGGAAGGAAAACCGTATCAATATGTAGCCATCCGCTCCGATATTACCGAACGAAAAGAAGGAGAAGAAGAATTAAAAAAAATTCTTAAAGAAATATCAGATTATAAATATGCTCTAGACGAATCGGCTATTGTAGCAATTACAGACCAAAAAGGAATTATTACACATGTAAACGATAATTTTTGTACCATTTCAAAATACGTTACCGAAGAGCTTATTGGTCAAGACCATCGCATTATTAATTCGGGGTATCATTCCAAAGATTTTATCAAATCGTTATGGAGAACGATTGCAAATGGAAATGTTTGGAAAGGGGAACTCAAAAACAAAGCCAAAGATGGTTCGACCTATTGGGTAGACACTACGATTGTTCCTTTTTTAAATCAGGAAGGGAAACCCTATCAATATGTGGCTATTCGTTCTGATATTACTGAGAGAAAAGAAGCGGAAGAGCAGATCAAAGAAAATAATGCCAAAGCCATTGAACACGCCCAAATTTTGGAATTAAAAAACACACAATTAGTGGATTTTTGTAACATTGTTTCGCACAACCTCAGAGCTCCTTTAATAAATATTTCTATGTTAGTCGATTATGTTGAACAAAGTGATGATGATGATGAACGCGAAGAAGTATTGGCAAAAATAAAGCCCGTTGTAAACCATTTAATGGATGTTTTTAACGAATTAGTAGAATCAATTCAGGTAAAACAAGACACCGAAATTGATGTTGATCGTATTAATTTAGAAGATTGTTTAGGAAAAGTATTACGCGGGTTTGAAACCCAAATTGAAGAATATGATGCCTCCATACAAATGGAACTTGACGCTAATTCGATTTATTTTCCTCAAAAATATATTGAAAGCATTTTAACTAATTTAGTGAGCAATGCCCTCAAATACAAATCGCCACTAAGAGACCCTATTATTGTGATTAAAACCAAAAAGACTACGCAAAATACTGTCATTTTATCAGTTGCAGATAATGGTTTAGGGATTGATTTAGTAATGCACAAAGATCAGATTTTTAAAATCAGAAAAACCTTTCACAAACACCCAGATGCCAAAGGTTTTGGATTATTTATGACCAAAACTCAAGTGGAAGCTATGAATGGTAAAATTTGGGCTGAAAGTGAACCTGAAAAAGGAACCACATTTTTTATAGAATTTAAAAACCCAGAGATATGAATCATATAAAGAACCTAACACTGGTAGATGACGATGATGTATTCGTTTTCTTGACCAAAAAAACCATTGAACAAACGAATTTAGTGGATTTGATTCGTGTTTTTAGTAACGGAATCGACGCACTTAACTTTTTAAAAGAAAATAAAGATAATCTTGATGTTTTACCTGAAATTTTGCTTTTAGACTTAAGTATGCCCATAATGAATGGGTGGCAATTTCTAGAAGAATATACGAAGCTTCATCCTTATATTGGTAAAAAAATCTCAATTTATATCTGCTCTTCTTCTATTTCCCAAGACGATATTACTCGTGCCAAAGCGATTAACGAAGTGAGTGATTATATTATTAAACCAATTGCTAAAGCAAAATTAATCGATGTGATTAAACATTTATAACCCAAACACTTCCTAACCATTTTTTAACAAGCATAAGGTTTCCTGAAATTCAGCGAAGCCTTATGCGTTTTTTAAGTAATTATACGTATAAATACGTAGTAAAAAACTTAAAAAATACGTATTTATACGTATTGTAGAAATTAGATAGAAAAATTAGATTTGGATATAAAAAATTATTTCTAAAGTAAAAAATAAATATTTATTATAAGTATCAATCAATCTAATAAAACCATGAATAAAATAATTTTCAGCTTAGAAAAAATTATTAATAAAATTAATTCAATATGTGAAAAATATCAACCATTACTTCAGTCAGCAGGCTTCATTTTAGGTTTATATTTAATTTATTCAACATATTTGAGTATTAATATTTCAAACGAACAATTAAAAATAGCATATGAAGAACTTAACATAACTAAAAAACAAGAAATTCAAAGACAACTACCAATATGGGAATTTGAAGTCAATGACTCTTTAGCTTTGGCTACCTTAAAGCCATTTTCTCCTGATGT
>NZ_PJQW01000006.1:32712-103900 GCF_004303025.1 Flavobacterium sp. J27 | reverse complement strand
TTAGAACAAGCAACAGCTCATTTTTCAAAAAAACTTTTCTTTAATAAGCTGACAAAATGGAAAATTGACCAACCAAAATTCAATTTAAATTTAGATAAATTCAAAAAATACGCATCCAAATTCATAATTAAAAATACTAAATATAAAGATTCAACAATAAGTGTTGGTATGAGAAATGATTTCCCAATTGGACTTGAAATTAGTTATGTTCAATTTGGAGAATTAAAAAATATTTATGCCATATTTGCCATACAATACACTTCTATTAGAACTTCTAAAAACTTTGCCAATATTCATATTGACGGTATCAGATTTAATAGATATATTTATAATGATGAAAATCTCATGAATGAACTTGATCAAATTATAGAAAATAATTACTATGGTTTTAAATATTAATTTTTCAAAAAAAATCCCAATCTTACGATTGGGATTCTCATATATTATTTACTCAAATACATTTTTCTTCTCGAATACAACTCATAAAATTGGTCGTCTTTTAAGTCGTCAATAAACAAAATGCTTTCTCCTGTAGATTTCATTTCTGGTCCTAAGGCTTTGTTTACATTTTTAAACTTACTAAACGAGAAAACCGGTTGTTTAATGGCATAACCATTTAATTGCGGATTAAACGTAAAATCGGTTACTTTATTTTGCCCAAGCATCACTTTGGTTGCATAATTTACGTAAGGCTCTTTGTAGGCTTTTGCAATAAATGGAACGGTACGAGAAGCTCTTGGGTTGGCTTCAATAATATACACGGTATCGTCTTTAATCGCAAATTGTATGTTAATTAAACCAACCGTTTTTAATGCAATCGCAATTTTCTTCGTATGATCTTTGATTTGTTGCATTACAAATTCGCCTAAGTTAAAAGGTGGCAAGGTAGCATTGCTATCTCCAGAATGCACGCCACAAGGCTCAATGTGTTCCATTATTCCTATGATATACACATTTTCACCATCACAAATGGCATCTGCTTCCGCTTCGATAGCGCCATCTAAATAATGGTCTAACAATAATTTATTACCTGGTATCGATTTTAATAAATCAATAACGTGTTCTTCTAATTCTTGTTTGTTGATTACAATTTTCATTCCTTGACCTCCTAATACATAAGAAGGACGCACAAGCAATGGAAAATCTAATGAATCTGCTAATTGTGATGCTTCTTCTGCACTTTCTGCGATACCAAATTTTGGGAAAGGTATTTGCAATTGAGTTAATAAATCAGAGAAACGACCTCTATCTTCTGCTAAATCTAAGGCTTCAAAAGAAGTTCCAATGATTTTCACTCCGTGTTTCGATAATTTTTCTGCTAATTTTAAAGCGGTTTGTCCTCCTAACTGCACAATAACACCTTCTGGTTTTTCATGTTGGATAATATCATAAATATGTTCCCAAAACACAGGCTCAAAATATAATTTATCTGCGGTATCAAAATCGGTTGAAACTGTTTCTGGATTACAATTGATCATGATGGTTTCATAACCACATTCTTTAGCTGCCAAAACACCGTGCACACATGAATAATCAAATTCAATTCCTTGTCCTATTCTATTTGGTCCAGAACCTAAAACAATTACTTTTTTCTTATCTGTTACAATACTTTCATTGTGCACATAACGGGTTCCGTCTGCTTTTTCAATTTCTGCCTCAAACGTAGAGTAATAGTAAGGTGTTTGTGCTTTAAACTCAGCAGCACAAGTATCTACTAATTTATAAACGCGGTTTATTTTTTGATCCTGACGCAATTTGTATACTTGGCTCTCCAAACAACCCATCATGTGTGCTATTTGACGATCACCATATCCTTTTTGTTTTGCTTCTAATAGTAATTCTCTTGGAAGTGTGTCTACTTTATAGTTGGCAATTTCTTTTTCTAAATGGAATAATTCTTCATATTGTTTTAAGAACCACATGTCTATTTTGGTAATCTCATGAATTCTGCTTAAAGGAATTCCCATCGCAATGGCATCATAAATTACAAAAACTCGATCCCAACTAGCATGCGTTAGTTTCTCAATGATTTGTTCATAATTTTTATATCCTTTTCCATCTGCTCCTAATCCATTTCTTTTAATTTCTAAAGATTGCGTGGCTTTATGTAAGGCTTCTTGAAAAGAACGTCCAATTCCCATTACTTCACCTACTGATTTCATTTGTAATCCTAATGTTCTATCTGAACCTTCAAATTTATCGAAATTCCAACGTGGTATTTTTACAATTACATAATCTAAAGTAGGCTCAAACAAAGCAGAAGTCGATTTTGTAATTTGATTTTGCAATTCATCTAAGTTGTATCCCAAAGCTAATTTTGTGGCAATTTTAGCAATTGGATATCCTGTAGCTTTAGAGGCTAAAGCTGATGAACGAGAGACACGAGGGTTAATTTCAATAGCCACGATATCTTCTTTTTCATCAGGAGAAACCGCAAACTGAACATTACATCCTCCAGCAAAATTTCCAATAGAACGCATCATTAAGATAGCCATATCACGCATTTTCTGATAGGTTCTATCTGATAATGTCATGGCTGGAGCTACCGTAATACTATCTCCTGTATGAATTCCCATTGGGTCCATATTTTCGATAGTACAAATAATAACTACATTATCATTCTTGTCGCGTAATAATTCTAATTCATATTCTTTCCATCCTAAAAGTGCTTTATCAATAAGCACTTCGTGAATAGGTGACATTTCTAAACCGTAAGTTAATTTTTCGTCGAATTCTTCTTTAGTATGCACAAAAGCAGCTCCAGTTCCACCTAAAGTAAATGAAGGACGAATGACCAATGGAAAACCAAATTCTTGTGCAATTTCTTTTCCTTTTAAGAAAGAATTAGCTGTTTTAGCAGGTGCTGCACCTACTCCTAGCTCTTGTAAAAGTTGTTTGAACTGCTCTCTATCTTCGGTAATATTAATGGCATTAATATCTACACCAATTAATTTTACTCCAAAATCTTCCCAAATTCCTTTTTCGTCTGCTTCGATACACAAGTTCAAGGCAGTTTGTCCTCCCATAGTAGGTAAAACGGCATCAATTTGAGGATGTGCTTTTAAGATTTCAATAATAGATTTTGTTGTCAAAGGTTTTAAGTAAACATGATCAGCCATCGTGGGATCTGTCATGATAGTAGCAGGATTAGAATTAATCAAAATGACTTCTAAACCTTCTTCTTTTAAAGAGCGTGCCGATTGTGAACCTGCATAATCGAACTCACACGCTTGACCAATTACGATAGGACCTGAACCTATAATTAAAACCGATTTAATAGAATTGTCTTTTGGCATTGTGTAGTTATTGTTGTGTAGTTATATTATGTGTTATGTGCTTATTCTTAAAAAATACTACCTAAAGGTTCGAAATTTTATTTGATTCTTCAAAATTAAAAAGATTATCTCATATTTCTATATTTTCTTCAAATCAATCTTTTTATTCCTTTTGAACCACAGGTATTTATTTCAAAAAAACGTAAAATGTATGAACAGATTAAAAAAAAGGTGTTACTAAAAAATAGTAACACCCTTATATTGTTGCTTGGTAAAAGAACATTATTTTTTATGTCTAGGTTCGCTAGAAACAGTCAATTTGTGTCTTCCTTTAGCTCTTCTACGAGCAAGCACTTTTCTTCCGTTTGCAGAAGCCATTCTATCCATGAAACCGTGCTTGTTTCTTCTTTTTCTTTTTGATGGTTGAAATGTTCTCTTACTCATTGCTTGTATTTTTAAAATCTATAAATAAAATCGAATTTTTAACTCATGGTTTATCTTTCCGTAAAACCGAGTGCAAATATACAAAGTCTTTTTTCAATAGCAAGCACTTTTTTAAAAATATTTTTAATTGATTTTATTACCTTTGCAACTCTTAAAAAAATAATTATGTTCAACAAAAATATTAAATTAGTTTTAGCAGGGTTAATCATTGCTTTTGCAGTTTATCAATTCACGGAGAGTAATATAGGGAATGGAATCTTTTTATTATTATTATCTACAATTTTCATCTTTTTATATTTTAAAAACGAAATGATTTTATTGGCTTTTTTAAAATTAAGAAAGCAAGATATGGAAGGCGCAAAAAAATGGTTAGACAAAATTAAAAATCCAGAAAGCGCCTTAGTAACCAAACAACAAGGGTATTATAATTACTTGAATGGAATTATGGTTTCGCAAACTAATTTAACTCAAGCGGAAAAATTTTTCAAAAAAGCTATTGAATTAGGTTTATCTATGGATCAAGACTTAGCTTTAGCAAAATTACAATTAGCAGGAATTGCTATGACTAAAAGACGTAAAATGGAAGCCAATAATTTGCTAACAGAAGCAAAGAAATTGGACAAACACGGTATGTTAAAAGATCAAATAAAAATGATGAAAGAACAAATGAAGAGAATCTAACGATTTCTTTTTCGATAAATAAAAAAGCACTCCGAAAGAGTGCTTTTTTATTATTAGTTTTCAATTTTACTATATCCTTCAGTTGGGATAGCAATAACATATTTCTTTTTAGATTTATTAGGCAATGATTTATCTCTTAACCAAGGATTATGAATCTTTAAAATTTTATAATTAATTCCCTGTGTTAGTGCAAAATCAGCTAAGTCAGTTACTGTAGAATCAACTTCAATTTTTTTAACTGGAATTTCAGAATACAGTGCATGAGAAGGTATTTCAAATCCATATTTTTGAGGATTCTTCATGATTTCTTTTAAAGCCAAAATTCGGTAAACATACCGTGCCGTTTCTTCAGTAAGCAATACATCATAATAACTGCTTACTTTTTGAGCATCTAATTGTTTTTGTACACCTGCCATACCACCATTATAAGAAGCAGCTGCTAACGTCCAGTTTTTCCCAAATTTTAAATAGGCCTCTTTTAAATAAGCACAAGCAGCTTCGGTTGATTTTTCCAAATCATATCGTTCGTCTACATAATCGTTAACTTCCATTCCTTTTTCTTTTGCAGTAGTAGGCATAAATTGCCATACACCTCTTGCTCCAGCAGGAGAAACTGCATTTACCAAACTACTTTCAATTACTGCTAAATATTTAAAATCATCTGGCACTCCATTTTTAGCTAAAATAGGCTCAATAATAGGGAACACTTTATTAGCTCTTTTGATAACCAAAGTAGTATTCGTATGATAATTAATGTTGGTAACCATTTCCCTATCTAATCTTTCCTGAACATCTACCATGTAAGTTGGTACTTCTTCTTGAGCAAAATTCATCTGTGTAGGATAATCTACATGAGCAATCTGAGCTACGTTTGTTTTTGTAGCATAAATAAATAACGCACTAACAGAAATTACTGCAGTTATTAGAACAATTCTTTTTACAACATCCGTCTTCATAATTTAATTCTTTTCAATAGGGTTAATCAATTTTGGCAAATTTTCATTGAGCCATTTATATTTATTTATAATCATAATGTGTGTTCCGCCTTTAATTACAATTGCATTTTTAATGTTTTGTATTGGAAAAACAGAATCTGCATCACCATGAATATGTATTATTTTCTCATCCACTTTGTCTCTAGACCATAAAATTACACTTTCTATAGCCCAATCCAAATATTTTTTATCTCTAACACTTAAATATTTTTCATATAATTTAATGCGACTGGCTATAATATTGTCTCCAAAAGCATACTTTACCAATAATTCTACATTAGACAACAAACTAGTAGGTATTAATTTATAGGCCAAAGTTTTCTTGGCAATTTTCATTCTACTAGGCATTTCTTTATAGGTTTTTACACTAGAAATAATAATTGTTTTCCGAGTAGAAATAAGAGTTGCCATTTCCTGAACTAGAATACCTCCAAAAGAAACACCAATTAACACAGGGTTTTCATGTTTGATTTTTTGAGTCATACGTAACGCATAGTCAGTTAAAGACTCTTTAGGCTTTGGAACAAACCACTCTAAGTAAAACATTTCATATTCTTCTTCAGGCAGTTTTATATTTTCAAAAATAATAGAACTTGCTGCCAAACCAGGCATAAAGTAAACAGGTATTCTAGACATTAGTAAGAAAGGATAACTTAATTAAAGTATAAATGTAATGTAAATCTTCCATTTATAAATAGTTAATTAACATTTAAGAATAAAAAAACATAAAAGTTAAAATTATTTGAATTTGACTATCAATTCGTTAACTTTGCACTGCCTTTTTATAGCAATTTAGTATTATTTAACTAAGAATTGTTAAAATTTTTTAATTTTAAAGCATTAACCAATGGAAATTAAAGACAACGAGTTATTAAGACAATTTGAAATTACTACCGAAGCTGGATTAGTATCTATCGAATACTCGCTACAAGAACGAAAAATTTTTCTAACTAAGTTTTGCGAAAACGAAAATTCCGATGAAGCATTACACGAAGAATTTATAAAAAACGTTCTATCTATTGCCGAAGAAAGAAAATTAAAAGTTGTTCCTACTCATTTAAAATTAATAAAGTTTTTTAGAAAAAACAGAAAATATCAAGATATGCTTCCTCCAGGAATAAAAATATAAAAAAAAGACCTCAAAGTGAGGTCTTTTTTATGCGTTATACTTTTAAATCTCTTCTAAAACGATAACATTAACTTCTCCTTTTACCTTCATATCATGTTCTGAATCATTATCAGAAGCAGGAACATCAAAAGAAAAAGTAAATTTCAATTCATTAGTTGCGTCGTTAAAAGTATAGTTTGAGATTTGAAAATTAGCACTCGTACTAGTAGTATTATAACTATCAGAAAGCACAAAGTATTTTAAATCATCACCTACTACAGCAAAGTTTTCAATTCTAAATGAATTTAAGTCTAAAGCTTGTGTAGCCAGTCCAGCATCGGTTACATCCAAACTAAAAGACACTGTTGACTCCTGAAATACATCATCAGGTGAACTTAAATATCTTAGAATATTAAACGTTAAATTACTTCCGCTAGGTTGTACTGAATTACTGCTATTGTAATCGCTCCCTTCAACAGAAGTAAATTTAAAAGCAGTTGTTTTTGAAAATGGAACTTCATCTGGTCTCACACCTGTTAATGTTAGTTTTACAACACCAAATTTGGTTAATTCATCAAAACCTACTCCATTTTCACCATCTTTCCCATCATCAACGGAACAACTTGTTAATAGTAACATCGAAAAGCAAGCTAAAACGGCTTTCATTTTTTTTGTAATCATCATTTTATTTGTTATTTGTTTATTATTTGAGCGCAAATATACAGGCTTAAAAACAAAAAAAACCACTATTTACAGTGATTTTTTAGTTTTTTTAATATTGCTTTTTTATTATTTCACTTCGTGAATTCCTTTTTTAAAAATCCATTTCATAAATATCTTTTCTCCTTCACTAGTATTCATATATTGAAATTTAGGTGACAATATCAAAGAAATGATAAATGCTGGTCCTGCAATCCAAAAACCAATAAGCGTAGTAAAGGTCATGATTAATAAATATGCTGGAATATAAAAAACAGAAAAACCAAATAAGTTATAGAAAAATGCTTTAGTTTTTTTACTCATTAGATTTATTTTTAATGGTTAGTATCAGTTTGAAATTTGGTTCGTTTACTACCTGCATACATTTCATATTTTACCAATCTTGCTTCTAATTTACCGTTAAACAATTTTATTTTTCTGCTAGGTTTTAAACCTACAAATTTTAAGGCATCTAAATTAGCGGTAATAAACCAAGCATTAGTATTTGGGTACTTTTGTTTCATAGTATCTCCTAATTCTCTGTAAAAGCGTTCCATTTGTATATCTAAACGTTCTCCATATGGTGGATTAAATAGCATATGCAATGGTCCTTCGGTCATTTTTTCAGTCTCGAAGAAATTAGCTTGACGTATGGCAATATAACTTTCTAAATTAGCATTACGAATATTATCTTTCGCTTTTGCGACAGCACTTGGTGCTTTATCATAACCCGTTATAGTATAATGAAATTCGCGTGTTTTCTTTAATAACGATTCTAAAACTTTATCAAATAATTCGCTATCCCAATCTTGCCATTTCTCGAAAGCAAACTCTTTTCTATTAATATTAGCTGGAATATTACAAGCGATCATCGCTGCTTCAGCCAAAATTGTTCCACTACCACACATAGGGTCTAAAAAATGACTATTACCATCCCATCCTGAAAGAAGCAACATTCCTGCGGCCAACACTTCGTTTATAGGTGCAATATTGGTAGCTGTTTTATAGCCTCTTTTATGTAACGATTCACCAGAAGTATCTAAAGAAACAGTTACCATATCTCTATCAATATGAATATGAATTCGCAAATCTGGAAAATCTTTATCAATATCAGGGCGTTTCCCTGTAGCTTCTCTAAACTGGTCTACAATAGCATCTTTTGTTTTTAAGGCTACAAACTGACTATGATTAAAATGTTCAGAATGTAAAGTAGTTTCCACCACAAAAGTTTTATATTCTGTCAGATAGTCAGACCAATCTATTTTTTGAATCCCGTCATATAAACTTTTATCGTTATACGCTTTAAAAGTCTTAATTGGTTTTAATATTTTCAAAGCGGTTCTCAAAGCTAAATTGGCTTTATACATAAACCCTTTATCTCCTACAAAACTTACTACACGTGTACCTTGCTCTATTTTCTGAGCACCTAATTGCAATAATTCTTTAGCCAATAATTCTTCAAATCCAAATAAGGTTTTGGCTACCATTTTAAAATTTTCCATTTTCAAACCTCAATTTCAATTGCAAAAATACATTAATTTTATTCTAGTCGATAGTTTTTCTTTGATTTAGAAAGAATGAATAAGGTTATACCTTCAAGAGAGCAAAAAATTATGTAATTTTGCAGGATTAATTTGGTTGGTAAAGAAACAATGACAGAAAATAACAATTCGATGAAACAAAAATGGTATGCATCATGGTTTGATACGCCTTTTTACCATATTCTATATAAAGACAGAGATTATCAGGAAGCACAATATTTTATGGATAACTTAACCGGTTATCTCAATCTTCCAGAACAGGCCAAAATATTAGATTTAGCCTGTGGTAAAGGGAGACATTCCATTTATTTAAATTCATTAGGTTATGATGTTACGGGTGCTGATCTATCAGAAAATAGTATCGCTGAAGCGTCAAAATTTGCGAATGAGAGGTTACAGTTTAAAGTACATGATATGCGTGCTATTTGTGAAGAAAAATATGATGCCATCTTCAATCTTTTTACCAGTTTTGGTTATTTTGAAAAAGATGAAGACAATCTGACTACTTTAAAAGCTATTCACAATAGTTTAAATGAAACGGGGTTGGCCTGCATTGATTTTATGAACGTAGATTATGTAATTGCAAATCTGGTTCCAGAAGAAGTAAAAACTGTTGATGACATTGATTTTCACATCAAAAGATATGTCAAAGACAATCATATTTTTAAAGAAATTGAATTTACTTACGAAGGAGAAAGGTATCATTTTACAGAAAAAGTACAAGCCCTTCGATTGGCTGATTTTGAACAAATGATGGAAGAAGCTGGAATATATTTACTGGATATTTTTGGAAATTATAAACTGCAAAAGTTTTACAAAAACGATTCAGAACGTTTAATTATGATTTTTAAATAATGGATTATAGTGTTTATCTTTTACCGCTACTATCTGTATTGACAGGTTATTTTATAGCACTTTATCTTCGACCAAAAGGTAAAAAAAACTTAAAACTACTATTAGCCTTTAGTGGAGCTTTTTTATTATCCTTAACCGTAATGCATTTATTACCTGAAGTATACGAAGCCGATTTACATCACACAGAAGATCATCATCATAACCATAATAGTGCCATAGGCATATTTATTATGATAGGAATTGTATTTCAAATTATTTTAGAATACTTTTCTAAAGGTGCGGAACACGGTCATGTTCACGGACATCAAACGTTACACCAAATGCCTTGGCTTTTGTTTTTTAGCTTATGTTTGCATGCTTTATTAGAAGGAATGCCGATTAGCACCCACAATCATTTAGCATATGGTATTGCTATTCATCATTTTCCTATTGCAATTATTCTAACCACTTTTTTTATCAATGCACATCTAAACAGAAAAGCTATTTTATTTTTTATGTTTGTTTTTGCTACCATGACTCCATTAGGAACTTTCTTATCTAGTCATTTGCATTTTTTAAGTCATTATTACACGCAAATTTCGGGTATTGTTATTGGCATTTTATTTCATATTTCTTCTACTATTATTTTTGAAACAAGTGAAGGACATAAATTTAATTTAGCCAAACTTACAGTAATTGTTTTAGGTATTGTTTTAGCTTATTTTGTATAGTAGCTAAATTCTAAAACTAAAATTCCCAATACCCAAAAAATCTTTGTATTTTAGCTATTTATCAGTAATACAAAATGAATTTTACCAAAACCACCGAACTAGCATCCAAATATGAACATTTAGAACAGATGTCGGTTCATACTTTATTAACCAATATTAACAAGGAAGATCAGACTGTTCCTCTTGCAGTTGCAAAAGCGCTTCCTCAAATAGAAGCTTTAGTAACCGAAATTGTTTCTAAAATGAAGCTTGGAGGTCGTCTTTTTTATATTGGTGCGGGTACATCTGGCCGTTTAGGAATTGTAGATGCTTCTGAATGTCCACCTACTTTTGGAGTTCCTTTCGATTTAGTTATTGGTATTATTGCAGGTGGTGATGCTGCTATTAGAAAAGCAGTTGAAAATGCAGAAGACAGTACCACTCAGGCTTGGCTCGATTTACAAGAATGGCAAATTAACACCAATGATGTTGTTATAGGTATTGCGGCATCAGGAACGACTCCCTATGTCATTAAAGGACTCGAAAAATGTAATGAAAATGGTATTAGTACGGGTTGTATTACTTGTAATGCTGGAAGCCCGTTAGCCTTAACGGCTCAATTTCCTATCGAAGTAGTTGTAGGACCAGAATTTGTTACCGGAAGTAGTCGTATGAAAGCAGGAACGGCTCAAAAATTAGTCTTAAATATGATTTCAACTGCCACCATGATTCAATTAGGAAAAGTGAAAGGCAACAAAATGGTAGACATGCAATTGAGTAATGATAAATTAGTTGATCGGGGTACCAAAATGATTATGGAAGAACTTGCCATTGAATACGATTTAGCCAAAAAATTATTATTAGAATACGGCAGTGTTAGAAATGCTGTTACAAACTATAACCCTTAAACATTTAAAACTATGAAAAAATTACTTTCTCTTTTTTGTTTGCTATCTGCTGGTTTTATTTTTTCCCAACAAATTGAAATAAGAGACAATAAGTTTTATATAAATGATGCTTTAATATACAAACATGAAATTACTAAAACACTAGCTGCTAACCCTGAAGCCTTACAATTGTATAAAAAATCCAGAACCAAAGAGTCGGTTGGAGGATTTTTATTGGGCGCTGGTATTGGATTAGTAGTAGGTGATGTCGTAAAAGGATTAGTTTCAGATTCAGATTATCCATCTGGTTTTACTTATGTAGGTGCTGGATTAATAGGAGTTTCCATCCCTATATTATCTGGAAGAACCAGAATGAAAGACAAAAGTATTGAACTATATAATGATAGTGTAAAAGGCAACACAAACAGCCTTGGCTATCAATTTGACATGAAAGTAATTACCAATTCAAATGGTATTGGATTGAATATCACTTTTTAAATTTGAGAAAAAGAAAAAAATATTATAACAGCAAAGGCTTTCTTTTTGCTTCATTAATTACTATCTTTTTAGTAAGTGGTTATTTTTTGTTTTCCAATAAAACGTTCAAGTATTGTTCTAATGAAAAGTACCTATTAGACATTCATGATTCTTTACCAGTAGTATCTATTGATTACAACCAATATCGCAAAGATATCTTAGACGAAATAACCCTAAAACTAAACGAAGAGACTTGTTGTAAAACCCACGAGTTTCTTTTAAAATTGAGTACCAATGAAACAGTGAATGTAACACTTTTTAATCATTGTAAGAGTTGTCCTATAGTATGTGGTGGACGATTATTTACTCGTGTTTTAATCAATCGAGACAATCAGGTTTTAGTTAATGAAAGACCTATTGCAAATGATTCAATAGCAAATTATATTCATGAGTTTTTAAAAAAACCAGATACCGATTATAACTACGTTGAAAATTGCATACTAAATTGGGATTTAACCACCAATAAAGAATTTATAGAACAGACTTTTATCGACATTCAAAAAGGGTATCAATTGTATTATGAAGAAATCGCACAAAAAAAATTTGGCAAACCCATTTGTGAGCTCACAAAAAAAGAAATTGAAAGTATAAAAAGAGAAAAATCTAGTATTTATTTAGGTGTTGGCTACAAGATTCCAGAACCTCCAATTCCACCACCACCTCCAATAGAATAATATTATGGGAACCAATAAAAAATTACTCGCAAAAGGAATTAAGTACTTATCTGGTACTTTACCCCTTTTATTTATAGGGCCAATAGTCATTAATAGTTCGTTTAAAAATGAGGAAAGCCCGCTTTACCCTTATGTATTAACTATAGGAATTATCATTTGTGCAATAGCTATTTACCTAGGATTCAAAGGAATTAATACCATTATGAAAAGTTTATTCGATGGAAACAAGTAATATTTATTTAGAAAGCGTTAAAAAACAAATGCTTTACTATAAAACCATTGCCGAAAAAGCAATAGATCAATTAGAAACGCAACAATTATTCATAACACCTAATTATGATACCAACTCCATTGCCACCATTATCAAACACATGCATGGCAATATGTTGTCACGTTGGACCGATTTTTTGACGGCCGATGGCGAAAAAGAATGGCGAAAAAGAGACGAAGAGTTTGATGCTCTTTTTGAA
Source organism: Flavobacterium sp. J27 (assembly GCF_004303025.1). Classification (GTDB taxonomy): domain Bacteria; phylum Bacteroidota; class Bacteroidia; order Flavobacteriales; family Flavobacteriaceae; genus Flavobacterium. Next base: position 91,045 of record NZ_PJQW01000006.1, on the reverse strand, counting down.
AAGGAAGACAAGAACAATTTACTAGCACTTTGGGAAGAAGGTTGGCAATGCTTTTTTGATGCGATACATAGTCTTCAACCCGAAGATTTATCCAAAATTATTTACATTAGAAATGAAGGCCAGACTGCGTTAGATGCTATAAACAGGCAATTAGCACATTATCCATATCACATTGGGCAAATTGTTTTTTATGCAAAAATGTTGAAACAAACCAATTGGAACAGTTTATCGATTCCTAAAAATAAATCCAACGAATACAATGCTGACAAATTTGCTAAAGAGAAAGAATTGAAGCATTTTACTGATGACGAACTTAAGAAATTACAATAGTAATTGCAAAAAACAATATTAAAAACAAATTTTAAATGTGCACTAAAAAACACAACATTTTCTTTTTCTTATTATCCTTATTTTTGGTTTCTTGCTACGAACAAGAAAGAAATTGCCAAGATTTTAAAACTGGAAATTTTGAATTTATTCGAGAAATCGATGGTAAAGTAGAAACTTCCTATTTTGAACGTAACGATTCCATACAAATTGAAACGTTTAGAGGTAAAAAAGATACATCTTCGGTTCGCTGGGTAAATGATTGCGAATTTATTCTCAAAAAAATCAATCCCAAATCAATGAGTGAAAAAAATGCCGTTCAAATAAAAATACTGACAACCAATGCAAAAGGTTATACATTTGAATATAACATTGTAGGTCAAACAAAAAAACAGCGTGGATCTGTAACAAAAAAGGAATAAATTACGTTTAACAACTTTAATTACAATTTACAACAAATAAATTAACTCACTATGGAGATTTTATCAAATCCAGATGCTTGGATTGCCCTGTTAACCTTAACTTTTTTAGAAATTATTTTAGGTATAGACAACATTGTATTTTTATCTATTGTTTCTGGAAAATTAAAAGCCGAAGAACAACCTAAAGCTAGAAGAATAGGATTATTATTAGCTATGGTTTTTAGAATTATTTTACTTTTTGGAATTACATGGGTCATGGGATTGAAAAAATCTTTTTACGACTTTGATTTTGGATTTTTCTCAGGAGGTATTTCGGGTCAGAGTTTGATTATTTTTGGAGGAGGTTTGTTTTTATTATACAAATCGGTTTCCGAAATACACCATAAATTAGAAGGTGAAGAAGAAAGCACAGCTGGAAAAGCAAGTAGCGGTTTATCTGCTGCCATAATTCAAATTGCATTATTAAATATTGTTTTCTCATTTGATAGTATTTTAACAGCAATCGGGTTAGTAAGTTCTGCTGAACCACCAGCTGGTTTTGGTTACGCAGGTTCCTTAGAAATTATGATAATGGCTATTATTCTTTCTATTGTTGTAATGTTAGCTTTTGCTGGACCCGTAAGTAAATTTGTTAATGAACATCCAACCATTCAAATATTAGGATTATCGTTTTTAATTCTTATTGGAGTAATGCTTTTAGCAGAAGGATCGCACTTGGCAAACTTCAAATTTGGTAACGATATTGAAGTACATAGTATTCCGAAAGGATATCTATATTTTGCGATCTTCTTCTCTTTATTTGTCGAATTCTTAAATTTAAAAATGAGAAAGAACAGAAAACCAGTACAATTGAAAAATAGTAAAATAATGGATGAAAAATTAACAAACGACGACTTTTTAGATTAAAACTATAAATCATATAAATAAAAAAACTCCCAAATTTGGGAGTTTTTTTATATTTAAAGCTTATCAGTAAGTGTTTTCATAAACAAGACCAAATCCTCTTTCTCTTGATTCGTTAAGTTGAGTTTATCGAAAGGCAAGGTTTGGTTTTCCAAAGTAAATCCTAAACCAAAACCTCCTCCTTTGTTATAAAAATCTACAATTTCTTCCAAAGTAGTATACACCCCATTATGCATATAAGGAGCCGTTTTTTCAATATTTCGTATGGTAGGCGTTTTGAAGAAATACTTTCTTTCTTCCGTTTTGTAAACACCATAACGTCCTAAATCGTCATCAAGAATTGCTTGTAAAGTATCTTTTGTTTTTGGTACACCAATGAGTTCTAATTCCGACTCTTTAAATGCTACAGGGACCAAACCATTGAATAAAGGTGCAAAATGACAAGTGGCACATTTTGCTTTCCCCATAAACAGATTAAAACCATTAATTTCATTCTTGGTTAAAGTATTTTCTTTGCCTTGCATGTTTAAATCAAACTTAGAATTAAACGGACTAAGTGACATAATATAAGAAGCTATAGCGTTACGAATTAAATGATTATCAATTCCTTTTGCATATACTTTTTTAAAAGTAGCCACATAATCTTCATTTTCTAATACTCTTTTCTCTAAATCATTTAAAGACAAATGAAACTCGTTTGGATTATTTACTACCTCAACAATTTGGCCTTCCAGACTGCCCGTTCTTTTATCATGAAAAAAACCTTTTTGTAAAGCTGCATAAAATAAAGTAGGTGAATTTCGAGTAGTTCCTGGAGATTTGATCAAACCATCCGTAAAATATAATTCCTGTTTATGGCAAGTTGCACAACTTATCGTTTTATTATGAGATAAAGTTTTATCTTCGAAAAGCATTTTCCCTAACTGTACTTTTTCTTCAGCTAAAGGGTTTTCTTTTTGATCGGTAAAATAATTAATGTTAAAAGTATTCTTTTCAAATAAATTGGTTACGTCATAATTAATTGGTTGCTTGAATGGAAAGGTAATATTCCAATCTGTTACGGTTTGGTTCCAAATTCCCAAAGCTTTATGTGTGTGTTCTTTGATAAAAGTATATCTATCAAACGTATTAAAATCTTTTTCTGCTAAAAAAGTAATACTACTTTCAATTTGCTTCATCCAATTGTGATACAAATCTTTATTTTGAAATTGACTTTCGTAAATAGACAGTATTTCTTTTAAAGAAGTGTAAACTATCTTGCTTTCTTCCAATGAATTGGTTAACACAGGAGAATCAAAACCTGTAATTCCAGTTAAAGCCACTCTGTTTAGGGCATCTCTGATAATCCATAAAATATGATGTTCTTTTAAATACTTCAAAGTGAGATTTTTATGTAATAATTTTAATCGCATAGAAGTTATTAACACATTCTGTTTTAGGAACTCAGTATCCAAGTTATCATTATTAAATAATAATTCTTCAATAACTTGAAGGCCTTGTGGTTCATCAATTTTTATATCTGTAAAATCTTCTTCATTAACCTTTATAATATTAGGTTGGTTCAAAAAATTATAATTACTTGCGTCTACAAAACTCAAAATAGGCTCGCATACCTTAAAATTCATTCGTGCTTTTAAATAATAACTGCGTTTATCCTTTATATTTTCAGAAGCATTCAAGGAATCTAAAGCTAAAGCAGTAATCCATAGATTATTTTTAAATTGTATCTCTAATTGTTGTAAAGGAGCAATTGTTTCATACACTTCTTTTTCTTTACAACTAAGACTCATAAATACCAAAAGGCTATATACAAATATAGCCTTTAAGTTTTTCATCTTCAATATTTTAACCATATTAACGTTCTAAACCTTTAATCAAATATAATTGACTTCCTTCTTTTCTAGTTGTATTTGTTATTGCATTTGGATCAACAAAACTATCATTATTCCAACCGTGATTTTGAGTACAAATTAAGAAAGACCCTTCTACCCCAATAATATCTGAAACATCAATCATACCTGTTAATTCCCACATTGAAGATGCGGAACCAATTCCTGCGTTTGCAGCTGCAATTTGATCACATTCTAAAACTACTTTTAATGTTTTTGTATTTAAATTATATTGGTATAAATAGGGAAAATGTGTTTTATCTCCTGTATCTGGATAACCGTTTGGATCTTCCATGATGTATGCATAATCTTTAGTTACCACAATGTTATCTGGGCTATGGAATTGTTTGGCAACACCTGTTAAGTTATCTCCATCTAAAACACAAGTAATAGTTGCTAAAGTTGGATTAGAAGCATCTAAAACTACTTTATAAATTCTACCGTAAAAAGTTCCTTTATCGGTTAAAGCTGTTGTTTTCTTTCCAGTAACAGCAAAATATATTTCTCTATTTGCGCTTCCCGAACCTTTTCTATAGTCAATATCCTCTACTCTAGAAAAACCCATAATTCCCTTATCTCTAGACTCTTGCTCTAAACCATCAAGTGTTCTTTCTGTATATTCTACAAATTCAGCTTGGTATGTAGTTCCTTCTTGCATATCCATTTCATAATTTATGCCAGCTGTTGTAACCTTTAATCCATATAACTCTCCACTTGCTAGATCACCTCTGTTACCAATATACATAGCTAATTGTCCAGATGGTAAATTATCATCACCTGTATCATCTCCTATAAATGCAACAGTTTTATTTGGATAAGCATCTTTACCAATAACTACTGCATTTTCAGTTGACCATTGTCCAAAAGCAGGAAGCATAGTAGCCAATTCCGCATTATCAGGGCTTTTAAATGGGTCAGTTGCAAAAACTCCTTGAGAAGAACCATTCCATTCTCCACCAGATAAAAATAAAGGACCAAACCCATGTTCCTCAGGAGTTATTAAAGATCCTGAACATTGAGCTGTACCTGTAGTTGCTAATGCATTTAAAATGTATTCTCCTTTAACTGGTTTGAACGTTTTGTCAAATGAAATTCTAGCGATAGAATAATGTGCTTCTATATTATTAATTAATGAATAGGTTCCATCACTTAATTTCATTAATCCCATTCCGTCAGCCATTGAACCATAAACAAAATTAGGAGATTCAGACAATTGATCCTCTGAACTTAATAAAGAATAAATTTCAAGACTTTCAAAACCTGTTTTTTTGGCTAAATAAGCAGGTGTTTGTGAATGGTTTTTTAAAGTAACAGATTCTTGTGTTTCTACTTCTTTAGTATCATCATCATTACAAGAGACTACTGTAATAGATAAAGCAAGTAAAAAAATGGATTTAAAATTTGTTTTCATAAAGCTAGATTGTTTGTTTATGTATTTAATCTTTATATAGGAAAAAGTTTACTGTATCGTTTAAAGATGGATTTGATTGTGAGTATATTTCAAACCTAACATCCCCATCATAAGTATTAGAGTTTAAATTATAAAAACCAACATTTTGATAACCCGTAATATTTTCAATTAAAACATTATCTAAATATATTTTGATATTAACTAGTTCGTTGCAAAAAAACATTGGTGACCATCTAACAGTTAATGTATATGCCGTATTATAACCCTCTTGTGGAAAAATAATAATATCATTGTTAATTGGATAAAGAGCCTCAATTGATTTCACATCAATTGCACTAAAACCTTGAAAACTCCAATTACTAGTACTTGAAATCATTACTGAATATGGATCTGACTCTGGTACATACGCAGCATATTGGATTGGATTATCTCCTGGTAGAGAACTCTCATTTTGAACTTTCCAGTCTGTGTGCCTAAAACCTATAGTATGTCCAAGTTCATGTACAATTGTAAACACTTTTTGTAATTCAGTAACATTAACATTATTACTATAATCTAAATTTATAGCTATATATGAACCTGGATTACAATTCCCTGGTGGTGTAGGCGCTCCAGCAACTACCCCATTTGGCAACATAGGACTCAAGAATGTATCACTTTTAATTGTAATATCTGCTACTCCACTTTGAATTAAAGTGAAACTTACTTTTGAATTTGTAATGTTATTCCAATGATTTATAGCAGTTGCAACAGCTGTATGCCAGCTATCAGTACCTGTTGTAGGAATAGAACTATCAATTATAACTTTTAAATTATTGATTTTTGTGTTAGAAACAAGATTATTAGTATAATAATTTCTCGAATAATTATCATTTTTATCAATAATCATATCTCCCTCAACTAGATAATATTCTTTCATATCAAGAATATTCTTTCCACCAAAATTAATTTGATTAAAACCTACATCAGAAATTTGATTATCATTTAATTTTGTTGTTTCATCATCATTACAAGAGACTACTGTAATAGATAAAGCAAGTAAAAAAATAGATTTAAAATTTGTTTTCATAATAATAAAAGGGTTGTTTATTTGTTGTCCAAAATTACCCCATGATTGTAAACAAAAAGTAAATCAAGTATTACTATACTTATAGGTGAAGTTTATCAAAACTTTACAAAAAGGTTAGTATCTTAATTTTTCATTAACCCAATGTGAATTTATTCTCTTTTAATAATTCAAATTCACTCCAAAACCAATTCCCATATCGCTGTCATAATGTGTTGTTATTCCAATATTTTTACCAGCAATGTATTTGAAACCTGCCATATATTCTTTATCTGTATTTACCATAAAAGCCATTCTCAAGCGTTTTGAAATAGGAATATCTTCACGCATAAGTTGCAGTCTGACATTGCCATCATGATACAATTCCGATTGAAAAATAATAAGCATGGGTAAGGTGTAAGCAAATCCAATACTGGCTTGTAATCGCTTGTCTTTTGTACTTGTTTGACCAAATAAATTTTCCTCAATTTCGCCATGATTCAATTTACGATATCGAGCATCGAAACCTATAAAAGGCATAAACCATTGATTTCTTCCAATATATCTTCCTATATGTGTTTCTGATTCATACCCATGGTGATCATTATATCCCAAACGCCATTCTGTAGCCAAACTCCAGCGCGTATTTTGTAACATCATTTGACCATCATTTCCATTGGTGGCAAAGTCATTTTCAGCCATAAAATGAAAACGATTACTTTCTGCTTGCAATTTTTTATATGCTTTTTCTTTATTCGTCAGATAAGGATTAGGATTAGAATTTTCATAACTAAAAACACGATTCATTCCTGCCATCATGTGATACAAAATATGGCAATGAAAAAACCAATCTCCATCAGCATTTGCTTCAAATTCGATGACATCTGTTTCCATAGGCATAATATCTAAAACATTCTTAAGTGGAGCATAATCGCCTTGTCCATTTAAAATTCTGAAATCGTGTCCGTGTAAATGCATGGGATGACGCATCATGGAATTATTATATAAAGTAATGCGAAGTATTTCTCCTTTTTTTATTAAAATTTTATCTGTTTCTGCCAGTACTTTATTATCCATACTCCAAACATAGCGGTTCATGTTTCCTGTTAATTCAAAATGCAATTCACGAACAGGTGCTTCTTTTGGTAATGTTGTTTTTGTAGGTGATTTCAACATCGCATAATTTAAGGTTACCCTTTTGGATTCCTTAGAAGGCATATTATGATTGCTATGGTTCATCTCCATTCCATTAGCATTCATTTTTTCCTGTTTATCCATTTTATTCCTCATAGAATTTCCTGCAATTTCAGGATACATTACCGTATTCATGTCCATTTTTTGAAAACTCATTTGCATACCCATATCATCCATAGTACCATCCATATGCATCATGCTGTTCATCATTTTCATACCTTCAAAATAGTTTAATTTACGCATTGGATTAGCCAATTGTTTTACTCCTTCCCCAATAAATATAGAGGTAGCATTAGTTCTATCTTCTGGTGTAGCTAAAAATTCATACGAAATATTTTCATTTGGAATCGTTACAATTACATCATAGGTTTCCGAAACTCCAATAATCAACCGATCCACCTCAACAGGTTCCACATCATTACCATCATTAGCTACCACTGTTATTTTCCCACCTGCATACTGTAACCAAAAATAAGAGGATGCACCACCATTTGCAATCCGTAGTCTCACCTTATCCCCTTTTGTAAATTGACTTAATTGACTTTCTTTTTTCCCATTTAACAAAAATGCATCGTAATAAACATCACTTACATCCATGGCTAACATTCTTTTCCATTCGTTTGTTAATTTCGTTTTAAAATGACCTTCTCGAATGGCTTCAGCATAACTTTGAGTTGTTCCTTTTTTAATAGCAAACCAGTCCGATGCATTATGCAACATACGGTGTACATTCTTCGGATTATAATTTGTCCATTCACTTAAAATAATTGGTATTTGAGGAATATCATCGATTCCTTTTCTGAATGTTGAATCGTCTATTTTTTTCTTTAAAATTAAAGAACCATACATTCCAATTTGTTCTTGCATACCGCTATGACTATGGTACCAATGGGTTCCAGACTGTACAATTGGAAAACGATAAACATGTTCTGTGCCAGGTTTGATAGGCAATTGTGTTAAATAAGGTACACCATCTTCTGGATTAGGTAAAAATAAACCGTGCCAATGTAATGAAGTTCCTTCTTCTAAATGATTATACACATGAATTTCTGCTAAATCACCTTCTGTAAAAGTTAAAGTTGGCATAGGAATTTGACCATTAACCGCTATCGCTCTTTTTTCTTTTCCAGAAAAAACAACAATTGTATCACGAATATGTAAGTCATACCGAACTATTTTTTGCGCGATAGTAGTTCCAGTAAGTAAGAGTATAGTTACTATATATATTATTTTTTTCATTATTTTAAATTTTTATCGTTCGTAATCGCAAAGCATTTGCAATAACAGAAACCGAACTAAAGCTCATGGCTAAAGCAGCTATCATAGGAGATAATAACATTCCGAAAAAAGGAAAAAGCAATCCAGCGGCAATTGGTATTCCAATAGCATTGTATACAAAGGCAAAAAACAAGTTCTGCTTTATATTTTTCATTACGGCATGACTTAATTGCTTCGCTTTTACAATTCCTTTTAAATCTCCTTTTACCAAAGTTATTTTAGCACTTTCAATGGCTACATCTGTACCCGTTCCCATTGCAATTCCAATATCTGCTTGTGCTAGTGCTGGGGCATCGTTAATTCCATCTCCAGCCATGGCTATAATTTTACCTTCTTGTTGTAGTTTTTTTATATAATTTAATTTGTCATTTGGTAAACAACCCGCTTTAAAATCGGAAACGGCTAATTCTGTAGCGACTGCTCTAGCTGTATTTTCATTGTCTCCAGTTAGCATTACAACAGTAACACCTTTCTCTTTTAATTTTTGGATGGCTTCCAAACTTGTTTTTTTAATAGCATCGGTTATAGTAATATATCCAACTACTTTTTTATTTATAGCAATGTAAGAAACTGTTTTGCCCTTCTCTTGTTCAACAATAACTTGTTTTTCAATATCTTCATAATCAAAAATGCGTTCCTGTTCTAATAACTTTTCATTTCCTAAAAGTATTTGGTCACCATTTATCTTGCCTCTCACACCTTTTCCTGTAACAGATTCAAAATCGGTTACTTTATAAAAATCTATTTTTTTCTTTTTGGCAAATGTAACTACTGCGTTAGCCAATGGATGCTCACTATTTTGATTTAAAGACGCTATTTTTTTTAAGATTTCATTTGAATCACTATGTGCTACTTTTATAGCTTCAACGGAGGGCTTCCCTTCTGTTAATGTGCCTGTTTTATCAGTTATCAAAACATCAATTTTGTTCATTTTTTCAATAGCTTCTGCATTTTTTATTAGCACACCTAATTGGGCTCCTTTTCCTACTCCAACCATAACCGACATTGGGGTTGCCAAACCTAAGGCACAAGGACAAGCAATAATTAAGACCGCAATGGCATTTACAAAACCATAAACTAATTTGGGCTCTGGTCCAAAAAGCCACCATAGGATAAAAGTAATAATGGAAATAATAACAACTATAGGTACAAAATATTTAGAAATTTTATCTACTAAATTTTGTATGGGCGCTCTTGATCTACTAGCATCTGAAACCATTTGAACAATTTGCGATAACAATGTTTCTGAACCTATTTTTTCTGCTACCATTAAAAAAGAATGGACACCATTAATCGTTCCTGATTTTACCTCATCTTCTTCTTTTTTATCTACAGGGATAGGTTCTCCAGAAATCATGGATTCATCAATGGTACTATTACCTTCAATTATTTTTCCGTCTACTGGTATTTTTTCACCTGGTTTTACTCTAATAGTATCTCCTTTTTGAATATCATGAATTGAAATCTTCTTTTCTTTACCATTAACTAAAATAGTTGCGTCAGTTGGAGCTAACTTCAATAATTCTTTAATAGCGCCACTTGTTTTACTATGTGCTTTCGCTTCTAAAAGTTGACCTAGTAATACTAATGTTAACACCACAGCTGTGGCTTCAAAATAAAGATGTACAGTTCCTTCTGCTGTTTTAAATTGGTTTGGAAAAAAATTTGGAAAAAGCATTCCTGTTATACTAAAAAGGAAAGCAACTCCTGTTCCAATACCTATTAAAGTAAACATATTTAAGTTCCAATTGACAATGGATTTCCAAGCTCTTTCAAAAAACATCCAACAAGCATAAAAAACAACCGGTAACGTTAGAAAAAATTGAACCCAATTCCACTTTTTTAAATCCATTAATTCATACAAAGGATTATTCGGAATCATTTCAGACATAGAGATAATAAAAACAAGAATACTAAATAGCAAAGCCACTTTCATTTTATGCCATAAAGCAACATAAGTTTGTTCTTCTTCAGAATTTGTAGGTTGCATAGGTACTAAATCCATACCGCATTTAGGACAGCTTCCTGGTTTGTCTTCCTCAACTTCTGGGTGCATTGGACAAGTGTATTTTGTTGCGAGACTTACTACTGGTTGTTTTACTAAATCCATACCACATACTGGACAATCACCAGGATTATCATATACTTTATCTCCTTCGCAATGCATGGGACAATAATATTTTCCTACTGGGTGATGATGATCTGGATATTGCTTGACTTCATTTGTAGTACAGCACCCTGAATGTTTTTCTTTTTTATCTGTTTGTTTACCAATAGAAATTTGGTATTTACTTTCTTTTCCACCAAGTGCATTCTGCAAAATTGGCAACTCTACATGCTTTGACATGGTAATGAGAGCTTCTTTTTCTTCTTTTGAAACAGTAACGTCTGTGATATTCTCTAGTTTTAGTAAATTTGATTTTACTGTAGCTTCACAGCCCGAACAAGTCATTCCTTCTATAGTATATTTGTGAGTCATAATTTAAATCTTTAGTATTACAAATTTCGGAATCTAAAAAACCAATTACTTACACAATTATGGATAGATTTTGCAAAATTTATAATTGATCCAACTCTTTTCGTTTAGTGTCTTTTAACTTTTTAAAATAGCTGGGAGAAAAACCAGTGTTTTTTTTAAATTGATTACTCAAATGCGCTACACTACTATAATTCAAAAGATGAGCAATTTCAGAAAGAGACAATTCATCATAAACAATTAATTCTTTTACTTTTTCAATTTTCAGGTTGATAAAATATTTTTCAATACTAATTCCTTCCACGTTAGAAAACAAATTGCTCAGTTTACTGTAATCTTGATGTAATTGTTGAACCAAAAAGTCTGACAAAGTCAATTTTAAAAGATTGTTTTTATATTGCACTAAATCAATCAATAACGTTTTTATTTTTTCGATTGTTTTGCTATTTGAATCATCTAAAATTTCAAAACCAAAGGTTCCCAAACGGTGCGCAATAGTCTCTTTTTCATTTTGAGAAATCTGTTTTTTTAAAACAACTTCTCCTAATTCTACTGAAACTAAAGAATAACCCAATTTTTCAAGTTCGGATGTAACAACCATAATACAACGGTTACAAACCATATTTTTAATATGAAGTTGCTTCATGTACTACTGTTTATTTTCTAAACGTTCTATCATTTTTTTCATTTGAGCAATTTCTCGTTCTTGAGCTTCAATGATATCTTGTGATAACTTTTTCACTTCTGGATCTTTAAATGTAGCCTTACTACTGGTCATAATAGCTGATGAATGGTGCGGAATCATGGCTTTCATATATTGAACATCATTAATTGGAGTTTGTGTTCTCAGTAAATATAAGGTTCCGAAAAAAACAATTGTTGAAAAACCAATGATTCCATAATTTACTTTTTTATTCGGATACATTTTCCACATAAATAACAACATAGAAATAGCCATTGTGGCAATCATCAAAGTAGTCATGTAAACTCGTGTTAAACTATTAAAAATATGATTGAATTCGGCAACATTCAAAAACATTACAGCATACATTAATACAAATGATACTGCCATAATCACTGCAAATTTTAAATAAGGTTTATTATTTTGGTGCATCTTTCTCATTTCCATAATGTTTATATTTTTAATAGACATAAAAATATAAATAAGTTTATATATGGCTATTTTAAAATTTAATGAGATTGTTATACAATTTACATAACAATCTCATTACAACTTATTTTAAAGTTTCAATTGTTTTACCACAGGATAACATCATACTTCCATAATATGGATTTTTAATTTCCTCTTCTTTGCTTAACCAATTCGCTCCTTTTCCATCATTAGCCATAGGGCAATGCTGATAGTAAATTGCATTGTTCAAATTAGAAGTTTTCATCAAAGCATACATATTTTCAGATAACTCTATGAAGTTTGCTCGTTGTCCTTCTAGTTTTTTTGAATTCGCAATAGTGGAAACGTTTTCTTTTAAGTGCATCTTTTTTTCCATCCAAAACCTATGTGTTTTTGCATCTAAAGAATGCATATCAACTTTTTCTATAAGGATTACTAAATCAGAAGCTAACTTTGACACCGATTTAGAATTGGAATCTACCAAAGCATCTTTTAATTCAAAATACGTTTCAAACACTTTTTCTAAATTTGTTTGAGTTCCTTCAGAATTTTCTTCATGCTTTGTATTTGATGGCATTACAACGCTTTCTTGCTTGTTTAATCTTTCATATTGACAACATTGAGGTAAATTATCATAGGCTTCCTTAGGCGCTAAATAGGAATTATTATCATAGCCTGCCAAAGCGATACGCTTTAATATGGCATCTTTACTTGTTTTTTTAGAATCGAAAGTAATGGTGGCTAATTTTGATTCTTTATCCCAATTTACGGAAGCTTCATTTTTTAAATTTCCAGCTTTTTCGATAGTTTTTTTACACATTCCGCAATTACCTGCTATTTTTTCTGTAATAGAAGTTTCATTTTTAATTTGTGCATTACATGATGTAAATGCTACTAATACAAATAGTAGCATCATTATTCTTTGAATTGATTTCATTGTTTATAAAGTTAATTTGTAAATAATAATACTTCTTTTTCTAAAAAAAGACAAAAAGCCACACTTATGGCTAGACAGTAGTATAAATTAACTTATTTTAGGAGGAGACCAAATGGAAAAATAAGGAATGGTATTTCTTTTTTCTAAATAACTAAAATTAGTCTTTCCATGTAAAAAGACTACATTATTTAACTTTATAGAATAGTTATTTGGTAAAATACTTGAAAAAGCAAGACTTACATTACAATTGCTATTATCACAATTTCCTTGACAGGATTTATTTTCTTCTTTATCGTCTGAACAGGTATGCTGTTTCTTTTGAAATTTATTTTTTGCAGAAGTACAGCATGTTTTTTCTGTAGCAACATTTTTCGAACAAGCATAGGTTTCATTTGGCTTCAATAAGAACCCAAGAAATACAAACACTAACATATAACGATACTGCTTCATAATCAAAACCAAATTTACAAAAAAAAAACATATTTTAATACTAAGTAGATGTTAATCAAAATATAAACTTTCAAGTAATAGACAAACCGTAAAAATACAGCAAAATAAACAGGGTATTTTACCCTAAAAAAACAGTATTACTACTCTTTATCAAAAAGTTATAGGAACTTACCTTTGTCAAACAAAAAATCAATTACCCAAACAGGTAAAAAAACAAAAAAAAATGAAACAATTATTTAAAAAAGAAAATTTAGTCGCGGTATTATTATTTATTACTGCAACAATGTCTGCTCAATTTGTAGCGAGACATGCAATGACTTCTGCTCAGTATCAAACTGAATTTAACAATTTAAATGCGAAAGGGTATCGCGTAACGTCTCTTTCTGGATACACTAGCAATGGAAAAGAATTATATGCTGCTATTTGGAAAAAAATAGCTGGTCCAGCTTGGGCTGCTAGACATGGTATGTCTTCTTCTGATTATCAAAAAGATTTTAATGACAAAGTAAGTAAAGGGTACAGACCTGTATGTTTATCAGGTTATGCTGTAGGTAATCAAGCAAAATTTGCCGCTATTTGGGATAAAAGAGCTGGTGGAGCTTGGAAAGCAAGACACAATATGACTTCGACTGATTATCAAAAAGCATTTGATGATTATGGCAAATTAGGTTACCAATTACAACAAGTGTGTGGTTATGTAGTAAATGGAAAAGAATATTTTTTAGCCTTTTGGGAAAAAAAATCAGGAGCTATTATTGCAAGACATAATCTTTCAGCAGCAGATTATCAAAAAGCATTTGATGACTGTACGAATAAAGGATACCATTTAAAATCAGTAAGCGGTTACCAAAAAGGAAATACCGATTTATATGCTGCAGTTTGGGAAAAATCGGCTACACCTGCATGGGCAGCCAGACATGGTTTAAGCAGAGTGAATTACCAACATACATTTGACAATATGTATTACCAAGGCTATGTTCCTGAATTTGTGAATGCTTTTGCTTCTGGTAGTGGTGATAAATACAACGCCTTTTGGACAAATACAGCGATGAGATCATCTGATTTAACTATTTTAGATAATGCGGCTAACAATTACATGAAAACCCAAGGTGTAGACGGCTTGTCATTTGCGGTTACCAAAAATGGAAAATTAGTTTTTGCTAAAGCTTATGGTTATGCAGATAAATCCAAAAACGAATACTTATCTCCAAATCATTCGATGCGAATTATGAGTATTTCTAAAGGAGTTACTGCTGCTGGAATAATGAAATTATTAGAGCAAAATAAAATTAGTATGAACCAAAAAGTATTTGGACCAAATAGCATTCTAGGTTCTAAATATCCAACACCTGCAGACAAAACTAAATTAAATCAAATTACGGTTTCGCAATTATTACATCATACATCAGGTTTACGTACTTGTAATGGAGAGGCAGAATTTTGGAATAAAGACAAAACTTATGATGATACCATGAAGATGCTATTAAAATCCTCTGATTTACTAAAATTTGATCCTAACACGAAATATTCTTATTCTAATACGGGTTATTTTATCTTAGCTTGTATAATCCAACAAATAAGCGGACAATCCTATGAGGCTTTTATTCGTAATAATGTATTGACTCCTTCTGGTGTAGGTTCAGGAATGTATGTTGGTTTAGCCAATGGAAGTGTAAAATCAAATGAAGCACATTATACTCCAGAAACCAAACAAAACATGCAATTATGGGCTGGTTTTGGTGGCTGGGTAGCGAGACCAATCGATTTAGTAAAATATTTAGGTAAAGTAGATGGAAGCGCAACTCCTCCAGATATTATCAAAGCAAGTACGCATACTATTTTAACTCAAGACACAACTTTATCACCGGGTTATGCATGCGGTTGGAGTGTTTCAGGAGACCGACAAAATCATAACGGTGCTCATGGCGGATCAAGATCTTGGTTGGCGGAAATAGGTGGTGGTTATAGTATTGCTATCATTGTGAATAACGCACCTTCTAATGATTCTAATTTAAGTAAAATGCTTAACGATTTATCCACAGCAGTGAAAAATGTATCGGCTTATCCTAATTATGATTTATTCTAAAATAAACATGAAAAAAAAATAAAAAAGCTGTATTTTTCAATACAGCTTTTTTTTATTAGTCTAAACTTAACGTAATTTGACCGTCATCTTCCAAATCGGTTTTTATATTTTCTGAAACCGACTCTTCATCGGTTACTTCCATTTTTTCTGGTTCAGGTTCTACTGGTTCTTCAAATGGTAAAGATTCTAATAAATTAATTTGTTTTATTTTATCTGCGGTTAATTGGTTACCCAATGCTTTAATGCCTTTTACGGCAATAAATTCTTCTAAATTAACCTGAATGGTTTCTTTTTGAACACCTTTTACTTTGGCAAAAACTACCTCAGCCATTGGTTTCCAATCGGTTGAAACAATTTCTAATTGTGATTTATCGTGTTCAGAAATAAAAATTTCTTCTTTATTTTCATTTTCAATCACAAATCGTTTTACGTAATAGCGTTCTTTTTCACCATCATAATAAATCGCTGAAATAGGCTTACTTGGTTTCCATTTTTCCAACACAATCATATCTTCTTCAAAATGAGTAGATAGTTCTGGAATAATCGTTTTTATTTTACCAGATTGATGGATAATAAGCAAACGATCATTGGGCTTAAATTCGCCCAATAATTCACCTCTTCCATCTACATTTAAGCGTTGCACGGTATCATCAAACCAAATCTTTCTAGGACGAAGGGTTGAAATTCCTTTTTCTTTTAATTCTATTTTTTTGATTGGATACTTAGAAACCGTATTTCCTTTAGAACCTCTTCCTTTGATTAAAATTTCAGAGAAATCTAAATCCCATTTCAGTTTTTTGATGCTTCCCACCTGACGTAAAAGTATGGTTACAACTTCTGCTTCACCATTTGGATTGTGTGAGAAATATAAAATTTGCGAACCTGGTTTTTCTTGGGTAATGTGGTATTCTTTATCTCTAGTTACACCCGAAACATTAAATCGTTTTATAAAGGTCGCCCCATTCTTTCCATCTCTATAAATTACATTATAAATGGTTCGTTTGTCATTTTTATCGAAAACAGCTATATGGATGATGTCTTTACCAATGAATTTCTTGTCGTCTACTTTAGTAATTACCATGCGACCATCTCTAAGGAAAACAATCACATCGTCTATATCAGAACAATCCGCAACATATTCGTCTTTTTTCAATCCTGTTCCAAGGAATCCTTCTTCTCTATTGACAAATAATTTGGTGTTTCTCAAGACTACTTTAGTCGCTTCTATCGTATCAAAACTTCTTAATTCGGTTTGTCTTTCACGACCTTTACCATATTTGTCTTTTAATTTGGTGAAGAAAGCGATTGTAAAATCGATAATATGTTCCAAATCGTGTTTTACTTGTTCCATTTCAGCTTCCAACTTAGCGATGGCTTCATCCGCTTTATCCGAATCGAAACGTGTAATACGAATCATTGGAATTTGCGTTAATTTTTGTAAATCCTCGTCATGAATATCGCGCACCAAATCTTTTTTAAACGGTTCGAAACGTTTGTACAAGTATTCATATAATGATTCTCTATCACCATACAATTTAAAATCGATGTACATTTCTTCACGAATAAAAATCTTCTCTAAGGTTGAAAAATGCCATTTGTTTTCCAATTCATCCAATTGGATTTCCAACTCTCTTTTTAACAAATCCACCGTTCTTTGCGTCGAAATTTTCAGCATGTCTGAAACTCCAATGAACAATGGTTTGTTATTTTCAATCACACAACCTAAAGGTGCAACAGAAGTTTCGCAAGCGGTAAACGCATATAATGCATCGATTGTTTTATCTGGAGAAACGCCTGCTGGAAGGTGAATTAAAATTTCTACTTCAGCCGCTGTATTATCTTCAATTCGTTTGATTTTAATCTTCCCTTTTTCATTGGCTTTCAAAATACTATCAATTAAGGTTGAAGTATTCGTTGAAAAAGGAATTTGAGAAATAACTAAAGTGGTTTTGTCTAACTGACTGATTTTGGCACGAACTCTTACACGACCGCCACGCATTCCATCGTTATAATTAGAAACATCCGCAATACCAGCTGTTGGAAAATCAGGATAAATGGTAAACGGTTTTCCTTTTAATATTTTAATGGAAGCATCAATTAGTTCGTTGAAATTGTGCGGCAATACTTTGGTTGACAAACCTACTGCAATACCTTCTGCTCCTTGTGCTAAAAGCAATGGGAATTTTACTGGTAAATTAATGGGTTCTGCTCTACGACCATCATAAGAAAGTCCCCATTCAGTAATTTTTGGTGAATATAAAATATCGTGACCTAACTTAGAAATTCGCGCTTCAATATAACGAGAAGCCGCAGCACTATCGCCTGTAAGAATGTTTCCCCAGTTTCCTTGCATATCAATCAACAAGTCTTTCTGACCTATTTGCACCATGGCATCACCAATACTCGCGTCTCCGTGCGGATGATACTGCATGGTATGTCCAACAATGTTCGCTACTTTATTGTAACGACCATCGTCTAACTCTTTCATGGAGTGCATAATTCTGCGTTGTACAGGTTTAAAACCGTCTTCAATAGCAGGAACAGCACGTTCTAAAATTACATAAGAAGCATAATCTAAAAACCAATCCTTGTACATACCCGTTACTTTTGTAATGGTATCTTCTGGATTTTCGTTGTTTTCGTAGAAATGATGTCCTGATGTTTTGATGTCATCAAAGCCTTCTGTTTCTTGAGATTCGTTTCCTAATTCGTTTTGCTCGTCTGGGTTTACGTTTTCTTCTTCGTCTTTCATTTATATTTTTGGTTAACGGTTAACAGTAAAAAGTTGACAGTAAAATGTACACTTAAAACTGTAAGCTGTGAACTATTCCTTTTCAATTACATCCAATTCCACTTTCAAATTATTGATAATAAAATCTTGTCGGTCTGGCGTGTTTTTACCCATATAAAACTCTAGCAAGGTTTCAATGGAAGTCGCTTTATCCAGCATAACAGGATCTAAACGAATATCGTCTCCTATAAAATGTTTGAACTCGTCTGGTGAAATTTCTCCCAATCCTTTGAATCGGGTAATTTCTGGTTTTGGTTTTAATTTTTCAATCGCATTGACCCTTTCTTCATCAGTATAACAATAAATCGTTTCTTTTTTGTTACGCACACGGAATAATGGCGTTTGTAAAATATACAAATGACCGTCTTTTATTAATTCGGGAAAGAACTGTAAAAAGAAGGTGATTAACAACAAGCGAATGTGCATTCCATCGACATCGGCATCGGTTGCAATAACAATATTATTATAACGCAAATCGCCCATATCTTCTTCAATGTTTAAAGCGGCTTGCAACAAATTGAATTCTTCGTTTTCGTAGACAATTTTTTTGGTCATTCCATACGAATTCAACGGTTTTCCGCGCAAACTAAAAACCGCTTGTGTGTTCACATCTCTTGATTTCGTAATTGATCCAGAAGCCGAATCTCCCTCCGTAATAAAAAGCGTGCTTTCTAAACTTCTTGGATTTTTAGCATCGGTTAAATGTACCCGACAATCGCGTAGTTTTTTATTATGCAAACTTGCTTTTTTAGCTCTGTCTTTGGCTAACTTACGAATACCAGAAAGTTCTTTTCTTTCGCGTTCTGCTTGTAAAATCTTACGCAATAAAGCATCTGCTGTTTCCGGATTTTTATGTAAGAAATTATCTAGTTTCGTTTTTACAAAATCATTGACAAACGTACGCACTGTAGGTCCTTTTGGTCCCACATCGGTAGAACCTAATTTGGTTTTGGTTTGGGATTCAAAAACCGGTTCTTCCACTTTTACAGAAATGGCAGAAACAATGGATTTTCGGATATCGGAAGCTTCAAAATTTTTATTATAAAACTCTTTAATCGTCTTTACAATCGCTTCCCGAAAAGCACCTAAATGCGTTCCTCCTTGCGTCGTATTTTGTCCGTTTACAAACGAATGATATTCTTCAGAATATTGTGATTTACTATGGGTTAAGGCGATTTCAATATCATTACCTTCCAGATGAATAATAGGATACACCATATCTTCTTCTGCAATGTTTTCCTCTAGCAAATCTTTTAATCCATGCTCCGATACAAATTTTTCTCCATTGTAATAAATCGTTAAACCGCGATTTAAATAACAATAGTTCTTAAGCATCTTAATGATGTATTCATTACGATACTTATAATTTTTAAAAATGGTCTCATCGGCAACAAAAGATACTTTGGTTCCTTTACGCTTCGTTGTTTCAATTACTTCTTCTTCCGTAGTTAAATTACCCGCTGAAAATTCTGCTGCTTTTTGTTGGTTATCACGTACCGATTCTACTCTAAAGTAGTTCGATAATGCATTTACCGCTTTGGTACCCACACCATTTAAACCAACTGATTTTTTAAAAGCTTTGGAATCGTATTTACCACCAGTATTCATTTTAGAAACTACGTCTACCACTTTCCCTAAAGGAATTCCACGACCATAATCGCGCACGGTCACTAATTTATCTTTTATGGTTACTTCAATGGTTTTTCCAGCACCCATAACAAATTCATCGATACAGTTGTCGATAACTTCTTTGAGTAAGATATAAATTCCGTCGTCTGGAGAGGAACCGTCTCCCAATTTTCCAATGTACATACCGGGACGCATACGAATATGCTCTTTCCAGTCGAGTGAACGAATATTGTCTTCGGTATATTGATTTTGCTCTAGCATAAACAGATTTTGGATTTTGTGCAATATACTATTTCTCTTTAAAAAATGAAAGTCTGTGTTTTATAAGTTATTGACAAAAGGGTTAAGAAGTTTTCTGTTGTTGGTTGTTTGTTGTGAGTTTGAGTTGAAAAAAGATAAAATTTGAGCTTTTTTTTTTGATATATTTGGTTAAGTGATTCTAAAAAAATTAAATATTTACTTTAACCGTAAAATGAGTAAAAATTATTATCAGATTTTAGGTTTAAAACAAAATTGTTCGAAAGAAGAAATAAAAAAAGCTTATAAGTTTAATGCTCTAAAGTTTCATCCAGATAAAAATAATAATGATCCATTTTATGAAGAACGTTTTAAAGAAATTAAAGAAGCCTATGAAATGTTAATGAAAGATTTCGAAAGCAATAAATTTCATAACTTGTATAAAGATTCATTTGTCCACAGATATAAATCATGAAGGTAATGATATTCCTATAATAACTGGAAAGAAAAAAATTATTAAAAGAATTTCATTACAACTAAATAAAGCATTAAATAATAGGTAAAAACTTCAAATTTATAATGTAAAAAAATTACAAAATTCAAATGAGAAAATATTGTCAATTTAATCAATCTCCAATTCATATCCTACACCATGAATATTAAGTAATTTAATTGATGCATCTTCTTTTAATTTAAGGCATAATTTAGAAATATTGGTATCTAAACTTTTTGCAAAAAACTAATCGACTTATTATTCATTTTTAACTTGAATATAATTTTGTCTTTTACTAGGCATACCCTTTTTGCATGTTACTTTTACAAATAAAAATTTTTTTGTACTATTTTTTTTCTATTTTAGCTAAAATTAAGCCCATATTTATGCTATTTCTTTTTGGAACTAGAGCTTCAAGAATTCACAGAAAAGCTCTTGAAGACAACACAGAATGTGTTAATTGCAATCATCAAAACACACTAGTTGCTACTACCTATTCGCGCTATTTTCATATTTTTTGGATTCCTTTTTTACCTGTTGGGAAAACTACCATTTTAGAATGTAGCCATTGCAAAAAATCGTATGCTGAATCAGATTTAAATGAAACTATTAAACAAAGTCTCGTTAAAAGTCAAGAAGCTGATCCACCAAAATCGCCAACTTGGCAAGGTTGCGGCTGTTTACTTATTTTTGCTTTTGTAGTTTTTTCACTACTATCTATGTTTATTGGTTATCTTTTCAACAAGGACGAAGTTGATGAATCTCTTGATGATGTTAGAACTGAATATTTAGAAGATGATATCTACAAAACAAGAAGTAAACCAGATAAAAAAACAGATTCTATTTCGTTCTATTTAAAAACCTGTATAGATCTTTCAATAGAAGGTGTAGATATGGATAAAATTAGATATTATTCTAAAATTAATGAGGATAAGTTACTTATTTTATTAAAAGTGGGTGATATGAAAAAAATTGAACCATCTTCTAGAAAAGAATTAGTATATGCGGTAGAAAAATGTCTTGATTTAATTGTAAAAGAGGAAAAATATCAAACTTACATAGGTGTTGATGGCAAATGGAATATGCTTTTAGTAAAAACACCCGAAGGATCTGATTTGAGCGGTAAATATGCTGATTCCGAATTA
Organism: Flavobacterium sp. J27; assembly: GCF_004303025.1. GTDB lineage: Bacteria > Bacteroidota > Bacteroidia > Flavobacteriales > Flavobacteriaceae > Flavobacterium. The sequence continues at coordinate 69,200 of NZ_PJQW01000006.1, read as the reverse complement.
CTATTGCCTTTTTATGACACCAAATTAAAGATAAAAGAAGCAAACGAAAAAACCAAGACCGAACAAACTGAGGAATAAAGCTAAATTTGTTTATCCTTTTCAAATATTAAAATACCTTTTCTAAAGTAATTAGAAAAAGGTATTTTAAATTTTTAATTTATTTCTAATTTATAACCTACACCATGAATATTGAGCAATTTAATAGAAGTATCTTCTTTTAATTTCATTCGTAATTTAGAAATATAAGTATCTAAACTTCTGCCTACAAAAACGCCATGATCTTCCCACACTTTTTTAGTTAATTCCTCTCTTTTAATAATTTCATTAGGTTTCGAAGTAAATAGAAGTAACAACTCACATTCCTTTTTAGAAAGGCTTACCGTTACAGTATTTTTAATGAGTTTGTTTTGCTCTGGATAAAACTTATATTTTCCAATAGGTATGCTAGTTGAAGATATTTCTTCTATAACTACAGATTTTGTTCGCTTCAATTTAAAATAAAAAAAGGCAGTTCCAAATAAAACTCCAACAAACAAAACATATAAAACCCAAACTGTCCCTGCTTTATTTGAAGTTGCTATTTTGTCAAAAAAATGAAAACGAATACTATAACATTCTTTTTTTAACTGTCTCCCACTGCAAGGAACTATCCCTTTTTCAATGTTTTGATTCATTTGATAACTATACGCTATTTCCATGTCTTCACATTGTTGTACTTCTACTAAATAATTAGAAGGCAAAGTCGCTTTTTGAAAACTACTCTTTACTAAAATATGTAAACTATCTGGATCAATTGCAATTTGATCTTCAAAGGATAATTCGTAATTAAAATCATCTATTTTTTTTACCGGTTTTACAATAGATATCGAATCTTTATTTATTAATAACAACTGATGACCAACTTCACGTATGGCTACTTTTACCAGACTGGAAGAAACTTCATTTGGTTTTTCAACACACGAAATGACACAGCAAAAGAATCCGTAAAAGAATACTGTTTTTAAAAAATAGGGCAACGTTACATTCATAATTAGTTGTAAATAACATACTTTTTCATGACATTTTACAACTATTGACATTTTTTTGACATTTTTTTGACATTTTTGGTTCCATTGAATTCTAGTTTTACATTGTCAAGTCAAATTATTGAAAATGGCTTGACGAATCATTCTATTAATACTAAAAAATGAAAAAATGAAAAATGTAATTTTCCCTTTTTGTTTCTTATTACTGATAAGCTGCAAAATAGATTCATCAAAAACAGAATCAACTTCAGACACTATTCTTAGTCAAAATTTAAAAAATGAGACTGAGAAATCATTACAGTACGGTCCAAATGTATCTGCTGAACCTTATGAAATGAAACTTGATATTCATGAAGTAAGTGATGCTGTTTATGATTTAGAAATTCAAATGTTGCTCTATAATAATGCTTATTATGCTTCTTCAAATAGTAAAAAAGATTTCAAGGGTAAGTTTACTTTTTTTATAGAGGACACTCCTTTCTTTACATTAAAAAACAATCTTATTGAGACACCACTTCTAATTAAACAAAGTGATTCTGAATCAGCTAATAATCCTTTACTAGATTGGATTCGTGTAAATACGTATTACAAACAACAGTTAGAAATAAAGACTTTAGAAGATTTTATGGTAAGGGGCTATATTCAGTTTACTATTGAACCTCGATGTACTTTAGAAAAAATACCCGTTATGATTAAATCAGAAAATAGTGTTGTAAAATTTGAAATAGATAGGTGTTAAAACAACTGTTATTCATAATGATAAAAAATACCTTTGTCTAAAACTGTCCAAAGAGCCGCTTTTTGATTTCCTGCCTTTAAGGCTTGGTTTGCCCAAGTGTTACAGGTGTAGAATAAACTATAACTCCCTTTGGCTTCGTAAAACACATCATATTTACCATAGGAATAAGTGCCAATGCGCTGTATCTTTTTTTCAGAATTTAATACAAAACTATTCTCTATGTAGGCAATTAATTGTCTATAATCTTTTTCTGTAATAAAGAACTTTTTACATTGTTTATTTTCATGTAATTCCTTATAAAAAGTAAGATGCATTGCAGAAGTACTTATTCCTGTTACCGCTTTAATAGCAGTAGAAGCTTTAAGGTCTGACCAAGTAGGAGTATCTAAATAAAAACCTTTATCTCCCCAACCAAAAGCTAATAATTTTCTCGTACTATCTTGTGCTTTGGTATGCAAATAAGAAATAGATGTAGACCAATCTTTAATATTGTTTTTTAATGGCAAAACCACATCTGTATGCACGCCATTAGAAAGAATATAAACAGGAATAGTATTATGAGCGCCTGTGGAAGTGTTTTTATTAACCGAAATAATTGAGGTAATAAAAACAACTAAGGCATAAATCAATATAAAAGCAGTTAATCCTAAAATGGTTTTTAAAATAATCTTAGTAGATTTCTTTATTATTCTTATCATACTCAACTAGCAATTTACAAAAAACTAAACTACAAAATATTCAGAGAAGATTAATTATCAATTTGCATTTTGGAAATCTTTTTTTCCAAATTTCTAAAACGGTTGAAGTTTCTTTAGGAATATCCACACGAATGGTTTCTAGTTTTGGAAATGTTTCTAATAATTTCTGAATACCTTGAATACTAACTTTTGTATTTTTGATATCTAAATTTTGTAACATACTAAAATGTAAAATCGCCTCTAGATTAGAATCATTTAATGGCAATTCCCTTAAATCTAGATAATGAATGCTTTTTATTTGCTTCAAATAAAACAACCCTTGTTCAGTTACAGTTGTACCTCCTAAAACAACGGTATTAATTTCAGAAACATAGCGCGTTATGAAATACAAATGTTCATCTGTAATAACTCCATCATGAGAACCAAATTGTAATAAAGAAGTAGGCAATCCTTTATTGTTTTTTGTTTTAAAATATTGTTGTAAAAAATATTTCTCTCTGCTTTTAGACAATCTCATACTTCTTTTTTTAAGAAATCATATTAATGAAACCAAATGTTACTTTTAATCAAACCAATATTCAGAAGTAATCGTATATCCTGCTTTTTTAAAAGCTTTTAGCATTTTTGCTTGTAAATCAGAATTATGTTGTTCTTTACAAATTTCTGTAAAAAACAAGTTTGAATGTTCTTGATAAGTATCAATTAATTCTTCTCTTTCATTATAAACTTGCACTTTTTTTATTACCATATTATTTTCGGTACTAAAAATAACATTAATATCTTTTATAAAACCTATTATTTCATTTAAAGCAACTTCAGAAGTAATTATTTCCTTTTGATTCAAATTAGGATTGTATTTTGCTACTTTAAAGCTAAGTTTTTTAGCTGTATCGATATGAAAAGGTTGTATAACCGTTAAAGAATCTTCATGCTCATAGTTCATAATTTCTGAAAGAAGTTGGTCATTTAACAAATTAAGAATTTTGTTTTCTTGAGACAAAGCAACTTTAAAAAAGAAAAGGAGTACAAAAGGAAAATATTTCATGTTGAGTTTTGAATTTACTTTTACAAAATTTATTTTAACACATAAGATGCATAATCTAAGTCTAATGATTTACAAAAATTAATGATATTTCTTTTACCTTGTTTGCTAAAACCGATTAAGCTATACTCGGTTATATCGTTTAGAATCATCTTTTTATGATTCATCGCTGGAATTTCTGTCGTTGCGATTAAATAATTACAATCTAAACAAATATCTATTTCAAAAATAGCTTTTTCGTTTTGGTAAAAAACAACACCTAAATGAGGTTGAAAACAAGACTTTGTACCTTCACCATAAGTTTCAGGTTTTGTTATAAAGTTAATGAATAGATTTATTTGTTCCAAAGTGAGTTCTTTTTGTCGCAACACTACAGGACTAAAATAATTACCTTTATCTACAACAACATGTAAATCCCCTTCTTCCATTCCATCAAAATCGTATGCAATAACTTTGTTAAATTTTAGACTATCAAATGGTGCTTTATACTTTGTATTGGTAATTACGAAAGAAGGTCGGTTTATAAGAAATTGTTGTAATTCTGATTCACTTAAATATTTAGAACTTACTTCGGAAACAAGAGTATCTTTAGAAACCGTTTGCCAATCTAAAACGGTACTATTTTCTTTTTGCTTACAAGAAAAAAATAGTACCAAAAGTAAGAGATAGGCTTTTTTAAGTTTCATTTTAATTCCTACTTAGATCCAAAATACAACACACAAATAACATTACTACTATCGACTGTTATAAACCGAAAAGGTGATACCGTTGTTTTAGCCCATCGCAAAGGATTTGCAAATTTCATAAATTCCATTTTCCTGCTTTGATATCCATTTTTGGAAAGTTGATTAACGGCGTCTAAAAATTGTTCTCTATTAAATTGAACATAAATCATTTTCAGCATTTCGGTTTCTTCAGAAAAATAAAACCGCATAAAATCTTCTTTTAAATCTACGGTTTCAGGTTTGATGAAATTTTTGTTGTAGACACTTTCAAAATTTCCAGCAAATTCATAATTAAAATTTTTCATCAATTCTGCTACATTATAATATGTAATTTCACTAATTATTCCTGTAGCTATTTCTAGTTTCCCATTAAAAGTTTCTTGAGCTTGAAATTGAAATTGAAAACTAAACAATAAAGTGGTAATAAGTAATTTTTTTCTCATATTGAATCATTTTATAATTAAATGTAAGTTTCAATATATTTTAAAACAATACCCACTAGTGATGATTTTTCATATCAATCGAAAAGCACTTGCATATTTATGCAATTCAATTGTAGTGTATGCATTTAACTTTTCTTTTATTTTTTTACGATGTGTTTTTGCTGTATTTATGGAAATAAATAACATTTTAGCAATTTCATCATTGGTTTTACCTAAGGCTAAAAGTTTTAAAACTTGCTTTTCTCTTTCACTTATAAGAGAAAATTTATGAAGGCTTTCTTTTAAGAATAAATGCTCTTCCATTAATTTATCTAAACGATTCACAACACTTGAAAGTTCGTTTACGGGTTGCGTTAACGTTAAAGTAAGTGAAGGTAATCCATTTTCTTGAAGTATAATTTTAGTAACAGAAAGATACCAAATCCAAGGTTCTTGAATATCTTTACGTACTTGTTGAAAATAAGTTAATGTTTTCGTTACATCATTTTGTTCCAAAAAGTGGAGATAATCGGGGTAGTTTTTATTAACTTCTTCTTCATTAAAATATTTGTAATAATAAGCAGTTCCTAAGGCATCTAATTCGTCTAAAGTAACCTTTAGAATATCCAAACCTCTTTTAGACATGTATACTACTTTTTGTGTTGCTACATCATTAATAGTTATCACTCCAGGAATAGCATCTGAAACTTTATGAATAGCTAAGATTATATTTTTCTGAATATTATTCATAACTTTAAAAAAGTGTAACAAATATAAAAAACCGTTGAATTTCTTCAACGGTTTATAGCTATTTTATTAAAAATATAAAGAAAAAAAGTTAATTGTTACATTATACGTTAAATCTAAAATGCATTACATCTCCATCCTTTACAATATATTCTTTTCCTTCTACTCTTAATTTACCTGCTTCTTTCACTTTAGCTTCTGAACCATAATTAGAATAATCATCAAAAGAAATTACTTCTGCTCTAATGAAACCTTTTTCAAAATCGGTATGAATTACTCCCGCTGCTTTAGGTGCTGTATCTCCAATTTTTATTGTCCACGCTCTTACTTCTTTAACACCTGCCGTAAAATAGGTTTGTAAATTTAATAATTTATAAGCTGCTCTAATTAATACGGCTGAACCAGGCTCGGTTAATCCCATATCTTGTAAAAACATTTGACGTTCTTCATAACTTTCTAATTCTGTAATATCAGCTTCAGCTCCTACAGAAAGAACAATTACCTCTGCATTTTCGTCTTTTACTAATTCTTTAACCTGCTCAACATATTTATTACCAGTAACTGCTGACGATTCGTCCACATTACACACATATAATACTGGTTTTAAAGTAATTAATTGAAATTCATCCATTAATTGCTCCTCATCTTGATTTTGAGCAACCACAGTTCGAGCCGATTTACCTTGTAACAAAGTTTCTCGAATTCTATCTAATAAAGCCTTTTCGGCTTGTGCTTCTTTATTTCCTGTTTTAGCAGCACGATTGGTTTTTTCTAATCTCTTTTCAACAGTTTCTAAATCTTTTAATTGTAATTCAATGTCTATCGTTTCTTTATCGCGAATAGGATTGACATTGCCATCAACATGCACAATATTATCGTTATCAAAACAACGCAATACATGAATAATAGCATTACATTCTCTAATATTTCCAAGAAATTGATTTCCTAATCCTTCCCCTTTACTAGCCCCTTTTACTAAACCTGCAATATCAACAATATCAACAGTAGCCATTTGCACACGTTCAGGTTTTACTAATTCTTCTAAACGAACAATTCTTGGATCAGGTACATTTACTACACCAATATTTGGTTCAATAGTACAAAATGGAAAGTTTGCACTTTGCGCTTTAGCGTTTGACAAACAATTAAATAGTGTTGATTTCCCAACATTTGGTAAGCCTACAATTCCTGCTTTCATAGTATATTATTTATAACTAATTCATTTTAAAGTTTGCAAATATACTTTAAAAGTTACAAAGTCTCAAAGCTGCTATTATTTTAGTGATTTATTATTTTAACTACAAAACAGAATTGTATTTTTTTTAACTTATATTTACACTTACAAACAAATAAACAGATTTTTATGAAAAAACTAACATTTTTACTAATGTTTACAGGATTTCAATTGCTTTTTTCTCAAAAAGAAGTAACAGGAACTGTAACAGACGAATTCGGAGAACCTATAATTGGAGTTAATGTAATTGAAAAAAATACTTCTAATGGAGTGGTTACAGATTTTAATGGAAAATATTCTATTACTGTAAACGAAAATGCCTTACTCGTTTTTAGTTACATTGGTTTTAAATCAACAGAACGAACTACAGAATCAACTACGATTGATGTGATACTAATCGAAGGACAACAATTACAAGAAGTTCAAATTGTGGGTTCTAGAAGTCCGAAAAGAACAGTTACCGATTCTCCTGTTGCTATTGATGTAATTGACATTAAGGAAGTAACAACACAAAGTGGAAAAATAGAAATCAATCAATTATTGCAATATGTTGCTCCCTCCTTTAATGCGAACAAACAATCGGGTTCTGATGGAGCAGACCATGTAGATCCAGCAACATTAAGAGGATTAGGTCCAGATCAAACATTAGTATTAATCAATGGAAAAAGAAGACATCAATCTTCATTAATTAATTTATTTGGAACTCGAGGACGCGGTAATACAGGTACCGATTTAAATGCGATTCCAGCAAATGCGATTAAGAAAATAGAAATTTTAAGAGATGGAGCCTCAGCACAATATGGTTCTGATGCCATAGCAGGAGTTATAAATATTGTTTTAAAAGATAATGATGAAGGCGTTTCTGGAAATATCACTTATGGTGCTTACAACACAAATGCAAAGGGCGATTTTTTGGAAGGCACTCCAAATACAGATGGTTATCGATTAGATCAAAATGGAAATGGAAATTCTTATGGCAAAGACCAAAAATTGGACGGCGGTTCTTTAAAAGTAGCTACAAATTATGGTGTTAAATTAGGCGAACAAGGTTTTGCTAATTTCACCTTAGAATATTTAGATAAAAATAAAACCTTACGTCCAGGTTATGATTTCAGAAAAGGTTTTGGTGAAGCCGAAATTAATGGATTTAATTTTTTTGGAAATATTGCCACTAAATTATCAGACAGAACAGAACTCTATGTTTTTGGGGGAAGAAATTACAGAAATACAGATGCCTATGCTTTTACACGAAATGATGGAGAACGAGTGGTAGAAAGCATTTATCCTGGTGGCTTTACTCCTAGAATTACTTCTGTTATTTTTGACACTTCTATTGCAGCAGGAATTAGAACAAAAACGAATAATGGATGGAATATAGATATTAGCAATACATTTGGTAAAAACTTATTTCATTACACCATAAAAGGAACTTTAAATGCTTCTTTAGAAGAAGCTTCACCAACAGAATTTGATGCCGGTGGTCATAGTCTAAGTCAAAACACCATGAATTTTGATTTTTCAAAAAATTATGATTCTATTTTAGAAGGGTTAAACTTTGCCTTTGGAGTTGAATATAGAACAGAACAATTTAGCATCTTTGCAGGAGAAGAAGCATCTTATGCAACATATGATGTGAACGGACAAGTGGTTACAGATCCTGCCAATCAAACTATTCCAGTAGATCCTATATCGGGTAATCCAAGACCAGGTGGTTCCCAAGGTTTTCCAGGGTATAGCTTAGCCAATGAATTAACCAAAAACAGGAGTAATATTTCCTTATATACAGATACTGAATTAGACATTACACCATCTCTTTTGGTAAGTGGTGCTGTTCGTTTTGAAAACTATAGTGATTTTGGTTCCACCATTAATGGAAAAATAGCAACACGAATAAAAGTAACCGATAAGATAAATTTGAGAGGCTCTATTAGTTCGGGATTTAGAGCACCTTCATTAGCACAAATATATTACAATTTAAGGTTTACCAATTTCAATTCTTCAGGCGCAACCGAGGTATTATTATCGCCAAATAATAGTCCGGTAACCCGAGCTTTTGGAATTGAAAAATTAAATCAAGAAAAAGCTTTAAACAGTTCTATAGGAATAACCGCTTCTTTTGGTGATTTTACGACCACTATAGATGGTTATTTTATAAAAGTAAAAGACCGTATCATTTTAACTGGTTATTTTGATGCATCAGCCTTAAACATAGGTGTTTCAGAAGCTCAGTTTTTTGCTAATGGTGTTGATACAAAAACAACAGGTTTAGATGTGGTTGTGGCTTGGAAAAAGAATATTGGAACTACTTCTTACTCGGCTACTTTAGTAGGAAATATTAATGATATGAAAATAGATCGCGTTAATAACGGTTCTTTAGACGAAGGTACTTTTTTCGGGAAAAGAGAGAAAGCGTTCTTACTTGCCTCTGCTCCTTCAAATAAATTTGGTTTAAATCTAAATTATAAGCGAAATAAATTTGATAGTGGACTAACCTTTACACGCTTTAGCAAAGTGGTGTTAGTTGACTATTCTGAAGCAGATGATGTATACGACGCTAAAATTGTAACAGATGTAACTTTGGGATACCAATTTACTAAAAATTTAAAATTGTCTATTGGAAGTAACAACTTATTGAATGTATATCCAGATAAACAAGATGAAATTGGTGATACTGAAGCAGGTGGTTATTGGGACTCTGTACAAATGGGTTTCAACGGAGCGTATTATTATGTCCGCTTAGGTTTTGACTTTTAATAAAAAAGGCTGTCAATTTTGACAGCCTTTTTACTTAACAAACGTATCCCATCTAAAAATTATGTAATAAGCCTGAAAAATGATGTAACACAAAGCCAAACTATTCCCAATACATTTGTACTATAACTTTTAAAACAAGAATCATGAAAAATGTATTATTAACATCGGTATTTTTAGTAGCCACTTTAACAATATCGGCTCAAAATAAAAATGTACAAAAAGAAACAGAAGTTGTAACAACAACCATTAAAGACTCTAAAGGGCAAAAGAAAATTGTAAAAACTGTTGAGAAAAAAGAAGTACAAAATGTAGAGCTTGAAATGGCTGAACAAAAAGGAATTAATATTCCAATGAAAGAAGAAGCTAAAGTAAACGTAACTACAACTACTAAAGTAAATGTGGATGGAGAGACAAAATATGTAGATGTAGATCGATCCGCTTATTACACTTCTGATGGAAAAAAATATCAAATCATTCAAAAAGGAAATGGATACACCATGTTAAACCCATCTCATACAGAAGCTGGAATTTTAAGAAAAACATCCAATAATAATTATATTTATAGAAGTGATGATAAAGTATCCTTTGGTTATTTTGACAAAGATGGAAATCTTATTTTAGAAACTTTTGATTATAAAAACGATAAAATTACTATGGAAAAATATGTTGTTGAAAGATAGAAACTTTTTTAAACAATAAAAAGAAGTTAACAGTTTGTTAGCTTCTTTTTATTCTTCATATACTGTTGTAAGACTATCAATAAAATCTTGTTCTTCTTGTGTTAAAACTAAACCTGAATCGATATTCCAAAAATCCGTTAAAATAGTATTATTTCTATTTAGCAATGTTTTTTCTTTAAAAATATCTTTCACATCGTAAGTAAACATTCTTTTGGTAAACTTATTGGTAACAAAATAATTTCTCACTTCAGTTTTTATCATTTCTTTATCTTGTTTGGCTAAAAAACCTATTTCCTCTTTAGCATAAACTAGATAATATTCTTCATTACCTTTAATTCTGTAAGTCATTTTAAAGGCAGATTTAAAAACATTTTTTTTACCTGAAATGGAATAATCAGAATTTTTTTCAGCTCTTTCTGGAGTAATAAAGTTATCAATCTCAACTATAATTCTCTTATTATGATCATACAATATCGTATAATTAAAAAGATAACCACTTTCTTCCTCCAAAGGTTTTACTAATAACTGATAATAATCTTCATTTTCAGGATACGATTTTATTTGAAAATCATATTTATTTTTTACTTTATTATCTAAAATCTCGTCAAGATATTTAAACTTATAATAATTTTCCATTAAATTATTCAGGTTGTAACCATAGACATCTTTATCTGTTTTTTCATTTAAAACACCTAAAACTCTATTTTGTTCTACCAAAATATCGGTTTTTATAGAAGATTTCTCTTTTAAAATTTGAAAATTAACTAAACCATCGTTGTATAAAATATTAGCTCCATTTTTCTTGAAAAACTCTCTTATATAAACCCTTAAATTAGAAGGCACGGATAATTTATTTCTCGAATTTTCTACAATACTTTTTAATATATCTTGTGGATGGTCTTTAGTTAATATTATTTCAGGAAGTTTATTAACTGTATTTTCCAGATATATTACATTCTCTTCTTCATTTAAGGTAATCGATTTTACAATAAATTTTTTATACGAGGAATGACTTACTTCTAAATAAGATGGTCTTTTTAAAATTACTTTCACCATTCCATCAGCATTTGAAATAAAACTTTCTTTGGTTCTTAGAATAGTAAGTGTTACCTCATCTACAGGCAATTGAGTTTCAATATCTCTAAATAAAATAGTGAGTTCTTTCTCTTGTGAAAAACTAAGGCAACTAAAAACAATCAAAAAAAGAAAACAAATTCTTCTCATCAGCAATAACAATTTTAACAAAAATATAAATATTTAACTTAATAGGGTGCTTTTAAGTGTAAAAACAACAAAATGTGACTTTTAGTATAGGGTAGTTAAACTAAAACTTTCTAAAGTTTCATTCTTAAAAGCGGTCATGAAACATTCTTTAAAACGTTTCACTGCATTATATAACAGAAGAAAGCTGAAATACCCTACATTTTAATTTACTTTTATAAATAAAAACTCCTCAAAACTGAGGAGTAAATTTTATTCGTTATGTAGAAAAGATTGCCTATTTAACAAAGTTTCTTCAGATTCTACATAATCTTCATCTGGCACACAACAATCTACAGGACAAACCGCAGCACATTGTGGCTCTTCATGAAAGCCTTTGCATTCAGTACACTTACCAGGAACAATATAATACACATCATCTGATAAAGGAGTTTGTGCAGCTTCAGCATCTACTTCTGTTCCATCTGGTAATACTATTTTTCCAGATAATTTAGTGCCATCTTTATATCTCCAATCGTCAGCTCCTTCATAAATTGCAGTATTTGGGCATTCAGGCTCACAAGCACCACAATTAATACACTCGTCTGTTATTTTTATCGCCATTGTTTTAAAGTTAAAAGTTACAGGTTATAAGTAGTAAGAAAATTTCTTTAACTTAAACCATTTACTTAATTTTGTGACGCAAAAATACAACGTAAACACTTAAAAGCAAAAACAAATGTTACAAAATGAAATAAAAGAATGTTTTATAGAATTAGGTCATTTTCTAAATCAGCTTACCAATGAAAATTATTTAAAAAATGACGCTGTAAAAAACAACTCTTTATTTTATAACCAAATGGTAGATTTAATCGATTTATCGCAATCGCATAATGGTTGGTTTACCAAAGAAAATGTTTGTTTTTCATTAGCTTCTTGGGCCAATGCACTAACCAGAGAAAATCTAGACAAATGGCTTATTTCTTATGATTTTTCATTGGTTACACCCAAAAACATCGGTTTAATTCTTGCAGGAAATATTCCATTAGTAGGTTTTCATGATTTTTTAAGTGTTTTAATTACGGGACATAATGTAATAGTTAAAACTTCAACTAATGATCAATATCTAATTCAATTTTTAGCAAAATATTTACTCAGTCTAGACCATCGTTTTCAGGATAAAATTACTTTCATAGAAGGCAAATTAGAAAATTTCGATGCCGTTATAGCCACAGGTAGTAACAATACTGCCCGCTATTTTGAATACTATTTCAAAGACAAACCAAGTATTATTAGAAAAAACAGAAATTCTGTTGCTATTTTAACTGGAGAAGAATCTCAAGAAGAATTAATCAACTTAGGTGAAGATATTTTTAGGTATTTTGGTTTAGGATGTAGAAATGTATCCAAAATCTTTATTCCCAAAGGATACCATTTTGATGCTTTTTTCAATGCTATGTTTAGCTATCAAGAAATCATTAAATATGATAAATATGCGAACAATTATGATTATAATAAAGCGGTGTATTTAATGAGTAATTATAAATTACTAGATAATGGTTTTTTAACATTAAAAGAAGATGAAAACTATGCTTCCCCTATTTCATCCGTATTTTATGAATATTATGAAAATATAGATGAAGTAACAGAAAAACTGAAAAAAGATGTAGATAAAATACAATGTGTGGTTAGTAAAAGTCATTTTCCAAATAGCATTAGATTTGGTCAAACCCAAAAACCAAATCTATGGGATTATGCCGATAATATTGACACTATCGCGTTTTTATTAACTTTACAATAGATTTACTACAACGTTATTGTTAATAACATTACATAATTAATAATAAAAACAAATACGTTTCTAAAGTCTATTTCCGAAATTTGCTATCACTATAAAATCACAACTATTTTCAATTTTTTTGAAATAAAATTATAACAAATGAAAAAACACAATTACAGTGCAGGTCCTTGCATTCTTCCTCAGGAAGTATTTGAAGAAGCTTCAAAATCAATTCTAAATTTTAATGATAGCGGTTTATCTATTTTAGAGATTTCCCATAGAAGTAAAGATTTCGTAGCTGTAATGGAAGAAGCAAGAGCTTTAGTACTCGAATTATTAAATTTAGAAGGTAAAGGATATCAGGCTTTATTTTTACAAGGTGGTGCCAGTTTAGAGTTTTTAAGAGTACCCTATAATCTAATGAAAACAAATGGAAAAGCTGCCTATTTAGACACAGGAACATGGGCAAGCGGTGCTATTAAAGAAGCAAAAGCCTTTGGTGAAACTCTAATTGTAGCTTCTTCCAAAGAAGCCAATTATAATTACATTCCGAAAGAATATTCAATTCCAACTGATGCAGATTATTTTCACTGCACATCTAACAACACTATTTTTGGAACTCAATTAAAATCGTTCCCTACTACTTCTATTCCAGTGGTGTGTGATATGAGTTCCGATATTTTTTCAAGAACAATCGATTTCTCTAAATTTGACTTAATTTATGCAGGTGCTCAAAAAAATATGGGACCAGCAGGTACAACATTAGTGGTTGTTAAAGAAGAGATTCTTGGAAAAACTGGAAGAACTATTCCTAATATCTTAAATTACGAACAACATATTGCTAAAGAAAGCATGTACAATACACCTGCTGTATTTGCCGTTTACACCTCGTTATTAACTTTAAAATGGTTGAAAAAGTTAGGAGGCATCAATGCTATTGAAAAAATAAATGAAGCAAAGGCAAATTTATTATATACTGAAATTGACAGAAACCCCTTATTTAAAGGAACAGTTGTAAAAGAAGATCGAAGTACTATGAATGCTACCTTTCTACTAGAAAACCAAGAGCATCAAGAACTTTTTGATAGTATGTGGAAAAAAACAGGGATTTCTGGAATTAACGGACATCGTTCAGTAGGTGGCTACAGAGCCTCTATGTATAATGCATTACCTTTAGAAAGCGTACAAGTTTTGGTAGACGTAATGAAAGAATTAGAAAAAAATAGTTAACAAATTATATAGTCGGTTTTTATTTTATTAACGAATAAAAATCACATTTTTTAAACAAAAACAACAATGAAAGTATTAGCGAATGACGGTATTTCTAAAGCAGGTATAAAGGTTTTAGAAAAAGCAGGATTTGAAGTAATTACTACAAAAGTAGCTCAGGAACAAGTAGCTACATTTATCAATACACACGACGTAAAAGTAATTTTGGTTCGTAGTGCAACAAAAGTAAGACAAGATATTATTGATTCCTGTCCTGGATTAAAAATTATAGGTCGTGGTGGCGTAGGGATGGATAATATTGATGTTGATTATGCCAGAAAACAAGGCATTCATGTGATTAATACACCTGCTTCCTCAAGCGAAAGTGTTGCCGAACTTGTTTTTGCTCATTTATTTACTGGAGTTCGTTTTTTACATGATTCCAACAGGAATATGCCTTTGGAAGGAGATACCAATTTTAATGGTTTGAAGAAAGCGTATGCCAATGGTATTGAATTAAAGGGAAAAACTCTTGGAATTATTGGTTTTGGAAGAATTGGTCAAGCAGTAGCAAAAATGGCTTTAGGCTTAGGAATGAAAGTAATTGCGTCTGATAAATATGTGGGTGAAGCTGTCATTCGTGTTGACTTCTATAACGGTCAATTTATCAATGTAGATATCAAAACAGAACCTATGGAAGAATTACTAAAACATTCTGATTTTATTACTTTACATGTACCCGCACAAGAAGGTTATGTTATTAGTAGAGAAGAATTAAAAGTAATGAAAGAAGAAGTAGGTATTGTCAATGCAGCTCGAGGTGGTGTAATTGATGAAGTGGCTTTAGTAGAAGCTTTAGACGAAGGAAAAGTCTTATTTGCAGGATTGGATGTTTTTGAAGAAGAACCTACTCCAGCCATGAAAGTATTAATGCACCCAAAAATTTCTTTAACTCCACATATTGGAGCGGCTACAATTGAAGCACAAGATAGAATTGGCACTGAATTAGCCGATCAAATTATAAGTTTATTGAAAAACAATTAAAAAAATCAGTAACTTTAGCATCCAACTCAAAAACAAACAATTATGGCTGGAATTTTAGATTTATTAAATAGTGATTTAGGAAAACAAATCATTAATAACGTAAGTGATAAAACAGGCATCAATCCTTCTCAGGCAAACGATGTTGTTTCATCTAGCTTGCCTGCATTATTAGGTGCTATGCAAGGAAATTTACTTTCTGGAAATGGTGCAGAAGGTCTTATTAATGCAGTAACCAGTGGAAAACACGATGGTAGTATCTTAGACAATTTAAGTGGTTTTATTAATGGAGGTGATTTTTCTGACGGTTCTAAAATTTTAGGTCATTTATTAGGTGATAAGTTAGGAGCTGTTGAGAATGGTATTAGTGAAAAAACCGGAGTTTCCAGCTCAATTATTACTAAAATATTACCTATGTTAGCACCTATTATTATGGGTTATTTAGGAAAACAAACTAAAAACGAAGGTGTTTCAGATGGTGCTGGTTTAGGAAGTATTTTAGGCAGTCTTCTAGGAGGAAGTTCTAGTGATAGTGGTTCACTTGGAGGCACTTTACTTACTTCTGTGCTGGATCAAAACAACGATGGCAAAGTAGATGTAAATGATGCTATTACAGCTGTTACTAAGAAAAAAGGTGGTTTAGGAGGTCTTCTAGGTAGTCTTTTTGGAAAAAAATAAAAAAGAATATTTCAAATATGTTAAAAGCATCGGCAAAGTCGGTGCTTTTTTTTATCTTTATATCACAAAATTGAAAAGTCAACTATTTTGAAACAGTATCTAATCATATTATTTAGTATCATAGGAATTGCCGTAGCTTGTGATTCCACGAAAGATATTGCCTCAAATGACAAACCAAAATTAGAAAGTGATACTGTTCGCATTGCAAATGATAAAGTAGAATATGAAGTTATTATAATTGATGGCGGATTTACTTCTTGGTTTAACACTAATGCCAGACCAAGATATTATTATTCTCAAAATTATTTAGAGACCAGAAATAGAGTTTGGACACTAGAATGGAATAGAAGATCAATTTTACCTCAATATGGTACTAATTTATATGACATGCAAATTAATTACGACTCGAATATAGATTATGGTTACGAAGTAAATTACATGATATACAATTATTTAGTCTATTTTCAATTAAAAAACAATCAAAAATTAGGAGGCTACATTGCTAGAATTTAATACTAAATGAACAAACTCAAACAACGCTGGAATATTACTTCAAACTGGCAATTAGTTATTATTTTTATTGTATTTGCCATAACTGGATCTACAGCTGCTTATATCTCCAAACCTATTACCAATACTTTAGGAATAACTAAAGAAAGTATGTCATTGTGGTTGTATTGGCCTTTACGATTAGTACTTATCTTCCCATTATACCAAATACTTTTGGTTTTAATTGGTGCATTATTTGGCCAATTTAAATTCTTTTGGGAATTTGAAAAAAAGATGCTTTACAAAATGAAACTGGGTTTTATTGCAGACTATTTTGATAAAAAATTACAATAAAAAAATCCCGAAATATTTTCGGGATTTTTTTATGCTTCTTTTTTTATAACGTATTGATAAATCCATGTTAAAGTAAAAGTGGGTATAAAATCTATAAAAGGAAACGCTTCTTCAATAAAACTGATAATACCTGCCACTTTACCGGTAATTCCTTTATACATAGCCATCATAATTAAACCAGATATAGGCGCCCAAACTACATCTGTTACTTCTGCAAACAGCGGAACGATATAAGAAAGCATTCCAATAATATCAAATAAAATACTTAATACTAGTTTCGTTTTCTTACTAGAATCTTTTGACTGTTCTATAATTTGCACCTCTTCGCTCATGATAAAAATTAAAAATTATTAGCTACAAGATAGCAAAATAAATGCCAAATAATTATTCTTTTTTAATTAATTGATAAAAATCGTCTCGATACTCTTGTTGTTCAAACACTCCTCCATATTGCAAGGTTGTCGTAAAACTGCTTTCATCTTTAATACCTCTGCTTGAAACACATAAATGTTTAGCCTCAATAACAACAATCACATTTTCAGTTTGAAGCACTGCTTTTAATTCATTAAAAATTTGCATAATCATGCGTTCCTGTACTTGAGGTCTTTTAGCAAAATAATCTACAATTCGATTCAATTTTGATAATCCAATTACTTTTCCAGAAGATACATAACCAATATGAGCTTTACCAACAATGGGAAGAAAATGATGCTCACAAGTTGAATTAAAACTAATATTAGCTTCTACTAACATTTTATCATAATGATAAGAATTATCAAAAACCGAAATTTTAGGTTTATTAGAAGGATTTAAACCAGAAAATATTTCTTTCACAAACATTTTAGCCACTCTATGAGGTGTACCACTCAAACTATCATCAGTAAGATCAAGTCCAAGTGTTTTCATTATGACTTCAAAATGGGTTTCAATAATTTCCATTTTAGCTTCATCCGTTATATCAAAAGCGTCTTGTCTAAGAGGTGTTTCAGCAGTCGTCATAAGATGATTGTCTCCTATATTTTCTATCCTTTCTTTTATAGTTACTGTATTCATACAATAGAAAAGTTTATTTTAATTTAGACTTATAGTATTTTCTTAATTTTTCTAATTTTGGTGCAATCACCATTTGACAATAACCTTGTAAAGAGTTTTGATTGTAATAATCTTGATGATACGCTTCTGCAGGATAAAATTCGGTAGCCGAGGTTACTTGTGTAACAATAGGATTTTTATATAACTTTTCTTTTTCAAGCAATGCAATATATCTTTCCGCTTTTTCTTTTTGTACTAAAGAATAATAAAAAACCTCACTTCTATATTGTGTACCAGCATCTGCTCCTTGCCTATTTAAGGTTGTTGGGTCATGCGTACCAAAGAAAATCTCTAACAAATCTTCATAAGCCACTTCATTTGGATTAAAAGTAATTTGAATGGCTTCAGCATGACCTGTAGCACCACTACATACTTCACTGTAAGTTGGATTTTTCGTTTTCCCACCAATGTAACCAGAAACTACTTTTTTTACACCTTTAACTTCTAAAAAAATCGCTTCTGTACACCAAAAACAACCACCTGCAAAAGTGGCAACTTCTAAATTTTCATTCATAGCAACTTGAATTGGTTCTTTATATTCTTTTGATTTAAATTTACCTTCTTGGGAATGACAAGATTGAAAAATAAATAGACTTAATAATAACAAATATCTCATTTAATCGTTATTTTTGTTTAACAAATATACTAAACAAGTTAAACATATTAATGGTTTTAACTTATATTTATTATTTACGGAATTAATTTGTATTCGGTTTAAAATTAAGAATTAGAAAAAAAACAGTTTCTTTGTAAAAATGTTTTTTTCATGATAAAAGCCACCAACATTCATAAATATTACGACACCTTACAGGTACTAAAGGGAGTTAATCTACATATTAAAAAAGGGGAAATTGTTTCTATTGTAGGCGCATCTGGAGCAGGAAAAACAACACTACTTCAAATTTTAGGAACATTAGATAAAGCCACACCAGAAGACGGAACTTGTTTAGAAATTAATGGTGAAGAAGTAACCAATATGAAAGACAAAAGTTTGTCTCGTTTTAGAAATCAACATTTAGGCTTTATTTTTCAATTCCATCAACTTTTGCCCGAATTTACAGCTCTTGAGAATGTTTATATTCCAGGTTTAATTGCGAAAAGAGATAAAAAAGAAGTTGAAACTGAAGCCAAAAAATTATTAGATTACCTTGGTTTGTCGCATCGATTACATCATAAACCAAGCGAATTATCTGGTGGGGAACAACAACGCGTTGCGGTAGCCAGAGCCTTAATAAACAAACCCGCAGTCATTTTTGCAGACGAACCTTCTGGAAATTTAGACACCCATACCGCAGAAAACTTACACCAATTATTTTTCAAATTACGAGATGAATTGGGTCAAACATTTGTTATCGTAACACACAATGAAGATTTAGCCAATATGGCAGATCGAAAACTAATCATGGTAGATGGAAACATTGTGTCTTCTAATGAAAACGAATCATGACAAAAGAAACACTAAAGGATTTTTTAGATGAAAAAGTAGATTTATACAACAATCCAAACTTCATTGAATCTGACCCAATTCAAATACCTCATAGTTTTAGCATAAAAGAGGACATTGAAATAGCTGGTTTTTTAGCCGCTACTATTGCGTGGGGAAATAGAAAAATGATTATCAATAGTGCTCAAAAATTAATGAATGCTATGGGTAACACTCCTTATGATTTTGTAATGACACATACTGATGATGATTTGAAGAAACTCGATCATTTTGTGCATCGAACGTTTAATGCTACTGATGCCATTACATTTATAAAAGCGTTACAAAACATTTATACCAAACATAAGGGATTAGAAGTTTTATTTGAAAAAAATGCAGAAGTAAATTCAATGCAAAAGAGTATTTCTGAATTTAAAAAGAACTTCTTTGAAATTCCACATCAAACTAGAACGACCAAACATATTTCTGACCCATTAAACAATTCTGCTGCAAAAAGAATCAACATGTTTTTAAGATGGATGGTTCGAAAAGATAATAAAGGTGTCGATTTTGGTATTTGGAAAAATATTCCAACAGCTGCCCTGTCTTGTCCATTAGATGTTCATTCTGGCAATATAGCTCGAAAACTAGGGTTATTAACCCGAAAACAAAACGATGCTAAAGCCTTATTAGAATTAGACACAAATCTCAGAGAACTCGATGCAATAGATCCTGTAAAGTATGATTTTGCATTGTTTGGGCTCGGTGTTTTTGAAAAATTTTAGCTTAATTACTATATATAAAAAGCTAAATAGCAATAACATGGCAATAGTATAAAGGTTTCAAAAAATCATATAATCCATACCTGTAACATAGTCTTTAACTTTGTAAAAGAAAATAAGAGGAAACACATTTCTCTTTCTATAAAAAACAATTACAAACTAAAAATTTATTATTATGTTACGATGGACTATTACATTCATTATTTTAGCAATAGTTGCTGGAATATTTGGCTTTGGAGGAATTGCAGCAGGTGCTGCTAGTATTGCAAAAATTTTATTCTTTATTTTTATAGTACTATTTATTTTATCACTAATTAGTGGGAGAAGAAGAATTTAAAAAAAGAAAAATATATACTGTCCTGTAGATAAAAACAATTATAAATTAAATTTATCCGCAGGATTTTTTTATGCTTTAGCAACTGCATCTCTACCACTTTCTTCTTTTTTGCCCTCATTAATCATCTCTTCAACTACTTCTTTTTCTTCTTGATTGATGGTTTCTTTTTCACTATTTTTTTCTAATTCCTCAATGTAAAATTGACAATACATCGGTAAATGATCAGAATCTATAGGTCCTAAAGTTTTAAACTTGGCAATACCAATGGTATCAGAATGAAAAAACAAATCAATAGGAAAACGCAATAATCTATACTTTGCGTGAAAAGTAGAAACGAACCCTCTTCCAATTCTTGGATCAATTAATTGAGACATTTTTTTAAACAGCACCGATGATTTTGCCCAAGCTACATTATTAAAATCGCCAGAAACAATAACTGGATTAGTAGTTTTTCTAACTTGCTTAGCAACTGATAATAATTCACCATCACGCTCTTTCGAATTTTCTTCTTCTGTTGGACTTGGCGGTGGTGGATGTACTCCAAAAAAAGTCAGTTTCTCATTTTCATTTGTCTCCAAAATAATTTCAAAACTAGGTATATCATCAGCTACGAAAAAATGAGTTGTTGCTTCTATAATCTTTAATTTAGAATAAAAATGCATTCCATAAGTATTTTCAAATGTAGCTTTATGAGTGTATAAATACTCTTTTTCTATGATTTGTAAATGCTGTTCCCAATCTGAATTCGATTCCATCGTTAAAACAATATCCGGACTTACCTCTTGTATCAAATTTATTAATTTATGATATGACTTATTAAACTGATATACATTCACAGAAATAATAGCAATAGGCTTATTTTGAAGTTTGGAAACAGTACTAACTTTATTTTTTTTATATAATGGGGTGTAAGGTAATAAAACACTACAATTATAAAATATCAATAGAACTAACATCGTCTGAATAATTCTATGAAATAGAAAATCGTTTCTAAAGAATGAAAAGCTAAAAAACAATACTATAATTAATAAAAAAAGGAGTTGTATTCTTCCAAAATCCCAAACTCTAAAAAACCAATGTTGATTAGGGATAAAAGGCAATACATTGACTAAAATACAAATACCAGAAACCATATAAAATATCACTTCCAAAATCATAGCTTATAATTTTTATAAAAATAAGAATATTACTATGGAATGAGATAAAAGATGAACAAAAAACACAATTATGCCTTTTCTGTTAAATTAACTTTTGTAACAAATTGGATTAAGTTTCGTCTACTTTAAATAAAAACATATATTTTGGAAACGATACTTACAATTACCAATCTTAATAAAATATTTAACAAAAGTGTACACGCTGTTAAAAATGTCTCTTTTGAAATTCAAAAAGGAAATGTTTATGGTATTTTAGGGCCAAATGGATCAGGAAAATCAACTACTTTAGGAATTGTCTTAAATGTGGTCAATAAAACTTCTGGGGATTATCAATGGTTTAATGGCAATTTACCTGTGCACGATGCTTTAAAAAAAGTAGGTGCTATTATTGAAAGGCCCAACTTTTATCCTTACATGACTGCCAAAGAAAACTTAGAGTTGGTGTGCAAAATAAAAGGAATTTCGTATTCAAAAGTTACCGAGAAATTAGAACTTGTAGGGTTATTAAAAAGACAAGACAGCAAATTTAGAACTTTTTCATTAGGTATGAAACAACGTTTAGCCATTGCTTCTGCCTTATTAAATGATCCTGAAATATTAATATTAGACGAACCAACCAATGGTTTAGATCCTCAAGGAATTAGACAAATTAGAGATTTAATCAAACTTATTGCAGCACAAGGCACTACTATTTTATTAGCGTCTCACTTATTGGATGAAGTAGAAAAAGTATGTACTCATGTGGTGGTTCTTAGATACGGAGAAACATTATATCATGGACCAGTAGAGGGCATGTTGGCTAACGAAGGCTTTTTCGAATTAAAATCGGAGAATAACCAACAACTAAAAGAATGTTTAGTAAATCATCCTACTGTAAAAAACATCAAAATGGAAGATGATAAATTATTAGTGTACCTAAACGATCATTTTGATGCACAAGAATTAAACAAATATGCGTTTGAAAAAGGAATTATTTTACAACATTTAGTAAAAAGGAGAAATAGCCTTGAAGAACAATTTTTAGAATTAACCAAAAACAACTAATACAAAGATAATGAAACGATTACTTTCTATAGAATTTCAGAAATTATTAAAAAATAAAGCCAGTAAGTTTTTAATATTAACCTATTTCATTTTATTGTCTTTCATAGCATTAATTGCTTCTATTAAATTTGAATTTGGAAATTTTAAATTACATATTGCAGAACAAGGCATTTTTAATTTCCCTTATATTTGGCATTTTAACACTTATATTGCGGGGTATTTTAAATTATTTTTAGCCATAGTTATTGTTTCAATGATGGCAAATGAATATACATATGGTACATTAAAACAAAATTTAATTGATGGCATGAGTAAAAAAGAATTCATTCTGTCAAAATTTTTAACCGTTATTACTTTTGCAGTTGCTTCTACTCTTTTCATCTTTCTTTTATCTCTTATTTTAGGCTATTCATTTTCTTCATATACCGAATTTAGTATTGTTTTTTCGGATTTAGAATACCTAATCGCTTTTTTGTTCAAACTCATCGGCTTCTTTTCTTTTTGTCTGTTTTTAGGAATACTAGTTAAAAGAAGTGCTTTTGCTTTAGGCTTTCTTTTAATCTGGTTTATTGGAGAATTTATAATATCTGGTCTTATGAGATGGCAATTTTTCCCAAACACCTCTATCTATGAAAAAATCAATCAGTTTTTTCCTTTAGAATCAATGAGTAATTTGATTAAACAACCTTTTTCAAGACTCTCTGCTATTAAAAACATAGAAACCACCATAACAGGTGAAGAAGTAGTAAGAGAATATGGTGTACATTTTACTGAAATAGCGATTGTATGTGTTTGGATTGTAATTTTCATTTATTCTTCTTATTATATATTGAAAAAAAGAGATTTGTAGTATCTTTGCCTCGCTTTAAAAGAAAAAAATGAGGCATTGTATTTTTATTGTTACTTTTTTGTTTTTACAAAATAGTAAAGCTCAAAGTATAACTGTAGATCAAAATTTTACGCCACAACAACTAGTGGAAGATATTTTAATTAATAGTGGTTGTGCTTCAGTAACCAATATAGTAGCGTCTGGAGGAAATTATTCATCAGGAGAAAAAACGTATGGTTATTTCAATCGAGATGGTTCTTCATTTCCCTTTGAAGATGGAATCATTTTAAGTACAGGTAGAATAATTAATGCTCCTGGACCAAATGATTATATTTCAGATGATGGTAATGGAATCGGTTGGAATGGTGATTCAGATTTAAATCAAGCTTTAAATATCTCAAACTCAATCAATGCTACTGTTTTAGAATTTGATTTTATCCCTCTAGGAAATCGTATTAGTTTTGATTATATATTCTCTTCCGAAGAATATCATGGTACAGCAACATGCCAATATTCTGATGGTTTTGCTTTTTTACTTCGCGAAGTAGGCACAACAACCTATCAAAACCTAGCATTAATTCCCAATACAAATACACCCGTAAAAGTAACCACAGTTCATCCTGATATTCCAGGTGCTTGTAATGCTCAAAACGAACAATATTTTGATTCTTTTAATGGTGTGAATCATCCTACTAATTTTAATGGCCAAACCAAAACACTTACCGCTCAAGCAAATGTTATTCCAGGTAATCAATATCATATTAAATTAGTAATTGCAGATGAAGGAAATTATAGATACGATTCAGCTATTTTTCTAAAAGCGGGTAGCTTTAATACCAATGTAAATTTAGGGGATGACAAAACAATAGCAAATGGCAACCCTGCATGTGGTAGCTCTTTTGTTTTAGATACTCAATTAACAGGTACGCATCAATGGTTTTTAGATGGAAATGAAATAGTAGGTGAAACTTCTTCTACTTTAACCGTTACACAAAACGGAACTTATGCTGTTGTGGTATCAATTCCTGGTTGTACTTCAGCACCCACGGATGAAATTATTATTGAGTTTGCTCCAGATTTAATACAAAGCTCCAATACCATTTTCTCACAATGTGATGACGATACAATTCAAGATGGCATTACAACTTTTGATTTAAGTGTAATTCTACCTCAGATAATTACTAATTTGCCATCTAATTATCAATTAAGTTTATTTGAAAATCCTTCTTCTACAAGTACGCTTTCAACATTATACCAAAATACAATTCCCTACCAACAAACATTATATGCTAAAGTAACGAACATTCCTAACTGTTATGACGGTATTGTATTTCCAATAACAATCGAAGTAAAAACTTTTACTGAAGATTATTCAGATGTAACTCTTAGCAACTGCGAAAACACCATAATTACTTTAGATGCTGGTAATGGATTTACATCGTATCTTTGGGATACAAATCCAAATCAAACGTCTCAAACTATATCAGTAAGTAACTCAGGTGAATACCATGTTCTTTTAGAAAATTCAGAAGGATGTTTTAAAACTAAGACTTTTACAATAATAGGTTCAGAAATAGCTACTTTAGAAGACATCATCATCAATGACTTTGCTGATAACAACACAGCCTCCATAATTGTTTCTGGCAGTGGTAACTATACATTTTCTTTAAACGGATTAGACTATCAAAATACAAATACTTTTGATAACTTACTTCCTGGAGAATACACGGCTTATATTAATGATATAAATGGCTGTGGTCTTATTACAAAATCATTTTATATTTTAGATTATCCAAAGTTTTTTACACCTAATGGAGACGGCTATAATGATATTTGGGAAATTAAAAACCTTGAAAAAAGAGGTTTAGAAAATAGTAAAATCTATATTCTTGACAGGTATGGCAAACTATTAAAACAAATTAATCCCCTAGGAAATGGTTGGAATGGCACTTTTAATGGGGAAGCATTACCATCAACAGATTATTGGTTTGTCCTAGAATTATCAAATGGAAAAACGATACGAAATCATTTCACACTTAAACGATAATATTTACTGTTCGACTCTTTTTTAAAAAACTAAAAACAAATCTAGTTCTTTTTTTGAAGTTTTTAACTTCTAAGCGTTGTAATTATTGATAAAACCAAAGTTTAAAAATACTTTTATAGTATATTTGCGACAACAAACGATTACAAACAAAATGAAGCACATTCTCACTTTTTTAGGCTTATTACTCTCTCAATCTATTGTTTCTCAATACATCACCATAGATGAAACGTACACAGCACAACAACTTATTGAAAATGTTTTGATTAATAGTGGTTGCGCTTCAGTGAGTAATGTATCTGTCTCTGGAGCTAACTTTTCAACTGGAGAATTATCTTATGGCTATTTTAATGGCTCAGGAACTACATTTCCTTTTCAAAATGGAATTATTCTAAGCACTGGAAAAGTTTCTGATGCGCCAGGACCAACAACCCCCACAGCAGATAATGGGAGTAATATGAATTGGAATGGCGATTCAGATTTAGATCAAATTTTAAATGTAAGCTCAACAAATGCCACCGTTTTAGAATTTGATTTTATTCCTTTGGGCAATAGAATAAGTTTTGATTATATATTTTCATCTGAAGAATACGAAGAAGACACAAACTACCCTTGTCAATACTCTGATGGTTTTGCTTTTCTATTAAAACCAGTAGGTGCATCAGCATATCAAAACCTAGCTTTAATTCCAAATACAAACACACCCGTTAAAGTAACTACAGTTCATCCATTAATAACTGCAAACGGAGGATGCCCAGCCCAAAACGAGCAGTATTTTGACCAATTTAATCCTGATGTATATCCTACGGTTTATAATGGTCAAACTGTTGTTTTAACAGCTGAATCAACAGTTGTGCCTGGCACACCATATCATATAAAATTAGTAATTGCTGATGAAAATGATGCTCGTTTTGATTCTGCCATTTTTCTAAAAGGAGGTAGTTTTAATTTAGGTATTAACTTAGGAGATGATCGAACTATTGCAAATAATAACGCAGTTTGCCCTACTGAAAATCTTGTCTTAGATGCAACTGCTACTGGAGCTTTAACCTACCAATGGTTTTTAAACAATAATCCTATAACAGTTCCATCTGCCGATCCACTACTAAACTTACCTGCACCTCATGATCCAGCCACACAAAATGGTATCTATTCTGTTGAAATAGTTTATAATACAACTTGTAGTACTACATCGGAAATAAAAATTGATTTTGCACCTGAGTTAACAATAAATCAAGACATATTTACCCTTTGTGACAATGATACAAATCAAGACGGCATTACTACCTTTGACCTAGCCACTATGGCAACACAAATCTTTCAAAATTTACCTAATGGTGACAGTGTGTTTTTTTACAATAGTCAAACAGCAAGTACATCTTTACCATTAAACTATACAAACACAACACCTTTCCAACAAACAATTTATGCACGTTCAAATCAATTTGGAAATTGCTATAATATTCCAATTACTTTAAACGTAAATACTTTTAATGAAGTTGCATTAGATCAAACTCAATTTTTATGTAGTGGTTCTACAATTATTTTAGATGCTGGTTCAGGATTTGCATCTTATTCTTGGAATACAACACCAGTTCAAAATACACAAACCATAACGGTTACAACAGGAGGAACTTATTTAGTTACACTTGAAAACGCTAACGGTTGCTTCAAAACAATAACTATTATTGTTAATGAATCTAATATTGCTACTATAGATCAGGTAATCATTAATGATATAGCAGACAATAATACTGCAACTGTAAATTATACTGGATTAGGCGACTATGTCTTCTCATTAAATGGCTTTAATTATCAAGAATCACCTGTTTTCCAAAATCTAATTGCAGGTGAATATACTGTTTTTGTTAAAGATAAAAACGGTTGTGGTATTGCTTCAGAATTATTTTATATTCTTGATTATCCAAAGTTTTTTACTCCAAATGGAGATGGATACAATGATACATGGCAAATTAAAAATTTAGATAAAAGAGGTTTGGAAAACAGTAAAATATATATCTTTGACAGGTTTGGAAAATTATTAAAACAAATTAATCCAATTGGAAACGGATGGAATGGAACTTTCAATGGGGAATTATTACCTTCCTCAGATTATTGGTTTGTTTTGGAATTATCTAATGGAAAAACAGTAAAAAGTCATTTTTCAATGAAACGATAAGTATGTCAAAAAACATTCTATTTATTACATCAAATAAGGTGCTTAGAAATAGCTTTTATAATTTATACAATAGATGTATTGACAAAATATATTTTGTAACTAATCAATTAATTAGGCTTCATAAAAACAATACAATAGACAATACTTTTAAACAACAATCAAGAAGAAAGGGCCTTTGTAGAAATTATACTTCTTTTTCTTTTATAAAATTAGAAGATTACAATCACTTACAATTCCCAAATTATATACTAACCCTATTCTATATCCTATTATCAATTCCTTGTTGGTATAGCTTTTGTAAGAATAGTATAATTTAATTAAATAAAATGTTTTCAGATAAAGCTATTAATGAATTAAAAGAAATACTTAGTTCTCCAAAAAAAATAACTATCATTTCGCATAGAAACCCAGATGGTGATGCAATGGGCTCCTCTTTAGGATTACTACATCTTTTAAAACAACTCCATCATCAAGTGGTGTTTATCTCCCCTAATGAATACCCTGATTTTTTAGCTTGGTTACCCAATGCTAGTCAAACTATTATATTTGAAAGAGAGTATGACAAAGCATTACCTATTTTACAAAATAGCGATTTCATATTTACATTAGATTTTAATGCCTTACACAGAACTGGTGATGCCATGCAAAAAACGTTGGAAACACTATCCAACACCATGATTATGATAGATCATCATCAATTACCTGATGCTTATTCTACCTTTACTTTTTCAGATGTAAGCTATGGTTCTACTAGTCAAATGATATATGACTTCATCAATGCAATAGGTTATAATCATCTCATAAATAAAGATATTGCAGCCTGTTTGTACACCGGAATAGTGACCGACTCTGGAAGTTTTCGTTTTCCTAAAACAACACCAGAAACACATCAATGTGTTGCCGATTTAATTTCAAAAGGGATTAACAATACAGAAATTCACAACCTACTTTTTGATAATTCTTCTTATGAAAGATTACAGTTACTAGGTAAAGCCTTACAAAATTTAAAAGTTTTACCGCAGTATAATGCTTCCTATATCACTTTAAGTCAAGACGAATTAAATCAATTCAATTACAAAAAAGGGGATACAGAAGGAATTGTAAACTATGGATTGAGCATTCAAGGCGTGATTGTCACAGCAATTTTTATTGAAAATAAAGAAGAAGGTATCATTAAAATATCATTCCGATCGCAAGGTAATTTTGATGTGAATGAGTTTGCAAGAAACCATTTTAATGGCGGAGGTCATATAAATGCGGCTGGAGGAAAATCTTTTTTAAGCTTAGACGAAACAGTCAATCAATTTATTGCTATTTTAGCAAAAGAAAAAAAACAACAATGAAAAGAATCTTTCAAATAATTACCCTACTAATTATTCTTACTAGTTGTTCTAAACAACAAGCAAGAAAACCTATTTCTGAAACCAATGGAAACTTTATAAAAGAATCAATTGAACGAAATAAAAAACTCATCGCAAATGAAGAATCTTTAATAGATGCCATTATCAAAAAAGATACTTTAAAAGAATATGTTGCTTCTAATAAAGGATATTGGTATAAATATATTACCAAGATTGAAGAAGAAACAAATTTACCAGCTAAAGGAGATATTGCTTATTTTGACTATGAAATTAAAGATATTAATAACAAAATAATTTATTCTAAAGAAGAGCTGAAACCACAACAATATCATGTAGACAAACAAAATATAATGATGGGATTAAGAGATGGAATTAAATTAATGAAAAAAGGAGAAACAATAACCTTTTTATTTCCATCACACATGGGGTTTGGTTATCACGGTGATGATAACAAAATACAGTCTAACACCCCATTAATTTGTACCGTTGAATTAAATGACATCAAAAAAGACACAACTCCTCAATAAAAATCTTGTATTAAAACAAACAACTAAAAACTATTATATGAAACATTTATTAATTTATTCATTACTATTACTTGCATTTTTCACATCTTGTAATGATAAATTTTCAAATTTAGGAGACGGAATGTATGCCGATATCGAAACAAATAAAGGCAATATCGTTGTCAAATTAGAATTTGAAAAAACACCTATTACTGTGGCAAATTTTGTAACATTATCTGAAGGAAAAAACCCTTTCGTAGCAGAAGAATACAAAAACAAACCTTTCTATGATGGACTAACTTTTCATAGAGTAGTTCCAAATTTTGTAATACAAGGTGGCGATCCTAATGGCGATGGCTCTGGAAATCCAGGCTATAAATTTAAAGATGAATTTCATCCCGATTTAAAACATGATAAAAAAGGGATTCTTTCAATGGCTAATGCTGGGCCAAATACAAATGGGTGTCAGTTTTTTATTTCTCATACTAGTTTACCTCAATTAGATAATAAACATTCGGTTTTTGGACAAGTAGTTCAAGGATTAGATGTGGTCGATTCAATTCAAATAAACGACAAGATTAATAAAGTTTCTATTATTAGAAAAGGAGTACAAGCTAAAAAATTTGATGCAGTAAAAGTATTTAAAGAATACTATAAAATAGCAGCTGAAGAACAAAAAAAGGAAGCAGAAGAGCAACGTTTGGCAGCTATAAAAATTGAAGAAACAAAAAAGATAAAAGCAGAGGAAATTGCTAAATTAAAAGAAGAAGGCACAAAAACTAAATCTGGAATAATCTATAAATTTATAACTAAAGGAGAAGGTTCAAAACCTCAAAAAGGAACTACTGTATATGTAAATTATGCAGGTTTTCTAGAAAATGGAGAGTTATTTGACTCCAATTATGAAGAGGTTTCCAAAACTTATGGAAAATTTGATCCTATTAGAGCTCAAAAGAAAGGTTATATCCCATTTCCATTTGAATTTGGTAACAAACAACGCTTAATTCCTGGTTTTACAGAAGGAATTGAGTTATTGTCTTTTGGAGATAAAATTATAGTATATATCCCATCCAATTTAGGATATGGTGCTCAAGGCGCTGGAAATGTTATTCCTCCAAATGCAGATATAATATTTGAAATAGAAATATTAGAAAATATGCCTAATTAATTATAATACCAATGAATACAAAAAAAATAGCATTATTTATTACATTACTATGTAGCACTTTTTATGCTGCAATAGCCCAAAAAAACGACGGATTATTTGCTGAACTAACAACTTCTAAAGGAAAAATTCTGTTACAGCTAGAATTTGAAAAAACACCTATTACTGTAGCAAATTTCGTTTCCCTAGCTGAAGGTAAAAATAAATCGGTAAAAGAAGCATTAAAAGGAAAACCATTTTATGATGGCCTTAAATTTCACCGTGTTATTGCCGATTTCATGATTCAAGGAGGTGATCCTGAAGGAACAGGTGGTGGAGATCCAGGTTATAAATTTGAAGACGAAATAGTTACTGAATTAAAACATGATAAAGCTGGTATTTTGTCTATGGCTAATGCTGGTCCTGCAACAAATGGAAGTCAGTTTTTTATTACCCATAAAGAAACACCTTGGTTAGATGGAAAGCATACTGTTTTTGGTCATGTTGTTGAAGGACAAGACGTAGTAAATACCATTGCTCAGAATGACGTTATTGAAAAAGTAACTATTATTAGGAATGGAAAATTAGCTAAAAAATTCAAAGCAGAAAAAGTTTTTGAAAATTACATGAAAGTAAAAGAAGAAAAAGATAAAATTGAAGCTCAAAAAAGAAAAGAATTTGAAGCTAAATTAACACAAATTGTAGCCGAGAAAAAAGCCTATTTTGATACTAAAAAACAAGAAGCCATCCAATTTCCATCAGGATTAAAATATGTTATCACTCAAAAAGGAAATAGTGTAAAACCAGAAACTGGTTCACAAGTTTATATTCATTATTCAGGTTATTATGAAGATGGAAAACTTTTTGATAGTAGCTATGAAGAAATTAGTAGAATGAATGGTAAATTTGATCAAAACAGAGCTAATCAAAATGGCTACGCTCCTTTCCCTTTTAAATATGGAGACAAAGGTGGTTTAATTCCGGGCTTTTTGGAAGGAGTTAACAACATGAGTATTGGGGAAAAAACAATTTTATTTATTCCTTCAGAATTAGGATATGGAAAAAATGGAGCAGGTAAATTAATTCCGCCAAATACAAATTTAATTTTTGAGATTGAATTATTAGACTCTCAAAACTAATAAAAAAAGCTCCAATTCTTAATTGGAGCTTTTTTTATGATTATCTATCTTATTTTGATTTCTCACCTACGAAATAATCGCTCTGATTCTTGAACAACACATTAAATGTAGTTAAACTTCCATAAATTCTAGTGATATATTGCTGTAAATCAATTTTTTCGTTTTGTTCTAAATTACTGGAATTTATCTTTTGTTCCATTACTCTTAACCTATCTCTTACCATAACAATTTTATTAAAAAAAGTATCAATAGGCACTTCTTTACTTTGTGTTTGTGTTCCTGGCTCTAAAATTAATTTGCCCCCTTTCCATTTATCTGCAATGGAAACTTTAGGTCCTACATCACTGTATTTCTCAAGTATTCCTTTTAACATCTTTTCAACTTCAAATAAACTAACCGTATCAACCTCATCTTCTACCGCTTCTATTATTTCAATGGTTTCATCTAAAGCAATAGTCTCTACTCCACTTTCTATAAAGGTTACCCAATAATATTTAGATGTTACATTAGTAACAACACCTACACCATACTCTTCGTGTTTAATTCTAGAACCTATTCCTAATAATTTCATAATATAAATAACTTTAAAACTCAAATATATTAAATTTGCAAGATAATTTTTATACAATGAGTACAATAAACACAACCGATTTCAGATTTTCAATGTCGCTTCCTATACGTTGGAACGATTTAGACCCATTAAATCATGTAAACAATGTATTTTATTTTGAATATTTTCAAGTAGGACGTGGTCATTATATGTTAAGTGCAAGTAAACAATGGGATTGGACAAAAAATATGTTTGTCATTGCTCACATTGAATGTGATTACTATAAAGAACTTAAATTAACTGCTAAAGAACCAACTATTAAATTACGTACTTCATCTATTGGTTCAAAAAGTTTTGAAATAGAATATTTAATAACTAGTTTAGACAAAGAGAATAACGAAATCATCCATGCGAAAGGAAAAAGCGTACAAGTTTTAGTGGACATTTCTGTTGGAAAATCAGTTGCCGTTCCAGATTGGTTACGAGAAGATTTAACTACTTATGAGCCTAGTTTAACCAATGCTTAATTTGATTTCATTTTATCAACAAAAGAATCAATCACAAAATGAAACAAATTTATCAGTCCGTAAGAACTGAATAGATAACCCATTTG
Source organism: Flavobacterium sp. J27 (assembly GCF_004303025.1). Taxonomy (GTDB): domain Bacteria; phylum Bacteroidota; class Bacteroidia; order Flavobacteriales; family Flavobacteriaceae; genus Flavobacterium. The sequence goes on along the minus strand of NZ_PJQW01000006.1, from coordinate 36,183 downwards.
CCTATTAGCTTTTATCCTAACAAATTGGTATCTTTGCGTTTTGCCAAAAAAATTATGCTAAATACAGAAGAAACTATAGAAATTATTGGTGCAAGAGCCCATAATCTTAAAAATATTGATGTTGTCATTCCTAGAGAAAAACTAGTTGTAATAACTGGTTTATCTGGTTCAGGAAAATCTTCCTTAGCTTTCGATACCATTTATGCCGAAGGTCAGAGAAGATATATAGAAACATTCTCAGCCTATGCTCGTCAATTTTTAGGCGGTTTAGAAAGACCCGATGTAGACAAAATAGATGGTCTTTCCCCTGTAATTGCAATTGAACAAAAAACAACCAGTAAAAGTCCGCGTTCTACCGTAGGCACTATTACAGAAATATATGATTTTCTGCGATTATTATATGCACGTGCAGCCGATGCTTACAGTTACAATACAGGAGAAAAAATGGTTTCCTATTCCGATGAACAAATTAAAGATTTGATTATTGAAGATTTTCAAGGCAAAAGAATCAATATTTTAGCACCAGTTATTCGTTCAAGAAAAGGACATTATAGAGAATTATTTGAACAAATTTCTAAACAAGGTTTTCTAAAAGTACGGGTTGATGGGCAAATTCGAGATTTAGAATTTGGTATGAAAGTCGATCGCTACAAAACCCACGATATCGAAATTGTAATTGATAGAATGGCGATTGAAAACAACGAAGAAACAGAAAAAAGATTAGCAGAAAGTATCAATACTGCTATGTATCATGGCGATGATGTTTTATTAGTAATAGAACAAGAAAGTCAAGAAGTACGCTTTTATAGTAGAAGTTTAATGTGCCCTTCATCTGGAATTTCATATCCAAATCCTGAACCCAATAATTTTTCGTTCAATTCTCCAAAAGGAGCATGTCCTACCTGTAATGGTTTAGGAATTATTAACGAAATTAATTTATCTAAAATTATCCCAAATCCAAAAGCATCTATCAAAAATGGTGGATTTGCTCCTTTAGGAGAATATAAAAACTCTTGGATTTTTAAACAGTTAGAAATTATTGCTCAAAAATTTAATTTTAAAATAACTGACCCCATAGAAACGATTCCACAAGAAGCCATGCAAATGATTTTACATGGTGGGAATGAAAAGTTTTCTGTAGTTTCAAAAGTAATGGGAATTACAAAAGATTATAAAATTGATTTTGAAGGGATATCAAATTTTATTAAAAATCAATATGACGAAAGTGGTTCCTCTTCCATAAGAAGATGGGCAAAAGAATTTATGGACGAAAATACTTGTCCAGAATGTGAAGGTTCACGATTAAAAAAAGAGTCTTTATATTTTAAAATAAATGATAAAAATATAGGCGATTTAGTCCAAATGGACATTTCTGAATTAGCGGCTTGGTTTATTGATTTACCAAAACATTTATCAGATAAACAAGCTACTATTGCTACAGAAATTTTAAAAGAAATTACAGCTCGACTTCAATTTTTATTAGATGTAGGACTTAATTATTTGTCCTTAAACAGAGGTTCAAAAACACTGTCTGGTGGTGAAGCGCAACGTATTCGTTTAGCCACTCAAATCGGTTCTCAATTAGTTGGTGTATTATATATTTTAGATGAGCCAAGTATTGGTTTACACCAAAGAGACAATGAACGACTTATCAAATCATTAGAAAGTTTACGCAATTTAGGGAATTCAGTAATTGTAGTGGAACATGATAAAGATATGATTCTGGTTGCTGACCATGTTATTGATATAGGTCCAAAAGCAGGTCGTTTTGGTGGTAAAATTATAAGCGAAGGTACGCCTGAAGAAATTTTGCAACATCAAACCATTACTGCACAATATTTAAATGGTAAAATGGCCATTGAAATTCCAGAAAAAAGAAGAGAAGGTAACGGAAAAGCATTAAAACTAACGGGGGCTTCAGGAAACAATTTAAAAAATGTGACCGTAGAATTTCCTCTAGGAAAACTAATTTGTGTAACAGGTGTTTCTGGTAGTGGTAAATCAACTTTAATTAATGAAACCTTATATCCTATTTTAAATGCTCATTTCTTCAATGCAGTAAAAAAACCACAACCTTATAAGAAAATTGAAGGCTTAGAACATATTGATAAAGTAATTGATATCGACCAAAGTCCGATTGGAAGAACACCTCGTAGCAACCCTGCAACATATACAGATGTCTTTTCAGAAATTAGAAACTTATTTACCTTAACCCCAGAAGCACAAATTAGAGGTTACAAACCAGGTCGTTTTAGCTTTAATGTAAAAGGTGGTCGCTGTGAAACTTGTGAAGGTTCAGGAGTAAGAACAATAGAAATGAGTTTCTTACCAGATGTATATGTAGAATGTGAAACCTGTCAGGGAAAACGCTTCAACAGAGAAACTTTGGAAATCCGATACAAAGGAAAATCAATTTCCGATGTATTAGATATGACAGTTGATGAGGCGGTTGATTTTTTCGAAAATATTCCAAAAATTTATCGTAAAGTAAAAACCATTCAAGACGTAGGTCTAGGCTACATTACTCTAGGACAACAAAGCACAACCTTATCTGGAGGTGAAGCACAACGGGTAAAACTAGCTACAGAATTATCTAAAAAAGACACGGGTAATACTTTTTATATCTTAGACGAACCTACCACGGGTTTGCATTTTGAAGACATTCGAGTTTTAATGGATGTGATTAACAAATTAGTCGATAAAGGCAATACAGTTTTAATTATTGAACACAATTTAGATGTGGTAAAATTAGCCGACCATGTCATTGATATTGGTTACGAAGGCGGAAAAGGTGGTGGTCAGCTAGTAGCGAAAGGAACACCTGAAGAAATTGTTACAAATAAAAAAAGCTACACTGCTCAATTCTTGAAAAAAGAATTATCTTAGCAAGCTTGTTTAATTTTAAAATATGAAAAGACGATGGCAATAGATCAATACGAAAATGAAGACCACAGAATACAAGAAAAGTTTAAACAAAAAACTTGGAACGAGATAAGAACAAATGATTCCTGGGCAATTTTTAAAATCATGTCTGAATTTGTTAACGGATATGAAGCTATGGGAAGAATAGGTCCTTGCGTATCTATATTTGGTTCAGCAAGAACAAAACCTGAAGATAAATACTATTTGTTAGCCGAAAAAATTGCATATAAAATTAGTAAAGGTGGATATGGCGTAATTACTGGTGGTGGTCCAGGTATTATGGAAGCAGGAAATAAAGGAGCTCATTATGGTGGTGGAACATCTGTAGGTTTAAATATCGATTTACCTTTTGAACAACATTTCAATCCATATATTGACCGAGATAAAAACTTAAATTTTGATTACTTTTTTGTTCGAAAAGTAATGTTTGTAAAATATTCGCAAGGTTTTGTAGTAATGCCAGGTGGTTTTGGAACATTAGACGAGTTATTTGAAGCAATTACTTTAATACAAACAAAAAAGATTGCTAAATTTCCTATTATCTTAGTA
>NZ_PJQW01000006.1:1888-32702 GCF_004303025.1 Flavobacterium sp. J27 | reverse complement strand
GTACCGAATTTTGGACTGGATTGATGGATTGGGTGAAAGCAACCTTATTAGAAAAATTTCATAATATTAGTCCTGGAGATTTAGATTTATTTACTATTGTGGATAATGAAGACGAAGTACTTGAAGCTTTAGATACTTTTTATAAAAAATATAATTTATCACCAAATTTCTAAAATACAAAAGCCGACCAAATGGTCGGCTTTTTTTATCATTATTTCTATTTATTATTCAATAGGTTTGCCACTCGCTTTCCAATCTGTTATCCCTCCATCTAAATCGATAATATTAGTAAATCCCATTTCTTCTAATTGACCACAAGCTCTTCCGCTTCTTCCTCCCGATTTGCAATAGACTAAAACAGGTTTCCCTTTATCTAAACTAGCTACTTTTGTTTCAAAATCAGTAGCATTAACATTTATATTTACAGCATTTGGTAAATGTCCGCTAGCAAATTCTTCTGGAGTTCTCACATCTACTAGTTGTACCTCTTTTTCTTTCATTTTCTCTTCAAAAATAGTAGTATTTACTACTTGAACCTTGTCGGTTTGCGATTTCACACAAGAAGTTGCTATAAAAAACAACATAAAAACAATGCCTATGTTTCGTTTCATTTATCTTTATTTAAATTTATTACTACTATTATTCTGAAAATCAAAAATACAAAAAATTACTACATTTGGTATTCTTTTATAATTCGTACCAAATCTTGAGAAGAAACTACTCCAGATTGTCTCCATAACATTTTTCCTTGCTTAAACAACAATAAGGTTGGCACTCCTCTTACACTAAATTCTGTTGCTAAATCCTGATATTGATCTACATTAATTTTTATAATTCGCACCTCATCTTTTAAAATGGCTTTGGCTTCTTGTAAAATTGGAGACATTGTTTTACAAGGACCACACCATTCGGCATAGAAATCAACTAAAACCAATTCGTTTTGATGGATTAAATTAGAAAACTTTTCATTCATTTCTTTTTTATTGTAAAATTACTAAATCTTTCCCATTGTGGTTGTAATCAATGTTACACAAAACATTTGACACTGCATCATACTTTTATTTTTTACCTTTTTTCAATTGTATTGTATTCGAAAAAGAAAAGCTATAAATCAATAAAAATAGATTACGTACCTTTGCCAAAATTACAATAGCGATGAAGACATTCCTAGATTTCGATTTACCAAAATCACTACAAAAAGCTTTAGATGAATTGGGCTTTGTTAACCCAACACCCATTCAAGAAAAATCCTTTTCAGTGATCCTTTCAGGAAGAGACATGATGGGAATTGCGCAAACAGGTACAGGGAAAACATTTGCCTATTTACTACCTATTTTAAAACAATGGAAATTCCAAAATACAGAATCTCCACGAGTTGTAATTTTAGTTCCTACCAGAGAACTTGTAGTTCAAGTAGTGGAAGAAGTAGAAAAACTAACTCAGTTTATGTCGGTTCGAACACTTGGTATTTATGGTGGTGTTAATATCAATACCCAAAGAAAAGACTTAGCACAAGGAGTTGATATTTTAGTTGGTACTCCAGGAAGAACCATGGATCTAGCTTTAGATGGTGTTTTACGATTTGATGCATTACAGAAATTAGTGATTGATGAATTTGATGAAATTCTGAACTTAGGTTTTCGCATACAATTGACTTCAATTCTATCGATGATGAAAAACAAACGACAAAATATTATGTTTTCTGCCACCATGACTGAAGATGTAGATGATGTTTTAGATGAGTTTTTTGAATTCCCAGAAGAAGTATCCTTAGCGCCTAGCGGAACACCATTGGAACAAATTAAACAAGAAGTATATCAAGTACCCAATTTTCTGACGAAAATGAATTTGGTAAAACATCTTTTAGCAACAGATGAAACGACCGAAAGAGTTTTACTTTTTGTGAATAACAAACGAATTGTAGACGTTGCTTTTGAAATTTTAGAAGAAGAATTTCCAGGCCAATTTGGTGTAATTCATTCTAATAAATCACAGAACTATCGTTTGACCACCATGGCAAATTTTCAAAATTCTGAAATAAGAGGTATTATTACCACAGATGTCATGGCAAGAGGTTTAGATATTTCAGATATTACTCATGTTTTCAACTTACAATTTTCAGAAATTCCCGAACAATATATTCACAGAATTGGTCGAACTGGTCGTGCTGATAAAGAAGGTGTAGCCATAAGTTTAGTAGCTCCTTATGAAGAAGAACAATTATTAGCAGTAGAAATGCTGATGGACATGGAAATCGATGTTATTGATTTTCCGGAAGCTGTCCTAATTGAAGAGAAAAAATTAGAATTTGAAAAAGATAAACGCAGGTTCAAATCTATTGGAAAAAAAATAAACCAAGAAAACAAAGGAGCAGCTTTCCATGAAAAAAAGGACAAAAATAAAAAAGTAAATTTAGGTGGGCCAAGTAAAACGAAACCTAGAAAAACAGCACCAAGAAACAGAGCAGCCGAAGCAAAAAAAGCTGCCAAAAGAAAAAAGAACAAATAACTCATGGCTAACGATTTTTTTCAAGATCAGCGCTTTGAAGCGGTTGTCTTCCAAGAAGATGATATTAAATTTAAAGAATATGAAAATTGTCAATTTGTAAATTGTGATTTTACAAATTGCTTTTTTACAAGTGTCTATTTTGTTGATTGTACTTTTATAGAATGTAATTTTAACGATACAAAAATTAATTATGTTTCCTTACGAGGTGTCGCTTTCCAAAAATGTGATTTTACAAATGTTAATTTTGCCATGACTGACCAAGTTATTTATGATTTCAATTTTACAGACTGTCTTTTAGATTATGCCAAATTTTATGCTCTAAAACTAAAAAAAATGCAGTTTACTGGTTGTAGCTTAGTCGCAGCAGATTTTATGCAAACTGATTTAACTGAAGCAGTATTTGATAATTGCGATTTAAGACGCACTGTATTTATACAAACTACTTTGAACAAAGCCGATTTTACAACAAGTTACAACTATGTTCTTGATCCAGAAGTAAATAAAATAAAAAAAGCTAAATTTTCCCAAGAAGGTTTATCTGGTTTATTAGCAAAATATGATATAGTAATAAAATAAGGCTTGGTCTACTAAATTTATAATTAGCAAAAAGAGTTATAAAAGCAACATTCGGATTGATTTAAATTTAAAATTAATCGAATTTTGATATATGGAAACAAACTATCATTTCGAGATTATAGCTAAAGCGATACAATTTATTAATTCGCGACAAACGGAACAACCTTCATTAGATGAGATGGCAAATCATGTTCATCTAAGTAAATTTCACTTTCAAAGAGTCTTCCGAAAATGGGTGGGTATCAGTCCTAAAGATTATTTACAATATATTACTTTAGAAAAGGCAAAAGAAGCCTTACGAAAAGGACAATCTACAATTGAAACCGCTTTTGATGTGGGGTTAACAGGTAATAATAGATTACATGATTTATTTCTAAAAATTGAAGCTTGTACGCCCGGAGAATTTAAAAAAAGAGGCGAAAATGTTACTTTTTATACCGGAACTATTTCAACTCCCTTCGGTGATGCTTTTCTTATAGAAACTCAAAAAGGCATTAGTTCCATCTCTTTTGATCAAGAAAATATTAAAAAAATGAAATCGGAATACACTAAGGCTCAATTTATAAATGAATTATCTAAAAATGGTATTTTGGTACAAAACTATTTCAATAATTGGAAAATGCCCAGCACTCCTATTTGCTTAGACTTAGTAGGAACTCCTTTTCAAATTCAAGTGTGGAAAGCATTACTTCATATTCCTTCATCGAATCTTCTTGCCTATCAAGATGTTGCACAAATGATAAACAACCCAAAAGCAATAAGAGCAGTAGGAACTGCAATTGGGAAAAACCCTATTGCCTATTTAATTCCTTGTCATCGGGTAATACAAAACAATGGCAATATGGGAAATTATCATTGGGGAACCGAAAGAAAAATTGCCATCAATAGTTTTGAAAACATTAAGCTTTCGGAATAATAAAAAATTTCTAAAGCAACCAACTGTTTCAACTTAGTTTTCGTCTTTAATAATAGAAAAGAACTAAAAAAAGAGTTATGAAACGGAAAATACTTTTATTACTTTACTTATTTACTATGGCATGCCAACAAAAAAACAAGAATATTACACAAAAAGATTCGATACCATTAATCATTAACAAACATGTTGATTCGTTATTATCGGATCCCAAAATTAAGGCAGTTTCTATAGGTGTATTTCTCAATGGGAAGCAGTACATTTCTCATTATGGAAGTTTAGATAAGGAAAAAAATACGATTCCTACCAATCAAACAATTTATGAAATTGCTTCAGTAAGCAAAACCTTTACTGGTATTCTTATGGCTAATGCTGTCCTAGAAGGGAAAATTAATTTAGAAGAAGAGATACAAACTTACTTACCAGAAAAATATCCTAACTTTCAATACAAAAAAAATCCTATAAAAGTGAAACATTTAGTAACTCATACTAGTAGGATGCCTACTTTCTTACCCAAAAAAATAGAACCATTAGTAAACAATTTCAATGAAGATTTGCCTTTTAAAATGTATGCCATTCAAAAAGATTATACCAAAACTAATTTTTTCTCCGACTTACATGATGTTAAATTAGACACAATTCCTGGTCAATTTTATGATTACTCAAACGTAGATGCCGAACTCGTTGCAGCAATTTTAGAAACAAGTTACCAAATACCTTTTGAACAAATTTTCTCTAATTTTTTTGAAAAAAAGCTCCAAATGCAACATACAAAAATTACCCTTTCAGCCGATGAAAAGCCTTTCTTGGCAAATGGTTATGGTATGACGGGCAAACTTGTACCACATGAAGTGTCTCTATTTGGTGCTGAAGGTGGTGTTAAAACAACTTTACCAGATTTAATGCGTTACATCAAATGGCAACTTAATTCCAACGATACAATTGTTCAAGAATCTCATCGTGTTTTATTTTCTAATGAGAATACACAAATTGCGTATTATTTCCCTTTAAAACACGATAAAGTATATGGTAATTATTTTTGTATTCATGGAGGTGGTTTTGGAACTCAAAATTGGTTATACATTTTACCAAAACACAACATAGGAATCTCAATAATTACCAATCAAAGTGATTTAGACACACCAAAAAAGCTGAAACATACCCTAATCAAAATTGTAAATGAGTTCCTTTTTAATTCTTCCAATTTTTAAGTTAACAAAAGGTTACTTTTCTTAATCAAAACATTAAATCCAAAATATTTATTTTAAATTATTTATTTTAAATTATTTATTTTTGAGAAAAAATATTTATAATTAGCTACCTTTTTTACCAAATAATCCTAAAATAATTACTATGCTTTTATCTATAAGAACCTTTCTAATTTATTTATTACTATTTCTATATTCAACTTATGGTTTTACATATCAACAAGATAAATTTAATTTACCTACAGGATATTTTTATTGTTCTGAAATAATATGGAATTCTAAAAATCAAAATTTAGAATTATATGGAGATAATATCATCATTAATTTTAGAGATAACAAATTTAAAGGAAAAGGTGTTGCTACTTTTTTAGAAAATGAAAAAACTATCATTTTTAATGGTCAATTATTAAAAAAAGATAAAAAAATAAATGTAAAAGGATACAAATGTAGTATCCATCAAATCAGTAAAGAAACTCTTTTAAAGAACTATAAGATACACGCTATACAAGATGGAATCGAAATAAAATATGAAGATAGTATACTAAAAAATGACCTTAACGATAGCATAAAAATTAAAGGTCGCTTTATTTGGAAGAATGAATTAATAAAAGGATATCCTAAAAAAATAATCATAACGTCAACTACAAATTCTAAAACACATTTTGTCAAAGAAATAGATTCTTTAGGAACATTTGAAAGCAAATTACCATATGGTAAATACAATATTACACTTTTGCAAAATTATCATTGGATGGGTGAAAATTATATTAGAATAGATGATAATAAATTTCCAAAAGAACTAATTGTTGATAAAAAAATAGCATCGGAAATAAAATTCCCTTTAGACACAATTGGCTGGCCTAAACAATTAGAACAAAAAGGTTTTTTAGAAACCTCACAAAAACTTGATTTTCAAAAAGTGGACGACTTTATTTTAAAAAGAATGCAGTTTTTTGAAATCCCTGGTACTTCAATTAGTATTATTAAAGACAATAAAATAGTTTACACCCAAAATTATGGTGTAACAAACATAGAAACACAAAACCCTGTAAGTTCTAAAACACTCTTTGAAGCGGGTTCAATAACGAAACTTATTTTTGCCTTTGCTGTAATGAGATTATATGAAAGAGGAGTAATTGATATAGACAAACCTCTTTATGAATATTTTCCTTCCAATGAAATTGAAGATGAAAGATATAAACTCTTAACAGCCAGACATGTTTTAAGCCATCAATCTGGAATGGCTAATTGGCCTAAAAAAAATGAAAATGGTAAATTTAAACTTCTCTTTGATCCTGGAACAAAATACAATTATTCAGGTAAAGCTTATGAATATTTAAAAGAAGTTATAGAATTCATTACTTCTAAAAATATGGCTATTATTTTACAAGAAGAAGTTTTAAGTCCACTACAAATTACCGATATGTATTTTGAAAAAAATGACATCATTAATCAATATGGAGCAAATGGACATAAAAATTATGAGCCAAGTCCTATCTTTATGACTCAAAGACCAATGGTTTCTTATTCATTACAAACTACGAGTGAAGCATTAGCAGAATTTGCTATAGCACTTATGCAAAAAAAAGGATTAACGAAAAAAACATATAATGAAATGTTTAAAATTCATTCCGAAAGAACAGATGGTACAAATTGGGGATTAGGTGTTAGAATAGAAAAAACAGAATTAGGCTACAGTTTTGGACATAGTGGTAGTACTAGCAGAGGTTTTATTAGCAATCTAGTCTTTTATGAGAATGGTATGGGCTATTCTATTCTAACAAACAATCAAATGGGAGGATGGCTAGCAATGAATTTATTAAACGAATATCTTATCACAGGTAAAAAATAAGATAACATTCAAGAATACAATATTTTCTAAGACAATGTCTTTACTAGTTATATTAAAGTTTATTATTCATTTCTATTATAAAATTTTTCGTACAATGCGATTATTTTAGTAAATTTGATATTACCGAGACTTTTTAAGATTACGTTTTAACCTCAACTGTTGTTTTATTTTTTAATTTTTTAAATATGAACTTAACAGACAGGAGCATCATTTATAATCTTATAAAAATGATTGAAGAGGTTCAAGATTATGCAATCATACTTTTAGATAAAAACGGCAATATTCAAAACTGGAATTTAGGTGCTGAAAAAATAAAAGGATACAAACCCCATGAAATTATTGGAAAAAATTTTAGCCTATTTTACACTCCTGAAGACATTTCAAACAACAAACACTTAAATTTATTAGCAACAGCTAGAAAAAATGGCAGAGCTTCTGATATTGGTTGGCGCGTTAAAAAAAACAATGACTTATTTTGGGGAAGCATTACTATTACAGCAATACACGATGAAAACCATGAAATAATTGGCTTTGGCAAAGTAACTCATGACCTAACTGAGACAAGAAAAACAGAACTAGAAAGAGAACAAAAAAATAAAGAATTAGAACAGTTTACTTATATCGCTTCACATGATTTACAAGAACCACTTCGAACCATTAGCAATTATATTCAAATCATAGAAGAAGATTACGGAGAAAAATTTGACGATCAAGGAAGAGAATTTTTAACCATAATAGACCAAGCCTCTAATAGAATGAAAGCCTTAGTAGGCGGCTTACTAGATCATTCGAGAATCGGTAGAGACCCTTACCCTTCAAAAATAAGTCTAAGTAAAATCCTGAAAGACAATCTGACCGACTTACAAGCTCTCATTTCATCACAAAATGCAACTATTGATTATCCAAAAGAATTACCTGAAATATATGGTTACCCAAATGAGTTAAGACAATTGTTTCAAAATTTAATCACAAATGCAATTAAATTTACAAAACCAGAAACTACACCACACATACAAATAACCTGTAAAAAAATTGAGAATTACTGGCAATTTGCCATTACAGATAATGGCATTGGTATTGATTCTAAAAATTATGACAAAATTTTTACTATTTTTAAGAGAACAGAAAATACAATTAATTATGACGGATATGGAATAGGCTTAGCCAACTGTAAAAAAATTGTTGCATTACATGGTGGTAAAATATGGGTAGAATCAAAATTAGGACAAGGCAGTACATTTTATTTTAATCTATAAAACTATAAAAATGAATAAAAAGTTGAATAGTATAATGCTTATTGATGATAGTAAATTTGATAATTTTTTTCATGAAAGAATTATCAAAAAAAGTGAATGCACAAAAGAAATAATTACCTATGAATCGGCTACCAAAGCCATTGAATATTTACGCAATGAAGAAAATCATCCTGATCTTATTTTTTTAGATATCAATATGCCCGATATGAATGGATGGGAATTTTTGGAAGAGTATGAAAAAATTGTTTCTCCATCCAAAGCAAAAGTTGTTGTTTCCATGCTCACAACTTCAAATAATCCAGAAGATTTACAAAAGGCTAAAATCTTTAATCCACCACTAAGAGAATTTAAAACCAAACCGTTAACAACAGAAATTCTTACAGAAATTATAGCACATTATTTTGAAAACAATTCATCACATTAAATCCAAAAACAATACTATTTTTTTTTACAAACTATGAGCCAAAAAATTGTCACACCAGAAACAAGTAAAAATTTACTTCAAATTTTAGAAAAAAGATTTAAAAACAAACAGCTTCACAAAGCTTTAGATTGGAATACAATTGCTACAAAACTAGAGAAACATCCTGAAAAAATGTGGTCATTACAACAAATGGAACTAACGGGAGGTGAACCCAATGTGGTAGGTTTTGATACGACTACGAATGAGTATCTATTTTTTGATTGTTCTGAAGAAAGTCCGAAAGGGAGAAGAAGTATTTGCTATGATCGACAAGCACTTGAATCACGAAAAGAAAACAAACCAAAACATAGTGCAGTTGCCATGGCTGAAGAAATGGGAATTTCTCTTCTAACAGAAGAACAATACCGTTATTTACAAAAATTAGGCAAATTTGATTTAAAAACTTCGAATTGGATACAAACACCTGTAGCAATAAGAGAATTAGGAGGTGCAATCTTTGCCGATTTTCGGTATAACCAAGTATTTATTTATCATAATGGAGCACCTTCCTATTATGCAGCAAGAGGTTTTAGAGGCTGTTTAAGGGTTTGATTATATTAATATTTTTCAATTTCGATACTTTTATATACACAAAATCCCGAGTTTCTTACTCGGGATTTCTGTTTCTCATTACTGTCTGTTTGTTTATAATGAAAATGTAATTCTAGATAATAACTAACTCTAAAATAATTTTTTACTTACCCACTTACGTGTGTGATATTATATAACGTTATAAAAAATAAAATATTTTATAAAATTAAAAAAAAACACCTTTTTTATTAAAAAATTAAAAAAGTTGCAAGAATTAACTTGCAACTTTTTTGTTTTATGGTAATTTTAAATCATTTTATACTAGGCACTTGAACCATTTCATCAACGTCAGCTAAATAATCAACACCTCCAAATCCAAATCCAAATAAGTTTAGAAAATCTTGTTTATAACCTGCTAAATCACCTAACTCAACTAAGGTTTCAGTCGTTGATTCATCCCATAATTTAGCAATTCTTTCTTGCACATCACTTCTCATTTCCCAATCATCAATACGAATTCTTCCTTTGTCATCTGTTGGTACAGTATTTCCTGTATACAATCTATCTGCATACAAACGTTGAATTTGCTCAATACATCCTTCATGAATACCTTCTGCTTTCATAATTTTATATAATAATGAAATGTATAATGGAATCACAGGAATAGCTGAACTTGCTTGTGTTACCAATGCTTTATTTACAGAAACATAGGCTTTTCCTTGTATGTCTTGTAACGCATCAGAAATTTCAAATGCAGTAGCTTCTAAATGATCTTTAGCTCTACCTATTGTACCTTTTCTATATACCGCTTCTGTTACTTCAGGTCCAATGTAAGAATAAGCTATAGTCGTTACGTTTTCAGCAAGTACATCTGCCTCTTTCAAAGCATCAATCCACATGGCCCAATCTTCTCCACCCATTACAACAACTGTATTGGTAATATCATCTTCATTTGCCGGTTCAATAGACACTTCACTTACTTTACCTGTATGAAAATCTACTGTTTTGTTAGTAAACTTACTTCCAATTGGTTTTAAAGTAGAACGATGTAAAACCCCTGTCTCTGGATGTAATCTTACTGGAGAAGCTAAACTGTAAATAATTAAATCAACTTGACCTAAATCAGACTTAATCATATCGATAGTTTGTTGTTTTACTTCTTTAGAAAACGCGTCTCCATTAATACTTTTTGCATATAATCCTGATTTATGGGCTTCTTTTTCGAAAGCAGCAGAATTATACCATCCTGGAGAAGCTGTTTTACCTTCCATTGGTGGTTTTTCAAAAAAAACGCCAATTGTAGACGCATTGGAACCAAAAGCACTTGTAATTCTTGAGGCCAATCCAAAACCAGTTGAAGCTCCAATGACTAAAACTCTTTTTGGTCCCTCAATTTCCCCTTTAGATTTAACATAAGCAATTTGATTTTTCACATTTTGTTCGCACCCAACTGGATGAGCAGTCAAACAAATGAATCCTCTCATTCTAGGTTCTATTACCATCTTTATATTTTTTTATTGAATTTAATTTTTATTTTTTCAAAAATAGACATTTTATCATAAACTCTTTGAGTATTGCTCTTCATATTTTCAATAAACTGCGGATTGAAAGCCATTTTTTTGGATTTCAAATAATACCGGTAAGCTACAATATAATCTCCTTCTAATTCATGTATTCTGCCTAATTCACTGTAAAAATTACAGTAATCTATATTTTCTAAAGTAAGGAAAGTAAAAGCTATATGTTCTTTAGCTTCTTTATACTTTCCTAAATCAACTAATAAATAGGCGTAATTTATATAAGAAGCAGGGTATTTAGAATCAAATTTAATAGCTAATTTGTAATGATAAATGGCTCTTTCATGATTGCTTAATTTATTATAATGAATCCAGCCTAAATGATTATGCGCTTTACCAAAATCTGGACATTGTGCTAAAATATCTTCTAACAATTCTTTGGCTTCAGAAACATTTCCTTCACTAATTAAGCTGTCTGCCTTAATGAAAAGATTTTCATATAAGCTTAAATTTTCCATAATAAACCAACTATTTTTTAATTTAATAATTCCTTTGCATGATTAATAGCTGAATCAGAAATGTTTTTACCAGATAACATTTCGGCAATTTCAACTATTCGCTCATCTTCGTTTAATAGTTTCAATTCGGAAAGCGTATCATCAGCCACATTATATTTAAAAACTTTATAATGCTGATTCCCTTTGGCTGCAATTTGTGGTAAATGAGTAATGGCAAAAACCTGCATATTTCTACTCATTTCTTTCATTATTTCTCCCATTTTTATAGCAATCTCTCCTGAAACACCTGTGTCTATTTCGTCAAAAATAATAGAAGGTAATTTAGAATAATTTGCTAAAACTGCTTTCACAGCTAGCATAATACGAGACATTTCACCACCAGAAGCCATTTTTTTGATGGGTCCAGTTTGCATTCCTTTATTTGCAGAAAAAAGCAAGTTAATAACATCTTTACCAAATTTTGTAAATGCATCGGTAGATTGAATATCAAACACAATTTTTGCATCAGACATACCTAGTTGTGATAAAATTGCTTCTATTTGTTTTGCCAAAAGAGGTGCTGTTTCTAATCTAGCATTTGAAATTAAAGTAGCTACTTGATTTACTTTTTCAATGATTTCATCTTGCTCTTTTTGTTTTTTACTTATGGCAGCGTCTAAATCGTCATATCGCAACAATTTACCATCTAAATCATTTTGAATTTGTAATAACTCTTCCACAGAAGCCACATTATGCTTCTTTTGCAAAGTATAAATGGTTTGCAACTTCGTATTTACAAATTCTAAACGCTCAGGATCATTAATTATTTTTTCGGCATTTGAAAAACAAGCATCAATAATATCTTGCAACTCTATCGACACACTCAGTATTCTTTCATGATAATCATGATAGTCTTTTGAAAAAGAAGTGATTTTTTGAAGCGCTTGCTTCATTTCGTTTATAGTTACCAAAGTACCTATTTGCTCTTCATTAGCTACACTTAAAACCTTGTCTAAGTTTTCCTTGATAAACTCTACATTACTTAACTGATCTAATTCAGTTTCTAACTCTACTTGCTCGCCTTCTTTTAATTTTGCAGCAAGTAACTCTTCTAAAAGAAAGTTGTTGTATTCTTGTTCCTTGGCTAAAGTTTCCTTTTCAGATAATAACTTAGCTAATTCTTTTCTGGAAGTATTTAAAATTTCTAATCCTTTTCTATAACTTTCAATACGTTTTGCATTTTTAGCAACCGCATCTATGATCTCAAACTGATAGGCTTCGTTTAATAATTCTCTCGTTTCATGTTGTGAATGAATATCGATAAGAAAAATGCCTAATTGTTGTAATTCGCTTAAATTAACTGGACTATCATTAATAAAAGCTCTCGATTTTCCTGATGGTAAAATTTCTCTACGAATGATTGTTTGCACTTCATAATCCAAATCATTCTCAGAAAAAAAAGATTCTAAATTATAATTGACTAAAGAAAAATGAGCTTCTATGATACATTTTTGATCTTTATCTTTTAATACTGCCAAATCGGCTCTGTTGCCTAAAACAAGTCCGAGAGCGCCTAACAAAATAGATTTACCAGCACCTGTTTCCCCAGTTATAATAGAAAACTGATTAGAGAATGTAATATCTAATGATTCTATTAATGCGTAATTTTTTATCGACAGAGATAAAAGCATAATGTAATACTGTAAAAGTTTAAGAAATTATCTTATTTTATTCCATTTCATAGAATTTAAAGGAGAAATTCTATTTAAATTTTCTAATAAGCTAGCGTTATTAGTTTGCGGACCACCAGTAAAAATTTGAACGATTTCATCTGTTTTAGCATCAAAAAATGTTCTAGTTAGTAAGGCATTAGGTCTTGATCTTTGAATTTGAGCTAAAATAGCGATAGACTCTGCAACTCCTTCTTTTCCTTTTTTGAGATCATCAGCCATTAAATCTAAACCTTGTAAATGATATTTATTAAGTGATTTTCGATAGGGTGCATAAGTATTAGACAACAAATCCGAAATTAAAAAATAACGATTGTTATTATTGCCTTCAGATTGAGACCAACCTTTGTAACCACTAGATTGTGAAAGACTCATAATGTTTGATGCAACTTCAAAATATTTTGTTCCTCCTAATTCAGAATAGGTGTCCATATCGGCACCAATGATAATATTAGCATAATAAGCCAATACAGCAATAAGGTTAGAATTAAACGAGTTTTGATCATAAACTAATTGTTCAAATTCAATGAATCGAAAACCAAAATCTTTATCGTTTAAGTTTAAGATAGGAGAACTATAGGTAGAATTGAATACTAATCTAGAGGACTGAATTTGTAAAGTAGCAACAATATTATTAGAATTGAACTCCGATACATTAATAAAGAAATTACAAGCAATTTTCTCATGTTGTTTATATTCTTTATTAGTCCACTTGGTATTGTTCAAAAATTCGGTTACTTGTTTTTCTAAATTCTTAAATATTTGTGGGTTAACATCGGTCATTCTATCAGCATTAACAGAAACAGTCGCATTTAATTCCTGCGCTTTTACCAACTGAAAAAAACTTATAAAAACAAATATAGTTAACCACTTACGCATCATAATGTTGAATAATTTTATTTATAATATCTTGAGCTACGGCTTCTTTACTTTTCAACTCCATAGGTTCAATTGCAAAATCTTTATTTATAAAAGTAACCTTGTTTGTAGCATGACCAAAACCAGCACCTTTATCATTTAACGAGTTTAAAACTATCAAATCTAAGTTTTTTTTCTGAATTTTCAATTTCGCATGTTCAATTTCATTTTCTGTCTCCAAAGCAAAACCTATTAAAAACTGATTTTTTTTATGCTGTCCTAGTGAAGCTAGAATATCTTTAGTCTTCTCTAACTCTATTACAAACGTTGAAGCAGCTTTCTTTATTTTCTGTTGTGCCACATTTTTTGGTTTATAATCTGCTACTGCCGCTGCAGCTACAGCTATATCAACTGTTTCAAAATGAGAAAAACAGGCTTTATACATGTCTTCCGCAGATTTTACTCGAATTAAAGAAATTAAGGGATGTTTTACATCGAGATGTGTTGGACCAGAAACTAAAATAACCTCCGCGCCATTATTTGCTGCAATCTTAGCTATATCAAAACCCATTTTCCCAGAAGAGTGGTTTCCAATAAATCGCACTGGATCTATTGCCTCATAAGTAGGTCCAGCAGTAATTAAAATCTTCTTTCCTACTAATGGTAATTTTGAAATAATATCATTTTCTAAAAAAGAAATAATATTTTCGGGTTCAGCCATTCTTCCTTCTCCTGAAAGTCCGCTAGCAAGTTCTCCACTTTCGGCAGGAATTATAGTATTGCCAAATTGTTTTAACTTATGAAAACTATCTAAAGTAGAAGGGTGTTTGTACATATCTAAATCCATTGCAGGAGCAAAATAAACAGGACATTTTGCAGACAAATAGGTTGCGATTAACAAATTGTCACAATTTCCATTTGCCATTTTAGATAAGGTATTTGCAGTGGCAGGAGCTATAATAAAATAATCTGCCCATAATGCCAATTCGACATGATTATTCCACACTCCGTTTTCTTGATCTTCATCAAAAAAAGAAGAATAAACCGGATTTTTGGAAAGAGTAGATAATGTTAAAGGAGTAACAAAATCTTTAGAAGCAGGTGTCATTACAACTTGTACTTGAGCACCTGCTTTAATAAAAAGTCTTACTAAATGAGCTGTTTTATAAGCGGCAATTCCACCAGAAACTCCTAGTAAGATTTTTTTACCACTTAATACAGACATAGTCATTTATTATTTTGCTTCTCTATGATAAATTTTATCTTCTAACCATTCTTGAACTGCTAATGCGTGTGGCTTAGGTAATTTTTCATAAAACTTTGAAACTTCAATTTGTTCTTTGTTTTCGAAAATCTCTTCTAAACTGTCATTATAAGTTGCAAATTCTTCTAATTTTTCAATTAATTCTTTTTTAATTTCAGAATTAATTTGACTAGCTCTTTTTGCCATTATAGTAATGGCCTCATATATATTCCCTGTTGGCTCTTCAATTACATTTTTATTGTATGTAATTGTATTCACTGGAGCAGTCGTCTTTTTTAAATCCATGATTTAATTATTTAGAAAATTGTTGTAATTCTTTATCTATTGTTGCTAACATTTGATCTGCTTTATCTTTAAACTGAGAATCAGATTTAAATTTCGTAAAACTATTATAAGCTGTTTTGGCTAAATTTAAGCGATCTTCCTTTTTACTTTGTATACTATTCATTGCCAGTTTGTATGCAGTACTAAACTTTAAAAACAAAGCTTCTTCTTTAAAAGGAGTACCTGGATAATCGGCAATAAAATTATCTAAAGCGGTCATCGCTGCATTATATTCTAATCGGTAATCAGAAATGGTATAATATTGCTTCGCAATTTCAAATGCTTTCTTTTCTAATTTTTCTCTTAATTCTTTTACATACTCATTTGCTTTTGGCATGTATTCTGAATTTGGATACTTATCTATAAAACTTTGCAACTTAGTTAATGCCTTATCTGTATCTCCTTGATCTAAACTATATCTCGGTGATAATCTGTAAAAACATTCAGCGGATAAAAAGGCAGCCTCTTCAGTTTTTTCACTTCTTGGATAATTAGATGCAAAACTCTCAAATTGATACCCTGCTAAATAATATTGTTTTGTATTATAATATGATTTTGAAAACATATAGAATAGACGCTCTGCATTTGGTTTTCCTCTATAGGCAGGAACAATTTGCTCGTAAATTCGTAATGCTTTGGAATATTTTCCTTTATCATACATCGCATTAGCAACTTTGTTTTTAAATCCTAAGTCTTCACTTTTCAATGCTTTTTGATATTCACTACATGATGAAAGTGATATTATAATAAGGAGTAAACTAATTATCTTGTTCATTGTTTTATATTTATACTTTCTTAAATTCTAAAAAATTGGCATCTAAAAAAGCAACTGCAAATTTAGATATTATTTAAATACTACAAAAATCTTTTTTTAGCTATTTTTAATTGTAAATTGATGCAGTTTTTCTGCCAGCGTAGTATCTACATTTACCAATGGCAATCGCACCTTATTTTCTGTTAAATTTTTACCTTTTAATATCTCTTTTATACCAGCAGGGTTACCTTGCTCAAAAATCATATCAATCGAATCGGCTAATTGATAATGCAATTTATATGCCTCACTTACTTGTTCTTGCAATCCTAAGCGTACCATTTCCGAAAATTCTTTTGGAAACCCTTGACCAATAACAGAAATTACTCCAGAACCGCCTGCTAAAACCATTGGTAACGTAATCATATCATCTCCAGAAATTACTAAAAAGTCTTTCGGTTTATCTTGAATTAAACGCATAGCTTGAACTATATCTCCTGCTGCTTCTTTTATAGCTATAATATTTTCAAACTCATTTGCCAATTGCAGTACCGTTTTTGGCAACACATTACTTGCTGTTCGCCCTGGAACATTATATAAAATTACAGGTATTGGAGATGATTCTGCAATGGCTTTAAAATGTTGATAAATACCTTCTTGTGTTGGTTTATTATAATAAGGAGAAACAGAAAGTATCGCATCAAAATGAGAAAAATCTCTCGTTTTCAACTCGTCTACTACGCTCTTAGTATTATTCCCACCAACACCTAAAACCAATGGCAATCTTCCTGCATTTACTTCAATAATTGTTTGTATGACTAATTCTTTTTCCTCTTGAGTTAAAGTAGCTGTTTCTGCGGTAGTTCCTAAAACAACTAAATACTCTACTCCTCCATCAATGACATAATCTACCACTTTTTTTAAACCGTCTACATCTACAGATAAGTCGCTTTTAAAAGGAGTAACTAGTGCAACACCAGTACCAACAAATTTTTTCATTCTATATTTTATTAAGTATTTTTAAATATTTAAATAATTCAGAAATAAATTCAGGATATTTTTTAACATCCGATTTAATTAACAAATGATTGTCATTTAAAGGGTTTCCATCCGTAAAACCTACTTTAAATTTAGCTTTGGAAAACAAAGACACATATTGTAACGGAAACTGATCTTCATCATAGAAGTTGATTAATAAATCAAACGGAAACAACATAAAATCCTTAACTTCAATTACTTTTATTTCGCCAAACAAACTAATGTCTTTATAAGAAAAACTCAATTGTGACAAACTGTTCTTGTTTCCAATTTTATCATTATAAGACAATACTTTAATTTCTTTAAAATCATTCTTCCAAGATTTTATTTCGGCTAATAGTTTCTCAGTATCAAAGAAATAAGTTGAATTAACTAATATTCCAATTGTATTTATTTTTTCATTCGATGCTTCTGTTATTTTTGTTAACCTTTTATTAATATTTTTTTTTAGGAAAAAGTCCTTTATAATTCTAGAAAACATAGTAATTTTACGTGTTTGACAAAAATAAATATTTAAACCTATTTAAAGGATGGTAAATGTAAAAAAGAAAAGAGTAAATACTAGTTATTTTGTTATATTATTAACATTAGCAACTCTAATTTCATGTAAAACAAATCAAAAAAATGTTTATGAAATAGAAGGAAAAAGAATAAACATAAATGAACAATACCCAACAGATGTAGCTATTGAAAATTTCATTGCACCATACAGAAAACACATCAATAATGATTTAGATAGCATTTTAGCATTTAATCCTGTCACACAAGAAAAAAGCACAGGAAAATGGCAAACTAATATTGGTAACTTGTTTGCTGAAACTACATTAGAATTGAGCAACCCTATCTTTAACAAAAGAGAACACAAAAACATTGATTTTTGTCTTCTAAATCATGGTGGCATTCGATCTATTATTCCGCAAGGTAATGTAACTACAAGAACTGCCTTTGAAATTATGCCTTTTGAAAATAGTGTTATTGTTGTGGGACTTTCTGGGAAAGAGGTAAAAACATTAGCAGCTTATTTTTTGAAAGAAAAAAAACCGCACCCTTTGGCAGGATTAACTATTTTTACAGATAAAGAGGAAAGCCAAATAATTGATTTATCTGTTAATGGTAAACCAATAGACGAGACTAAAACATACTACATAGCAACTTCTGATTATTTAGCAAATGGAGGTGACAACATGAATTTCTTTAGAGACAGCTCTATTAAATATGACCTAGATTACAAATTGAGAAATTTATTTATTGATTATTTTAAAAAAACAGATACCATCCCTAATATAACTACCGAAAGAGTTATTATTAAATAAAGTTAGAAATTATGGAAAGAAGAGATTTTTTACAAAAAACAGTAGCGAGTTCTGCTTTATTATCGTTAGGAGGACTTTCGCTAAGTAGTTTTACTACTCTGGAAACAAAAAAAATTACCATTTTACACACGAATGATGTTCATAGTCACATTGACCCTTTTCCTGCAGATCATCCAAGAAACCCAAATATGGGCGGTGCAGCAAGAAGAGCTTCTGTTATCGAACAAATTAGAAAAGAAGAAAAAAATGTAATCTTATTAGATGCGGGAGATATTTTTCAAGGAACTCCTTATTTTAATTATTATGGAGGTGAACTAGAATTTAAACTGATGAGCATGATGCAATATGATTTAGCCACCATGGGAAATCATGACTTCGATAACGGAATAGATGGTTTTTATTCTCAACTAGGGCACGCCAATTTTGATTTTGTATCTGCCAATTATGATTTTAAAAACACGGTCTTAGATGGTATAGTTAAGCCTTATAAAATTATTACTAAAGATGGTATTAAAATAGGCATTTTTGGTCTAGGTGTTGAATTAGAAGGTTTAGTCGACAAAAAACTATACAAAGAAACGGTTTATCACAACCCGATTGAAGTAGCTCAAAGTATAACCAAAACTTTAAAAGAAGAAAAAAAATGTGATTTGGTAATTTGTTTATCTCACATTGGTTTTAAATACAGAAACGAACCGGAAAGAGTTTGTGATATTAGTTTAGCCCAACAAACTAAAGACATAGATTTAATTATTGGAGGACACACACATACTTTTTTAGACAAACCAGTTTTAGAAAAAAATGCAGCTGGAAAAGATGTTTTAGTAAACCAAGTAGGCTGTTATGGTATTAATTTAGGACGTATTGATTTTTATCTATCTGACGATACAAAATATGATTCCACTACTAAGAATATTATTTTAAGTTAATTCGATTTTATTTAAGATAACGTCTTCTGAGAGACGCTCTTTCTAAAAAATACATAACATAAAAATAATACGAAAGTGTTTGCGCTAATGTATTAACTAACTTAAAAACAAGTATATTAAATTGCTTATCTAGCATAAAAAAAACGTCGGATAAAATAAATGATACGACTGTAAAAGCTAGATAAGCATTTTTTCTATAAGTTGAATAAAGGAAAACCAATGCGGTTAATAAAGTCATAAAAAACAACTCTAACCCAAAGAGCAATACATAAACAAACTCTTTTTTAGAATCAAATTCAATTAAAGTTAATAAACTATAAATTAAATAAAGAATTGTTAGCATCACTATAACAAGTGAAACATCTACTTTTTTAATTTCTCTTACTTGCAATAAAAGCCTAAAATCTTTATAAATAAAAAAAAGAACGATTAAATAAGGGATAAGAAATAAAAAAAGACCAAAATAATAATAATCTTCTATATTAATTAAATACAAAATATCACCAATAAAAAAGAGTATCAAAGAAAGTACAAATAAATCATCGCTTTTCCTTCTTATCTGAGTAAAATAATAAAACACAATTGATGGAATAATAATGGGTTTACTAAGTAATATTAGCAGTTCATCATCGAGACAAGAAGCAACAACATAGAAAATTCCTGCTATAGTGAATAATAGTAAAGACGCATTAAATTTAGGCATCAATAATCATTTCATTAAATTCATACTCGTTTAAAATAGGAATATTCAATTGATTTGCTTTTTCTAATTTTGATGGTCCCATATTGGCTCCAGCAATCACATAATTTGTTTTTGATGAAATAGAACTACCTACTTTACCTCCATTATCTTCAATAGCCTTCTTCAAATCATCTCTGGAATAGGTTTCAAAAACACCTGAAACTACAAAAATTTTATCTTTTAATTTATCTGAAACCAAAGTATTATTTGTCTCATCAATCTCAAGTTGTATACCATAACGTTTCAGTCTTTCAACGATTTCAATATTTTCAACATTTTCAAAAAATTGTACCACACTTTGCGCTATTTTCTCTCCAATTTCATCAACTAAAACTAAATCTAATAGTGTTGCCTTTGCTAAATTATCTATCGATTTATAATGCTTAGCTAATTTCTTCGCAACAGTTTCGCCCACATATCTAATACCTAAAGCATAAAGTACACTTTCAAAAGGAATTATTTTAGAATTTTCTATTCCTTTAATTAAATTTTCAGCCGATTTTTCCGCCATACGCTCTAAAGGAATTACTTGTTCTTTGGTTAATTCGTATAAATCTGCATAATTATAAATTAAGCCAGCATTATAAAGCAAAGCAACTGTTTCTCCTCCTAAGCCATCAATATCCATGGCTTTTCTAGAAATATAATGCTGAATTCTCCCTATAATTTGAGGGGGACAACCATAATAATTAGGACAATAATGATTGGCTTCTCCATCTATTCTTACCAAAGCCGTATTACATTCTGGACAATGTGATATATATTCTGTCGGCAGACTTTCTAGATGTCTTTGTTCTAAATTAACACCAATAATTTTAGGAATAATCTCTCCTCCTTTTTCAACAAAAACAGTATCTCCAATTCTAATGTCTAATTTTTGAATTTGATCAGCATTATGTAACGAAGCGCGCTTTACAATAGTTCCTGCCAATTGCACCGGTTCTAAATTAGCCACAGGAGTAATAGCTCCAGTTCTTCCTACCTGATATGAAATAGAATTTAAAACAGTAGTGACTTGTTCGGCTTTAAACTTATAAGCCATAGCCCATCTTGGTGATTTTGAAGTATATCCTAATTCTTCTTGATATTGTATTTGGTTCACTTTTACCACAACACCATCAGTTTCATAAGGCAAATTATGTCTATGAACATCCCAATAATTTATAAACTCAAAAACTTCATCTATGTTATTTACTAACTTTGACTCAACAGGTACTTTAAATCCCCAGTTTCTGGCTTTCTGCAAACTTTCAAACTGACTTGAGACTGGTAAATTTGGCCCTACCAAAGTATACAACAAGCAATCTAATGGTCGTTTAGCTACTTCGGCACTATCTTGTAATTTCAAGCTACCTGAAGCTGTATTTCTAGGATTAGAATAAGGTGTCTCTCCAATTTCAATTAATTCTTGATTCATTTTTTCAAATCCAGCAAATGGCAAAATAATTTCACCTCGAATTTCAAATTTAGCTGGATAATCTCCTTTTAAATGTATCGGTACCGATTTAATTGTTTTAATGTTATTAGTCACATCATCACCTTGAAAGCCGTCTCCTCTGGTAACAGCTCTTTTTATTTTACCTTCTTCATATAAAATACTAATTGATGCACCATCATATTTAAGTTCACAAGTAAATTCTAATTGTACATCACCAAGTATTTTTTGACATCTTTTTTCCCAATCTAATAAATCATCTTTGGAATACGAATTATCCAAAGAATACATTCTATATTCATGTTGAATAGTTTCGAAATTTTTTGTAATAGCACCCCCAACTCTTACTGTCGGAGAATTTTCATCATAAAATTCAGGATGTTGTGTTTCTAAATCTTGCAATTGCTTCAATTTAGCATCAAATTCATAATCAGAAATTGTGGGATTATCTAACACATAATAATTATAATTATGCTGATTCAACTCTTTTCTTAGAGCTTGCAACGTTTCTAAAACATTCATAAAAAACTATTGATTTAAAAGATGATCTAATTTTATAAATAAATCTCCTTTACTAATGATTCCTCCTTGTTTAATAATGGTAAATAAAGCGCCATTTCTATCATCAGAAATATCCTTTTTTCCTCTCTTTATTTCAATATCATCGGAAAATATATTATCACTTAGCCAATGAATTCCTTCAGAAGTTAAAAAATCGACATTTTCCACATTACTATTAATTACGTAAGAGTACACTATATTTTCCACACATTTGAATAAGAAAATATAATTTTTAGAAAAATGATCTATATAATTTATATTTGAAATGGCTTTATCCCAAATCATATCTGAAAAGACATCAATCTCTTGTTCAGCAATTTCAGGTTTATTTTTTTTTAATTCATCCCATTCTTTTTTATCAATAGACTGTGTTGCTAAAAAAGTAATAAATTCAGGATGAAGCTCTTCTAATTGCTCCTTGGTAAGTCTAATATACTTCATGATGTAAATATAAAAAAAAAGCCCTCCAAATTTGAAGGGCTTTATAATATTTAAAAAAAATTAAGCTTTCTCAGCAATAATTTCGTAAGGCAATTCAACAATTACATTTCTGTGAAGTCTTACGTTTGCAGTATATTTACCTACACGTTTAACAATTCCACTTGTAATGAATTTTTTATCAATTGAATGACCATTAGCTTCTAAAGCTTCAGCGATATTTGTATTCGTTACAGAACCAAATAATTTATCACCACCAGCTTTTGCACTAATTTTGATTTCAAGAGCTCTTAATGCTTCAGCAATTTTATTTGCATCATCAACTAATTTTTGCTCTTTGTGTGCTTTTTGCTTTAAATTTTCTGCTAACACTTTTTTAGCTGAAGGAGTTGCTAAAATTGCAAATCCTTGAGGAATAAGATAATTACGACCGTAACCATTTTTTACAGTAACCACATCATCTTTAAATCCTAAATTTTGAACGTCTTGTTTTAAAATAAGTTCCATGTTGTTGTCCTTTTTTTTAGAAGTTAGCTTCAATTTCTTGAAGCAACAACTATCTGTTAATTATTATTTTAATAAATCAGCCACGTAAGGCATTAAAGCTAAGTGACGTGCTCTTTTAACAGCAACAGACACTTTTCTTTGGTACTTTAAAGAAGTACCTGTTAAACGTCTTGGTAAAATTTTACCTTGCTCATTAACAAATTTCAATAAGAAATCTGGGTCTTTATAATCAACATATTTAATACCTGATTTTTTAAAACGACAGTATTTCTTTTGTTTATTTGTTTCTATGTTTAAAGGAGTAAGATATCTGATATCTCCTTCTTTTTTCCCTTTTGCAGATTGTTCTAAAGTTGACATAATTAGTTAGATTTAGATTTTAATTTAACTCTTCTTCTTTCTGCCCAAGATATTGCATGCTTGTCTAAAGTAACTGTTAAAAAACGCATTACTCTTTCATCACGACGGAATTCAGTTTCAAAACTTGCAATAATTTCTCCTGGCGCTTTAAATTCAAATAAATGATAAAATCCACTTTTTTTGTGTTGGATTTCATAAGCTAATTTTTTTAAGCCCCAATCTTCTTTTGATACCATCTCAGCCCCTTTAGAAGTAAGAAAATCTTCAAATTTACTTACTGTTTCCTTTATCTGTTGTTCAGATAAAACGGGATTCAAGATGAAAACAGCTTCATAATGATTCATAATAATTATATTAAATTTGTTTAAATTGGGTGCAAAAATATAAAATTTATTTTAAATAACAACATATATGCGATTAATTGCATTTTATTTACGTTTTTATTTGTTCTATTAATTTTTTTAGCATACTTTTAACTTTAAATTTAGATATATGAAGTTGAATTGTATAGTCGTTGATGATAGTGCGATACAAAGAATGACAATAACCAAACTAGTTAATGAATCAACTAATTTACATTTAGTTGGGGATTTTGCTAATGCTTTAGAAACAAAAAACTCCCTCAATAATAATAATGTTGATTTAATTTTTCTTGATATTGAAATGCCTTTAATTAGTGGTTTTGATTTATTAGATGGTTTAAAAGTTAAGCCTCAAATCATATTCATTACCTCAAAAGCTGATTACGCTGTTAAAGCATTTGATTATGAAGCAACTGATTTTTTGCAAAAACCGATATCAAAAGATCGCTTCTTAAAAGCTGTAAAAAAAGCATTAGAGTTACATCAATTAAGAAATGAATCACACGAAGAGTTAGGTGAAGCTATTATTATTAAAAGTAATTTAAAAAAATTAAAGGTTTTTACACATAAAATAAAATGGATTGAAGCATACGGTGACTACATTAAAGTAGTTACTGATGATGAAAGTCATCTTGTTTTATCTACTATGAAATCTTTTGAAAACGAACTCCCTCAAGGAAAATTCATTAGAGTACACAAATCGTATATTGTAAACTTAGATAGAGTAGAAAAATTTAACAGCAAGTTTGCAGAAATTGATGGTCAAAAAATTCCTATTAGCAGAAATAAAAAAGATGTCATTAGTAAAGCCATCGAAGCTATCTAATAATTATCAACGTTAATTGTTATTTTTACGGCACGATATTGCGAAATCGCATCGAAACTTTGCGTTATTTTTTCAATAGTTCTTTTGGTTTTTCCTAAATGAATATTAGTTGGGATTTTAATAATTATAGTACGAATGTATTCATTTCTTATTTTACTTACAACAGGTTCTTCAGGTCCAAGTACGGGAATTTGTAATTGTTGAACAAGAACATTATACAACCACAAAGAAGCTTCTTTTAGTTTTTCATAGTCTCTATGTTTTAGTGTAAGTTTTATTAATCTATAAAATGGTGGGTATTTAAAATTTTGTCTTTCATATATTTGCTCCTTATACATTGCATTATAATCATTGGTTACCACTTGCTGAATTGTATTATGATAAGGATTATAAGTTTGGATCAGAACTATTCCTTTTTTCTCTTTTCTACCAGCTCTTCCAGCCACTTGAGTCATCATTTGATAAGCTCTTTCATAGGCTCTAAAATTTGGTTGATTCAACATATTATCAGCATTCATTATGCCTACTAATGTTACATTATCAAAATGCAATCCCTTAGCCAACATTTGTGTACCAATTAAAATATCATATTCTTTATTTTTGAAAGCATCGATAATTCTTTCATAACCATATTTTCCTCGTGTTGTATCCTGATCCATACGACCAATAGTTTTATCAGGATAAAATGCCTTTAACTCAAGTTCAATTTGTTCTGTTCCAAACCCTTTTGTTGTTAATTCCGGAGATTGACAATGATGGCAATGTGTTGGATTGGCAATAGCATAACTACAATAATGACAACGCAATTGATTTTTAAATTTATAATACGTCAAACTTACATCGCAATTAGGACAATGTGGCACATGACCACAAGTAAGACATTCCACAAAAGGAGAATAACCCCTTCTATTTTGAAACAGAATAACTTGTTCTCCTAAAGATAACTTTTCAGAAATGAGTTCTAATAATTCATCTGAAAAATGCCCCTGCATTCGTTTTCTAAAATACTTATCTTTTAAATCAATCAGTTTAATCTCTGGAAGTGACACATTACCATATCTCTCCGATAATTCAACCAATCCATATTTTTTAATTACTACATTATAATACGATTCTAAACTTGGTGTAGCACTACCCAAAAGTACTTTTGCTTGATGTAATTTTGCCAAGACAATTGCTGCATCCCTGGCATGATATCTAGGAGAAGGCTCTTGTTGTTTAAAGGTTTGTTCATGTTCTTCATCTATAATTAATAAACCTAAATTTGAAAATGGCAAAAACAAAGCACTTCTAACCCCAATTACAATTTTAGATTTTTCAGAATTATGCAAAACATTATTCCACACTTCTATTCTTTCATTAGCATTATATTTAGAATGAAAAACTGCAATTTGATTACCAAAATAAGCTGTTAATCTTTGCACTAACTGAGTGGTCAAAGCAATTTCTGGCAACAAAAACAAAATCTGTTTATCAGACAAAAGATACTCTTCTATTAATTTTATATATATCTCTGTTTTTCCTGATGATGTTACTCCATGAAGTAAACAAATATCAAATTTTTCATTACTTTTTTTAATTTCGACCAATGTTTTGTTTTGTGCTTCACTCAACTCAAATTCTGAATCTGAATCTTTTTCAAAAATCACTCTATCTTGATTCAAATAATATTCTTCAAAAACACCTTTATCAATTAACGATTTCAAAACAGCAGTAGAAGAATTTGAAAATTCCAATAAATGCTTTACCGAAATATCCTTTTTTTCAACACTCCGCAATTGAAAGTAATGCAACACTAATTCATGTTGTTTTTTTGCCCTGCTAATAGCAGTTAGCAACTCTTGCAATCTTTCTTCTTGTAAGAACTCATTGAAAATTTTTACAAATTTAATTAACTTAGGCTTATAACTTTCTTTTAATTCTTCCTGAACGACTAAAGCTTCTTTAGATAACATTTTATTAATAACAGGAAAAACATTTTTTTTCCCTAATAACTTTATAATCTCATCTACCGTTATTGATGATTGCAACTGCAAGGCCTCATAAATTAGAAATTCATCATCTTTAAGATCAAGAACATTAATTTTTGAATCTTTTTTTACTGATATTATAGTCTCCCTTTCCAATATAAAACCAGATGGCAAGGCACTTTTAAATACTTCTCCAAATGAGCACATATAATAATCTGCTATCCATTGCCAATGATTTATTTGAAAATGATTTACTATTGGCTTCTCATCTAAAATAGATTCTATTTCTTTAGCTGTATATAATGAAGGTTGTTTATTATTTTTACTTACAACAAGAGAAGTATAAATTTTATTCTTTCCAAAAGGAACTGCAATTCGCATTCCAATTTCAATATAATTAAATTCTGTTTCAGAAACTTCATAAGTAAAAGTCTTTTTAACAGCTATTGGTAAAATAACATCTATAAAATATCGCATGAACAAATATAATTTAAAAATAGAATAGAAAAAAGTAAAAATTTATGATCTAATTCTACCTTGTATTAATGACTCTATAATAATTATATTTCAGTTATTTTTAAAACAAAAAACCCTTATCAAAATAGATAAGGGTTTTCAAAAGAAAGGCGACGACATACTCTCCCACAAGGTTGCAGTACCATCTGCGCAGTCGGGCTTAACTTCTCTGTTCGGAATGGGAAGAGGTGAGCCCCGACGCAATAATCACCTTAAGTTTTTAGTTTTTTAAGTAGTATACCAAAAAACTGCAACTAGGTTGCTAATATTTTAACATATTGAGACAAGATAATAAAGTTAGAAATTCACTCCCGATAGTCCGAAAACTATCGGGATAACGTACATAAGCTTACGGGTTATTAGTACTACTCGACTATGACATTACTGCCTTTACATCTATAGCCTATCAACGTGGTCATCTTCCACGACCCTTAAAAGAAATCTCATCTTGTGGTGGGTTTCGCGCTTATATGCTTTCAGCGCTTATCCCTTCCAAACGTAGCTACTCTGCAGTGCTCCTGGCGGAACAACAGATACACCAGAGGTTTGTCCAATTCGGTCCTCTCGTACTAGAATCAGATCCACTCAAATTTCTAACGCCCACAGTAGATAGAGACCGAACTGTCTCACGACGTTCTGAACCCAGCTCGCGTGCCACTTTAATGGGCGAACAGCCCAACCCTTGGGACCTTCTCCAGCCCCAGGATGTGACGAGCCGACATCGAGGTGCCAAACCCCCCCGTCGATATGAGCTCTTGGGGGAGATCAGCCTGTTATCCCCGGCGTACCTTTTATCCTTTGAGCGATGGCCCTTCCATACGGAACCACCGGATCACTATGCTCTACTTTCGTACCTGATCGACCTGTATGTCTCTCAGTCAAGCTCCCTTATACCATTGCACTCTACGCACGGTTACCAAGCGTGCTGAGGGAACCTTTAGAAGCCTCCGTTACTCTTTTGGAGGCGACCACCCCAGTCAAACTACCCACCAAACAATGTCCCCCACTTTGTGGGGTTAGGCCTCAGACAAGCAAAGGGTGGTATTTCAACAATGACTCCCCGAATCCTAGCGAACCCGGTTCAAAGTCTCCCACCTATCCTACACATCACGTGTCCAAGGTCAATATTAAGCTATAGTAAAGGTGCACAGGGTCTTTTCGTCCCACTGCGGGTAATCGGCATCTTCACCGATACTACAATTTCACCGAGCTCATGGCTGAGACAGTGTCCAGATCGTTACACCATTCGTGCAGGTCGGAACTTACCCGACAAGGAATTTCGCTACCTTAGGACCGTTATAGTTACGGCCGCCGTTTACTGGGGCTTCAATTCAATGCTTCTCCGAAGATAACATCTCCTCTTAACCTTCCAGCACCGGGCAGGTGTCAGGCCCTATACATCATCTTACGATTTTGCAGAGCCCTGTGTTTTTGATAAACAGTCGCCTGGACCTTTTCACTGCGGCCAGCATTGCTGCTGGCGACCTTTCTCCCGAAGTTACAGGTCTATTTTGCCTAATTCCTTAGCCATGAATCTCTCGAGCACCTTAGGATTCTCTCCTCAACTACCTGTGTCGGTTTACGGTACGGGTACTTATAATCTAAGTTTAGAAACTTTTCTTGGAAGCCCTTAGGCACACTATCCCTTTGTCCGAAGACTCCGAGTACTATCGTATTTCACCATTCTCTACGGATTTGCCTATAGAGAATATAGCTAGGTACTTTAACGAACTATTCCGTCAGTTCGCGGTGCTTTCATCACTCCGTCATTCCATCACAATTATAAGTAGTACGGGAATATTAACCCGTTGGCCATCGACTGTTCCTTTCGGATTCGCCTTAGGACCCGACTAACCCTCAGCTGATTAGCATAGCTGAGGAAACCTTAGTTTTTCGGTGTGCGGGTTTCTCGCCCGCATTATCGTTACTTATGCCTACATTTTCTTTTCTAAACAGTCCAGCAATACTCACATATCACCTTCAACCCAGTTTAGAATGCTCCCCTACCACAGTTATACTGTCCATAGCTTCGGTAGTATGCTTATGCCCGATTATTATCCATGCTCGTCCGCTCGACTAGTGAGCTGTTACGCACTCTTTAAATGAATGGCTGCTTCCAAGCCAACATCCTAGCTGTCTATGCAGACAAACCGCGTTTTTTCAACTTAGCATACATTTGGGGACCTTAGCTGATGGTCTGGGTTCTTTCCCTCTCGGACATGGACCTTAGCACCCATGCCCTCACTGCTGAAAATCATTATATAGCATTCGGAGTTTGTCAGGAATTGGTAGGTGGTGAAACCCCCGCATCCAATCAGTAGCTCTACCTCTATATAACTAAATCAGCGCTGCACCTAAATGCATTTCGGGGAGTACGAGCTATTTCCGAGTTTGATTGGCCTTTCACCCCTACCCACAGGTCATCCGAAGACTTTTCAACGTCAACCGGTTCGGACCTCCACTATGTGTTACCACAGCTTCATCCTGCCCATGGGTAGATCACACGGTTTCGCGTCTACCATTACTGACTATAGCGCCCTATTCAGACTCGCTTTCGCTACGGATCCATACCTGAAGTACTTATCCTTGCCAGCAACGGTAACTCGTAGGCTCATTATGCAAAAGGCACGCCGTCACCCCACGAAAGGGCTCCGACCGCTTGTAAGCGTATGGTTTCAGGATCTATTTCACTCCGTTATTCACGGTTCTTTTCACCTTTCCCTCACGGTACTGGTTCACTATCGGTCTCTCAGGAGTATTTAGCCTTAGCGGATGGTCCCGCCAGATTCACACAGGGTTCCACGTGCCCCGCGCTACTCAGGATACTGCTATCTATATCTTCTCTTACTTATACGGGACTATCACCCTCTGTGGTTAACCTTTCCAGGTTATTCTAATTCAATCCGCATAGAATATCGCAGTCCTACAACCCCAAAATTGCCGTAACAACTCTGGTTTGGGCTAATCCGCGTTCGCTCGCCACTACTTACGGAATCACTTTTGTTTTCTTCTCCTCCGCCTACTTAGATGTTTCAGTTCAGCGGGTTCGCCCTCCTATCGGAGTAATACATCTTCAATGTATTGGGTTGCCCCATTCGGATATCTACGGATCAATTCGTATGTGCCAATCCCCGTAGCTTTTCGCAGCTTATCACGTCCTTCTTCGCCTCTGAGAGCCTAGGCATTCCCCATACGCCCTTATTTTGCTTATTGTACTTACGTTTTAAAGTATTACTTACGTAACACCCAAAAAATTTGTGCTTTCTATTATATTTTTATATATCTTTTCTCAATATGTCAATGAACTTCTTTCGTATAAAACGAATCGTGGAGAATATCGGAGTCGAACCGATGACCTCCTGCGTGCAAGGCAGGCGCTCTAGCCAGCTGAGCTAATCCCCCAATTTAAATTCAGAACTATGAATTCAGAATTATGAATTGTGAATCCCAACCTCTAGAATTTCCTAATCTTAAAATAGTAGTCCCGGGCAGACTCGAACTGCCGACCCCTACATTATCAGTGTAGTACTCTAACCAGCTGAGCTACGAGACTCTGTATTTTAGATTCT
>NZ_PJQW01000006.1:0-1878 GCF_004303025.1 Flavobacterium sp. J27 | reverse complement strand
GCCGACCCCTACATTATCAGTGTAGTACTCTAACCAGCTGAGCTACGAGACTCTGTATTTTAGATTCTTTTTTTTGAACTAACAGCGAGAGTAAAACTCACAAACTAAGCAACTATTATCTTGCTCTAGAAAGGAGGTGTTCCAGCCGCACCTTCCGGTACGGCTACCTTGTTACGACTTAGCCCTAGTTACTAGTTTTACCCTAGGCAGCTCCTTGCGGTCACCGACTTCAGGCACCCCCAGCTTCCATGGCTTGACGGGCGGTGTGTACAAGGCCCGGGAACGTATTCACCGGATCATGGCTGATATCCGATTACTAGCGATTCCAGCTTCACGGAGTCGAGTTGCAGACTCCGATCCGAACTGAGACCGGTTTTAAAGATTCGCATCCTATCACTAGGTAGCTGCCCTCTGTACCGGCCATTGTAGCACGTGTGTGGCCCAGGACGTAAGGGCCGTGATGATTTGACGTCATCCCCACCTTCCTCACGGTTTGCACCGGCAGTCTCGTTAGAGTTCCCGACTTCACTCGCTGGCAACTAACGACAGGGGTTGCGCTCGTTATAGGACTTAACCTGACACCTCACGGCACGAGCTGACGACAACCATGCAGCACCTTGAAAGACGTCCGAAGAATGTCTAGTTTCCTAAACTGTCGTCTCCCATTTAAGCCCTGGTAAGGTTCCTCGCGTATCATCGAATTAAACCACATGCTCCACCGCTTGTGCGGGCCCCCGTCAATTCCTTTGAGTTTCACACTTGCGTGCGTACTCCCCAGGTGGGATACTTATCACTTTCGCTTAGCCACTCAATCCGAAAATCGAACAGCTAGTATCCATCGTTTACAGCGTGGACTACCAGGGTATCTAATCCTGTTCGCTACCCACGCTTTCGTCCATCAGCGTCAATCGTTTGTTAGTAACCTGCCTTCGCAATTGGTATTCCATGTAATATCTAAGCATTTCACCGCTACACTACATATTCTAGTTACTTCACAAAAATTCAAGCCCTACAGTATCAATGGCAGTTTCCTAGTTGAGCTAGGAGATTTCACCACTGACTTATAAGGCCGCCTACGGACCCTTTAAACCCAATGATTCCGGATAACGCTTGGATCCTCCGTATTACCGCGGCTGCTGGCACGGAGTTAGCCGATCCTTATTCTTACAGTACCGTCAAGCTCCCTCACGAAGGAGTGTTTCTTCCTGTATAAAAGCAGTTTACAACCCATAGGGCAGTCTTCCTGCACGCGGCATGGCTGGATCAGGCTTGCGCCCATTGTCCAATATTCCTCACTGCTGCCTCCCGTAGGAGTCTGGTCCGTGTCTCAGTACCAGTGTGGGGGATCTCCCTCTCAGGACCCCTACCCATCATCGTCTTGGTAAGCCGTTACCTTACCAACTAACTAATGGGACGCATGCTCATCTTGTACCGTTGGAACTTTAATAATCAGAAGATGCCTTCCAAAAATACTATGAGGTATTAATCCAAATTTCTCTGGGCTATCCCTCTGTACAAGGTAGATTGCATACGCGTTACGCACCCGTGCGCCGGTCTCAAAGGAGCAAGCTCCTTCTACCCCTCGACTTGCATGTGTTAGGCCTGCCGCTAGCGTTCATCCTGAGCCAGGATCAAACTCTTCATCGTATGTTTTTTATATTGTACGATAATGCGTCAACTTAATTCTTTTCGCGTCTTACTCTCTTAAATTTTACAACTTAAATCCAAAGATTTAAATCGTGCTGTCAATCCAATATGTCTATGAACGCGTCTTCTATTCTTTCGCTTGTCTCTCAAAGCGGATGCAAAAGTACAACTTATTTTTTATCTGGCAAGTTTTTTTGAAAAAAAATTTAATTTTTTTTCTCAAATCCTAAA
>NZ_PJQW01000005.1:236455-309108 GCF_004303025.1 Flavobacterium sp. J27 | reverse complement strand
AAACCAGTGAAGCTAGCTTCACTGGTTTTAATTAATTTATTGTAAAACTTGTCAATCTATTTTAGGACGACTCATTGTGTTTTACAATTTAATTTTAATTCAAAGCTTGTTGTAAATCAGCTAATAAATCATCAATATCTTCAACACCAACACTCAATCGCACTAAATCATCTGTGATACCTATTTCAGCTCTTTTTTCAGCGGGAACTGAGGCATGAGTCATAGAAGTTGGATGATTTGCTAATGATTCAACACCTCCTAAAGATTCTGCTAATGTAAACACTTTAACTCTTTCTAAAAATCGAACAGCATCTTCTAGTTTTCCAGAATTAAAAGTAAAGGTTACCATACCCCCAAAACCACCTATCATTTGTTTTTTAGCGATTTCATGATGTGGATGATTTGTTAAACCAGGATAATATACTCTTTTTATAGCTGGGTGATTACTTAAGAATTCGGCTACTTTTGCCCCATTCTCACAATGTCTTTGCACTCTTAAATGTAAAGTCTTAATTCCTCTAAGAACTAAATAACTATCCATTGGCCCTAAAGTGCCACCAGTAGCAAACTGAGCAAAATGTAGTTTTTCACCTAATTGAGCATCTTTAACAACTAAAGCACCAGCAATAACATCTGAATGACCTCCTAAGTATTTTGTTGCAGAATGCATCACTATGTCCGCACCTAAGTCTAATGGTTTTTGTAAATATGGCGTTGCAAAAGTATTATCCACTGCAAATAAAAGATTATTTTTTTTTGTGATTTTTGCTATAGCTTCTATATCGGCTAATTTCATTAAAGGATTGGTAGGGGTTTCTACCCAAACCAACTTGGTGTTTTTATTGATTAAACTTTCCAATTTTTGTAAATCAGTCATGTCTACAAAATGAAATTTGATGCCGAAATCTTGATAAATACGAGCAAACATTCTGTAAGTTCCTCCATATAAATCATCCATTGCAATAACCTCATCGTTAGGCTTCAATAATTTCATTACAGAATCTGTAGCCGCTAATCCTGACGCGAAAGCCAACCCTCTTGTCCCATTTTCGATACTCGCTAAAGCATCTTCTAAAGCCGTTCTAGTTGGATTGGCAGCTCTACTATATTCATAGTCGCCAACAGGTTTCCCAGGAGAGGTTTGTGCATAAGTAGAAGTTTGAAAAACAGGTGGCATAACCGACCCAGTTACTTTTTCATGATGTTGTCCACCATGTATTGTTTTTGTATTAAATTTCATTTCTTTCTTTTTTACAAAGGTATTAAGTTTATACGAATTTTTTAATTTGTAAGATTACACCTAAATGAATTCCTTCGTGAAAATTAGTAAACTGCATAGCATCTTCAACACTTCTTAAAGTAAAATTTGCAGTAGATACGGTGTATTCAGTGTAATTTTGAAACAACCCATTATCTAAATCTTCCTGAGTTTTTGTTATGGTAGTAAACAATAAACTTTTAATTGCTTCCACTTCATCTTTAGAAACAGTCCCATGAGGAATGGTTCCTTTCTGATATTTAGCTACCATTTCATCAGTAACCATCATTGCTAGTCCTGAAAGTTTATAGGCAAGCAATTGTTGCGTAACAACAATATGACCAATATTCCAAATAATATTATTTTTAAATCCATCAGGTACTCTATTAAGCTGTTCTAAAGTGCAGTTTTCTATAATTTTTTGAAATAATTCCCTACTTGAAATAGTAACTTGTAAACTAGTATTCATGTTTTCTTTTTTACGAAGGTACAAAAAAGAAGTTTTAAGATTTTCTTAAATTTAGTTAAGATAATACTGAATACAATACGAATTCTAAACAACAATAACTCCTTAAAAATTAAAAAAAACTTTTTTGGGGTCAAAATTTTATATTTTTGTAAAAAAACAATTCATGCGAAAAATATTTTTTTTAAAAACTTGTGATACCTGCAAACGCATTATAAAATCATTACCTAATACAGATGGATTTGTTTTTCAAGATATAAAAGAAGAACCTATTACTGTAAAGCAACTTGAAGCAATTTACGCTTTAACCAAAAGCTATGAAATTTTATTTAGCAAAAGAGCCAAATTATATAAAGAGATGGGATTGAAAGATGAAAATTTAAAAGAAGAAGATTTTAAACGCTATATCTTAGAACATTATACATTTTTAAATCGTCCAGTAATTGTTATAGATGACAAAATTTTTGTGGGAAATAGTTCTAAAACGACACAAGCTGCCATTGAAACTTTAAGCTAATGAGTAAAAGAGCTTTAGCGCTTCTTGGAGCCACTTTTGTAGCTTTAATTTATGGGGCCAATTTTACGATTGCAAAAGACGTTATGCCTACTTATGTGCAACCATATGCTTTTATTTTAATTAGAGTAATTGGTGCCTCTATTTTATTTTGGTCGCTTACTTTTTTTGGTCCCAAAGAAAAAATTGCGCTTCAAGACTTTCCGCGCATTATTGCTGCGTCCTTATTTGGTGTTGTCATCAATCAATTGTCATTTTTCAAAGGACTGAGTTATACTTCGCCAATTAGTGCTTCCGTTATTATGGTTACAGCACCTATAGTCGTTTTAATTTTATCGGCCATTTTACTTCGCGAAAAAATAGAATTTAAAAAAGTACTTGGCATTTTAATTGGTTTAACAGGAACATCCATTTTAATCTTGTATGGAAAAGATATCGGAGATAGTACGAATGCTGGTTTAGGTAACTTTTTAGTTTTTGTAAATGCCTCCTCCTATGCTGTATATCTTATTATCGTTAAAAAATTAATTTCAAAATACCATGCCTTTACCTTTATAAAGTGGATTTATACGTTTGGTTTGGTGTTTACATTTCCTTTTGCAATTGAAGAGTTTAAAGCTATTGAATGGGAAAATATACCTACAAACATTTATTATAACATAGGTTTTGTTGTGTTATTTACTACTTTTCTAGCTTATTTAATTAATTTAATGGCTATGAAAGAACTAAAACCTACCACTCTTTCCGTTTTTATTTATTTACAACCTTTATTTGCTACAATTATAGCCATAAGTTTAAAAAAAGACGAATTAAATAGTGTGAAATTAGTTTCTGCTTTACTAATTTTTATTGGCGTTTATTTGGTTACCCAAAAAAAGCAATCCCTAAAGAATAATTAGTAAATAGCTCCATTTCGAAATATCTAGTCACTTTTTACCCTTCAATTCTCACTATTTCTTATCTTTGACTTCTTTTTATAATACAATATGATACTATCCATGACTGGTTTTGGTAAAGCCACTAAGCAATTACCAAATAAAAAAATAAATGTTGAAATAAAATCTCTTAACAGTAAAGGTATAGATTTGAATATGCGAATGCCTTCTGTTTACAGAGAAATGGAATTGAGCTTACGCAATGATATTTCACAAAAATTAGAACGTGGGAAAGTAGACTTTTCTTTATACATTGAAGTAACTGGAGAAGAAACAACTGCAAAAGTTAATGTTCCAGTTATCAAATCGTATATTACTCAAATGAAAGCCATTTTACCTGAAGCTGACGCTACAGAATTAATGAAAATGGCTGTTCGTATGCCCGATGCACTTAAAACTGAACGTGATGAAATTGATGAAAAAGAGTGGAATGAAATTTTACAAGTGGTTAATGACGCTTTAGAAAACATACTCACTTTTAGAAAAGATGAAGGAAAATCGCTAGAAAGAGAATTTCAATTACGCATTGCAAATATTCGTTCTTATATGGAACAGGCTTTATTGCTAGATCCTGAACGCATCAAAAACATTAAGGAGCGTTTGCAAACTGCTATAGATGAGTTGAATGTTACTGTCGATGAGAATCGTTTTGAACAAGAATTAATTTATTATCTAGAAAAATTAGACATTACAGAAGAGAAAGTACGTTTAACAAACCATTTAGATTATTTTTTAGAAACCCTAAATAGTAACGAAGCTAATGGAAGAAAATTAGGCTTTATTACTCAAGAAATGGGAAGAGAAATTAATACCATGGGTTCCAAATCGAATCATGCAGAAATGCAGAAATTAGTCGTTATGATGAAAGATGAATTGGAAAAAATCAAAGAACAAGTATTGAATGTTTTATAATTCAAACTTGTTATCCTGAACTTGTTTCAGGATCTAAATAAAGACACTGAAACAAGTTCAGTGTGACAAAATCACTTAAGAATGGTAAAAGGAAAATTATTTGTGTTTTCAGCTCCGTCTGGATCAGGTAAAACCACAATTGTAAGACACTTATTAGAACAACCCGATTTAAATTTAGAATTTTCTATCTCTTGTGCGACTAGAGATCCTAGAGGAGAAGAAGTAAATGGAAAAGATTACTATTTTATCTCATGGGAAGCATTCAAACAGCACATTAAAAACGAAGATTTTATTGAATGGGAAGAAGTGTATACCAATAATTTTTACGGTACATTAAAAAAAGAAGTGGAACGTATTTGGGCTTTAGGGAAACATGTTATTTTTGATATTGATGTGGTGGGTGGCTTGCGAATTAAACACAAATTCCCTGAGGAAACCTTAGCAGTTTTTGTAAAACCTCCAAGTGTAGACGAATTAAAACGCAGATTGAAACTTCGTTCTACCGAAAGTGAAGATAAAATTAATATGCGTATTGCTAAAGCTTCGGTGGAATTAGCTACGGCTCCACAATTTGATAAAATTATTAAAAATTATGATTTAGATACTGCGAAAGAAGAAGCGTATCAATTGGTGAAGGAGTTTATTGGAAAATAGTACTTAGTGGTTAGTCCTCAGTACTTAGTAAAAAGCGAATTTCTAGTAGTCAGTATTTAGATAAACTATTTTATGAGTGGGATTAAGTCTTATAGAGAATTACTTATTTGGCAAAAAGGCATTAGAATTGTTGTTCTTGTATATAAACTAACTCAGAATTTCCCTAAAGAAGAGATTTATGCTCTGACCAGTCAAATTAAAAGAGCTAGTGTATCTATTCCTTCTAATATTGCTGAAGGTTTTGGTCATCAAACAGACAAGTCATTCAATCATTTTTTGAATATTTCTAGAGGTTCCTTAAACGAATTAGAAACACAACTTATTCTTGCAAAAGAATTAGAATTCAATTTAGATAAAAAAATTTTTAATGAAATTATGCTTTTGATTGAAGAAGAAAGTAAAATGATACATTCTTTTTCAAAAAAGTTAAAAGAATAAAAACAGTAATTTAGCACAAAACATTAAAAACTAAGGACTAACAACTAACTACTGAGTACTAAAATCATGAAAATCGGTTTATATTTCGGAACATTTAATCCTATTCATATTGGTCATTTGATTATTGCCAATCATATGGCGGAACATTCCAATTTGGATCAAGTTTGGATGGTGGTTACCCCTCATAATCCTCATAAAAAGAAAAACACTTTGCTGGATGATTATCATCGTTTGCACATGGTCCATTTGGCTACAGAAGACTACACCAATATTCAACCTTCCGACATTGAGTTTAAACTTCCTCAGCCTAACTATACGGTTCATACATTGGCTCATTTACAAGAAAAATATCCAAAATATGAATTTTCTTTAATTATGGGTGAAGACAATTTAAATTCCTTACACAAGTGGAAAAACTATGAGGTCATTCTACAAAATCACGAGATTTATGTATATCCGAGATTAAATGCGGGTGAAATGGATGACCAATTTGCCAATCATCATAAAATCCACAGAATTGGAGCTCCAGTAATTGAATTGTCTTCTACTTTTATTCGAAATAGCATTAAAAACAACAAAAATGTAGTGCCGATGTTACCGAATAAAGTTTGGGAATATGTAGAACATAATTTATTTTATAAAAAGTAATAAAAAAGCCTTGTTTTTAAATGAAACAAGGCTTTTTTATAGTTTATGCTTTCACTCTTTTACGAATATCTTCCAAAGTATGATCCACCAATAATTTTCCATCTCGGAACACTTCTTGCATTTCTCCTTGTCGTTCTTCTTCCCAAGAAACTTTATCTTTTAAGTTGTATTTCCCATCTAAAAGTTCAATTTTCATTAACCCTTTTGCCGATTTTTTGGTACCATCATCTGTAATAGGATCTTTAAAAATGGCTCTTCCTTCTCCATTTACTTCACCATAAGTAGCTTTCATGGCAAAACCAAACGTATCTCTAGTATTGTATTGATAAGTAAACGAACCTATTCCCAAAACCACATTCGTAGAAGCAAATCCTTTTTTCTTTAATTCTTCACATATTCTAGTCGCTCTGTCCATCGTAATACTATCTCCATAAATCGCTCCAATTTGTGGAACTAGTTCTTTATATCCTTTCGCATTAATTGTTCCTCCAAAAGTATCCCAAAGCAACTCTACAACACCTTTTCTTTCTTGTTCGGTTTTTCCATTCGGGTTACCGCATAAAATATAAATTGGATCGCCACTATCTGGTCGAATTACCACTTTACCTTCTCTCGCTATAATTTCTTCTTTTAATCGTGGTAAATAATCCGTTACTACTTTCCATAAATCCCAAGTATCGGAAACGATAGACACAATGCCTTTTGGATACACCTCACAAATTAATCGTTTAAACGTGTTGTATTCTCCTTCTGTTGTTCCCATACACATAACCGAATGCTCTGTAGCTGCTACAGAACCTCCAATTAACATGGCATCGGAATTAGCATTGTAATAGGTTTCCAGAAAATCAATGGCAGGAATGGTATCGGTTCCTGTAAAACTCAATAAATGTCCGGCAGCAGAAAGTACTGCTGCTTCAATACCAGCCATACCACGCATAGAAAAATCATGTGCTTGCCAATCTACAAACTCAGGTATAGAAGCTGTATCTTGCGCATATTGGTCTAAAATTTTACGATATTGTTTCGCAATAGTAGCCGAATTACAGGGTAACCAAACTACTGCTGAAAGTAACGTTTCAAAATAATTGGTCAACCAAAAGAATTCCGATTGGGTATTATACATGGTAAACATGGGTGTACGAATGGGCACGCTCACCCCTTCAGGTAAGGCTTTGAAAACCATTGGAATATAACCTAAATCATGTAAAGCAGCAATGTGTTGTGTCCCTACTTGGTTTTCACCCAAATAGTTATTGATACGACGTGCATATTTTTGCACCACTTCTTCTTTGGGTTTCGCAAAAAAATGATTTTGAAAATCTTCTAAAATGTATTTTTTGATAAAATATTGCAATCCAAAGAATACCACTTCATTTATGCCTTCAATTCTAGATTTTCTAGGTGTCCAATTGGAATATACTAAACTCGTTCCATTTGGATATTGTCTTCGGTGATCTACTTTATAGCCGTCGGTTAACAGTAATGGGTTCATATAACTTTTATTTTATTTGTTTAAAAAATTTTGATTCTGGTCCATAAGAACCATAAATTGCATTAAATGTAGCGCTTAATTTATTCATATTAAGGTTGTTTTTGTATTGATCTAAACAGGTAATTACTAAACTCTTCTGGGTTGCTTTTGAATATATTTGATCTATTCGTAAAGCATGAAGTAACAATTCTTCATCTACTTTTCCAAATCGCAGTTCTTTTTGATACTCGTTAAACACACACGTTTCTTCCTCATTATTTATTAGTTCAAGCATTTCTTCATTTGGCATCCAACCGCTTCCATGTCTTGTCGTATAAGATCTTGTTACATAAAACAACTCTATATCTTCAATGTGTACTTGTTTACAAATCTCTACTGCATTTTTGGAGGTTGTATTCGCATACGTTACATTGGGAAACACGCCATGATCCATATCTAATAAGATACCCTGACTTCCTTCAAAAATAAGGGTTTTATAGTTTTCCAAGATATCGTAATTAGAAATTTTCCAATCTATTTTTGCGATACAATCTAAGAAATAGGCAACTTCGTTTTGCAACTGATTATCATTGGAAACACCGTAATATGATGCTATATTTTTTAATTTTTCGATTAGGAAATTTTGTGGCCCAATTAAGTCTATAGCAAATAATTGATAAGGACCTTCATTACGTTTCATCGTAGCACCAATTCCTTTACCACAAGAACCATGT
This sequence comes from Flavobacterium sp. J27, assembly GCF_004303025.1. Lineage (GTDB taxonomy): Bacteria > Bacteroidota > Bacteroidia > Flavobacteriales > Flavobacteriaceae > Flavobacterium. The sequence goes on along the minus strand of NZ_PJQW01000005.1, from coordinate 301,075 downwards.
GTTAGATTTTTTATATTATTTCTATTTTGCCAAACATCAAAAGGTGTAGTTATTTTGGCTAACGGATGAATGTACAAGTTGATGTTTCCTCCTTTTTCTTTTAATTCCAAAAATTCATTGTACAAAAGAGACGGATGAATCGTGCAATGTTCGCTAAAATACGAAGGTAAACCACGCAATGCTCCACTAGCAAAACTAGAATGCACATGCTTTTTTCCATTAAGCATTACAGTGTGTGCCGCTTGTTGGCCTCCAGAAAAACGGATTACTATAGCTTCAGGATTTTGGCTACAAAGAAAATCGGTGGTGATGCCTTTTCCTTCGTCTCCAAATCCTAAACCTATAACAATTTTGGCTTTTTTCATTTATAACATATCAATGTGATCAAATCCTGTTGTGCCAGAAACACCTGAATCTCCAGTAAATCCAGATTTGTGTCTTTCACATACAATGGTTTTAATCACATCTGGAATAGTTTTATAATCTTCAACGGAAATGCAATTTTCTCCTAATACTTCTTTCCATCCAATTTCTGCTGTTTGAGCTCTTCCAGAATGTAAAACACTAATGTGATACACTTCGTATCTTTTTTTAGCTTCTGCTAATAATTCTAAATCGCTATACGTTTGTTCTCCATTACCCATGATTTCTTTGATGGCAGAAGCAGGTAATGTTTTTAAATTAGGTTCGTCTCCAATCGTAAATAACAAGCCTTTTTGACCTCTTTTTTCAAAGGCATCTGTTCGTGTATGAAAAGCAGCAAAATACCAAGCTAACAGATAACTCTCTCCAGCATTGCCTCCACCACCAGATTCGATATAGGTTCTGGTTAACCACATGTCTAATTCTTCATCACCAGATTCAAATTGTCCTACTTGCAATGGATAACTATCACATTCATGGTCTCCAATACCAAGAAAAAGAAGTGCTGGATCTGGAACACCTCCATCAATAATACCACCCATTATTTTTGGCAACCCTTCTTTTACTAATTCATGTGGAATATGCCCCATACTTCCAGTAACGTCTAATCCTAAAATAATGGGGTATGAATTAGGGTTAGCTTCAGAATCTCTAGCTTCTCTAAAGGTTACTCCGTTAGGATTCATTGATTCATGAGCTCTTCTTAATTGGTTTTGTTTAAAGATTTCATTGGCAGCTTTTGAAGCGTATCCTTCAGCTGCAGCTTTATCAAAACGTGCTCTAAAATTATATTTTGTTCCTCCCATAATTAAAATGTTTTTCCAAATAAATATTCATATCTAGTTTTTGCTATTTCGAATTGAATTTTTAAATTTCTAATATTTAAAGACAATTCAATATCTTTTTGAACAAAAGTTTCTGGATTGAAATCGGCAAAAGTTAAACTGTTTTTGTCTAACGGACTGATATCGATACTGCTTTCTTGTTTTCTTTCCAAACGTTTTATTTTTAATTCGATATCTTCAATACGTCTTCTGTAGATTAATTCTGAATCTTCTGCAATAGCGTTTGCTCTGTCTTCTCTTATTTGATCGTTGTTTCTTCGTAAAGCATCAACAAATCTTGGTTTTAAATTATCACTCATTTTTTAGTTTTTAATAGTTCTTACTGTTCTAGAAACACCATTTCTTCCAAAGATACAGTTATATTACTTGATTAATATCCTTATAAATAATGATTTTCTTTTTCTAATTTCTTCCTTTTTCATTTGGATATAACGATTGTACTGAATCACTTTGCCAAAATTCTTTCGTTTCTATATCTAAACACGATATTTTACCTGTAAAAGCTGCACCTGTATCGATATTCCAAACGTTAGCTTTATGCATGGGTATTGTAATTCCGTAATTTATGGTAGGTGTGTGACCAATATAAATCTCATGAAACAACAATAATCTTTTTGGAAATAATTCACTATTCTTGTTAAGGTTTTTGTCCATTGAAACTGCTGTTTCCCACAAAGTTCTATCCCAAGAATAATTAGATGAGTAGGTTTCATGACTTGGTCCATGCATAGAAGAAAAACCAGCATGAATAAACAATCTGTTTTGCTCATCAACATGATAATCTTTCATCTTTTCAAAAAAATTCAAATGGTCTCTTTTTTTGTTTTTTTCCAAAGCATAATAAGCTTCAAATGTTAAAATTCCACCATGAAACAGCCATTTCCTTTCAGCAATACCAGTCGCTAAATAATCCATGCACCAAGTGTCGTGATTGCCTCTGATAAAAATACAATCCTGTTTTTCAGCCGTTTCAATTAAAAATTGAATTACCGGAGCAGATTCACTCCAACCATCTACATAATCTCCTAAGAAAATTAAAGTATCCGATCTAGTAATTTCTGCTCTTTCAAACAATTGTTGTAAAGCTCTTAAACCACCATGAATGTCTCCAAAAACTAAAGTTCTTTTTTGCATTTTAATAATCCCAAATTAATCCCTTTTCATTTAATCTGTATTGAAACTTTTGTGTGTCTCCAAATGTTTGATAGTCTTTGTAATTTTCATTAATTATTTCATCGTAAGCTAAAAACATTTGATTGGATGCAATAATAAAAGGCATTCGTCCACAGCCTGTACACAAACCAGGAATAGCTACCGTCTTAATAGCTTCATTGTTTTTACAAGCTATTAGAATCGCTTTCATAGCTAAATAAGCATTTACAGAAGTTTCAATATTAAAACTCATAGGTACTCTCATTGTAGGTGCAGAAATTAAATATGGAATGGTATCATTTCCTGTAGTAAGCGTAATAGATTTTCCAATGAGTAATTCCTTTTCATCTAATTGAGCAATTTGAGCTTGTAACTTTTCTTGTAAATGCCAACCTAATTTCTCAGAAATATGTAAATCCAATCCACCATCCATAAAACCAAAAGAATTGGCCGGACTAACAATAGCATCGCAAGGAACTTCTAAAATATCTTGTCCTATGATTTCTACATTTGGACAATCTTTAAAATCTTCTTTCCAAGCGTTGCCTAATGCTTCTTCTCTGTAAACTAATTTAACTTGTAACATGTTTAAAATTCTATATATTCTGCTGGTACTTGATCGGTTAACCAAACTCCGTTTTCTGACACATAAAAAGAATAGCCATCTGCATGCATTTTAGGTGCATTGATACTTAAAATAACAGGTTTTCCTCTTCTACTGCCAACTTTTATAGCTGTTTCTCTATCTTGACTCAAATGTACGTGTTGTCGGCTCATTTTTAGCAAGCCTTCTTTTCGAATGGCTGGCAAAAATTTATCCACTGTTCCGTGGTATAAAAAATGAATAGGTTCGATTTCTTTCAATTCTAATTCGACTGAAATGGAATGCCCTTGACTCGCTCTTATTTTGGTTTTGTCTTCATTGAAAGCGAATCTTTTTTTATCATTGTTTTCTACTACGTAATCCAATAGCGCATGATCTAATTTCTTATGGAATTTATTACATTGAATAATAAGTTCCTCTACATTTGCCCATCCGTTTTCATCTAGAGTTAAGGCTATTTTTTCTGGTGCATGCCTTAGTACTAAACTAAGGAATTTACTTGTGCTTTTTATTATATTTTCATTCATTTCTACTTCATTTTTAGTCGTTTCTTTTAGAAACCTTTAATTTTCTATTCAATTCTTCATCTGAGAAATAAAATGGTTTTTCTTCAGGAATTACCAACTGATCCAATACTTTATTTTTTACAAACTCATATTGTTCTGCAACAAATGGAGATATATCTTCTATTAACAGGATATCATCTTTTGAAAAAGTACGAATGTGTTCGTTTCGCAATCCAATTTGAATAGCTCTTCTATCTAATTTGTCTCCATAAGGATCATGATCGGGATCCCATTGCAAGCGTACATTTGAATTTTTAACTGCTTCTTTCCAAGATTCCTGTGATATACCTTCCACTTGATTAAAAGAAGAATAAACGGCGTCTTTCAAATACCTTTCAAACGCTTCAAGTTTTAAATGTATGGCTAAAACAACCTCTTGTCCTTCTTTGGTTCCCCAACCATTGCGATACATCATCCAAAGAAAATTAGGTTTAATCCAAGTCATTCGATCCAAACTAAAAGCACCACCAAAAAATTGGTTTTCAGCTGCAAAATGACCTATTTCATTTCGATAAGATTGGTAAACGATTATTTTTTCATGGTCGTATTGCGCCATGATATGATAGCCTTCTTTAGGCCATTCTAAAATTTGTTCAGTATATTTTTTTAATTTAATTTTCATTTTTAATTTTTAACAGTTGTTTGTATAACATGTAATTTCCCTCATCAAAGCATACAAACGTAATTTCTTCTATGTTCTTAATTGAAAATTTTTGAACTGTATCGATGACTATTTGAGCTGCTTCTTTCTTTGGAAACCCATAAATCCCGGTACTTATATTAGGAAAAACAATTGTTTTTACTCCATTTTCTTCAGCTATTTGCAATGCATTTACATAACAATTGGCTAACAGTTTTCTTTTCTCCTCTTTATCGCCATTCCAAACTGGTCCAACGGTATGTATGACATATTTTGAAGGCAAATTTCCAGCAGTAGTAATAACCGCTTCACCTACTTTACAACCACCTTGTTTGTTTCTTATAACCATACATGCTTCTAAAATAGCATTTCCTCCTGCTTTATGAATGGCACCATCTACACCGCTTCCTCCTAATAAAGAGGTGTTAGCGGCATTGACGATGGCGTCAACTTTTATTGTTGTAATATCTGCTTGTTTTACCTTAATTATCATCCCTAAAAATCATAAACTGTTACCTCAACATCTTTTTTAGAAAGTGTTTCCAAAATAATAGGTTCAATACATTCCCATTTCCCACCAGCTAATCCACAGCCAATTCTTGGCATATGAACGGATGCTTGTTCGTTTCTTGCAAAGTCTGAGACTTTGGCAAGTGCTTTTTTTACTGATTCATAACGAATAGGCACTTCACCTTTTTGATCTCTATTAATTTTATGCTGCGCAATCATATTAGCCACCCATATATCTTCTTCAACAGCAACAAATTGAACCTCTCCTAATTCAAAATTTTCTTTGGATTTGAACCATTCTCTATATTGCTTTTCTGGAGTTTTCCATTTTTTTGAAAGCGCCATCACAAAGCCTTTTCCCCAACCTCCTATATCATTACATATATGAACTATTATCCTGTTATCATTCCCAATTGGAGTTGTTGCATCTCCTGTTACATATTGAATTTCTTTCATTTCCTTAAATTTAATTTATTGGTTTTCCATCCAAAATAGCTTTGCTTACTTTCCCAATAGGTATTCGATACACGGGTATTTTAATATTATAAAACGCTACCAATTCTTTAATTTTAGTATCAATTTCTTCTTGATAATATCGTGACGAAAAATGTCCTAAAATCAACTGTTCTATATTGCAATTGGCAACCATTTCAAAAACTTCTTCTAAAGAGCTATGTCTGTTTTTATCATTTTTAGTTTGCGTTTCCTCTTTAGTTAAAAAAGTAGCTTCATGAATTAATACTTTCGCACCTTCAAAACGAGCATAATCCACAACAGGAGTATCGCCAGAATAGGATAATAAATTGGTTTTTTGTTCTTCCATCAAAAATGGTTCTCCTTTTTCTTCCCTTATCTTTTTAATCGTTTCAGAAGGCATTCCTAGAAATTCTGTCTTTAGCTTCTTTTTCGTTTCCCATACTTTATAACTCAAACTCTTAATGATTCCATTAGAAGTATAAACATGTTCATTTTCTAAAGACTCTACTGAAATTCTTTCTTTTATTATTATATGTTGTCCTTTATCTATTGGTTCCCAAAATGTTCCTTGGATATGTGGATCAAATTTCTTTGAAAAAGCTTCTAAAAAAGGAAAAGATTGTGATCCTTTAGGATAATATATAGTAGGCCCAATATGAGAAAAGAGTTGGTTATATTGCAATAATCCTGCTAAATGATCTCGATCTGCATGAGAAACAAAGACTTTCTTTATTTTTCCACATTTCCCCATTAATCCTGATACCAATCCATCACCTGCATCAAAAAGGATTCCAAGTTCTTCGATAAAATACCATGTAGCAAATAAAGCGGTTGAATATCCGTGTATAGTTAGTTTCATAAATACATTTTGCTCCACTGGAGCTGTTTTTTATAAATATTGAACTCCGCTGGAGTTGTATTACTTCTTATTACATTCTTAACTTTTCAATTAACGGAATCGTTTCGGCTTGTTTTTCTTTTGTAAAACCTTCCCAAAAATTTGACACTCGATTGCGGAAGCAAAGGACACCTCAAAACACTATTTTGCTTCTTTTATCAAAACATCAAATACTTTTTGCATTCCAGTTGTAGCTTTTTCTTTGACATAAATAGCTCTTCCCCCATAGTTTCCTCCATCATGATCTGGGTTGATAATGATGAGTTGGGCATCGGTTTTTATAAAGTTCAAAAGATTAGCTGCTGGATACACTTGCAAAGACGTCCCGATTACCATAAAAATATCTGCTTGTGCTACTAATTCGACAGCAATAGGATACAATGGCACATCTTCTCCAAACCAAACAATATCAGGTCTTAACTGAGAACCATCAGTTGCTTTATCGCCAATTTTAATATCATCAAAGCAATCATAACTTAATTTTCTGTTCAAAGAAGAACACATTTTATTTAACTCCCCATGAATGTGTAATACATTTTTAGAACCTGCTCTTTCATGCAAGTCATCGATATTTTGAGTAATGATTTGCACTTCAAAATAACCTTCTAGTTGTTTAACTAAATGATGTGCTTGATTAGGTTCCACTTGTTTTAATTGTTGTCTTCTTTGATTGTAAAAATCCAATACTAATTCGCGATTTTTTCTCCATCCTTCTGGAGAAGCCACATCTTCCACTCTGTGATTATTCCATAATCCATCCGCATCTCTAAAGGTTTGAATTCCGCTTTCCGCACTAATTCCTGCACCTGTTAATATTGCTATTTTCTTCATTTTTAAATCTTTTTTATTCTACTTTTTATTTATAAACGGTTCTCGATACATTTTTCACTCCACTTTGTTACGTAAAAACACTCGAACTGACGCTGTTCTATAGGTACTAAAAAGTATTTTTATTATATAATTTTTTATTCAAAGTTTCATTTTGAGAAGGTTTATACTTTTCTCCATAAAAGACTTGTACAATTTTAATTTCTCCAACGATGTTTTCATTGAACGTTTCTAATTCTTCTGATGGAATCCATAATTCGTTATGGTTTTTATCACCTACATTTTGAATTTCGAATTGTTGTAAATACTCACTAACTACTCCAAAAGCCGTTACTATGCCACAATAACTTGAAAATTCATCGGGTGTGTTCCATTCTTTGGCGATTTGTGCTGCATATTCCTGATTCATTACTGGATAAAAAATAGGTTGCCATTCCAAACGAGGTGGAAAAGCTGAGAAATTACTTTCTGCAATTAATTCCATTTCTCTTAAGCCCACTGGTCTGTATAAAGTTGTTGTTTTCATTCAATTCATGTTTTCTATTTAGAGGTCAACGCAATTTTTTTTCCAATTTCATTATCAATAGGATAAACCTTTTCTACAGGTAGAAGCCTTTGTGCTTCAATATATTTCCCATTTTTAATTAGCTCTCTCATTTTTTTTACTAATGGTGTGTAATCTTCAATATCCACAATCCAATCTTCATTATATTCTTGGATTAAAAATCTACTAATTCCTACTTGTATCGATTGATAGTTTAGTTTTACTCCTTTAAAATTTCTTTCTGGATCCCATTGAATATGTGTTTTTGCATTTGCGAACTTTTCTTCCCATTCATAACCTGTCGTGTAAACTTTTGAATCTGGATAAGTTAACACTCCTAAACTAAGAGCTTCTTCCCATTTATTTCGTTTTATTTTAATGGCTAATATATACTCTTGATTTGATTTATTTCCCCAATTACTTCTTTCCATTAACCATAAAAATGAGGGTTTAATCCATGTCATTCTGTTAAAGGAAAATGGTTTTTGGAATTTTTTATTTCTTATTGCTGTTAACGCTATATCCTTCCCATAAGCTTGATAAATTGTAATGGTGTCTTTATTATAAGTTGCTCTAATTTCATTATACGATTTCATTTTAATTCCTCTCTAACCTTCATTAAAATTTTTCCTAATTTATTTTTGCCCTTTCCATTTCCACCGTCTCCCCAGTACGCATCATTTTCAGTATGTTCAACAATAATTGCATTATTAGTTCCAACTAATAAACTTCTTAACTCCTCATGTTGCATAAACTTGGCTTTGATAACCTCATACATGACATTATCTTTCTTTTTATCCCAATTCATTTTTATTTTTTCCTTTCTACTTCTTCCTAATTCTGCAGCTTTCATTGGTGTGAGTGCATTGGCTATCTTATTTTGATACGCTTTATTTTCGAATTTTTGAGCTTGAAAATAATGTTCTGCAGTTTGCCATACCTGACCATTTAGTCTTACAGGATAATTGGCAAAGTTTGAAAATTCACCATAGTATCCTAGTTCACTATAAAACTTTATTTCTTCTTTTGCATTATTCATGATACTATTCTTTCTTCATTTTATACATTACATCGCTACGTATAGCATATTTAAAACCTTTTTCAATTATTTTACCTTCGTGCCTATAAGGATGATAAAAAACTAATGCACTTCCTGTTTTGGGTTGGATAGTAAACAAATCTTCAAATTCGGTTGCTCCACCTTCAAATTCTTCATTGAGATAGATTAGAAAAGTAAAAAAGCTCTTTTCTCTTTCGTTTCTTTTAAAACTTCCGTCTCTATGCATTTTAAAGCGCTGTCCAGGACTGTATTTGTAAAAACGGAACATTTCGTTAAGACCTATTTGATCATAATTCCCAATTTCATTTGATAGAAATGGTAATGCTCTTTGATACAGTTTATTTGCTAGCATCTCATCTTTATATAAAATTCTATCATTGTCCCTAACACTTTTTAATAACGTTTGTGTATTAACTCCAGTTTGAACTTTAGCTTCTTCATATCCTATTGCTTCGCTTTTTTGAATGAGTTCCTCACATTCTTCTTTGGACAAAAAGTTTTCTATTACAAATATGTCTTTGTTGTAAACTATTTTTTTCATTTCCTATCATTCTTAATTCATCCCTTACTTCCATTAAAGCAAAACCTAGTAAATTTAATCCTTTCCATAATTTAGGATTCTTTGAATTTCATGATCAGCTGTTAAACCAATCCCCCAAATTGCATCGACTGGACTGGCTTCTACTAGCACTCTTTCTTTCGTGTTTAATAAAAATTCTTTTAACACTTTATTTTGAGTAAACTTATGAAGATTGCCTTGAATTACTATTTCGCCTCTTTTTTCTAACCATATAGTTTGATTAAAATTATGTACTTGCCTTCCAATTGCTTTAGCTTCTGCAGGTGATTTTGCTTCAATTATTCTTTTGTACTGTTCCAAATCATCGAATAGCATTGCTTTTTGTGCCATCATCCAATGTTCTGCAGAAGGATAAACAACACCTTCAACTTCAAAAGGAGCAATCCACCATTGACTAAAACAACTTGCTGTTATTTCATTATTTTTACTCTTTTGGTGTCCCCAAAAAAAGACATACTTATTTCTTTTTCCTTTTTCAAATTCGGAAATTAATTTTTCAATTGTGTACTTCATATTTCTCACTCATTTGATCACATAAAATTGTGATATCTTCTTTTCTTGCTAAAACGGTTATCCATTCTTGTGGAATACTTTCGTAACCATATAATAATCCAGCTAAACCACCTGCAATAGCAGCTGTAGTATCGGTATCACTTCCTAAATTTACTGCTTTTAAAACTGTTTCAGAATAACTACTAGAGGTAAGCACACACCACAAACTGGCTTCTAAACTATCCAAAACATAACCTCCAGAACTAATCTCTTTTTCTTTTAATTCAGCTAACCAGACTAGTTCATAGTCTCCAATTTGGTTTTCTAAAACTCTATGAAATTTGTCTATTTCTGCTTGCGAACAAATAGGATTATTAAATAGAAAACCATTTACTTTTTCTTTCATTCCTTCGAAAGCTTCTTCTTTATTTTTTCCTTCTAAAAGCAATAAAGCATATTCTATATAGATAAAACAAGCTATTACTGATCTAATGTGAGCATGTGTTATGGAAGAAACTTCTTTTACAGTGTCAAACCTCTTTGTTATACTAAAATCCTTCACATAAAACAACAATGGTAACATTCGCATTAAAGAACCATTACCATTATCTCTTTCCGAAGTTCCTCCTGCTAAAAGAGGTTTTATTCCACTTTCTATTGAATGTATGGCAGAATTTGTTGCTATTCCAATATCAAAAACCCGACCATGTGGTGTCCAAAGCTGTTCTTGGCGCCAAAGCACAAAATTATTGGCAATCTTATTGATATTATACCCATGACATAAACTCTCCGCTAAACAAAACGTTAAGGAACTATCATCGCTCCAAGTTCCAAGAGGTTGATGATGTGTCCCAAATTCTTGCATGTTAATAACAGGATTGTTTTTAAGATACTCCCTAGACTTAAACTCTACTGGAACACCTAAAGCATCTCCTACAGCCACACCAAATAAAGCACTATGTATTGTTGTTGTTTTCATTACATTTCAAATGTTTTTAACAAATCCTCATTCTTAGTATAAATTGCAAAAATGATTTTTTTAAATGCACCCTTGTATTTGCCTCGTAAATGCTCTTTAAATAGTGATGCAATCATTTGAGGTTCATTCCTAAACACACCACAACCCCATGCACCCAAAATCAAGACTTCATTTCCTTTACTTAAGGATAACGCCAACATTTTATCTATTCTTCGCCTCATTACAACTTCAATCTCATTTTCTAATTCAGGTTCTTGCCTTTTAACGACACCAGCATTTACTGCTGCAGAAGTAATGAAATTACAATACATTGGTTGTTTTAATAATTCACCTCTATCCTTTCTAAAAACAGGGGTTTGTGGACTGTAAATCATTCCATCTGTATACATACATGATTTCATATTTCTGTGGGTATCGTAAAAAACTCTTGCTTGTAATTGACTACTATACAATGCAGAAGTTCTAGCTAAACTTTCTTCTTGCGCTTCAGCTCCAGAGATAAAACCACCACCTGGATTCTTTGCTGAGGCAAAATTCAAACACATTACTTTATTTGAACCTTCTGTTTCAACTATTTTTAAAATTGCGGTTAAAGTCGTACTCTTTACTACTTCAAAAACTGTCTCAAATTTCGATTCAATTTCTTGATTTTCTAGAAGTTCCTCTAGTTTATTTGCAGAATAAAAAACCGTATTCTTTAGACAATTATCTAAACTTTTACTTATATTAACTAGGTTTCCTTCTCTATTTTTATATGCTCTTTTTTCTAAAATTGCTAAAGTGTCTTTAGCCATACCTCTATTCGTCATAACATTCTTTCTTTCAAACATTAATTATTATATTCTATTCTGTATTTAATAGGAATTTTTGTTCTAATTTCTCATCCAGTTCCATTAAATACGTTTTTCCAAACTTGCCATTTTCTAATTCGTCAAATAAAAAAGTAGGTAACCTTTTTTCACAATCTTTTTTCTGACTTAAAATGGCCATACACAAAGCTGCCACTGTATCGGTATCTCCACCAAAATCGATTCCATATTTTAAACATTCTTCCATTGAAGTAGCTTCTGACACAATTTTTATTACCGCTTTAGTAGTGGGATAACCGTGCATATCTATTGGCGAAACCACCTCGTAAACTTCATCTTCTTTTAAAGTTTCATTCAAGAAAGAGATTAAATCCGTTTTTTTATCATAATCATATCGATAAAAATGCACGGCTAATGCAATTCTTTTAGCGCATAGAATTCCTTCTTCAGTATTGTGAGATGTTCTTGCTTGAATTTCACAAAAAGATAACATTTTTTCTATATCCTTAATATAACCAATTGGATAAGCTCTCATTGCAGATCCATTACCTGTACTTTGAAAAGTTAGATTACTAATAAACTCATGACCGTTTGTACTCGCATCAAGTGCATTGTAAACCCGATCAGAATACCCTCTTCTCTTGTCTCTATGAAAAGCCGTTACAAACTTATCAGCTACTTTTTCAATACTCCAGTTATCTTCTTCTAGTAACAGTTCTGTAATAGCAATTGCCATTTGAGTATCGTCTGTATACTTTTTATAGATTTCTGAATATAATCCATGTTTATGGTATTGAAGTAATTTGTTGTTTTTTTCAATATAATGTGCGCCTTGAAATTCAAAACCTGCTCCGTAAGCGTCTCCTATTGCTGCTTCTAAAATCATTTTTCCTTTTTTTTATGTGTTCTCGATACATTTTTTACTCCATTTCATTCCATAAAAAACACTCGAACTGACGTGAACTACTATTACTTTACTTCTAATTGAATTACTTCTACTTTTTCGTTTTCGATATCTTTAAAAGAATTGGTTGTAAAAATGCGTTCAAAAACTTGAAGGCTCTCAAAACCTTTATTGAATATCCCATGACTCACTGCTAAGTATAAGCGACCGGCATTTTTATTTTTCAGTTCTTCAGCTAAACCAATAAAAGTGCCTCCACCATCGCATATATCGTCTACAATTAAACAATCTTTCCCTTCCAAATCTTCTGAATACACTTTAAAACCAGATAATTTTCCTGTTTTCACATCTCTACTTTTACTGCATTCCACTACCTCAACACCTCCTAGAAATTCAGATACTTTATAGATTTTCTTTAAAGCGCCACCATCTGGAGAAATCAATAAAACTTCGTTTCCAATTTTCTGAATAACTTCTTGAATAAATTGATAATTAGGAATCACTTTACAGTTGTTTAAAACCGCTGGTGTTACTTCAGAATGAGGATCAAAAACGTGAATACTTTCTAGTTGCAAAGCATTGATAATATCTGCATACACTTTTACAGATAAAGGTTCACCAGGAATCATTACACGATCTTGTCTTGCTGCAGGAAAGTATGGTACTACTGCGGTAATCTTTTGAACACCCATTCTTCGTAAAGCATCTATTGCCAAACAAAACAAACCTAAGTCTGCAAAAGAATTGAGTCTATGCGTAACACAAACGGTTTGCGTAGTGCTAAAATCAGCTGTAATTTTTATATGCGGCTCACCACCAGAAAAAACAAAACTTTGAAATGCAATTGTATTTTGAATGCCAAGTGGTGCAAAATGAGGGTCTAAGTTAAGAATCATAGTATTTGTGTTTATTTTACACAAATGTATGATTTAATTTTTTTCTGACAAAATATTATTTTGTGTTTTTTTTACACTAATTTTATTTCAAAGTGAATTCCCTCTTTTTCAAGGCGTTTATACTCAGAAACATTAAAAGTATATAACTTGGCTGGGCGACCTGTTTTTTTGTTGGCAAATTCATCAGTTTCTATTATAAAACCAAAACTCATCATTTTTTTTCTAAAATTACGACGGTCAATTTCTTTACCAATAATAGTCGTATATAAATTCTCTAGTTGAGAAAATAGAAATTTTTGAGGCAATAAGTCAAAACCAATAGGTTGATAGGTAAGTTTGTTTTTAAGTCTTTGCAAACCCATTTGCACAATTTCGTTATGATCAAAAGCTAAATTAGGCATTTTATCAACTTCCACCCAAGAAACATGATCAGCATCAGTATCGGCAATTAAAGTAAGTTTAGAAGGATCAACCAAAGCAAAATAAGCAACCGAAACAACTCTATTTCTAGGATCGCGAGTTATATCATCACCAAAGGTGTATAATTGTTCCAAATAGTTTACCCCTACATTGGTTTCTTCTTTAAGTTCTCTTTTTACCGCTTCTATAAGCGTTTCATCTTCTTGTACCAAACCTCCTGGCAAAGCCCAATAGGTATTTTGACTCCCAAATTTTTGTTGGATTAATAGTACATATAATTTTGATTTTTGGTAGCCAAAAACAACAGCATCTACTGCTATTCTTATATTTTGATGATTTGCAGACATAAAAACGTGTATATAATACGCAAAGATAGCTTATTTTCTATTTTAAAGTAGTATTTCCGTGTTGGTTTTAGACTTTTATTGAAGATATACTAGAATTTTAATCATATATTATTAGCTATAAGGTTATTATAAAGTTACTATAACCTTACTATAAATTCAACATAAATAAGATATAACTATATTGTATAAATAAAATAAAAACAATTTTAGGTTGTGCTTGTTTCGTTGAAAATGAACGCTATTCTTATTTTTTGATAGCAACCCTGTAGGTAATTAAATAGGCTCTGTTTAATTTAAAATGAAAATCATATTTCCCTTTTAGATGGAAAGTAGTTTTAATTTCCAAAAGGTTTTCTTTTAATCTAGTAACTATAATTTCATTTGATTTTCTATAAGAACCTGAAACTAATTCAGCAGATAATTCATCTGTATTAATAGGTTTATTAGCTTGAAGATAAAAAATCACCTCTTGTCCTTTTTTACATTCCATCTCAAAGGTTTCAGGCTGAACTGGCATTATTCCATAGCGATAAGTACTGTTATAAACTATTGGAGCGCTTAAAAAAAAATCAATTGTAATAGGAGTGTCTAATAATAGCCATTTCTTTTCTAATGGATAATGATCTTTAGCAAAAACTATAGGATCGGATAAAAAATAAGAGTCGTTAAAATCTGAAACAAATTGATTGGTTCCCATGTCATAAAAACCAGCAGACCAAGTGGCGTCGCATAGATACCATTTATCATTTAGAGATACCGCATTCCAAGAGTGATTTGGAACACTTCGCTTTTTAATATTTTTAGTAACGGTCCTTCCGTAACCGTTTATAATTTCGCATTTTAAACCTGCAAATTGGGACATTTCTTTAATAAGATAGGCATAACCTGTACAAACTGTTTTCTTTTTATTTTTTAATTTTTCAAAAGTTTCTTTAGTAAATAATTTATCCCATTTTGCTAATTGTAGACTATCATTATACCATTTCTTCCTTTTACTGCTATTTTTTTCTGACGCATAATAGTCATTTTCAATATTATTACATACCCAAGTATACAACGCTCTAAATTTCTCAACCTCAGTAGTTAAGCTATTGGTTAAGTTATAGGATAAAACAGGCAAACTCTCCAGACTTGCTCCTTGATACTGAGCTGCTACATCATCTGCTTTTGTAAAATCGATAGTTTTAAAATCAGACAACTGCGCAACAAGTATGCAGGGTAGATAAAAAAGAATACCAAACAGCACTTTTTTACTCATTTCTAAACCAGTTACGAATTCTTTGAAAAAAAGAAGGCTTAGAATGGTATTCCCTGGCAACGGCTACTTCACCCATCCAAGCAATTTCTTCATCAAGTAATACAATGGAGAGAGGCTCTTGCGACACCACCACTTCTTTTGTTTTAAATCCAACATAACTTACAATTAAAACATCTCCAATTATTAAAGGTTTTGGAAAAGTAAACTCACCATTAAGGTTTGTTTGAACGCCCTTATATAACCCTTTTACAACAACATTAGCCCCTGGTAAAGGGCCTAACTTATCATAAACAACTCCCCTTACTATTATACCTTCCGTTTGTGGGTTCTGTTTTTGCTGGTTTGGTGTTTGTACGATTTCTGGTTTTCCTTTAGTTTGCGCACTTGCAGTACCAACTGCGAATAAAGACAACAAAGAAAAGCTTGCTAAACCTATATTTAAATAACTTTTTCTCTTAAGTAGCATTTCATTTTTTTCGCGAGAATAGGTTTTCAGTTGGGCTTCTTTAAACAAACCGCAAGTTTTTTGCGTAGTGGTGTTAAAATGATTTGCAATAGCTTCATCAGTCCAATTTCTAAAATCGATTACTTCCTTCTGACAAATAGTACAAAAACCTCCTTTTTCAGTTTGCAAAAAGTTATCGAATTTTTCTACACAAGGAGTATTTATGGAAAGGGTTGTTTTTTGGTGCATAGCAATAGGTCTTATACTATCAAATATAAGGAATTATATTTAAAGACAGTAGTACTTTTCTACTACTATCTTTAAAAAAATATTTTTATCAATAAAATTAGTATATTTGATTTTTGTAAAAAAGAAACTATGAAACACCCCATATCAATAGAAGCATTTTACAACGACATAAATGTAGCCTTACCCCATGATGTTAAGGAAGACATTGGTCATTTTAATGTTTTTGAGATTCCTAAAGTGATGGCCAAATACAAAGAACAAGCTGTTATGCCTTACAATAGAAGATCGTATTATAAAATAAGTTTGATTAGTGGTAAAAACAAGGCTGAATATGCAGATAGAACCTTCAATATAGACACCAACGCTTTGTTGTTTGCAACGCCAAAAATTCCTTATCATTATTATCCATTGGACGAAAATCAAGAAGGTTATTTTTGTGTCTTTACGGAAGATTTTTTGGTTAAAAGCCAAAGTCAGCTTGCTTTGAACAGCTTACCTATTTTTCAACCCAATGGGTATCCAATTTTTGAACTTACAGATGCACAAGTAAAAGAGTTTTCTTATATTTTTGAAAAAATGCAAAAGGAAATCAATTCCGATTATGCCTATAAATATGATTTGTTGCGTATGTATGTGTTAGAATTGATTCATCAAGGTCAGAAATTACAACCTGTAAATGCAACCTATTCGGAAGTGAATGCGACTAGCAGAATTACTTCTCTTTTTATTGAATTATTAGAGCGTCAGTTTCCGATTGAAGCACCGCAGCAACGTTTAGAATTAAAAACTGCCAAAGAATATGCTGATCGATTGTCTATCCATGTGAATCATTTAAACAAAGTACTGAAAGAAAGCACCGGTAAAACTACAACTAGCATCATTAACAATCGCATTCTTAAAGAAGCTAAAATACTCTTGCATCAAACGGATTGGAATATTTCAGATATTTCCTTTGGTTTGGGTTTTGAAGAACTATCTCATTTTTCCAACTTTTTTAAGAAACAAACTTCGCTCACGCCATTAAAATACAGGTCCACCTCAAATTGATTGAAATTTACAATTTTTTACTTGTTAGTTGTAACTCCTAAGGTTTTTCAATAAATACCTTTGTTCCTGTAATCATAATAAGAAATAATCATGAACAAAAACAAAATTGCATTAGTAACAGGTGGTAGCCGTGGTTTAGGAAAAAACATGGTTGTCAGTTTAGCAAAAAAAGGAATCGATGTTATTTTCACCTATCATAGTAATGAAGTAGAAGCTAAAAAAGTAGTTACTGAAATTGAACAATTAGGTCAAAAAGCAGCGAGTATTCAGTTAGACACTTCCAAAAGCAATACTTTTGACACCTTTAAAAACTCTTTGGTTACTGTTTTAAAAGAAAATTTTCAAGCCGAAAAGATTGATTTCTTAATCAATAATGCAGGCATTGGTATACATGCTTCTTTTGAAGAAACAACCGAAGAACAATTTGATTTACTTTTTAATATTCATTTAAAAGGAGTATATTTTCTTTCACAAAAATTAGTTCCAATATTACAAGATGGTGGTGGTATTGTAAATGTTTCAACAGGATTAGCGCGTTTTACCACACCAGGTTATGCAGCATATGCAACCATGAAAGGAGGTATTGAAGTTTTAACACGCTATCAAGCAAAGGAACTTGGAGCGAGAAGAATAAGAGTAAACACAATTGCGCCAGGAGCTATAGAAACCGACTTTGGAGGTGGTGTGGTAAGAGACAATAAAGATTTAAATCAGTTCTTATCCTCTGTAACTGCTCTGGGAAGAGTGGGGCTCCCTGATGATATTGGTGGTATAGTAGCCTTTTTATGTACAGACGAAGCGAGCTGGATTAACGGTCAAAGAATTGAGATTTCTGGTGGTATGATGTTATAAAAATAACTTACCTTATAAAAAAAGAGCCTTTAAAAAGGCTCTTTTTGATTGTTATAAAGTATAAAAATGCATTATTCTATCACTAATTTTGCTGTATACAGTTTTCTAGAATGTATTTTTATGATATAAACTCCTTTAGCTAAATCTTGTGTGATTAAAGAATATTTATTGTTGTTAATATTATTGGTTTTGTATAGCAATTTCCCTTGTAAATCAAACAATTCGATAGCATCTATAGGATAATCACATTGCAAGATGGTTTTATTTTCTTTATTTGTTGGATTAGGAAACATGTTAATACCTTTGTCTATTGCAAATGCTTCTTTATCCAAAGTATCCATCATTTGAAAAGAAACACGATTAGACACTTCGTTGTAAGAATCATTGGTAAACATAACGATATAATAATTTCCAACTGTAGAAGGCATATTTTCAGGTGTAATGGTTGCATTTCCTTCGGCTACACCATTAAAATATTGATAACTTATTAAAGGATCACTATTTGGATCGTCTCCTTCATTATAAATACCCAACCAATCCTTTACAATTCCTGGGGCATCTGTCCAAGAGGCATTAATTTGTTCCCCTAAATCATATACTGGACTATCAATCCATAATTCGGTTACCAAATCACCAACTTTAAAAAAGACTTTTTCTCCAATAGCATTATAGCTATCTTGAATATAATACTGAGCATAATAATACCCTTTTGGTAAATTGGTAAAGGTCTTACTACCATTAGATGTCGTTACATATTGCCAAGCTGCTGAAGGCGCATCACCTGCTTCAATACCCATTTTATAAATAGCAATCCAATCGTTTGCTAGGTTTGGTCCATTGGTAAACGAAATAATAACTTCTTCACCGACAGCATATTCACTTGAATTAGAAGTTAAAACAGGTATAGCTCCTACGTAGAAGTAAACTCTATCGGCCACTTCCGAATAGCCATCATTTTCAAAAACAGCAGCAAAATAACGACCACTTTGCGCTAATCCAGAAGTAAAATTGACAGTACCTGTAGCAGTACCATTAGTATATTGCCATATTTGAGACGCAGGCCCACCTGGTGTTTGACCGTCTTTATATATACCAATCCAAGTATCATTAGCAGCAGGTACATTTACATAATTAACAGCAATTGCTTGATTATTTGCATAGGTAAATGTTGGACTATCGATTGTAATCTCAGGGTTAGCCACATTACTATTAATTACTTCAAAAGATACAACATCACTCCATGAAGACCATTCTAAATTTCTATCACGATAACGAAGTCTTGCGTAGTGTGTTCCATTATCTAAAGAATTTGACACAATATTTATTTTGGTGATATCCACACCTAAATTAACATTTACAGTAGAATCGGTTTGCGTTGCATATTTACCAAACAAATTTTCATAATCGCGGTAGTATTCTTTTTCTAAAGTATTAAAATCATTAAATTTAGATATTTGAAACTGAGAAGTGTTTAATAATTCGTTTTCAGTGGTTGTAAAACTAGTTCCTTCTAATAAAATAGGCAATTCTACAGGTTGAGAAAAAACATTTGTTATCGCAGGTTTTACAGGAGCATTTTTATTTTTATAGCGATGGAACGAATCCATTAACTGATTGTTTTTCCATTTAAAAATACTTCCTATAGAATAACTTTCTACGTCCATTTTTCCATTAACAACATCGATATCTACTATTTGATACATCCAATTGCTGATGGTTTTTTGTACATCTTCAAAATCTTGTTCTGTAGACATAGACCAATATTGATCCCAAGCCGTTCCACCTGAGATAATCTGATAAGCCTGTGCGTTTTTTAATTGCCCTCTATGATACAAATGATGATGTGCACCAATGTGCATGATGTATTTATCCGAAGTAGTTAAAAGAGGTACCGCAGTTTGTCTTACCCAGTTTGAAATATCCCCTACATATTGTTCCGCTTGATATGGACGATGACTTAAAGAAAAGATCCAATCTACGGTCGGGTCATTCTCAGCTGCGGTTAGCACTTGTTGTAACCAAGCATACTGTGCAGAACCAGTATGTTCTGAACTCATACTAATAAACAACACATTTCCTGCTTGTTGCGCATAATAATTCTCGGTATTAGAGGAAATACCTTGATAAGACAATTCACTCATAAAAAAATGGCTATAATAGGAATTCATACCTAATGTTCCATAGGTCTCGTGATTACCAACAGTTGTTTGAATAGGAATATTTCCAGACAACCCCCTATTCTTTTTGAAATGTACATGCTCATAATGGTCTAACGTTCCTACATCTACTTGATCACCCACCATAAATGTCATGGCAATATTATCATCAGGAGATAATGTATTACCCCATTTTTCTTTAATTTTTCTTTTGGCAGCCGATACTAATGAATCATAACGAGGCTCGTTTTTTAATTGGTTATCCCCCATAATTAGGAAACGAATGTGTCCGTCTGCTGTAGCGGCTTCACCAGGATTTGGCAATGTTTTAAAAGAATATACAGCCGACTCGTTTGTTCCAGTTCTAATTTTATAATAATATTTTGTATTAGCTGTTAAATTTGTCAGTTTAGCAGAATGATAATAGTAATTTCCAGGATAGCCAGAATCGGTAAAAATGTTAGTATTTCCAGTTAAAGTAATATTTAAATTACTAGCATCTAGTCCATATTCAACAATAGTTTCAGAGTTGGCATCGGTTTTCCAACTCACATAAATAGAATTAGGAGTCACATTTTGCAGATACGGATACAATATTTGAGAGAACCCTGAAAAAGTGATCAAAAAAAAGAATAAGAAGGTAGTTTTTTTCATAATAGTTTGCTTTTTAGCTATTGCAAAACTAAATCCATCCTTCTTTTTGATTGTTTTTAAAAAGTTATCTAATAATAAAACTTAGATTAGAAAATAGTTAAGATTGTTAAGTGTAAGTTAAACCAAAACTTAAAAAAAAACTTTAATTTCACTTAAGACCTCATCTAAAACACTGTTGAGTGTGTCATTTTTCCGTGACAATAAAAAAACTTTTGTGTTAGGCATCTTAGGACTATTCCAGAGTAATTGTATTTTACCTTCTTCCAAGAATGTTTTGGCATTACTATCCCAAACTACAGCTAAACCAGAATTTTTAGACAAGGTATTAATCATCTCATTTTCGGAAGGAATAATATAATTAGAAATCATGGAAGGTCTTTTCTTATCAAAAACATGAAGCCAAAACAACTTTACATGAGGAATTCTAGCATCGTAACTATACCATTTTTGTTGGTTTAACCAATGTTCTACTGCCATTAAATTCTCATTTTCTATTTCTTTGAGACAATCTGTAATATCCAAATCATTACTCGCTATCATAATTTGTTTGATAGTTCCTACCTCCTTTTGAATGGTATCAAAAGTATCGTATTTACGAGTTACAACGGCAAAATCAATTTTTTTGGAGTCTACCAATTGAAATAGGGTGTCATTTTCGGCAAAGGTAAAATCGATAAAATCAAATTTAGACAATAATAAATTACCAATACTTGAGAATAGATGTTTGGAAATCCCAACAGAAACTAGCTTGTTTGAACTGAAGGCTTTTTCTCTAAATCCGTTTTCAACATTCTCTAAACGATCTAAAGCTTCGATGATTAAATTATTAAGCAATTTAGCATATTCTGTGGGTTCAACTCCTTTTGATTTTCTATTAAATAATTTATAACCTACGTGTGCCTCCAACATACTAATTTGCTGGCTTACAGCCGGCTGACTAATAAACAATTCTTTGGCAGCATTTGAAAAATTGCCATTTTTATAAACTGCTTTAAAAGTGCGATACCATTCTAAATTAACCATATAAATAAATTCTAAAATTAATTTGTGATAAATATATTTATCACAAACATAATTTAAATTATTTTTACTAATACCACATATGTAGTAATTTTGACAAAAAAATAAAATACATGAAACAAATTGCATTCTCACTAGCCCTTATTTTAACGCTCAGTTGTAAAGAAAAAGAAAACACAATGGAAACTACTCCACAAAACGATTCTGAAACTGTTACGGCAACTCCTACAAAAAAAGTCTTATTTGTAGTTACCAGTCATGATCAATTAGGTGATACCAGAGAAAAAACTGGTTTTTGGATTGAAGAATTTGTAGCACCTTATTATGAATTAACGGATCAAGGTGTTCTTATAACTATTGCTTCACCAAAAGGAGGACAACCTCCTATTGACCCTAGAAGTTCAGATCCTTCTAATGCTACAGATGACACCAAACGATTTGATAAAGATATTGCTTTACAAGAAAAATTAGCACACACTATTCCATTAGCTGAAGTAAACCAAAGTGATTATGATGCTGTGTTCTACCCTGGTGGTCACGGACCTTTATGGGATTTAGCTGTAAGTGAGACCTCTCAAAACCTAATTGTTTCATTTTACAATAACAATAAACCTATTGCTTTTGTTTGTCACGCACCAGCAGTTCTAAAAGAGGTAATAATTAATGGTGAGCATTTAGTAAAAGGTAAAAAACTAACTGGTTTTACAAATACTGAAGAAGAAGCGGTAGGTTTAACGAAAGTAGTTCCTTTCCTTTTAGAAGATGCACTTCAAGCAAATGGGGCACAATTTAGCAAAGGAGAAAACTGGGCACCTTACGCAGTAGAAGATGGCTTATTAATTACAGGTCAAAACCCTGCTTCTTCAAAATTAGTGGCGCAAAAATTACTACATCAATTAAATTAATTAGACATGTTAAATTTTGAATTATATAATCCTGTAAATTATGTTTTTGGTAAAGGACAAATTGAAAAGTTAAAAAATTTAGTACCAGAAAACACAAAAATACTTATTGCTTATGGTGGTGGAAGTATTTTTAAAAATGGCGTTTATGATCAGGTAAAAACGGCCTTATTAAAACAGTTTGAATCCAATCAGATTGTTGAATTTGGAGGTATTGAACCCAATCCTAGATATGAAACTTTAATGAAAGCTGTAACCCTCATTAAAGAAGAAAAAATTGGTTTTATTTTAGCTGTAGGTGGAGGAAGTGTTATAGACGGAGTGAAATTTATTTCAGCTGCAGTAAATTATGAAGGAGATGCAGCAGATATTTTAAGAAAACGCATTCTATTTAAAGAGGGGTCCAAAGTGGTTCCATTTGGAACAGTATTAACCTTGCCTGCAACAGGTTCGGAAATGAACTCAGGAGCAGTAGTTACTATTGAAGCAACACAAGAAAAATTAACTTTAGGAGGAAGTGCTTTATTTCCAGTATTTTCTATTGTTGATCCTACAGTAATTATTTCGTTACCAAAAAAACAATTACAAAATGGGGTAATTGATGCTTTTACTCATGTTATGGAACAATATTTAACTTATCCACATGATGCGATGCTTCAAGACCGTATTGCAGAAGGTATTTTACAAACTTTAATAGAAATTGGACCTGACGTGGTTGAAAACCCATCCGACTACAAATTAGCTTCTAATTTTGTATGGAGTGCTACTATGGCATTAAATGGTTTGATTCAAAAAGGTGTCCCTTCGGATTGGGCTACTCATATGATTGGACATGAATTAACCGCTTTATATGAAATAGATCACGCGAGAACATTAGCCATCATTGGTCCTAATTTATATCGTGTGATGTTTGACACTAAAAAAGATAAATTAGCCCAATATGGTAAACGCGTATGGAATCTTACAGGAAATTCAACAGAAGCTATTGCTGAAGAAGCTATTGAAAAGACAGTTGCTTTTTTCCATACTATGGGAATGAAAACTAAAATTTCTGAAAACACCAATAATTATGAAAATACAGCCGATTTTATCGTGAATCGTTTTGAAGAAAGAGGTTGGAAAGCTTTGGGAGAAAAGCAAAATATTACCCCTGAAAAAGTTAGAGAAATTGTAGAAATGAGTTACTAAATAAAATTCTTAATTCGTTAAAAAGCCAGATAAGTTATTTATCTGGCTTTTTATTTCCTAAAAAAACTTAAAAAAATCATAAATACTTAAAAATGAGTATTTTTAAATTAATGTCATTCTTTATATTTGTTTCACGCGATTCAAATTGGTTACCCTTTACAACAAAAAAACAAATAAACAATTATGACAAATTCATTAAGTTATGACAAAACTTTGATGACTTCTTTGGAGACTAAGATTAAAGTCGAAAAATGGAAGGAATCATTAGATGCTTATAAAGCAGATCAATACAAAGATTCATTTCTAACACTTTTAGATTATATTGATTCTGATATAAGAAAACAATATGGAAATGCAACTGAAACTTCTTTTAAAATTCCACACGGCTCTATAATTGTTGAAATTGAAATTTCCGAAACCTTACTAAAAATAAAGGCACCTTTCTTAAAAGTAGGAAATACGCATAAAATTCCAGTATTTAGAAGAATTGCTGAACTTAATTTTTCTCCATTAAATCTTGCCCAGATTAGATTTAATAATAATGAATTAGACTTCTATTATGAAGCACCCTTAGATTTATGCGAACCATACAAAATTTATTATGTTTTAGAAGAAATTTGCCATAAGGCAGATAATTATGACGATGAATTTAAAGCATCTTTTGATGTTACTTCGTTGTACGAACCTAAAGTAACTCCTTATAACGCAACTGATTTAGAAATCATTTGGAATAAATTTAATGGTTTTATAGCTGAAGCATATGAATATTTTG
Source organism: Flavobacterium sp. J27 (assembly GCF_004303025.1). Lineage (GTDB taxonomy): Bacteria > Bacteroidota > Bacteroidia > Flavobacteriales > Flavobacteriaceae > Flavobacterium. The sequence goes on along the minus strand of NZ_PJQW01000005.1, from coordinate 276,558 downwards.
AGTATTTTGATAAAGAAAGACTTAGTTTTTTCAATTGGGATGTGATTAATATTACCCTTAAAAAAATAGATTACTGTATGTCGCCTCAAGGTAAATTAAGAACAGACATTGAGAGAGAAATCTCTAATCTTGGTTCACAGGACAATATTAATATTCGCATTCAAAAAGGAAAACAATTTTTACAAACATTACAAGCTATACCAAAAGATGAATTACTAGAAAACTTCTATGTGGCCGAAACTTTTATTCCAATAAAATCGAGGAGTGAAATTGAGCATTTGAAGAAAAATTTGGAACATACTTTAAAAATTGCTAACGATGAAATTGTTAAAGCAGATTTTATTGGAGCAACTTTTACGTTACTGTTGAGTTTCTATGATATGCTGTATTATAATATGGTACCTAAAGAAGTAGCTCAGAAAACGCAAGCCACTCTTGAACAGGCCTCTAAACAACCTTGGAAAGAAGCTTCCAGTATATTATTTAAAGGAATGACTGCTATTATGAACGAGCAAGAGTTATTATTTCAAACAGAACAACCAAAAAAGAAAGGTTTTTTTTCAAATTTATTTAAATAAAAAAATATGCACACTTTAGATACTCTCAAAAATGCCACATTTAAAATATTAACTTCGTCTTCAACAGGAAGTGGTTTTTATTTTAAAAACGAAGATGTAATTATTACCAACCATCATGTGGTACAAGGCTATAAAAAAGTAGCCATTGAAGATGTAAATCAAAACAGGGTAATTGCAAATGTTATCCTGATTAATCCAGATATTGACATTGCAGTCCTTAAAACAGAAACACCATTGCTTATTGATCCTTCTTTTTCTATTAACGATTCTTTACATGTTTCCACTCGTCAAAAAGTATATGCTTTAGGGTATCCCTTCGGAATGCCTTTTACTATTACAGAAGGAATTGTGTCCAACCCTGAACAGCATATGAATGGAAAACATTTTGTACAAACAGATGCGGCTATTAATCCAGGAAATAGTGGTGGTCCATTAGTTACAGAAGACGGTATTTTAGTAGGAGTTAATTCTTCAAAATTTAACAATGCAGACAATATGGGGTTTGCTATACCTGTAAAAGAAATCACAGCGGCTATTGAAAGTGTAAGTACTAATACAAAACATCAATTTTCATTACAATGCTCTTCATGTCATGCATTGGCTTACGACCCTTTAGATTATTGTAACAATTGCGGAGCACAATTACAAAAAGATGAATTCATAGAAGAAGAACTTGGCGATTTAAGTACTTTTATTGAAAGTGCAATTTCAGAATTAGGCATTAACCCTATTTTAACCAGAGCTGGTTATGAATACTGGAATTATCATCAAGGGAGTTCAGAAATACGGATTTTTATTTACAAAAGAGATTATCTTTATGTAACTTCTCCCATAAATAGTATACCAAAAGAGAACTTATTAGACTTATATACCTATCTTGTTTCAAGTAATCAAAGTCCTTTTAAATTAGGAATTTATCAAAACAATATTTTTATTTCTTATCGTGTACACATTTCTGACATTTTCAAAAACCAAGAAAGTCAAAATCACGTTAAAGAACAAATTAAAAACTTAGCTTTAAAAGCAGATGAAATGGATGATTACTTAGTGGATGAATTTGGTTGTCCGATGTCTACTTATTCTAAAAAAGATTTAAGAAGATAAAAAAATTGATTATTCTTTGCTCACTTTAAAAGTAGCAACAGTAGTCTTAGATTCCAAATTAAGAAAGTAAATTCCCTTTTCAAATGTTGAAAAGTCAACCAAAACTCTTTCTTGATTTGGAATTATTTTTTTTACAACTTGTCCAACGGCATTAAAAACCGTTATTTTTTTTATATCTTCTTTGGAATTGATAGTTAGTTTATCTAAAATAGGATTTGGGTACAACTGAAAAGTAGCGTCAGAAAATGATACTTCAGACAAGGAACCAACTTCGATACTTACAACAAAAGAACTTGAACCAGAAGCATTACTTACCGAAACTGTATAATCAGTCATAGGACTTGGTGTTGTGGGGGTTCCCGAAATTTCTCCTGTTAGTTCATTCAACGATAGTCCAATAGGTAGATTAGGCGAAACACTATATTTATACGTAATAATTTTACGAATTTTATGATTGCCATAGTCTGCTATGATAAGGGTATCATTATGCATGGCTATCCCTGTCGGATTTTTAAATGTAGCCATTGAAGCAATAGCATCGTTGGCTCCTTCCATTCCTGTTCCAGCAAAAGTACTTACCATTCCAGAAGGGGTTATTTTACGAATTTTATGATTGCCTTCATCGGTAACATATAAATTGTTTTGTGTATCGATAACAACAACCGCAGGGTGATTAAAACGAGCCAAAGTACCATAATCGTCAATAGCACCTGCTATTCCTGAACCCGCAACAGTACTTACTTGTCCATTTGTATCTATTTTACGAATTTTATGATTGCCATAATCAGCCACGTATACATTTCCTGATACATCCAAACACAAACCTGTAGGCCCATTAAACTTTGCAATAGAAATAGCTCCATCTGTAGCACCAGCACTACCTAAACCTGCTATTGTAGAAACCATTCCTGATGGGGTAATTTTTCGAATACGATGATTACTATAGTCTGCAATAAATAAATTATCATTTGCATCAATAGCCATGGCAGCAGGATAATAAAATTGAGCATTTACAGCCATCCCATCTTGAAAACCAGCTATTCCAGAACCGGCAAAGGTAGTTACTAGGCTATTTATGTCAATTTTACGTATAATATGATTGCTTTGATCTGTCACAAAAACATTTCCTTGGCTATCCATTATTGCTCCATCTGGATAATTAAAAGTAGCCGTTGTAGTGGTGCCATTTTGAGCACCTAAAGAACCAGTTCCTGCAAGTGTTGATACTGTTACAAAATTTGAAATCACTCTTATCTTATGATTGCTCCTGTCTACTACAATAATATCATTTTGATTATTTGAAGTAACCACTGTTGGATAATTAAATGAAGCTGATGTAATCGTTCCATCTAAAGCGCCTGCTAATCCAGTTCCTGCTAACGTACTCACAACTGGTTCACTAGGAATAGAACCTCCAGAATTTGAAGGCATCAAAGGAGTAATTGTTTCATTTACAAAAAAGGTGTTTGGAGTAGGATAACTAATGATAGGTGCTTGTGCTATCAGCAACCCACATTTAAAAAAGAAGACAAATAAAATGGATTTCTCTTTCATAACCTATTTGTAATGAAACAAAAATAAAACAAAAAAGCGTTCAAAATTGTGTTTTGAACGCTTTTAACTAACCAACCAAAAACTAAATAATTTAACCCAAATTATTTAAAAATATATCTATAGAACGCCACTATGATAAGATAAATTGCATTGAAAAAATTAAAAAAATGTTAAAGTTAATAAACCAAGAAAAACACTAGTCTTTTTAAGACTTTCAATATTAAAAGGAATTCTTTACCTTTGAATTTCCTAAAATAAAAATAAATGGAAAAACCAAAATTTGCTGTCATTGGAGGAGGAAGTTGGGCAACAGCTATAGCGAAAATGTTATGTGCAAATCAGGATAAAATTGCATGGTACATGAGAAACACTTATGCATTAGAATGCATCAAGCATCAAAAACACAATCCAAATTATTTAAGCTCGGTTGAATTTGACAACAACAAATTATTCCTTACCAATGATATTAATGAAGCGATTACCTTTGCCGATTATATCATTTTTGCCATTCCGTCTGCATTTTTAAGCGACGAATTAGAAAAGTTAACCGTATCTCTTTCCGATAAAATTATCTTTTCGGCCATTAAAGGAATTGTTCCAGAATCTAGTTTAATTGTAGGAGAACATTTTAACACAAAATACAAAATCCCTTTTAATAATATAGGAGTTATCACAGGGCCGTGTCATGCGGAAGAAGTAGCCATGGAGCGATTATCTTACTTAACCATAGCTTGTAACGACAGAACAAAAGCTAAATATGTAGCGAAAAATTTAAGTTCATACTACATCAAAGCCAAAACTACAGATGATATTATTGGAACAGAATATGCAGCAGTTTTAAAAAACATATACTCTATTGCGGCTGGAATTGCTCATGGATTAGGTTATGGAGATAATTTTCAAGCCGTTTTAATGAGTAATGCCATTCGAGAAATGAAAAAATTTATTCGAAAAGTACATCGAATGAAGCGAAACATTAATAATTCTGCTTATTTAGGAGATTTATTAGTAACGGGATATTCGGTTTTCTCAAGAAATAGAATGTTTGGAAATATGATTGGTAAAGGATATACTGTAAAATCAGCCCAAATGGAAATGAGTATGGTTGCTGAAGGTTACTATGCTGCAAAAAGTGCTTACTTGCTAAATAAAGAATATAAAGCTGATACACCTATTATAGATGCTGTTTACCGTGTATTATATGAAGGTAAAGAAGCAAAAGCAGAATTTAGAAAATTAACTGAAAAATTAAATTAAACTTTAACTTTTCATTAGATTATTAAAAAACAAAACCTATGTTGTTGTAAATCAATTATATAGGTTTTTTATTTATAAAAAATAAAAATACAAAATATTGATTAACAGTACTTTACAACAAATCCCCTTGGAATAGAAATTCTAAATTATTTTCGCAAACAAATTTAAAACATGGACTCATTAATTAATCATCCCGTTATATTAACTGTTTTTTCTATACTTATAATAGGCATGTTACTACTAGATTTAGGAGTGCTAAATAAGAAGAGCCATGCTATAACCAGTAAAGAAGCTGCTTATTGGTCCATTTTATGGATTTCTTTATCTATGGGATTTAGTGCGATTATTTACCATTATTTAGGATTTGAAAAATTTTCTCAATTTCAGGGCGCTTATTGGATTGAAAAAGCCTTATCAGTTGACAACCTTTTTGTTTTTATTTTAGTATTTGGTTATTTTAATGTAGCTAAAGAATTACAACATAAAGTATTGTTTTGGGGAGTACTTGGAGCCTTATTTTTTAGAGCCATTTTTATTTTTTCGGGAGTTTGGATATTAAACTACACCTATCTTCCAGAAATGGAACTATTTGGCAAAACAGTTACCATTAATTATTTATTAACGATTTTCGGAATAATTCTTATAGTAGCAGGAGTTAAATCTTGGTTTAGTACCAATTCCGATGATGGTGATCAGGATTTTTCAAAAAGCCCTGGAGCAAAATTAGTACGTCGTTTTTTTAAAGTGAGTTCTCAGTTTGATGGTGATCAATTCTTTACCATTCAAAATGGTTTAAAAATGGCAACCCCATTATTTATGGTGCTTGTGATTATTGAATTCACTGATTTACTATTTGCTGTTGATAGTATACCTGCTATATTTGCTATAGCACCAGATGACCCTTTTATTCTATACACTTCTAATATTTTTGCCATCTTAGGATTACGATCCCTATATTTCTTGTTGGCAAATTTTATGTATATGTTTAGCAAGCTTCATTACGGTTTGGCTATAATTTTGGCTTTTATAGGTGTAAAAATGATTATAGCACCATTTATTCATATTTCTTCTCTAGTCTCACTAAGTGTTGTAGGAGGTGTTTTATTAATTTCTGTAATGTGGTCATTACTTTTCCCTAGCAAAGAATAGTACTATTATGTAACTTTTTTACACATATTTTTTGTTCTAAAATTATTTTTACACAACTTCTATTTTTGGCACAAAAACACAAAGTCTTAATTATCAATATTTTACATTAAAGTCTAGTTTTGTTTTTTCAATGGCACACTTTTTTCAATTAACTAATCAACTAATAAATAATTAAATTAAAAAAAGTAAGTTATGAAAAAAGTAATTTTAACAGCCGTATTCGCATTTGCAACATTCACTACGTTTGCAACAACAGCAATCCATTCAAATCCTGCTCAAAAAGTAATTCTTGTACAAGAGTATAAAGAACTTCCTGTAGAAGAGTTACCTAGTGCGATACAAGAGGCTGTAAAAAGAGATTTTAAAGATGCTAAAATTCAAAAAGCATTTGTAAATGAAAGTAAAGAGTTTAAGTTAGAGTTACTAGTTGGTCAAGCTACTCAAACCGTCTATGCTGATGCCAACGGAAATTGGTTGAAAAAGGAGTAATATAAATTCACTTTCCTTTCACGAAGATGCTATCTCAATTGAGATAGCATTTTTTTATATTATTTTTAAGAACATTATTAATAGAATTCTCTATTTTTATTTAAAAAAAGAATGCCTAAGATATTAATTGTTGAAGACGACACTACATTTAACCAAATGCTTTTACAATTTTTAAAGCGAAATAATTATGAAGCTACGCCCACTTTTTCTGTAAAAGAAGCTCTAGAACAATTAAACACCTCAACTTTTGATATTATACTTTCCGATTTACGATTACCAGATCAAGATGGACTTACCTTGCTTTCAATTTTAAATGAACAACACAATACAACACCATTCGTATTGATGACTGCTTATGCCGATGTTAAAACAGCTGTTAAAGCTATGAAAACGGGTGCTGCAGATTATATTTCAAAACCGTTTGTTCCAGAGGAAGCTTTATTGGTTTTACAAAAAATTATTACATCCGATAAGAAACCGCCAGTTATTCCCAAAAAAGAAATACAAACAACTATAAAATCTGAGTTTTATTGGGGCAAAGGAATTGCTTCCATAAAATTAAAAAAACATATCGATTTAGTTGCACCAACACCACTTTCTGTATTAATAACAGGAGAAAATGGAACAGGAAAAGAAGTAGCTGCAAAAACAATTCATCAAAAAAGCAATCGAGATAAAGCTCCATTTGTAGCTGTTGATTGTGGAGCTATTCCAAAGGATATCGCTGGAAGTGAATTTTTTGGTCATATTAAAGGCTCTTTTACAGGTGCAATAAATGACAAAATAGGTTGTTTTGAAGCCGCTTCTGGTGGTACCTTATTTTTAGATGAAATTGGAAATTTATCCTATGAAAATCAGGTGTTATTACTTCGCGCCATCCAAGAACGTAAAATTAAACCCATAGGATCCAACAAAGAAATTGAAATCGACATCCGACTTATTTGTGCTACCAATGAAGATTTAAAAACAGCAGTAAGCAATGGCAATTTTAGAGAAGATTTGTACCACAGAATCAATGAGTTTTCCATTTCCATTCCTTCCTTACGAGATCGAAAAGAAGACATAGAAGCCTTTGCGTATCTTTTTTTAGAAAAAGCCAGTAACCAATTAAATAAAAGTGTTGACACCATTACAAAAGAAGCATTACAAGCACTACTCCAGTATTCTTGGCCTGGTAATTTAAGAGAATTACAAAATTATATCAAAAGAGCTACCTTATTAAGTAGCAACGAAGGTATAGCTGTAAGTGATCTACCTGAAGAGATAACAAGTGTAAATGAAAACAATATAGATTTAGGTTTACGAGATGAAGCTGAAAAAAAAGCAATCCTAGATGCTTTAGCTATGACTAATGGTAATAAAAGTAGAGCTGCAGAAATTTTAGGAATTTCTAGAAAAACAATGTATAATAAGATTACACAATACGACTTATAAGTAACGCTTCTTTAAAAAGTATTAGTTTTTCGATTAATGTATTAAAATCAAGAGTAACATTACTTTTTTTTGCCTGTAGTTCTACATTTTGCAAACTAGCAAATAGTTCCTCTTCCTCAAGTTGTCCTATCATTGTTTGCATTTTATGACTTGTAATAGCAAGTTGTTTCCAATTTTTACTTATAAAAGCTTTTTTTAGACTCGCAATATCTAAAGCTAAATCATTTGTATATTTAGCAATAAATTGCTGAATTTCATCGGGATTGTTCCCAATATATCGTTCTAAAATTTTACGATAAGAAGTTTCCTTATTCTTTTCAATTAAAGCCATTTTTTTTCCGCTTATTTTAGACAGTAATCCTAAAAGTTGGTTTGGCGTATATGGTTTTAATAAAAAATCATGATATAACTTACTGATAAATTCATTTTCATCAGGCACTTGTCCACTAATAAAAATGACGGGCAGTTTTGCTGTATTCGGAAGTTTCTTCAATTGAGACACAAATGTATAGCCATCCATTTGTGGCATTTGAATATCAGTAAAAATAAGTGATGGTAATTGTTTTTCACAAAATGCTAATGCTTCTTGTCCTGATGTAAAAGTAAAAATCTCTTCAAAATAAGGCTCTAGAAATGATCTTGTTAAAGCAATTTGAGAAGCATCATCATCTAGCAACAAAATACTTTTTAAATCTATAGTATCTTGTGGCTCTTTCTCAGGTGTTGTTTGAAAAGGTAATTCTACTGTAAAAACAGAACCTTCTCCTAACTGACTTTCTAAAGTAATTTTTCCATCTAATAACTGCACTAATCTTTTACAAATAGACAAACCTAATCCTGTTCCTCCATATAAAATTTCAATACTATCGTTTTCTTGCGTAAAGGATTCAAATATTTTTTCAAAAGCATCAGAAGCAATTCCAGCACCAGTGTCTTTTATAGCAATAGCTACCATTTTATTTTCAATTTTGGTTTGAATCGTAACGCTTCCTTTTGTGGTAAATTTAAAAGCATTGCCAATTAAATTATACAGAATTTGTCTAATCTTATTGTAATCACCATAATACAAAACCCCTTCTGTTTCCTGAATGTCATAATGTAAAACTACTTCTTTTTCTTGATGCAAATCGGCTATACTTTGAGCGGTTTCTTCCAATAATTCATTCCATTCAAACTCTTGAGAAAAGACTTTAATCTTTCCTTTTTCCATTCGTACATAATCTAATAAATCTAAAACCAATTGCTCAATATAGTGTGTTGCCGATTTAATTTTGATAAGCTTCTCTCTATTTTGTAACGTATTTTCTTTTTCTAACAATTGCGCACTATAGCCAATAACCGATTGTAAAGGTGTTCTAATATCGTGACTTACAGCAGCCATTAATTGCTCTCTGGATTCGAGTAACACTTCTGTTTTTTGTTTTTGCAACTCTAATTCTTGCCTATAATTTTTATTTTTGAGAAAATCAGTAGACAATAAGACAAAGAAGAAAACAACTAATAGTAAACAAACAATAGCAGCAATACTTAATAGCTGCAACGATTTTTGTTGATTATCAATTTTAGTCTTTTTAATTTTTTCCTGTTCGGTTGTTATTTTTTCTCTTAGCTTCAGGATAATGTCGGATAGTTTTTGCGCGATGAACAATTCATTTTTAAGCAATTCCACTTCCTTGTTTTTAATTGCCATGGTTTGCTCATTACTTTTCTTCTGCGATTCTATCAAAATATTTTTGGAAGCAGTCAATATTGAATCGGCTTCCTGAATGGAAATAGTATTACTGCTATCTTTAGGAACATTTTTATTCAAATAATCAACATAATCTTGGGCTACTCGTTTTTCATACGGATTTAAATCTTTAGCGTTTTTAAATAAATGTTCAATCTTTAATTTTCCTTTAATCTTTTCGATATTCTCTATTTTTGAGACAATTTGCTCAATAGGTAAAGTGGTATTTGTTTTATTTTGCAACTTTAACAAGCCTAAAACATTTTCTCTTTTATAATCTAAGAATTGTTTTAAGCTATCTATGATTTGGGTGTCAAAAGCAATAACTTTTGCTTTTAAACTATCTAGCTTTAGAATAATTTTATCATTTTTCTCTAAAAAAGCATTTACATTCTTTTTGCTTTTGGTTTGAAGGGCAATTCGCGATCGATTATCCGTTTCGTATAAATCTCGAATTAATTCAGTATATACCAATTGACTTTCATCATTTGTGTCTGATTTAAATAATTGATTTAATTTGGATTGCTGATGTAACAAATACCAAACGGCAAAAGCCATCAAGCCCAGCAATAAAAAATAGCTGAGTAAGAGCTTGAAAGAAGTATATTTTGATTCTTGTGCCAAAAAATGTTGGATTTAAAACCTACTATTGAAACGCAATTAATTGACGGTTATTTCATCAATAAAAATAAAAGCATCACCATCATAAGGGTGTCCTTGATGCCATTCTGGTAGTTTTCCAAAGTTTTTAGCAACCACTTTTAAATATTTAGCTTTGGTTTGAACCGAAGCCGTAAATTCTTTCAAAACCACTTCATATTCTTTTGGATCTACACTATTCTGTATTGTAGCCACTTTAGTGAAATTTTTAGCATCGTTTGAGGTATAAAATTCCACTTCAGTTGGCATCAAAATCCATGCTCGAGTGTCTTGTAGAAAATGGGCACTTATTTTTTTGATTTTTGTTTCCTTTTGCAAGTCAATAACCGCTTCAAAATCCTGAGATTGATACCCTTGCCAATCTCCTTTTCTCCAATTTTCGGAACCCAAAATACCGTCTAACAAACCTTCTGGTCCACCTGCATGGTATTGCGGATTGTATTTGGAGATAATGTTAATTGCATAATTATTTGGTTTTTTGAAGAAAGTTGCGGAAATAGTGTTGCTTTGTCCTTGATTCGTTTTTACATAAGCTTCAACAGTTGAAGTTTGCAATATTTCAAAAGGTTTTGTGTATTTAACGAACATTTTCTTTGCCAAATAGTCATCTTTATTATTAATTATAAAATAAATCTCATCATTTGAATTTTGAGATTTCATTTCAATTTTCAATTTATCCTTAAACGATTTACTTTCGGCTTCAATTACTGGAACTGGGATAATTGGAAATACATTTTTGCTTTCAGCTTTAGCCAAAACTTCTTTTAAATAACCTTTAAATCCTTTTTTGGTAATGGCAAGTTGCTCTTTATTTTCGAAATTAATAGTTACTTTTTCAAAATAAGGAGTTGTTTTTGCCCATTCTGCGTTTCCTGGTGTAACTGTATAAATACCCATTGAACTCAACACATACCAAGCACTCATTTGTCCGCAATCTTCGTTTCCAATTAAACCATCAGGAGTATTTTTGTAAAAATTATCTAAGATGTATTTTACTTTTTCATTCGTTTTTTCGGGTTTTCCAATATAATTGTACAAATACGCCATATGATGACTCGGTTCGTTACCGTGTGCATATTGCCCAATTAAACCGGTTACATCCACTTGTTCGCGACCTGTGGTTTTGCTTTCGCTGTTGAACATTGCGTCTAACTTGGCTTCAAATTTTTCTGGTCCGCCATAGGCTTCAATCATTCCTTGAATATCTTGTGGTACAAAAAAAGTATATTGCCATGCATTGCCTTCGGTAAAATTATTGTTCACTTCACGAGGATCAAAAGGTTTGTCCCAACCACCATTTTTCTTTGGTCGGATAAAGCCTATTTCCCAATCGAACAAATTTTTCCAATTTTGCGAACGTTTCATGAAATACTGATAGTCTTCTTGTTTTCCTAAAAGTAGCGCCATTTGTGCAATACACCAATCGTCATAGGCATATTCCACGGTTTTAGAAACACTTTCATGATCGTCATCAATGGAAATAAATCCATTTTTCTTGTAGGCTTCTAAACCTAACACATCACGCATTGCGGAAGCTTTACTTGCTTCAAAAGCTTTTTCATAATCAAAACCTTCGATGCCTTTTACCATTGCATCGGCAATTACCGAAACTGAATGATAACCAATCATACAATCGGTTTCATTGGAAGCCAATTCCCAAACCGGCAACCTACCACCTTGTTCGTATTGTTTAAGAAACGTATTAATATAATCTGAAGTACGTTTTTTATCAATTAACGTGTACAACGGATGTGCGCCTCTAAAGGTATCCCAAAGAGAGAAAACCGTGTAATAATCAAATCCTTCCGCTTGATGGATTTGGTTATCCCGACCGCGATATTTCCCATCAATATCTTGTGCAATATTCGGTTGCATCATGGTGTGATACAAAGCCGTGTAAAAAATGGCCAACTTATCTTTATCATCTGAAGACACTTCAATTTTTGACAATTCATTATTCCAAAGTTGTACAGCGTCTTGATGCACTTTTTCAAAATCCCAATGTTTGATTTCGGAACTGTTTAATTGGGCTCCTTCATAACTCGTTGGCGAAAGCGATACTTTTACAAGGATTTTTTCTCCTTTTTTGATTTGTTTTGAGAAAATAATAGCTTTAGTTTCAATATCCTTTTCTCCACTATTAGATCTTTTATTCGCTAATACTTTATCAATAGAAACATTAAACTCAATTCGTGCATACACATATTGATTGGTTGCCCAAGCTTCGCTTCTTCTTAAGACTTCAATGGTTTTGTCATCAATTACACGAACTTTCCCTTCCAATAATTTATCCCGATGATTCAAATCCAAAATAATATTGGCTTGACCGTCTTGATTAAAGGTATATTCATGAAAACCTATGCGTGTTGAAGCCGTTAATCGAACATCAATGTTGTGTTTGTCCAATGTTACGCTGTAAAAACCCGCGGAAGCTTTTTCATTTGCATGAGAGAAAGCCGAAGAATAGCTTTTATTATCAAAAGAAGGTTCGCCCATGGTTGGCATTAACATGATATCACCATAATCGGAAACGCCTGTTCCGTTCAAGTGCGTGTGTGAAAATCCATAAATGATACTATCTGAATAATGATATCCAGAACAACCATCCCAACTACCATCAATTCGAGTATCTGGAGATAATTGCACCATTCCATAAGGTGTTGTGGCTCCAGGAAAAGTATGTCCATGACCTCCTGTACCTATAAAAGGATTAACATGTTTGGCATAATCTTGTGACCATGCAAGATTGACAAAGAAAAACAGTGATAAAAGAAAATTCCTCATTTTAAAGCTAAAATTAGACTATAAAATTGAGGAATTTCTGTAAAAATTACAATTAAAAAAGATAAAATAACATAAATTGTGATCTTTTCTTTATCAATTTTCACAAAACGTTTTAAAAATATATTTATCTAATGATGTTCTTTATAAATTCCATTGTATTTTTAGAATCTTCTTGAAAAGGTATGTTAAATAATAAATATGAGAAAAACAACATCGCATAAGGAATTAAAATCATAAAGTTTTTTGTCTCAAATTTGAATTCGTCAAATGGTAGTTTTAAAGGTAAAACAAAACAAACAAATACTAATGGAATAGTATAAATAAACATAAAAATATACACTGGCCATTTAAGTCTAGCTTTTATTTTAATTATACTTTTATTGTTTTTTGTTTCAATCTTTCCAGAAAATATTGCTCTAAAACTATCTTTTCTTCTATCTATTTTACGACATATTATAAAACTATCACTTTTTATAATACCTTGAAAAAAATAGTCATCATCATTTTGAAAAACGGATAAGTTAGAAAATTTTACCACTTCTGAAACACTTTTTACTAGTCTATCTTTTATTTCTCTTGGAGTTAAATTACTTTCAAACTCATAATAATTATAGGGTAAATATTTCATTTTTAATTGTTTAACTAAAAATTAAACACCCATTACACCACGCTTATCAATTACTGGTAAATCGGTTTGAGCTCTTTCATTAATACTATTCACTTTAAACATGAATTTTTTATCAAACATTTGGTTTCCAACAAAATAAGACAACATAAATTCGTTGTTCAATTGCAACACATTATTTTCTAAAAATTCTATTTTTACAGCCGATTTTGGTTCTACTTTAGCAAATGCATGGCGTAGTTGCATGGTGTTTCTGTTTTCACCATTAATAAGTCCATAAGCACGAGAAACAATCATGGCCATTTCTAATGTTTCATTAGTAGCATTTAATAAATAAGCATACCAACAATTTTCTTGAAAATCATCGCTCCATTCTTGAATAGCAACAATGTGAACATTTTCTACTTTTGGAATTACTATATCTTTTTTCATTACTAAGTCTTAAAGTTTGAAAGTCGAAAGTCTTAAAGTAAAAGAGTTTAACGCTCTCAACTTTAAGACTTTCTAATTTTTTTATTTATTTTAAATCGATGATTTGAATTGCTCTAAGAAACGCACGTCATTTTCATAAAACATACGAATATCGCCAATTTGATACAACAACATAGCAATACGTTCGATTCCCATACCGAATGCGAAACCTGTATATTCATCTGGATTGATATTACAGTTTTTCAACACATTTGGGTCTACCATTCCACATCCCATAATTTCTAACCATCCCGTACCTTTGGTAATACGATAATCAATTTCATTATTCAATCCCCAATAAATATCTACCTCAGCACTTGGCTCGGTAAATGGGAAATAAGAAGGACGCAAACGAATTTTAGATTTACCAAACATTTCCTTAGTAAAATACAACAACGTTTGTTTTAAGTCGGCAAAAGAAACATCCTTGTCGATATATAATCCTTCTACTTGATGGAAAATACAGTGCGAACGAGAAGAAATATCTTCGTTACGGAAAACGCGACCAGGAGAAATCGTTCTGATAGGTGGTTGATTGTTTTCCATATAACGCACTTGCACAGAAGACGTGTGTGTACGCAATAAAATATCAGGATTTGTCTGAATGAAAAAGGTATCCTGCATGTCTCTTGCTGGATGATATTCTGGTAAATTTAAAGCGGTAAAGTTGTGCCAATCGTCTTCGATTTCTGGACCTTCAGAAACATTAAAACCAACGTTAGAAAAGATGTCAATAATTTGATTTTTTACAATTGAAATTGGATGACGAGAACCAATGTTAATTGGCTCACCAGGTCTTGTAACGTCTCCGTAAATCCCTTTTACCTCTTCTTTACTTTCTAAAAGGTCTTGAATACTCGCCACTTTTTCTTCAGCCGTATTTTTTAACTGATTAATTACCTGTCCAAATTCTTTTTTCATTTCATTGGGAACGTTCTTTAAATCAGCATATAACTCTTTTAATAAGCCTTTGCTTCCTAAGTATTTGATCCGGAATTCTTCTAATCTTTCTTTATTGTCAGCATGAAAAGCCTTTGCTTCTTCAATATGACCTTTAATCTTGTCTATCATTGCAAACTTAAAATGGTCAGCAAATTTACAAATTATATTTTTTTGTTCTAGTGTAATTCCAAAGTTTATCGATTAAACAGAAAAATCTCTGTTATTTAGCTATAGTTTGGTTCCCTAATTTTGAAGCAATAAAGCTAATTACAAAAATTTGCATAGCATGAAACAACATAAGAGGCAATAAAATAACTCCTGTTGCAATTGCAGAAGGGAAAAGAATTTTAGAAAATACTGTTCCATGAACCAATGATTTTTTAGTACCACAAAATTGTGCTGTAATTTGATCTTCTTTTGCAAACTGAAGTTTTTTGGAAACAAGACCAATTATTTGGTAAACAATAAAAAAAAGCAACACATCACATATAAAGATAAAAAACAAATCCATTAAGTTCACTGTTGAAAATACTTTTTCTTCAAAAGATTCTGAAAAACTTTTATAAATAATTATTAAGATAATTGATTTGTCAAATAATGTTAATTGCTTATTATATTGCGTAGCATATTTTCCTAAAAATCGTTGTAACAGCATTCCAAACAGAACTGGCAAAAGGATTTCCGTTACTAATTTGATATAAACACTTCCTAAATCGAAAGCAACTGCATTTTGTTGTAAAAAAAGACCCATCCAAAGCGGTGTAATCAAAATACCAATTAAACCTGAAATACTGGCATTAAAAATGGCCGCTGGAATATTACCATTAGCAATAGAAACCATTACAACAGAAGAGGAAACAGTTGAAGGTAAGGCTGCTAAAAAAAGAAAGGCTAGCCAAATTAATTCTTGTTCTTCTGAGACCACAAAAGGTTTTGTTAACAACACTATTATAGGAAACACTAAAAAAGTGGAAAACTGAACTAAAAGATGTAATTTCCAATTCTTCAACCCACTTTTAATTTTATCTGGGTGCAATTTTAATCCGTAAAAAAAGAATATCAAGGCTACTCCAATACTTCCTATTAAAGATAAAGGAATTGGACTATTTTTGGATCCAAATTGAGGAAAAATATAAGCTAAAAGGACGGTTCCTAAAATAGCTATTACAAATTTATCTATTTTTAATTTCATCTTTTCTAGGAGAAAAATTTATTCTTTTATTTCCTTTACAAAATTGAAAAAAATAAAAGAATAAATTGAATATGAATACATTTTTAATTAACCAAAAAAGATTTATTTTTTAATTTTTTCTTTCTTTAATGCATAATAATATACTTGCGGTAAAACTGTAATTGATAATATCATACAGACTATCAATCCACCCACAATCATAATGGCTAAAGGTCTTTGTACTTCAGATCCCATTCCTGTTGATAAAGCTGCCGGAAGCAATCCCATAGAACCCATTAAAGCAATCATTAAAACCGGTCGAATTCTTGCATAAACGCCTTTTGAAATCGCTTCTTTCAACAACATTTTCTCATTCAGATTTTGCCTAATGTTTCCGATTAATACAATTCCGTCTATGGTGGCTACACCAAAAAGAATGATAAATCCAATTCCTGATGAAATTCCGAAAGTAGTATTGGTCACAAATAAAGAAAAATAACCTCCGATAAACGCAAATGGCAATACGATAAACGAAACCAACGTGTCTTTTTTATTCCCTTGAAAATTCATCCACAACAAAAACATGACTAATAACAACGACACCGGAACAATTGTAATTAACTGTTTAGTTGCTCTTTCTTTGGATTCAAATTCTCCTGCCCATTCCATTTTATACGAATTAGGTAATTGAACTGCTTGCTCCACTTTTTGTTTGGCTTCGGTAATGGTACTTCCTAAATCGCGTCCTTCTATACTAAAACCAACAGCAATGTAACGACTGCTTCCTTCACGGTAAATAAATGTTGGTCCTGTTAAATAAGAGATAGTTGAAATTTCTTTTAATGGTATTTTACGATTGTCTTTAGTAGGAATTAAAATTTCGCCAATTTTCTCTTCATCATCTCGGTATTCTTTAGCAAAGCGAATGCGCACATCAAACATTCGTTCATTTTCATAAAAAGTGGTAGCCTCTCTACCTCCAATAGCCATTTCTACAACCGCTTGTGCATCGCTTTTGTCAATTCCGTAGCGTGCTAGTAAATGATCGTGCAACTGAATTCTCAACTCGGGTAAACCAATGTTTCGGTAAACATTCAAATCTTGAATACCTTCCACATCTTTGATGCTTCCCGCAACTTGATTGGCATATTCTTCCAATTGGAACAAATCGTCACCAAAAATTTTAACGACCAACGAACTTTTTACTCCAGCTACGTATTCTTCCACATTATCTTGAATTGGCTGGCTAAATCCAAAGACAATTCCGGGATAGGTTTGTAAAGACGAACGCATTTCTTCGATTAATTCGTCTTTCGAAATTTTCTTTTTCCAATCGCCTTCTGGTTTCAACTGAATGTGAAATTCGATATTGAAAAAACCTGTTGGATCGGTTCCGTCATTTGGTCGCCCAACTTGATTCAATACAAATTTTACTTCTTCAAAATCGAGTAATTTGGTTTTCATTTCGAGTGCCAAACGTTTCGATTCTTCCAAATTGACACTATTAGGCAAAGTGGCGCGAACGTAAATAGCTCCTTCGTTTAACTTTGGTAAAAATTCCGTTCCGTGATTTAAAATCCCGATAACACTCGCAACAAAAATTACAATAAACGTAATAATAGTTCCTTTTTTATGGCGTGCCGTAAATTCATATAACTTAAACAAGCCGTTGCGGAAACTTCGCGTGATAAAATTCTCTTTTTCGACAATATTTTTGGTCAACAACACTTTACACATTGCCGGAACATAGGTCAAACTCAGCAACAACGAACCTAGTAACGCAAAACCTAAGGTGTAAGCCAAAGGCGAAAACATTTTACCTTCTACTTTTTGGAACGAGAAAATAGGCAACAACGCAATAATCAAAATGAATAAAGCAAAAAAGATGTACGAAGCTACGCTAGTGGCACTCTTTTTAATGATACCAGATTTTGAAATTCGATTGAATTTTTCCATTCCGAGTTCATGAGCTTTTTGTTCGAGCCCTACAAAGACGACTTCGGAAATAACCAAAGCACCTTCGAGCAACAAACCAAAATCGAGTGAACCCATTGAAATTAAGTTAGCCGGCATTCCTTTGATGCGCAACATCACAATGGCAAACAAAAACGCTAATGGAATAACTGAAGAAACGATTAAAGTGAGTCGCCAATTGTTCAAAAAGATAAATACAATAAGTGATACTAAAATTACGCCTTCAACCAAGTTTTTAGTTACCGTATGAACCGTAGTTTCCACTAATTCTGTTCGATCGATGAACGGCTCAATTTTTACATCTTTGGGTAAAATTCGCGTGTTGAGTTCTTCGATTTTATCTTTTAAAGCACCAATAACATCAGCTGGATTTTCACCTCGCAACATTACGACGATACCTTCCACCAAATCATCTTTATCTTGTAAACCTACAGAACCTAATCTTGGTTTTGCCGAAATTTTGACTTCAGCAACGTGTTTTACCAAAATAGGCGTAGTTCCTTTTACTTCGATTAAAATGTTTTCGATGTCTTCGATTTTATCCAATAAACCAACTCCTCGCACAACATAAGCTTGGCTTCCTCTTTCAATGACATCACCACCCACGTTAATATTACTTTTGGAAACCGCCTCATAAACATCAAGTGGCGACAAATCGTAATTGGCTAACTCCGTTGGATTAATTTTTATCTCATACGTTTTTTCTTCTCCACCAAAACTTACCACATCGGCAACTCCAGGAACAGAAACCAATTCTCTTTCGATAACCCAATCGTGAAGTGCGGTTAATTCTTTTATTGGTCGGTCGCTTTTTAAAACATAACGAAAAATTTCTCCTGTTGCACCATAAGGCGGTTCAATTCCTGCATCGGCACCTTCGGGTAAATCCACATTTTGCAAACGATTTGAAGCATATTGTTGCGCGTAAAAATCTTCTACATCATCATTAAAAATAACTGTTACAACTGATAATCCAAACAAGGAAATCGATCGAACTTGTGCTTTTTTAGGAATGGTATTCATTTGCTTCATAATGGGAAGCGTAATGAATTTTTCTACTTCTTCGGCACTTCTTCCGGGCCATTGCGTAATCACTCGTGCACGCGTATTGGTCACATCGGGGAAAGCTTCAATTGGTGCATGAATGTAACTGATGATTCCCGCGATTAACAATACCGCAGTGAGAAAGAAAACGACAATGTGATTCTTTAGTGAAAAAGCAACTATTTTTTGTACTAACTTTTGCATTGTTTCTTAGTTTTGGAAATTCTTAAGTTGTTCAAAAATCAAAAGCTGATTCTTAGCGATTATTTTTTGTCCTTCCTGAAAATTATTGGCTACATAAATCATTTTTTCATGTTTTGAAATGACATCAATTTTCACAATTTTCACATCGCAATCGTCATTATAAAGAACTACAAAATTTTCATTATTATCGAAAATAATAGCGTCTGTAGGCACACTTAAAGCTTCGATATCTTTGAGTTCTATAGCAATAACATCAACAAGCATTCCCGGTTTCAAACGACCATCAGCATTATTCAAAATCACTCGCGCTTTTAATACGCGCTCTTCGTTGTCATAGACTTGCGAAACCACTTTTATTGTTCCTTTAAAAATTTCTCTCGGATACGACAATGTTTTAATATTAACCGGCATTCCTTCTTTGATATTCTGAACATTGCTAGCATGAATGTTCACCATTGCCCAAACTTCGTTTAAATTTGAAATGGTAAATAACGGTTCGCCTTCCGCGGTGATTTGGGTTCCGGCAGAAATGGTTTTATCAGTTATAATTCCAGAAGTTGGTGCTTTGATTTGGAACACACCTTTTTCGGCACTTGCGCTATACAATTGAAGATTGGAACTTATTTTAATTTTGTCTGTTTTTAAAATTGCTAATTCGCTTTGTGCTTGCAATAATTCTTTTTCCGAAGAAATTCCGTCGTTAAACATAGATTGAACTGCTTGCAAATTCTTTTCGGAAACTTTAATTTGAGATTCTGCCGTTTTTAATTCGGCTTGCATGCCAATCAATTCTGTACTTCTCAATTCGGCTAAAACCTGACCTTTTTGAACTTTGTCGCCCAATGTAAAATAGGTTTTGGAAATCACTCCGTTTACCAAACTGATAAAATGCACGACTTGATCTGGATTGGCTTCAACAGCGCCCGTTAGATGAATGGCATCAGTAACTTTCTTTTTAACAATAGTATCAAATGCAATTTTAGATTTTAAACTGCCGCTGATGCAATATTCTTTGGATACCGATTCGTCTGCTTTTGCTACTTGTTTGGTACAACTTACGGTAAACAATAAACCTATGGCAAATGCTCCGATTTTCTTGATATGAAACATGTTATTCATTTTTTTAATTAATAATATCTTTTCCAACCGCAAAATTGAGTTCTTCTGCTTTTTCGTTCACTTCTTTAACCGCTTCTAAAATGGCTTGTTTGTTTTCCAAATACGTATCAAAAAAGTCGAGAAATTCTAGTAAACTGATGTTGCGTAATCTGAAGTTTTGCATGTAACTCGTTAACATCGCATCGATTGTTTTTTCGTAATCGGGTTCGATGTGCGTTAAGAATTCGAACGAACGATTGATGTTTTGGAAAGCCAAAATCACTTCGTTTTCCACGGACAATTCTTTTTCCTGAAATTGAAATTTAGCTTGTTCCTGACCAATTTGCGCCATTTTGATGTTTCCTTGATTTCTATTGAAAAAAGGCAAATCGAACGACAACCCAAAACCAACGAAGTTGATCATGGTACTTCCGTTTCTGTCGTACAACGCTTTGAACGTAACATCTGGTGTTTTTTGAGTGCGTTCGTACGCAACCATTTTATCGTAATAGGTTTGTTCCAGTTCGGCAAATTTAAAATCGGGACGAGATTCTTTAGCTTGATTAACTAAATCTTTCACATCTAAAAAGCCAATGTTTTCGTTACTTTTTTCGAAACCTTCCGGATTGAGTTCCAAAACGACGGTTGGATTGAGTTTCATTAAATTTTTCAACTCTTTTTGCGATTCGTGCAGTTCTTTATCAATCGAATTGATGCTTTTAAAAACTTCAATTTGAAGCGCTTTCAACCGAATGTATTCGCTTTTAGAAACATTGCCTTGCGTTACTTGATTTTGGTAAGCTGCAATCAACTTATTTAGTGATTCTACTTGGTTTACATACACTTTTCGGTACAACTGCAAGTATTGTAAATTGGTTAATTGATTACGAAATTCAACTTTTAAACCTCGTAATAAATCTTCGAAATATTGTTTGGATTTTTCCACGCCTACTTGCTCAATAGCAACTCGTTTTTTTCGTTTTCCAGCGGTGTAAATCAACTGTTCTAGTTCAGCACTAAATTGTAGGTTTCGCCCAAAATCGCCAACCAATGGCGGTACCACTTCTTGATGTTGACGTTGTGATGGTGTTGCCCATAAATTCACTTGATCTAATGTAAAAGTAGGATTGGGCCACAGTTTAGCCTGAATTACCTGAGCTTCGGCTTTATTGATTTCTAATTTTTCGGAAATTAACGTTAGATTCTCTTTTAGAAAAATAGCTTCACAATCTATTCTGCTTAAACGAAGCGTGTCTTGCGCAGTGATAGACGAGATGAAAAAACAGTAAATCCATACGATTTTCCAATATTTTAAAGTCATTTTTGTTGCATTTAAAATTGAGTAGCAAAAATGATTATAATGACCTTAAAATAACCTTAATAGAAATAAAATTTAGCTTAAAGGAAGTTTTATAGTAAAAATATTAGTTTGATTTTCAATGAATTGATATTCAATTTTTCCTTTATGCAATTGCATAATTTTATACACAAAAAACAATCCTAAACCTAAACCAGAAGCTTTGTTGCTGTTTTTTCCTCTAAAATAATGCTGAAACATTACCTTTTGTTCTCCTTCGGTTAAACTATTGCCTTTATTGGAAAAAGTAAGTGCTAATTCATTTTCGTTTGAAGTTGAAATACTGATATTCGCTTTGCTTTCGCTTGCATATTTAACCGCATTTACCATCAAATTAGTCAACATTAACTTGATTAAGTTTTGATTAGCTTCCAGATTTAAAACATTTTCGCCTTCAATGGCAACATACTCGACTGCAAAAACAAAATCAGGATATAGCAAATTCAAATCGGCAATGGTATCGTAAATTAAATCGTCGATTCTAAACTTAGTTATCGCTCTTTTTTGATTGCTTTCTGACTTAGAAATTTCGAGTAAAACCGAAATAATTTCGCTTAGTTTTTTAGTATTGTCTTTTTGTTCCTGAATCAACTTTTGGAGTGAAGTAACATTTTGCTCTTTTTCCATTTGTTCAAAATTGGAAACCAAAATGGCAATAGGCGTTTTGAGTTCGTGCGAAATATGTTGGACTGCATTTTTTTGAAAAGCAAACGATTGATGCAAACGATTCGTCATTTCTTCAAACTGTTGTTTTAGCACGCTCACTTCAGCAATTGAAGAATCGGTAGTGGAAAAATCAATATTGGAATCCAAATTAAAATTGCTGATTTTTTTGGTCATTTCAACCAAAGGAAAAGAGACCTTTTTAGAAACATAATTCACGACCAAAATGACAACAATAGAGATAAAAATAAAAGTTGCCAACAGAATGTATTTCAAGAAATTCAGTTTGGTATACCCATACGTATCATAGGCTTTTGAAATTCCGTAGTAAGAAGCATTCCCTTTTTTTAGATAAACACCCACAACATCGTACAAGTTGTCTTTTCCTTCGTACCAATTCTTGTTTTCGGAAAGTGTTTCTAAGATTTTAGCGGAATAATCGATAGGAGTATCATCAATACTGGAGTAGACCAACTTTTTATTGGCGTCAAAAATCAACAGTTTTTCATCATACATTTGATCGACATCCGTTTTTCCGAGTTTTTCCAAAATCGTATTGTCGATATCTTGAAATTCACTCAAAAAACGAAGTGTAATGTAGATTTTATCTTTTTGGCGTTGCTGAAAATCTTCTTCGCGATAGGCAGCAAACAAAAAATAAATAACTGCAAGCGTGAAAGCAAGCAACAAAATTGTTACTGCCGAAAAGTACGTTTGCATTTTATTTACAATTTTCATCTTTCTAGATAGTAGCCAAAACCAACTTTTGTTTTAATGGTATTTTTATCGAAAGGTTTGTCTATTTTTTTTCGTAAAAAATTGATATACACTTCAATAGTATTCGTATTTGCATCGAATGATTTTCCCCAAATAGTTTCGATTAAATCGGTTTTAGAAACAAAATCGCCATTAGCTTCAATCAATTTGACCAAAATTTGGTATTCTCGGAATGTTAATTCAATGGTAACTGAATTTCTAAAAACAGTTTTGGATTGCAAATCAATTACAATGTCATCAAAAAATATCTTGGTTTCTTGATTTTTTTTGGACAAATTTGACTTTCTTTTTACCAACGCATTTAGACGCAAAATAAGTTCGCGCATTAAAAACGGTTTTGTCAAATAATCATCAGCTCCAGCATTGTAACCATGCACTTTATCTTCAATATCATCAAAAGCAGTAAGTAATAAAACAGGTGTTTGAGTGTTCCACAAACGGAAACTTTTACACACTTCGAAACCATTTTTACCAGGAAGATTAACGTCTAAAACGACAACATCAAATGTATTATTTTTAAGTAGTTTTTCAGCTAAAATTCCATCATAAACCACTTTTACTAAAAGCCCTTCAGCTTGAAGTACTTCGCTAATATTTTTATTTAATGTAGGATCATCCTCAACCAGTAGAATTTTCATTTTCTATTTTTTAATCTATCAATTCCTTTTCTAAAAAGTAGTTTACGATGGCATCTTTCATTAAAACGGCTTGTTCACCAGCTTTTAAAGAAGGTAATTCTTCTTTTATTTTGTAATGTGGCCAACCGTCATTATCAAAATACTCAAATTCATAGTAACCATAAGGTTCTAATAAGCGACAAATAGCAATATGCATGAGATTTACTTTTTCGTCCTTTTTAAATTCTTGTTTGAATTTTCCTAATTCCTGAACACCTATTAAATAAATAATGGATTCTAAATCGAGCTCATCACCATCAGCGAACTTATCGGATAATATTTTGACTACACTTTCCCAGCGTTCTTTTAATTGTTCGTCTCTTGACATTTTTTATAGATGAAAGAAAAAAGAGAAAAGATTTTCTCAACTTTCTAAATTAATTCTGCAAAGATAAAGCTGAAATTTGGTTTTAAATAATTTCTAGTATCTTTATTCTTTTGAACGCTTTTTTAAATTAGAATGAATTTTATCGATATCGTATTTGCTGTTTTATTATGTTATGCATTATACAAAGGAATTAAGAACGGGCTGTTTGTGGAATTGGCTTCCTTAATTGCTTTAGTAGCTGGAATTTTTGTAGCTATTAAATTTTCTTATGTTATTAAAAATAGCTTAGAACCAAAGGTGGATTGGGAACCCAAATATATAGAAATAACAGCCTTTGCTTTAACTTTTATACTAGTCGTAGTCTTGATTCATCTTTCTGCAAGATTATTGACTAAAATAGCTGATTTTGCTTATTTAGGTTGGATGAACAAATTAGCTGGAGCAGTTTTTAGTAGTTTAAAAACCATTTTATTGTTAAGTATTGTGATTTTATTATTTGAAAAAGTAAATAGTAATAATATCTTAGTGAAGCAAGAAACATTAGACGAATCTATATTTTATTATCCTACCAAAGAGATTGCCGCTTTTATATATCCTAAAATTGAAGAATGGTACACTGATTTTAGTGAAAAGAAGAAAAGGGAAAATGAAAATACAGAAAAAAATGAGGCAGAAGAATAGTTGCTTTTAATTATAACTTTATTAAATGATAATTCGTAAAACAAAATGAGATAGATAATTTAAAAAGGGAAACTAAGAAATTTTTATTCTTTTAATTCTTGGATAGCCTCTTTTTTAATCCAACCTTCCGATTTGTCTGTAAGTTCAATTCGCTTCCAGTTATCTAACGTTTCTTTTACAAAAACTTTTGTGCCTTCATGAAGCATGAACGCATTTTCAGCAGTTGTTTTAGGCTCAGTTTTTACATTTACTAATTCTTCAAAAACAATAGCGGGACGAATGGTTTTGTTTTGTCTATTTAAAATATAGGCAAACAATAGACTTGAAAACATAAAACTCAAAAGAAAAAACATACCTACAAAAAATATTCTTTTTATTACAGTTGTAGCGGAAAAATAATACCCAATAAAAAACAATAAAAAGACTAATGAAAAAGTAATCGCTAGCCAAGACCAAGCAGTAACACTACAAACCGATATGGTTTCATATAAAAAATTAGAAAATCCTACTTTAGGAATAACCTTTATGTCATCAATTGCCATTTTTTGAGCAAAAGTAAGGTTCGTTTTTATAGCCTCATCTTTGGGATTAAGTAATAATGCTTTTTCAAAATTATATATAGCAGGAGCTACTTTTCCTAATTTATAATAGCAATTTCCTAAATTATAGTATAATTCTGCAGATTCAACTTTCTTTTGATTAAGAATGGTTTCATACTTCTCGATTGCTTCAGTATATTTTTCTTTCCTATATAAATCATTAGCTGCATCAAAAAGTGTTGTGGTTGTTTTTTGGGCAAACAACAAATTGGTAACAATTAAAAAAACGATATAAATTACTTTCTTTATCTTCATTACAATTGTTTTTCTAGTTCAGAAATTAAGGTAACTGCTTTTTCAAAATCTTGTTGCATTGCCACATGAGTAGCTGGTGCATATCGGGCAAACTCACAATCGTTCATTAATTGAATAAACTGGGTAATTGTTTCTGTTTGTGCTTGTTTACTTTCTAAAATTTCCTGAATATTTTCCTTACTCATTTCAGAAGTTTCAATATGTAATTTCGCTTTTAAGAAATTATGTAATGCTCTTTCCATTGCCATATAAAACGGAATTTTATTGCCCATTTGTTTTTTAGCTTCTGAAAGATACTTTTTAGCCAATTTATTGTTTCTTCTAATTTTATTGCCAAATTCATCTGCATCAATTGCTTCTTTTTTCTTCCTAGCTAATACAATTATTGGAATACATAAAAAAGGAGCTAAAAGCAATCCATAAAACAAGTTAGTTCCAAAGAAATTTTCTTTGTTTTTGGGTACAAAGTCAGATTTTAGTTTTATAAATTGAAAGGAATTATTTTTTATTAATTGTTGTTTATTTGCTTCATTTGTAGCTACTTCCTGTCTTGAAGAAGTAAAATTAGGATTATCTAATACTGTAATAGTAATTTCCTTTGAGGTTAATGTTTTATAGGATTTCGAAGTTAAATCGAAATAAGAAAATTCTATAGGTTTGAGTGTATATTTTCCTTTAAATTGTGGTATAATGGTATATTTATCTGCTATTTTACCAGTCATTCCAGATAAAGGTGTTGTCACTTCTTCCTTATGTTCAGGATCAAATACTTCAAATGCACTAGGAAATTCTGTTTTTGGTAATGTAAATAATTTTAAATTTCCAATTCCAGAAACACTGATTTCTAAATCCAAAGATTCTCCACTTCTAAGTTCTGTTTTAGAAGGAGTTACTTCAAAGTTAAATTTCCCTACTGCGCCACTAAAATTAAGTGGTTTTCCTGTTTCTGGTAACGGCTTTACCTGAATGGTTTTGGCTCCAGCCGAAATAGTTTTGGTTACCGATTTATACTCAGGTTCTAAGAAAAAGTTTCTTCTTCCTGTAGGAACATCAATATCTAAACTAATGGTTAAAGGCTCTAACGGTTTTGCACCTGATTCTTGTGGATAGAGAATTACTTTTCTCCACACAACGAGTGCATAGTCTTGACCGTTATATTTTCCTTGAACTGCTTGCAATTTATCAATATTTATTTGCTGACTCCAAAAACCATTGTATTTTGGATTATCGACTTCTTGCACATTTCTTACTTGAAATCTTGGGTTAAAATATAATTTATAAACCACCGTTACGGGTTCGTTTAAATAAGGATTATCATTTGACACCTCAGCGACTAAATGTACCCCTTCTCCAACTTTGTAATCGGGATCATTTGGGTCTTTTGGTAATTCTATTGCATCCGTGACAGTAATTTTTACGGGTACAGTTTTATACGTTTGCCCCTCATATTCAATAATTCCTTGTTTAATGGTTAAAACCCCTTTTTGTGTGGGCTGTAAAACATAGCTATAACTTCTACTGAATGATTTAACTCCATTTATCCAGGAAAAACTTGTTGATTGTGAAGGCCCACCAACAACTCTAAACCCTTCAAAATTAGGCGCTTGAAAATTATCCCCATCTTGATTAATGGTAAAAGAAACTTGAACTCTTTCATTTAAACCAATAGTAGTTCTACTCAGTTTAGCTTCAAAGTTAATTTCTTGTGCTAATAGAGCTGTTTGAATAAAAAGTAAAAGTATTACGAAAGACTTTTTCATTTTACCAATCTTTTTCATTAGTTGCAGGGCTTGGCTTCACTTTTTTTGCGTTCAATTTATCTTGAATTTTCTTTTCAGCATTGTTTACTGCATCTAATAAATTTTCAATTTGCTGTTTGTTTACGCCTGAAGGTTTTGGGTTTCCTTTATCATCTTCTTT
The DNA here is from genome assembly GCF_004303025.1 of Flavobacterium sp. J27. Lineage (GTDB taxonomy): Bacteria > Bacteroidota > Bacteroidia > Flavobacteriales > Flavobacteriaceae > Flavobacterium. Next base: position 249,034 of record NZ_PJQW01000005.1, on the reverse strand, counting down.
TTTATCACCGTTTTGGTTATCTTTTTTATCATCACCTTCCTTTTTCTTATCATTTTCATCTCCTTTGTCGGAATCTTTTTTGTCTTTATCTTGTCCGTTATCCTGCTTATCTTTTTTATCTTTTCCGTCTCCTTGGTCTTCTTTTTTATCTTGATTTTTTTGATTCTGATCTTGATTTTTGTCTTTATCCTTATCTTTATTTTTATCGTCTTTTGGTGGATTTTCTTTCTGCTTTTTCTTAGCTAAAGCATAATTGTATCTAGTTTCCTCATCAAAAGGATTGTTTCTCAAAGCATTTTTATAGGCTTCAACTGCTCCTGCATAGTTTTTTTCTAACATTAAAGAATTACCCAAATTGTGGAAAGCTTTGTGCTTCTCTTCTTTCGTTTTGGCATTTTCAATAGCATTTAAAAATTTATATTTTGCTTCACTAGGTTGATTTTGTCTGTAAATGCTGTTTCCTAAATTATAATTAGCTACTGCTTTTTTATCCTCATTTGTAGCTTGAGAAATTCTAAAATCGCTTTCCGCTGCTGTATAATTTTTGCTTCCAAAAAAAGTAGTTCCTTCGTATAAGTTTTGGTCTTTATTTTGACTAAAAAGTAGAGAAGAAATACATAATGCTATTCCTACGATTATCCTTTGCATACTATCTTTCATTAAATAAGTTTAATTTTTGTAACCAAGCAGTTTTTCTTTCTAAGAAAAAAACGTCTAGTAATAACAGAAAAAAAGCGACACCAATGAACCATTGATATTGTGTTTGATATTCCGCTATTTCTTGTGACTCAAATTCTGTTTTTTCAATCGTATCTAATACTTGTTTTATTTGTTCCAATACTTGTTTCGTATTATTTCCCTCAATATAAGCTGATTTTGTGTTTTTTGCAATATTTTGAAGGGTAACAGGGTTTAATTTAGTAACCACTACTTGTCCTTCATTATCTTTTTTGTATTCTGCAATTACGCCGTTATCTCCTTTAATAGGAATTGGACCGCCATCTAACGTTCCTACACCAATTGTTGCTATTTTAATTCCTTTTTCTTTAGCTATTTCACTAGCTTCTTCTGCTCCATCACCATGATCTTCTCCATCAGAAACCAAAATGATTAATTTACTTGTATCTACGGCATCAAAATAAGTTGTTGCCAAATTAATAGCATCATTAAGGGCTGTTCCTTGTGATGAAACCATATTGGTATTCATATTTTGCAAATACATTTTCGCAATACTATAGTCTGTAGTCATAGGCAAAACAGGGTAAGCACTTCCTGCATAACCTACAATTCCTATTCTGTCGCTTCCTAAATTATTAATAATTTGACTGATTAATTGCTTTGATTTTTCTAAACGACTCGGTGCAATATCTTCTGCCAACATACTTTTCGATATATCAAGAGCAAAAACAATATCGATTCCTTGTCGTTTCACTGTTTCCATTTTAGTTCCAATCTTTGGATTTACCAAAGCTAAAATAAGACCTGTTAAAGCTAATAAAACGGTAATAAATTTTAAAACTGGTTTAAAAGTAGATTTTTCTGGACTTAATTTTTTTATTAATTCTAAATTACCAAATTCTTTTTGTTTTCTCTTTTTCCAATAGATTTGAAACAAGAAAATAAGTACCAATATGGGTAATATTAGTAACAAATACAGCAATACAGGTTCTTCTAACTTATGATACATTTTCTATTCTTTTAAACAAATCCTTTAAAAATGGTATTTCTTAAGATTATTTCAATTAAAATTAAAGCAAAAGCTAACCAAACTAAAGGCTTAAATTTTTCATCATAATTAAAATATTTTTTTTCCTCTATTTCAGTAGTTTCTAACTTATTTATTTCTGCATAAATCGCTTCTAACTTTTTATTATTAGTCGCTCTAAAATATTTCCCTTCAGTTGTTTTTGCAATTTCTTTCATTAAATCCTCATCGATTTCAACTTTCATATTTCTAAATAGGATTTGACCATTAAGTGTTTTTGTATAAGGAAATGGTGCCATACCGTTAGTTCCTATTCCTATTGTATATACTTTAATTCCATATTGTTCTGCTATATTTGCTGCCATTCGTGGATCTATGGTTCCAGCATTATTTACTCCATCGGTTAATAAGATAATAATTCTGCTTTTTGCTTTACTGTCTTTAAGTCGATTAATTGCTGTAGCCAAACCAACACCAATACCTGTTCCATCTGCTATAATTGAATCGTCATAATCTACTGTTCTAAGAGATTGTAATACTACTGTTTTATCTGAAGTTACTGGTGTTCTGGTGTAACTTTCTCCAGCATAAACTACAAGTCCAATTCTATCATTAACACGATCCTCAATAAACTTTGCAGCCACTCTCTTTAATGCCTCCAATCGATTTGGTTTTAAATCTTTGGCAAGCATACTTCCTGAAACATCTATTGCCATTACAATATCAATACCTCTTGTCGTTTTTGATTTTTGAGTTACGTCTACACTTCTTGGTCTTGCTAATGCTACAATAATTGTAGCTAAAGCTAAAAGGCGTAATATAAATAATGCAGGTTTTACTTTAGACAAAATCGTTTTCCCAGTTGCAAAAGGAGCTAAAGAACTCATTTTTAAGGTTGCTCTATTTTTCTTTCTAGAATAGATATACCAAGCAATTGCAATTGGTAGAGTCAAAAACAGCCAGAAAAATTCAGGATGCAAAAAGGTTACATTTTTCATTTTTCAGCAGTTTTTCTTAGTTCAACAGATGCAATTACTCTTTCCATTATTTGTTTTGCATATTCATCATCATTTCTGTAAATTAGGAATAATTCTTGTGCTCCACCAGGTTGAGAAAAAACATATAATTCATAACTCATTAGTTGTGTATCTTTATTTAAAGGATTTATTACAGAAAAGTTTCCATATGCTTTTTTTCCCTTTAATCCTTTTGGATCTTCATAATCTTCCTCCTTTACAGTAATATTTTGAGCACCTAAAGTCTGCATATTTTTCAAATCATACTCTACAATTTGATTTAAATCTACAACGGTTGTGTCTTTAAAAGCAGTTGTATTTAAAATAATTGAAAAATTATCTAATAAACTACCATACATAAATTTAGCATTTGCTTTTACATGTGATGGCAAATTATTTTGAATACGTTCATCTGAAATACGTTTTAGTACTTTTGGTGTTGAGATGATAATGGCAGGGTCACCGTATTCAGAAATAATCCATTCTTCATTTAAAAGCGATTTTGCGTTATGTCCTAACCAGTTATTTCTAATATAGTCTGTTCCTTTGGTTACTCCAATAAATACACCTCCTATAATCAGTAAGAAAAAAACAAAAGTAAGAGGGATACCAATGCGTTTCATTTTTTGAGAACGGTTTCTTTTCCTTTTTAACTCTTCGGTAAATAAATTTTCTTTTTCTTCATCTGTTCGTGGTATGGCTTTGTCAATGGATATCAAGAAAGAATCAATCATTTTTTTGTCATTTTCAATCTCAAAATCCAATGGTTTTGATTTAGCAAATTTTACTAAATCGGCATTTGCCATTACCTTTTTAAATTTATCTAGAATGTCTTGACTTATTTTTATTTTCTTTTTCTTGATTGTCGTTCTTAAGGTATCAAATAATTCATTTGAAGTACTTTCCATTGCAGGAATTGCTACAGCTTCTTCTAAATAATATCTAGTAATATCTGTTAGTTCAGAATAATAGGCTTTAGTTTCTCCTTTTTGCCAAAGTTCTTTACCTTCTAAATTTTGTAGTTGTGATAATGCTTTTTCGATTGGTGAAGCGAAGAGAATTTCATCTTCTTCATTCTTTTTTATTTGTTTTTTCTTGATGAAATAATATAAAAGAAATCCAACTCCTAAAATGGCAATAATTCCTAATAAAACATACAACCAAAAATAATCAGTAGGTTTATTTACTGTTATAATAGATTTGATATCATACATTTGCTGTTTTAGAGTATCAACTACTACTGGATTAACCATAACAGCAAAAGAATCAGTTCTAACTGTTTTATTATTAATAATAACTTGCAAGGGAGGAATTACATATCTTCCAGAATCAAATTGGGTTAATCCATATTTTTTTATTAATTCTAATTTATTCTCATTTTTTATGGAATCTATTGGGTATGACTCTAAAATCTCTAATTGTCCAAAAAACTGACCTTCAGGAAAAACAACTTTATCATTTTGGGTCACATTTGCTTTAATGGTTAAGTTAAATTGAGAACCAATTTTTATTTGAGTAGAATCTATAGTAGTTTGTATTGTTTGAGAAAAAACAATTGACGTGAATAAAAAACAAAATACTAATATTACTTTTTTTAACATCTTAATTTCTAGCTTTAAAATACCCCAACAATTTGGTTACATAACTCTCATCTACTCTTGCACTTACTGTTCCAGCACCACATTTTGAAAACATCTCGGTGAAATACTTTACATTTTCTTTATAGTATTTCTCATAATTCAAACGCACTTGTTTTGAACTCGTATCTACTAAAAAAGTGTCACCTGTTTCTGCATCTAACATATTAACAATACCAAGATTAGGGATGGATTGCTCTCTTCTATCGTATACTCTAATCCCTGTTAAATCGTGTTTTTTTGACGCTATTTTTAAGGTATGTTCATATTCTTTTACCATAAAATCGGAGATTAAAAATACGATGGCTTTTTTCTTCATCACACTGGATAAAAATTTTAGCGCTTGTGCTAAATCAGTTTTTTTACTTTTAGGTTTAAATTCGATAAGTTCTCGAATAATTCTCAAAACATGAGATTTTCCTTTTTTAGGAGGAATAAACAATTCTATTTCATCTGAAAAGAGAATTAAACCTACTTTATCGTTGTTCTGAGTAGACGAAAAAGCTAAAGTAGCGGCAATTTCGGTAACAATTTCATTTTTAAAATGATTAACAGAACCAAAAGATTCAGAACCACTACAGTCTACCATTAACATCATGGTTAGTTCACGTTCTTCTTCAAAAACCTTAACATAAGGTTCATTGTATCTAGCCGTAACATTCCAATCAATAGCTCTTACATCGTCTCCGTATTGATATTGACGTACTTCAGAAAAAGTCATTCCTCTTCCTTTAAAAGATGTATGATATTCACCAGAAAAGATATGATCGCTCAATCTTCTGGTCTTAATTTCTATTTTTCTAACTTTTTTGAGTATTTCTTTCGTTTCCATTTTTTTAGTATTCAGTGTTCAGTTAAAAGTGTTCAGTATTAAAGCAAAACTGCATACTGTTACTGTTTACTGCCTACTAATCTTAAGGCACTTCAACTTCATTAACAATTTTATTAATGATATCTACCGAAGTAATATTTTCAGCTTCAGCTTCATATGTAATTCCAATTCTATGACGTAAAACATCATGCACTACTGCTCTAACATCTTCTGGAATTACATATCCTCTTCGTTTGATAAAAGCATAACATTTTGCTGCAGTAGCTAGATTGATACTACCCCTTGGAGAAGAGCCAAAGCTAATTAGTGGTTTTAAACTTTCTAATTTATATTTTTCTGGATATCGTGTAGCAAAAATAATATCTAAAATATATTTTTCAATTTTTTCATCCATATAAACTTCTCTAACTGCTTGTTGTGCTCTTAATATTTGTTCTAAAGTAACCACTTGATTTACTTTTTCAAAAGCGCCAGATAAATTTTGACGAATAACTAATCTTTCGTCTTCCATTTTTGGATAATCTATAACTGTTTTTAGCATAAAACGGTCTACTTGTGCTTCAGGCAATGGATATGTACCTTCTTGCTCAACTGGGTTTTGCGTTGCCATTACTAGAAAAGGTTTATCTAGTTTGAAACTATTTTCACCTATCGTTACTTGTTTTTCTTGCATGGCTTCTAATAAAGCTGATTGCACTTTTGCTGGAGCACGATTAATCTCATCTGCTAATACAAAATTGGCAAAAATAGGTCCTTTTTTAATAGTAAAATCGTTTTCTTTAATATTGTAAATCATAGTACCTACAACGTCTGCAGGTAATAAATCTGGTGTAAATTGAATTCTGCTAAAGCTACCATGTACTGCTTGTGAAAGTGTATTAATTGCTAATGTTTTAGCTAATCCAGGAACACCTTCTAGTAAAATATGTCCTTGCCCTAAAAGTCCAATTAACAGTCTTTCAATCATGTGTTTTTGACCAACAATTACTTTATTCATTTCCATTGTTAGCAAATCAACAAAAGCACTTTCTCTTTCTATTTTTTCATTAATTGCTCTAATATCTAGAGTGGCAGTATTTTCTTCCATTTTGAGTTTATTTTGGTTCAAATTTTCAAAAAAAATTTAACAATTCAAAATTGAAAATTTATTTAGGACTACGATGTTAATATACCGTTAAAAAAATTACGCTTAAGCATTATTTAAGCGTAATTTATGATTTTGTTTTTATTGTTTTAAGAATTTTTATTAGAAAAAAGCGTTTTTACACAATAAAATGTTCCTAATCAATACTTTCTGTTTTTTTTAAATAGAACAAAAAAAGCACATTTAAGTAATGTGCTTTTCAAGATTAAATTTATTTTCTATAAGGTTTCGAAAGAATAGGTTATTGCTGCATTGTTACTAGCACCACTTTTTAATTGGGTCACATTTTGTTTTCTAATGATATAATATTGATCTATTTCATCATCAGAATCGGTAGACCAACTTCCTTTTATTTCATCTAGAACAGCCGTAACTGTATTTACTACAAATGGTGTCCAAACAGCGTCTCCTGTTCCTAATGTTACACCTGTTCCAATAGCTTGTACGACAATGTTAATAACTCCTGCATAATCAAAGCCAGAATCCTCTTCCATAATAATCATGGTAGCTGCATTTCGAGTGTGTTCATTCCAAAAAACAAAAGGTTGTTCTGGAGTATATAATACATTTTTCTTTTTGATATAAGGCATTTGTAACACTCTTAAAGGCGGTACACTGGGCTCATTAAAATTTTGATCAAAGTTAAATACAATGGCATAAATTTCTGGGTTTCCTTTAAACCAAGGTTCTTGTACGTCTGATAACTTTATTGAATCTATTTTATTAAAATCTACAGCTGTTGCTTTTCCCGAAATGTTTGCTGTTGTCATTTGAGTATCAAACCCTCTTTTCTTTAATTCTTCATTCAACGAATTCATGTTTTTTTGAAATTCATATTTACCATGTTGATCAATAAAAAGAATTGGTTTGTTACTTGGTTGAGAGGCATCAACGAATACTATATTTCCATTAATATCAATACCTTCCAGCGTTTTAGTATTATCGTCTACTGGGGCAAAAAGGATTTGCAAATCCTTTAACGTAGTTGCATTCATTTTTTCCTGATTATATACAAAACACTCTAAAATACCCTCTTTTTTAATTTCAGAAGAAAAAAATTCTTCATTATTATTCATTTTTAAATCGGTTAAAATTTCAGAAAGTAATATTTCATTGAGGTTTTGAAATTTACTATTACTTAATAACTCAGCTCCATTGTTTGTTTTTAAGGCATTGGCAACATACTTTGCTAATTCTATTTTTTCTTGAGTTACATAATTAAGTTCTTGACTGTTATTATCAAGATTTGTATCATTACTACAAGAAAAAAATAGACTTGATACGACAAAAAGTGAAGCGATTCTTCTGAAATTAGTTTTCATCATTTTCATGTTTTAAAAAAATTTTATTGTTTGTTTGATTTTTTATCGTAGTAAAACTACAACAGATACACAGGTTGTATTTACATGTTTTTTGCCTTTAATGTTAAAATTTAACCTTGAAAATATGGTAAAACATTGTGTTATATTTAACAGATTGTCAAGAAATTAATTTAGTTGCAAAACATTTTTGAATGAGCTGAAATAAAACTGTAAATTAGTAGCAAATATTTTCTAAAAGATGCTGAATAAAAGATTACTGATTAAAAATTTATTAGCTCATAATGATGAAAGTAGCTTTTATGATAAAAAAAGGCAATTAAACTTACATACCAAAGAAGGTAAGGCAAAGTTCTTAAAACATATTTGTGCTTTATCGAATTCTAATCCAGCCAATAATTCATATATTATTGTGGGTGTGGAAGACGAAAATAATGAAATTGTAGGCGATGATTTTTTTGACGATAGTAAAATTCAAAATTTGGTAAACGCTTACATTGATAACCCTCCTAGAATTCAATATGAAAACGTTCCTTTTCCTAACTTACCTAAAGAAAAAGTAGTAGGGTTAGTAACTATAAAACCTAAAAGTAAAATTTCTTCGTTTAAAAAAGGAATATATACTATTCTTGCAAACACTGTTTTTGTAAGAAGAGGCAGTAATTCTATTCCTACAGAAGAAAAAATTCCTTTTTCAAAAGTAAATACAGAAACGGTTATTAGTATTGAGAATAATTCGAGAAACAGTATAGAACATACCTTAGATGGTGTACAAGATTTTATAAATAACAAACACAAAGATTTGTTTAGTAAATATAAGGTATTCAAAGAATTATTTGTTGTTTGTTGGGCTGGAATAAAAAAGAATATACGGAATACCGTATTTTACTCTAGAGTAGATATAGAATTAATTAATGAGCAAATAAAATTGTTTTATTCTGCTCAAGATGATGTAACGATTTCTTATGATGAAAGCTCGTTTACTATAACTGAACATATTGTTTTAGGAATAAATGACAAGACTAGTTATTATCCTTTAGAGAGACTTACCATAACTTTTTTTGACAATGGATATTATAAAATGACAACTCAAATGCTTTTTGAACCGCCACAATACAATAGAAAAATGCTGCATCATATTTATAATTCCAACATAAGTTTATTAAAAAAATTGGAAAAAGAAATCCGCTTAACTGAAAGAGAAAAGAAAGATGTTTTAAAAGTTCCTTCCGCTTTAATGATATGTTATTTAAATGGTTTTGAAGAAGCAAAGCATAAACTTATCGAAGGAAAAAATTCCTTCAAAAAGTTTTATAATCCAAAAGTATATGTTGAATTCAAAGAAGCAATACGTGTTTTGCGAAAAATGAAATACAATTAATTTTTACACAAAACCTTGTCTCTTTGCTTCTCTAACAATATCTTCATCTGTTCCTCCTTTAACACAAAAATAATCTTTAATTTGTGCTTTTCTTTTATCGATTGAACTTTGAGCTAAATTGATATAATTTGGCAAGTTTTTAGAAAGTACACCTTGCGCAAGTAATGAAATAATAGTGCGATTATTTTCATCAAGAAACACATTATTTTTAACTTCTAGCATTTCTTGAATACTTTCTTTTACTGTTTTACTTACATACTTTTCTTTATTAATAATTACTTCGAAAGCTCTTAAGAATTCTTCAGCAGTAAAATCACTTTTCACTAAAAGACCATCAGGTTCAATATTTGTTTGAATATCATACAAAATAAAAGCTTCAGCATGAGAAGTTAATATTACAATTTTTGCAAATGGATATTTTTTCTTAGCTAAAAGTGCTAAATCTTGTCCAGAATTAATATTTTTTTCTTCATAAGGAGGAAGGCTTAAATCTAGAAAGACCATATCAAATTCATATAAATCTTCTGATTTCATCATTCTTTTGTAGGCAGATTCACAGTCAAAAGCTGACGTTACGATAATTTCATATCCTAAATCATTATAAGATAAAATGCTTTTATAACCTTCAATCATTGAAGGGTGATCGTCAATCATGAAAATATTTACTTTCTTAGATCCCATTGTATAGTATAATTTTTAATTGATTGGTAATTTTATTATTATAGTTGTTCCTTTTCCAATTTCAGAAGTAATACTAAATTCTCCTTTAACGGCTTCTGTGCGTTGAAGCATGTTTTTCATCCCAATTCCTTTTCTGGCTTTACTGGTATTAAAGCCTTCCCCGTCATCAGTTATTTGTAAAGTTACAATTTTTTCTTGTTTATCAATGTTAACATAAATATTTTCTGCATTTGCATATTTATTACAGTTGTTCAGTGCTTCTTGTAATATTCTATACAAATTCATTTTTATTTCGATATCTATATTTTCCCAAACAATATCTTTATCTACATCATAAATACAAGTAGCACTATATAATTCATTTTGTTCAGACAATAATTCGGTTAAGATAGTTTTAAAATTACCTTTTTCAGAAAAAGTATCATTGCTTAATTCATGAGCAATAACTCTAACTTCTTTCTCAATATTTTGAATTTCGTTAATATGACCAATACATTTTTTAATGGTTTCCTCGTCATTTCTTTTAGTAAGAATAAATAAATTAAGTCTTGTACTTGCCAATTTATTCATAATTCCATCATGAAGTTCTCTTGCTATTCTATTTTTTTCAATGTTTTTAACCTCATCAATCTTTGCTTGTTGGTCTAGCATTAACTGATAAATTTCTTCATTGGCTTTTTGCTGTTCTTGCGTAAATAATAACTCTTTTTGTTTGGCTCTCTGGAAAAGTATAATGAATAATAAGCCTCCAATGAATGCTACTAAAATCGAAACAGTAAGAATAGTCTTCTTTTGACTTGATATTTCTTGATTTTCATGAATTATTTCATCTGTTTCATATTCAATTCTAGCTAATTTATTTCTTGTTGCTCTTTCTAGATCATATAAGCTATCACTAAGTTTAATATATTTTTTAGCATAACTTAATCCGTTAGAAGGATTAATTTTAGTATATAATTCTAATGTTTTTAAAATCTCACTATTATAATTAGATTCTTTAGCTAATGTATAGGCTTCATTATTTAATTGTAATGCCTTAGAAGTATTTGATTTTGATAGATAATATTCTGTTAAATGAATTTTACTTTTTATAATTCCAGCTATATTATTAATACTGTCTCTAATAAATAAGGCCCTGCTTAACTCTTCAAATCCTTTATTGTTATTAAGTTTAAATTTTGAATAGGCATAATTATCTAAAAGTGCTGAATACAAAACAGGTTGTTTTCTAAGTAGATTATTTATTCTTAGCCCTTGTGAAAAATTTTCCAAGGCTTTTTCATCCTGATTGTTACTTTGATAGACTAAGCCTATATTATGAAACGTTTGCGCTTTAAAATCTTCATACAAGTAATTATCTTTTAATTTTTCAATTTGAAGCAACGCTTTTTCATGATAATAAAGTGCTTTTTCATAGTTTCCTAGTCCAGCAAGTGCTATTCCTAAATTCCCATAACATTGATATATAAGTAGTTTATCTGATATTTTTTCAGATATGTCTAATGCTTTTATGGTAGCAGTTTCACTACCTAAAAAATCTTTTTCAAATCGTAAAACATACGCTTTATGCAATACTGTATTGGCTAGGTTTTCTTTATCATCAATTTTGTTATAAATTTTCTCTGCGTTATTATAATACCAATAAGCACTGTCATTCTTTGCATTTTCGAAAAAATAATCTCCTAAATAATACAACGCTTTTGCTATAGTAGCAGAATCTTTACTTTCTCTTCCAAGTTTAAGAACTTCTGTGGTTACTTTCTTATATTTTTCAAGTTCATAAAGAGGAAAATAACGATTGGCTACTTTAAAATAATTTCTTCTAGTAATAGAATCATTTTTCTGAACCTTAATACTTTCATACGCTAAGTCTCCAAATCGAATTCTCATTTCTTTGGAAATAGTCTCTTTTTGTGCTAAAGAAAGGTAGTTGTTAATCCTTTGATTTTGTATATCAAGTTTTTGTTCTTGCTTATTATTTTCAGAACAACTTATTAAATTAAAAACAAAAATAAGTAAAGCAAAATATTTCAAAATTCAAGAATTAATCTGTATAGAATAACAAATTTAATGATTTTCTTACACAATTTAATCGTTTTTAACGATAAGTATTGGGTTATAAGAATTACTATCTCCTAATAATACAATATTATTAACTTGACTTTCTTGAGCAATTTCCTGACGTTCAGAATTAAAATCGACGGTTAAGTATGAAATTATAGAGGATGAAATTACTAATAAAATACTTAAAGAAAATAGTGCTTTTTTCATAATAATAAATTTTAAATGCTATAGTTATTTTAAAAGATTAGTCTTTTTTAGGAATAATAACAGGGTCCGTTTGTGTCGTAGTACTAGTATCGTCTAATTGAATGGAAGCTGAATTGTTTTCCATATCCGAATCATACGCATCTGTAGTACAAGAAACATTTAAAAACGAAACGGTTATAATAATTACCAGAGATAATAAAAATCTTTTCATAAGGTTTAATTTTAGTATTATATTTGGGATTAGTCTTTTTTAGGAATAATAACAGGGTCCGTTTGTGTCGTAGTACTAGTATCGTCTAATTGAATGGAAGCTGAATTGTTTTCCATATCCGAATCATACGCATCTGTAGTACAAGAAACATTTAAAAACGAAACGGTTATAATAATTACCAGAAATAATAAAAATCTTTTCATAAGGTTTAATTTTAGTATTATATTTGAGATTAGTCTTTTTTAGGAATAATAACAGGGTCCGTTTGTGTCGTAGTACTAGTATCGTCTAATTGAATGGAAGCTGAATTGTTTTCCATATCCGAATCATACGCATCTGTAGTACAAGAAACATTTAAAAATGAAACGGTTATAATAATTAT